>NC_014002.1:0-670808 GCF_000025865.1 Methanohalophilus mahii DSM 5219
ATAACTGTTAAGAATAGATACCTATATTTCCATTAGAGTACTAATAGAGGAAAATTACGTCCTTTTGCATATATCAAATATTGCTAAGAGGAGGTACCCGCTTTGGTTTCAATCTACTAAAAAACGATTAGACGGTATTTATATATTACAAATAGAAGGTGTTTGGATGGATAATAGTTCACTTGATGGGTTATTTGAAGAGTTATTGGAGACAGAATCCCTTTTTAAGAATAAGGAAGTGTTGAGACCTGCGTATACACCGGAAAATCTTCCTCACCGAAGTGATCAGATAAATAATATTGCTACGGTACTGGTATCAGCTTTGAGGGGTCATACACCTTCTAATGTTCTCATTTATGGAAAAACAGGTACAGGTAAAACTGCAGTTGCCAGATATGTGGGTATTGAACTTGAAAGGAAAAGTGATCATCTCAATGTACAATGTAATGTCCTTTACATAAACTGTGAAGTAATAGATACACAGTACAGGTTACTGGCCAATCTTGCAAAACAGTTCGGTGAAGATGTTCCTATGACAGGGTGGCCTACAGATCAGGTTTTTTTCCGATTTAAAGAGGCAGTGGATTCCAGGAAACAGGTTATTATTATAATTCTTGATGAAATTGATAAACTGATTAAGAAAGGGGATGATGTCCTCTACAATCTTTCCCGGATGAATACGGATCTTCAAAATGCCCGTGTAAGCATGATAGGTATTTCCAATGACCTGAAGTTCACTGAATTTCTGGATCCACGTGTGAAAAGTTCTCTGGGTGAGGAGGAAATTATCTTTCCACCCTATGATGCCGAACAGATAAGCGATATTCTCAGGCAGCGTGCGGCTATTGCCTATAAGGAAAACAGCATGGATGATATGGTAATTCCTCTATGTTCTGCTTTTGCGGCACAGGAACACGGCGATGCACGGCGTGCTCTTGATCTGATGAGGGTTGCCGGGGAAATAGCCGAACGGGAAAAGAAGAATATTATCGAGGAAGAACACGTCAGGCAGGCCCAGGAAAAAATCGAAGTGGATCGTATAGTGGAGGTTATCCGTACTCTTCCTACCCAGTCCAAGCTCGCTCTCTATAGTGTAATGCTGCTACGTAATAATGGCCACCGTAATGTGACAACGGGTGAAGTGTATAACGTTTATAGGCAGTTATGCCGCAATGTTGATACCGATATCCTGACCCAGAGAAGGGTAACCGATCTCATATCAGAACTTGATATGCTGGGTATCCTCAATGCTATAGTTGTGAGTAAGGGTAGGTATGGGCGTACCAAGGAAATAGTCCTGAGTGTACCTGTTGAAAGCACCAAGAAAGTATTGCTTGAGGATTATCGTCTCAATATGCTGGCTGATTTCAAACCGGTACTAACAGCCCAGATGCATCTTTAAGGCGGAATTATTAAATTGAGCAGGTTAAACCTGTCCTTCTTTTTTAGAGATATATCAGGACAACAGTAATCGTATATGTCCAATATAAGGAACCTTATAACGGGCAACACCGATGATCCATTCTTCTTTTACAGGAGCAAGATAACTGATCTGGCCCTGCTGGTCATAGTAGCTATTTGTTTTCTTATTGTCCCCTTTGGTTATGTAACCTTCATGCGGAGCATCAGGTCCCCCTTCCCACATTTGTTCGCCTTCTTCAACAAAATACATGGCCCTGTGGATTACCGGGGTCACTCCTTTCTGCCCGTAGGGTCGGTATAAGATAACATCTCCCTTTTTTTCAAATGAGATATAGTCTTCAGGTGCATCCCGAAGTGTTTCTATCCGTGTCCTGTCAAGATCTTCGATAAAGATTATGTCTCCCCTGTACATATGGGGTTCCATACTTCCCGACTCCACCGCAACCATTGGGGTCCACATTCCAAAGAATAGCTGGGACAGGATGCCAATAACTGCAAGAATAGCCAGTACTGATAAAGCGTCACGTGCGATTCCCACCCAAAAATTATCGCTATTCTTAAAAGTATGAATTATTTCCCCTATTTCCATGAATATTTCTCCGAATTGGCAAACCAAATTTGTCTGTATCGAGTTTAAACTTATTGGTTTATTTGATAAAATAATGTTTACCAAAGTATTGTTATACAGGTAAATTCTTGTAACTACATTACCAATATAGAGGTCTGTAATGCAAGAAATGTCTTTTCTTTCTGATTTGCTTGAAGCAGGCTACCAGGTGAGTCCTCAGGCAGCCGAGCTTATAACTTCTCACAACAATCCCCGGGCCCTTATCAATCACATACTGGGAAGTGTGGATGATTCGGTATTCGTGATAGACGTTGATGATATTGATTTTACGGGATTTGAAGAAGTAAAGGATGTAGAGGTTCCATGCAAACAGGAACCTGTTGCAAATACAACTTCTGCAAATCCCATCTCCGTGCTTTGCGATATAACAGATTGTTCCACCTGTGTCGGGGAATATATGGAATTTGTACAGTATTTCCGCAACCGTTACAGTCGGCTGAGTGAGATGATCAGGGGCAGGGTCAATGCCAGACCCATGGAAAGCCTGAAAGGAAACAGACGTGTACCCGGGGATGAGATTTCCATAATCGGTATGGTATCAGAGATTAAAAATACGTCCAATGGTCATCGTCTGGTGCGTTTTGAAGACCCTACGGGTTCTTTCCAGGTACTTTTCAGTATGAATGATAAGGATATCTATGAACAATCGAACAAGCTTGTCCTTGATGATGTGGTAGGGGTCAGTGGTAATCTCACCAATGACGGCAAACTCCTGATAGCCAAAAAACTTGTATTTCCAGACCTGCCAAATATGGGTTTATCCAAAAACGGTAGTCAGGGCAAGGCTCTTTTCATTTCAGATGTGCATATAGGAAGTAATACCTTCCTGCAAGGTCAATGGGACGATTTCATGACCTTTGTCAAGAGGGAATCTGACAATCCCGAGCTTAACAAACTAGCACAGCAATTACGCTATATTGTGGTTGCCGGTGATATTGTAGATGGGGTAGGTATTTATCCAGGACAGGAAGAGGAGCTTACCATACCGGATATTTATGACCAGTATGAGGAAGTTGCCCACTATTTCAACCAGATACCTTCTGATATCACAGTAGTTATTGGTCCTGGCAACCACGATGCTGTACGCCAGGCCGAACCCCAGCCCACATTCCCGGAACGTATCAGGAAAATGTTTGATCCCAGGATAAAATTCGTGGGCAATCCTGCTCTTGTGGATCTGGATGGTGTGCTTGTGTTGATGTACCACGGCCGCTCTATAGATGATTTTGTGTCAAGCATACAGGGAATCTCCTACAGTGAACCTGAAAAAGCAATGCTGGAAATGGTAAAGCGTCGCCATCTCTCCCCGACCTACGGCAGCAGGGTTTCTATAGCTCCGGAGAAGACTGACCATTTTGTGATCGATCATATACCCGATATACTGCATTGTGGCCATGTCCATACTGTAGGGGTGAAGCAGTACAGGGGTACACTGCTTATCAATTCAGGAACCTGGCAGGACCAGACCGAATTCCAGAAACGGGTAAATGTGGTACCTGAACCAGCTAGGGTCCCGGTGGTTGATCTTGCCACCTTTCAGCCGACCATGCTGCAGTTTTGAACGTGTATTTTATATAATGCCAGTCAAGAGTTAGTCCGGATGGCTTCAGATTTATTACCTGATATTGGTACATTAATTAAAAAGCAGGGATACAGGCTTGCAGGATCTCATTCAGCTGTCAAAACATGTCTGTGGATGAGACGGGCTGTGCGTGAGGAAGGAGAATGTTATAAAGCCCGTTTTTATGGGATTTCATCCCACAGATGCCTGCAGATGACCCCAACACTGTGCTGTAACCAGCGTTGCCTGCACTGCTGGAGGCCGGTTGAGCTTGATGTTCCAACCCCTCAGAAATGGGATTCTCCAGTGGAAATAATGGGGTCTTCAATAGAATGTCAACGCAACCTGATTTCCGGGTTTGGAGGTTCGGCCTCAAGAGAATTGTGGCAACAGGCCAATGAGCCTGCACATGTGGCTATCTCTTTATCCGGTGAACCTACCCTTTATCCTTATCTGGATGAACTGATAGAAGAATTCCGAAGCAGAGGAGTAAGTACTTTTGTGGTAACCAACGGTACTGTCCCTGAAACGATTAAACGCATAAAACCTTCCCAGCTCTACATGAGCCTGGATGCTCCTGAAAGGCAGACCTATATGGAAGTTTGTTCCCCAAAGGATCCCTGTTTATGGGATAACATAAATGAATCCCTCAGTATCCTTAAAAATAAAGAATGCAGGACTGCTATCCGTATTACTCTAATCAAGGGTGTGAATATGTTTGATGTGAAAGGTTATGCGGATCTTATCAGAAAGGCACAGCCTGATATTATTGAAGTCAAAGCCTATATGCACCTGGGTTTTTCCAGGAACCGGCTTGAAAGGGATGCCATGCCAGGGCACGAAGAAGTCCTTGATTTTGCAAATCAGCTTGGCTGTGAATTGGGTTATGAAGTTGGCGACCAGGTTGAAATAAGTCGCGTTGTCATGCTTTTTCGTGATGGAAAATTTGTCGCTTCTAAACTCCCCGTTTGACGCACTGTCATAACTTATATTTATAATAATGGCTTATATTGTAAGCCTAGAGCATAGCGAATATCCCGACATTTTGATTAATTTTTGATTATGGAGTATCCTTACAATGGCCGAACAATCTGCTCATGAAAAATATGAATTCAAGAAAAAACTTGAATCCCTCCGAAACAAAAAGGGAAGGGGTACTGAACTCATATCCCTTTACATACCACCTGACAAACAGCTGTCCGATGTGACCTCACAGCTTAAGACTGAACACAGTCAGGCTTCCAACATTAAATCCAAGGTCACAAGGACCAATGTGCAGTCTGCAATAGATTCCCTGCTTTCCCGTCTTAAATATCTTAAGATCCCGGAAAACGGTATCGTTTATTTTACCGGAGCTGTGGATATAGGTGCGGACAAAACGAATATGGAAACCACAACCATAATTCCCCCCCAGCCGCTCACGATTTATAAGTATCACTGTGACTCTGCCTTTTTCCTCGAACCGCTGGAAGGGATGCTCAAGGATGCCAAGACCTACGGTTTGCTTGTGCTTGACAGAAGGGAAGCTACAATTGGTTTACTTACAGGCAAACATATAGAACCCTATCGTAACCTTACCTCAACAGTTCCCGGTAAACAGAGGAAAGGTGGTCAGAGTGCTCAGCGTTTCCAGCAGCTTAGGCTTATAGCGATACACGATTTCTACAAACGTATAGGAGATGCGGCCAGTGAAATTTTCCTGACGGTTGACATGAAGGATTTTGAGGGAATATTGCTGGGTGGCCCTTCCCCGACCAAGGAAGAATTCCAATCAGGAGAATTCCTGCATCATGAGCTGCAAAGGAAAATACTGGGACTCTTTGATGTGGCCTACACCGATGAATCAGGATTGCAGGAACTTGTCAATGCTGCAAGTGAGCGTCTGCAGGACCTGGACCTGATGGTTGAAAAGAATCTTATGCAAAAGTTTTTCAAGGAACTGGTATCTGATTCCGGAAAGGCTGCCTATGGTGAGGAAGTTGTGCGTCAGAACCTGATGATAGGGGCCGTGGAGATACTGCTGATATCCGAGGACTTAAGGTCTGAAAGAATAAAGGTCAGGTGTACCGACGGGGATTATGAAGACAACATAACCCGGGAAAATCAACCGGATCAGAAAAGTGTAGATGACTTTGGTAACTGCCCTAAATGTGGGTCTCCCCTGGAAGTTGTCGAAAGGGTAGATATCGTGGATGAACTCTCGGATCTGAGTGACCAGATGGGAAGTGAGGTGGCTTTCATATCAACTGATTTTGAGGAAGGTGGCCAGCTTCTCAATGCTTTTGGCGGCATTGTTGCTATTTTGCGGTATAATACAGGTATGTAAGGTGATCATTTGTATCTTGAATTTGTTAACCAGGTAGTATCGGTACTGGAAAATGCCGTACAAAGAGCGGGATTTGAACCAGTGGAGATAGCCCCCGAACCTTCCCAACACGCAGACCTCTCTACAAGGGTCGCTTTCAAGCTGGCCGCAGTTGCCAGGAAAAGTCCGGTGGAAGTAGCAAACCAGATCGTGGAAAATATCCAGCTTCGGGAAAACTGTCTGATCGAAAGTATCGGGACTACCGGGCCCTACATCAATATCAAGGCCAACAGGACCTATATTGACCGTACCTTTGAGACTGTCAGGAGCAAAAAGGAAGATTTTGGCGGAAATTTTTATTCAGGAAAAATATTGCTGGAACACACTTCGGCCAATCCCAATGGTCCCCTACATGTGGGTCACATACGCAATTCCATAATAGGAGACACCCTGACCAGGATTCTGAGAAAAGCCGGATACGATGTGGATGCCCAGTATTACGTGAATGATATGGGCAGACAGATTGCCATAGTTTCCTGGGCCCTGGAACATTTCGAAATGGACCCTGATCTCAAATCGGATCATGCTATTGCCAATGTATATATCAAGGCCAATGCCCGGCTTGAAGAGGACTCCCAGAAGGTTGAATACATCGATAATTTGATGCAGCGGGTGGAATCCGGGGATGAGGAGGTCATAAAACGCTTTGATGATGCCGTGGACCTTGCTGTAAAAGGAATTCGCAGTACCTTACTTCGTATGAATGTCCATCATGATTCTTTTGTTAATGAATCAGGTTTTGTCCGTTCGGGAGCTGTGTCGGATATCGTGGATAAAATCCGAAAAACCGGCCGTGTCGATGTGGATGATGGAGCTCTTGTGGTGGATCTTTCCGATTATGGATTTGAAAAGACCCTGGTTGTGCAACGCAGGGATGGTACTTCCCTTTATACTACAAGGGATCTTGCCTATCATGAATGGAAAACCATGCAGGCAGATCGGATTATTGATATTCTGGGAGCGGATCACAAATTGATCTCCGGCCAGCTCAAAGCCACTCTCAACGCTGTGGGCTTAAAGGAGCCTGAAATTGTAATCTTTGAATTTGTATCCCTGCCCGAGGGTTCCATGAGTACCCGAAGAGGTCAGTTCATAACCGCTGATGAATTGCTGGACAAGGTTCAAGCAAGAGCCTTTGAGGAAGTTGAAAAACGCCGCCCTGAAATGTCACCTGAATTTATGGAAAAAGTGGCCGGTATGGTCGGTATCGGTGCTGTAAGGTATGATATAATCAAGGTTTCTCCGGAAAAATCCACGGTCTTTGACTGGAAAGCAGCCCTTGATTTTGAAAAACAGGGTGGGCCCTTTATACAGTATTCTCATGCCAGGGCAAGCAGTATTCTCAAAAAGGCTGGTGAGGAAGGAATATGGGATCCTGCATCAAAACCCAATCCTTCAGTACTGACCGATGAATCCGAGATTACCCTGATAAAACAAATTGCTCTGTTTGATAAGGTATTGAAACAGGCTGCAGACGATCTCAAACCTCACATAATCGCTATCTATGGGAGGGAATTGGCGGACGCCTTCAACCAGTTCTACAGGTTCTCCCCGGTGCTGGGTGCCGAAACTGAAGAACTCAGGAATGCCAGATTGGGTCTTGTGGACTGTGCCCGGATAGTGCTGGCCAATGTGCTGGAGACCTTGGGTATGGGTGCTCCAGAATCAATGTGAAACCCATGTTTTCCCTCGAACAACTGGTACTGGCCTATATCGGTCTTGCCAGTCTTTTTTCTTTTGTTATAATGGGGATTGATAAGAAAAAAGCTGTAAAGGGAGCCTACCGCATATCAGAGAAATTCCTTTTCATCTGCGCTTTTGCAGGTGGCAGCGTGGGTATCCTGGCAGGTATGTACATCTTCAGGCATAAGATTCGCCGCTGGAAGTTCAAGCTGGGTATTCCTTTGATTCTTGTTCTTGAAATGTATCTGTATGTGAAATTTATTTGATATTCAAGACCATTCTGCAAACTCATTCAGATATTTATCCCTTGCCTGTTCCATCGCCCTGATGTTCACAACCGGGGTCTCAGGTGCAAGACCACTTCCGGGAGCCAGTATATCAACTCCCTCCTCCAGGCATTTGAAAGCTTCCTCCTCAACCTCTTCTGGTGTGCTGTAAAGCAGGGTATTTGTCGTTGATATGTTCCCTATAAGAATGGTTCTTGAGCCGATCTGGGATTTTGCTTCAGCTACACTGACACTTTCCTCAATACTGATTCCCTCAAAACCACAGTTTGCCAGTGAGGATAGGATGGATGTCGTATTACCACACATATGCATAACAACCGGTCCTTCAATGGAATGGGTAAGATGCTGGTATGATGGTTTGATAAGGGTCTCGAATAACAGACAATCCAGCGTTTCCGGTCCGGCAACCGTATCATCCAGGCAGATTACATCGGCACCGGCTTCAAAAAGTAATTTTGCATACCCTTCACAGATGCAGGTTGCTTCCCTGATATACATCTTGAAGGTTTCAGGCTTGAAAAGGGCCCATTTCAGGTAATCCTGTGCCCCTATAAGATGGTAGACCAGTGTAGCCGGTCCTTCCATTCCTGCAATCAGCGGTACATCCGGTGCAAAGTTTCTCAACCTGCGTGTGGTCTCCAGTACCACCGGTACCCTTGCCCTGTCATAAACGTCTGCAGGAATATCGGGGTTTTCCACTTTTTCGGCAAAGGGATGGGATATCACTTCGGGTGGTCTGTTTATGGTTCCCAGGTCAATTTCACATCCGGCCGCTTCGGCAAGGACTGTCAGGCAAAAGGGGTAGCTTATTGCTTCAAGTCCCCCGACAGTATGTGCTGCCAGCGAGAGTTCTGCCATCTGAAATGCGCTGGAATGTGCCTGTGGCCAGAACGCCCCGGTAGTTTCCATCAGACCGTTTGTGGCTGTCTGGGTTACCGATAGTACAGGTATTAGCCCCTCCTCTTTTCCGGCTAGAACATTGAGTAAGTTTTCTCTGAGTCCAGATTGCATTTTTCTTCCCATTCTCCTATATTGAATATTGCGCAATTGTTATTAATGAAGCTTGCTCATTGGAAGGCATGACAGAACTGATTTTCGATGATATCGGCAGTTTCCCTCTTCAGGGAGGAATAAGTGCAGAGTGGTTAAGAGAAGCAATACCCGCACACGAACCTGCGGCTTTTGATGTCATCAGATCCACATTCCGGCAAAAACTGGATGCCGGTGTGGACGTTGCAACCTATCCTCAGTTTCAGGATATGAATAAGCAATTCCTTTCAATTCTCAATGATCCTGAATGCATAGAGGGTCCCTTTGACGTAAAGACAAGTTGTGCGAAGATTGTTGAACTTGAAGCAATCGAAAAAGCTGCAGAAGAGTATCAAACGGAAACCGGTATAAAACCCAATGTCCGTGTTTGTGTGACAGGGCCACTTGAATTATATTTGCAGGAATTCGGTGGAACTTCCTATGATGATATACTGGAACTTTTTGGACAAAGCATTGACAAATTTGTGACCAATGCAATCGATAACGCCTCCAATTTCAATGTGCATACCGTATCCATTGATGAGCCCAGTATTGGTATCAACCCTCAGGTTATGTTTGATGATGATGAAATTATAAATGCACTGGAAAAAGCCTCTGCAACCGCTTCCCGCAAGGGAGTAGACGTAGAGATCCATCTGCACTCCCCGCTGTACTACGAACTCCCCTGTCGTACATCAGGTATCAATGTAATTGGTGTGGAATCAGCAGCCAACCCCACCTATCTGGAACTTATTGATAAAAATGTGCTCGAGGAAACGGATTCTTTCCTCAGGGCCGGTGTGGCACGAACTGATATTTTCAATCTTGTAGCCATTCTCAATGAAAAATATTCAACCAATGCCTGGCAGAAGCCTGAAATGCTTCAGGAACTGGTAACTGATATGGAAACTCCCTCTACCATACTCAAGCGTCTGGAACATGCTTATGGAATATTCGGGGACCGGGTCAAATATGTCGGGCCTGATTGTGGTCTGGGTTCCTGGCCGACCCCGGAAATAGCTTCCACCCTGCTTGGTAATGTAGCAGAGGCTCTTGATACTTTCAGGAATTGAGTAATGAGGATACAAAAGGTTCCACTATTGAAAGGGCCCATGTAATTATGCTGGGTGTAATCTCCGTCTCTATGAAAGCGGTTATCAGCAGCAATAGTACAAAGAATAAGTAAATCTTCCAGAATAAGGGAGAAAACAGGATTGTACCTGTATTCCTTTCTTCTGTTGCTATATCGGCCTGCAGGTCTGCTATATTATCGGAGACGAAAAGATTTTTGTCCCTTACAAGCCGGCAGTTGGAGTCTGCAATTGCATACCCTATAGAAGTACTTAAAAGGATTACTGGAATTTCGATTATCCCATGGGGTAGGATTGCGGATATGAAAAAAGTAATATTATAGATAATTCCACCCACAATTCCATTGATTCCGGCCAGATGGTAACCCGTAAAAGCCCCGTTGAATAAGTGGAAAGCAAAAAGCATTCCCAGAATGGCCCCGTTGGCTGCTGCTACGAGCAGGGGAACTGAAAATGGGACTATTGCGGTAAGTAGCTGGAAATGATACCTGCTGTAGCCTGTATAGTTCCATACTAAATTTTCTGCTTTTTGGGTATTAATGGACTTGAATCCAAAAAAACGCTCAGCAGGCCACTCAAGTACCCTGTAGATCGGATAGAGTGCTTTTTCCATTGCAATGGAGATTTTTGCATAATTGTGATGATGCCTGCGGGATGTGATATCCTTCAACAGGAAGCGGTTGAAATAGACAAAAAGCGCAGTACCTGCCGAAGCGGTAAGGGCAGCCAGGCTGTTAAAAAGGAAGATGGACCAGGCAATTCCCACATATCCTGCACCCCGCTGGACTTTTGAAGTTGCGGCAGAGGTGGTCCTCTCAATAGTCTCATTTATAATTACAGGTTCTGCCAGGGCCGTCATGATTGCATAAGTTGCCAGTGCCAGTAAGGCTGTCAATGTGGCTGAATAGGTAAATATTTTCAGACACCACAGAAAAGCAGACCATTTTATCAGGAAATTTGGTTTGGATGACATGTTCCGACCATTTTGGACGATGTTAACTATAACTTTAATATACCTATGAAGTATAATATTAATTTAGGTTAATATAACATAATGTGTGCATTGAAGACCTAGAAGCTTTATTGCATATATTATTTGAGGGTAGTGATGAAGGCAGAGACTGGAATTGAAGGACTTGATGAACTGATAGGAGGAGGTTTGCCACAGGGGCGGGTCTATCTATTGAATGGCTCCCCGGGAAGTGGTAAAACTACCTTTGGTATGCAGTACCTGATACATGGGGTGTCTTTCGGGGATGCTGGTCTCTATGTCACATTGATGCAGAATTCCGAACATATTATAGCCGACATTTCTACTTACTCCCTCAACCTGTCGGCCCTGATGAAAATGAAAAAAATATTCTTTGCAGATCTGGGTCCGGAGATGGAATATGGGTACATGGATGAATTAAAGGAAGTCATAAATCCAGAATCCAACATGAATCCCTATCCTGTGGAAGGAGAACCTCCCTCTGCTTCAACTGTTTTCAAGGAAATAGCTGCGCATGTAGCGGTCAATGATATCAAAAGGGTTGTAGTGGATCCTCTCTCATCCATACGTTTTTCCAACCAGGACAAATGTCTGGAAAAAATGGAAATGGCACGGTTTTTACGCAATCTACAGGCACTGGGTTGCACAACTCTTCTTATAGATGATCAACCCATTCCTGTAAGTGTATCTTCCGAGCATTTCGCTGCCGATGGTGTGATATTGTTCCATAACCCGGCTTCAGATGATGAAGATCGCTCTCTCCAGATCATAAAAATGAGAGGTGTGCCTCATCCCGTATCCAGACAGGCTTTCCGGTTTGGGGAAAAAGGCATTGAAGTACTCGGCAGAAGATAATTACTCTTTAACAAAGCCGTAACCTGTAAACCGCTGTTTTGCATCCAGGTTCGTGATTATGAACCTGTCCTGCTGCCTGTAGGCTATTTCGTGGGAGCCATTCAAATGAAGTGTGCATTGCTGACTGGCATTTACCTGCTCGGCTTCCTTTCCATCAATCTCGATCTTCTCAATACGCATGGGCGATGACTGCAGGCCTGTGAAGATATGAGGTACATCGGATAGCTTGAGAGGAGAAGCAAAGGAGGAAAGGGTACATTCCAGTACTAGGGATTCAGCAACCTCTTCCTTTTCAGAAATAATGAAACCCCTTTCAATATCCTTTGACTGGACACCCTTAAGGGCAAGGCCGACCCTGGCACCCGCAGGAGCACTTTTTACATCTTCGTCATGCATCTGGATAGACCTTACTTCCAGGGGTTTGTCTGCAGGATAGGCTGTCAGTTTTTCTTTTGCATTCACCGTACCCTGTTTCACAATTCCCAGTACCACACAGCCAATTCCCGTGACATTGAAGGATTGGTCAACGATTATGCGAACGGGTTTATCGTTGAGTTCTTCATATTCAGAATTGACCTGCTCGTCAAGTTCAAAGATCTTTTCCTTGATCTCATCCAGCCCTTCGAAGGACTCGGTGGACAGGTTTACAAATTCCCAGTTTGCCAGGGTAGTCGGGGACAGGATTTTCTGTAAGTTTTTCTGCAGCTCTTCCTGGGCGTAAGGGTATGAGGTATCAGCTTTGGTGAGCACCACAATCCCGTGTTTGTACTGCATCAGGTCCAGGGCCATGATACATTCCCCGGCAAAGGCATCAGGGCCTTCCGGTGGAATGCAGAGCAGGGCTATGTCGGAAAGTTGCAGGGCAGTGACAAGGGGTTTGACGGATTTGGGGTAACCGTTGGCATCGATTGTTGTCATCACCACATCGTTCTTGGCATAATCATACATGGTGATATCTGCAGCTGTGCTTTTTTTACCCAGTTTTGCTGCCAGGGAAGTCCTGCCGCTTCCCTCACTTCCGATAATTGCTATTTTAGTCATTGTTACACCTATGCACTAACAGGTGTTTGGTGCATAAATGTGTTACTTCACCACAGGTTGCCTTCCCACATTGATTCGGTCTTGTCGGTGGTACTCTGGTTGAGTTTTTGTAGGTTTACCATAAGTTCTCCTCCTGAATATCCAACCCGGTCAAAAATAGCATCTATGCCAAGTCGTCGGAAATATTCCTCAAATTCCTGCAGGGTTTGTGGATTCTGGAAACGCAATGTAACCTCATCATAGAGTTTTTCACCGTTGCCAACCCTTCGAACAGAATCGGCCATAGGAGAGAGGATGCTTTTGCCAAGCCTTAAGCACCGTTTCTCCATTGTGTCTTCATCCTCATCCCATTCCACGGTCTGGAAACCTTCCCTGACTACCCTGGAATACAGATAATCCCGCCCCACTTCATTATAGAACTTGAAAGCATGTTCAAGGTCGGCGCAATTACTCTCTGAACATGTATATTTGATAGGTGACAGATCCATATCCAAATCCTTGATGACCACCCCTTCATGTCCCATATCCCCCAGTTTTTTTATGATGGACATGATCTTTTCAGCAGCCTCTTTCCTTGCAAACTCTCCCAGGAAAGGAACCTGCTTAAAACCAAAGGATGCGGCCAGTTTTCTTCTTTGTATGACCGGCAGGGGCTGTCCAGTCTTTTTGTGGCGTATATCGAAGACGAAAAAATCCAGTGTCTGTGTATCGTAGACCTTTTTGGAGACATAAGGATTCTCGGGGCCTGCCATTTCCCCGTGCACTACAAGATCAGGATATTGTCTGAAAAAGGAGGGGTCTAAAAGATAATTGACTTTTTCTGTGGAATAGGGACAGACATGCCCACTGCGTGTAAAAGCGATAAGTTTCCCTGCGTTTTCAATTACACGGACATTATAGCCGTTCATCTTTTCTTCGACTATGAGTTTATCAATTTCTGAAAAATGGTTATTTATGGAAGGCTCAAGCAGCATTGCGCGCTGTATTTTCGGGAAACCCAGGATTAAATCCAGTTCTCCATCGCGTTTTTGCAGGAGGACACTTCCTCTTTCTATACCCGAGACGGAGGTTTCAAACCTGAACAAATTCTTGTACTTTCCCCAGTTTCTTGACAGGAGTCTTTTTTCAAGTAGTCTTTCCAGTCTGGAGACTGACAGCCCTAAAAAGCGGGCTGTCTTTTCCATATCAAGTTCTGGTTTCTCCGAACCTTTCATTCTTTGCCTTCATTTTGCCAGGGTATCAACAAGGGTGCGCCGGGTGATAAAGCCTGTGAACTCCTCCTCCAGGTTGAGTACCGGTACTCCGCCTATATTGTTCTCGAGCATCATATCAACCACCTCGGCAACAGGTGTGTTGGTGTAGGCGGTCTTGGTACCCATTTTCATTATATCCTCTACAATCAGGTTCTTGATCCTGGCATCCTGCTGGTTTCCGGATACAAGTTCACGGAAGGCTTTCATCGCTTTGGCAATGTCCTGTTCGGTAATTATGCCCTGCAGTTCACCGCTATCCATTACAGGGAACCTTCCCATATTGTTCTCGAGTATTATATGCCTTACATGGCTGACCCTGTCGGCTGGATTGACGACTACCGGGTCCTTTATCATCATTTCACCGGCAAAACCATCAAAATAGAGGTTTTGAAGGATTTCCTGGGGAGTAACCCAGCCCATTATATCCTCGTTATCGGTGACTATCAGAACCCCGCCTTTCTTTTTCATCAGGGTAATGGCATCATCAATATCGGTGTCTGGCAGAATTTTCACGAAATTATCCGATACAGCAGTGGCCACATGAAGGGAAGAGGCAGGTTTGGCCCCCTTCTTGCGGGTTCCCAGTTCTTTGGTAAGATTCCTCATTGTCAGGACACCTACAAGCTGACCACTGTGAGTAACCAGCAGCCTTCTTGTATCGTTCTTTTCCATTATGTCCAGTGCATGAGAAATAGTGTCTGCTTTATCTACGCTTATTGGTTGTATCATTATGTCCTTTACCTGCATAATAAACATCTCCTGGGAATTTACCTGCTCAAGCAGCCCTTATTATATCGATTCTGCTCAAGATTCCTACTATCTTTCCTTCCTTTTCGACAGGAAGGCCTGTACGATTGTTTTCTACCATTACTTTGGCCGCATCTGAGAGGTTATCTTCGATATTTACAACCCCGTCAAGTTCGACCATTATATCCTCTGCTACCAGAGGTACGTCTTTTACATACCTGTATGTTTTTTCGCCTCCCTGGGTGGGTTTACGTGCCATTTTAATATTCTTTGACTGCATTTTACCTTCATTGTCCTCCATGGCACTGAGAGCAATATCCCGCGTAGAGATCATACCGACTGTGTCCCCCATATCGTTAATCACTATTACTTTGCTGACCCTGTGCTTTTCCATTTCATCGATTACATGGTTGATTGTATGATGGCGGTGCACCTCCACAGCGTCATCGGTAAGCACTTCGGAAATTTTAGTTGTTAGGGCTCTATCCGCTACATAACGGACTATATCCCCGATTGTTACGATTCCCTGAAGCTTGTTCTTGAACACCGGCAGGTTGTTGATCTGATTTTCCAGCATCAGGTTAATGGCCTGGGATACGGATGCATCGGGATAAATAGTGATAATCGGTTCTGCGGTCATCACCATTTTTGCCGGGATCTTATCGATGGGGCGCCGCCTCCACATTGGTTCTGCCTGTGCAAGGCGGCTGCTAATATCACTTTTTGTGACAATTCCCTTTATTTCGTCCTCTTCAACAACTATCAAAGTACTGATCTTGTGACGAAACATCAGCTTCCTTGCGTGTGATACAGGTTCCTCTGTTCCAATCACATAGACCGGAGCACTCATTATATCCGATACATTCATTTTCCTATCCTCCGTAAGAAATTTTATTGTTTGTCTGCCAGTGCAAGCAGGATATCCCTTTCTGTCAGGATTCCCTCCAGATTACCATCTTTTATTATAGGAAGACATCCTATGCTTTTTTCAAGCATAATTTCTGCTGCTTCCCCGAGATCAGCATCCGGTATTGTCCAAATAAGATCATTATGCAAGAGAGAGCTAATCGGGCTGTCGAAAGCCTCATGGACGTTACCCGTGGTGAGTTTTTCAAAAGCTTCCCCGGTTCCCAGATAACTGAGAATGTCGGAAGATGTAACAACTCCCACAAGTATATTATCCCTGACAATAGGAACTCTTTTGAACTTATTCTCAATCATTGTCCTGGCAACATCCCAGATTGAAGTTGCTGCATCCGCAGTTTTGACATTTCTGGTCTGCCATTTTTCGACCTTTTTCCCGGTCAGTACTCCTCTTATAAAGGTAAGGAAATCCCTTTCTGTGCAGATTGCTTCCAGATGACCATCATTGTCCACTACAGGGATGCAGCCGATCTGTTTGTCTATCATCAACTCGAAGGCCTTTTCAATATGTGCATCGTTGCGCAGACTGTGGACTTCATGTTCCATTATGTAGCGCACCTGTGCATTTATAGCTGAAAGCAGGTTACCTTTGAATTTTTTCTCCACGAAAAGGCTTCTTTCTCCTCCACCCAGTAGGTCCATTATATCCACTGAAGTGATTATACCTTCAAGTTTTGATGTCCCTGCATTGACAATAGGCATATGCTTGAAATGCATCTTGCTCATTTTTTTAATGACATCTATTATGGGAGTAGTGGGGTTTGCGGAAATAACATCTTTTGTTGCAACAGCCATCATACTTCCCTCATGTTCGGCTATACGAGCCTTGAAATTAACATTTCCCCTGTCCATTATACTCTCCATGCTGTAGGCCTTTGGATCCTTGCTGATATCTGTCCCTCCTGGGTTACCGGTATTTTTTTGTCTGGAACTCATTTTATCCTCTTTTTGAGTACGTGTTTTATCCTTTGAATTCACCTATACCACCCGGTATAATGTGTTGTATCATCACTACAAAGCCTACTTATTCGGTATAGGCCCTGAGCAGGTCACTTCTGTCCACAATGCCTACGGGTTTGTCTTCCACATCCACTGTTAATCTGCCGACATCATAATGCAGGACCTTTTCGGTACATTCTTTCACGGATGTATCCTGTTTGATGCTGTAGGCAGGGGTTGACATTACTTTCTCAACTGGCTGGTTGTGAGTGCTGCCGTCTTTTTCCCTTACACCGATACGTGCAAACCCTGATTTTATCAGGTCTCTCCTGGTAATCATGCCCATCAGTTTACCTTTCTTTGAGACCACCGGCAGGCCTGTATAATCATTTTCAAGCATGGCAGACCAGATTTCCCCGATGTTATCTGTTGGTTTGCATGTGGTGGGCGGAGAGGTCATGATCTCCCTGACAGGTTTTGATAAATCCCTATTCACCATTTTGCCAAGAAGATCGGTATTGCTTACAATTCCTACCAGGTTTTGTTCAATGGAACTTTTAACTACAGGACATCTTTCAAGTTTTGCTTCCAGTAGCAAGGAAGCGGCCTTGTAAATATCAGTCTCGGGTGTTATCTGTGGGACCGAGTTTACAAAACCGGCAACAGTGACATTTGATTTTGTGGATGCCACTTTCAAAATATCCTTATCAGTGATCATTCCCGAAACCTTCCCATTGTCGTTCACAACAGGAATTCCCCTTAGAAAATGATCTCTCATCAACTGGCGAGCATGGGTCACAGTGTCACTTTCGTGCAGATACACTGCGTCCCCTGACATAGTTTCATTTATCTGCGTGCAAAAATCCCCCTTTATTTGCGGCGTTGGTTTGATGGTTTTTTAGTCGTAGTATCCTTCTTCTTCCCTGCAGTCTTCACAGAGAGCCAGCCCGTTTACGCTTGTGAGTTCATCCACATACGAACCACAACGCTGGCAGATTCCTCTTTCCAGATAGCTCTCTTCAGGAATCCCTGTTTCCCGGTTCATTTCAATGAGGTTCTCTAAAATAGTGTTAAGACCCGGAGAAATTGTAAGGATGTCCCTATCTGTAATAATACCAACAATATCTTCCCCCTTATTGACTGCAAGTCTACGTATATTCGACTTTACCATCAGCCTGGATGCTTCTATAACGTTAGTAGAAGCCTCTACCATTATAATAGGAGATGACATGGTCTCTGTTGCCGGGACAGAGCTGGGTGTTAGGTCCTGCTTTACCACCTTGCCGACAATATCACGCTCTGTGATTATGCCAATGGGTTTACTTTCCCTGCTTATTATGACGCTGCCGGTGCCTTTTGCCATCATTTCCCTGGCAACCTCAAAAACGTTGCAGGTAGCATCTAAGCTCACAACATTGCGGGACATAAGGTCCCCAACGGGTATTTGACTCTCGATTCCCCCATAAGATGAGTCTTCGCTGTTATGCTCCTGCACGACCATTGGATCACACTCCTATATAGAATATTTCTGTTTATGCCTTATATAGATGTTCATTTTGCATTCGAAAGAAATTCATCTGGAATATGTTGGAGTGTTAAATATGAAAATAAATATGCATGAAGGAGAATGTTGCCAAATATTATTTATAGGCCTTTGATGCAGGCAAAAATCACTTTGTAGAGGGTATATCGAGGACGAATTTTGCTCCATGTGGTGTATTGTCCTTTACTTCAATTTGGCCTCCATATCTTTCTATAACCTTTTTTGAGATATACAGACCCAATCCAGAATTGCTATCTCCGCCTTCGGTAAATCCTTCCTTGAAGATTTTTGGCTTTATTTCATCGGGGATCCCTGTGCCGTTATCCACTATAGAAATGTGACAATACTTGCCGGAAGGTTCCATTTTAATCCTCATTTTATTGGCTTTACCATGAGCAATTGCATTTTTTATTATATTTTCAAAAACAGAGGATAATGCATTATCCGCCAGAACCTTGCATTGGCCCTCAATGGAAATATCCATTTCAATATCTGTACCTGCAGTTTTTTCTATAATTTCCTTCACTTCATAACAGTCAAGGTCTTTTCCGGTACCGATGAGGTTTTCAAGCCCTTTCATATCATTGATTTTTTGAAAACTGCGGTCAACAGCTTTTTTGGAGATTTGGATATATTTTGGATTGGGCCTGGTTTCATTCATCTCCAGGGACATTTTTATGGCACCCAGATTATTAGCCAGGTCATGCCGCAAAATCTTGTTAATTACTTTCAGCATATCGTTTGCATCGGCAAGTAAATTATGTGACTTTTCCAGTTCATTCTGCTTGGAAATATTCTCCAGTACCACTGTAAGTACGCTGCGAATGCTCAAAGTTAAATTCAAGAATTCATGTAAACGACTCTGATAGGCTATATTTTCCAGAACAAATATCCCTTCATCCCCGTCCTGTAAAGTTAACCTGAAACAGAAACTCTTTTCCGAAGGGGCTATTTTGTAATATTTATTGCTCTTAAGAAAAGCTACAATATCCTTTTTCTGGAAATCAGTAAGATGTATGCCACTTTGTGCCTTTGTGTTATGTGCCTCAAAATAACACAGGTTTTCGGGCAGGCACATCATTGCAAAGAATTCTTTTGTATGATTTATAATGTCCTCCTTGCGATCATATGAGGAGAGAGTATAAATTGAATCCATTGCTATCAAGTAAGAGGACATTTGCTCGTTGAGCTTGCGAATTTCTGCTTCCCTTTGCTCAAGTAGTAATTCCATAAGCTTTGCATTAAGGATATACGGACAAGCGTATTTTTCGGTGTCCCGACATTCTTCAGCCTTTATGCGATATATTTCATTATCACATGTGTTCAGCACCTGAGGTAAAGATCCTTCATTGGCAGATGTGATTATATACAGAGTACCATGGCTTTCTAGCACCTCTTGCTGTGATTCAGGGTCCCGATTTTCAAAATCCTGTATATTGAGTATGGATGCGTCCTTTAATCTCTCTTTATTGGAAGTGAGTCCTGTACCATGGTAATAGAGGTCATTTGAAAGCAATATTATAGGGGGTTTAGATTCCATAATGATCTGTTATTTTTGCAAGGGGTAATTACCATATTTTTTCACAGCGTTTGCTATGTTTAGCAGGGTCTCATGAGAGACATCCCATACCATTTCCCCATGATTGTCCGAAAGAATATATCCGCCTCCAGGTCCTGCTTTTTCGATGGCTTGCCTTACTTTATTTTCTGCCTGTCCTGCTGTCCAGTGCCTCATTTCAATAGCATTGAGATTGCCCAGCAGAGATATTTTTCCCCTGCACCTGTCCTTTAGCTCAGTCAGGTCCTCCATGGCACTTACTCCCAGAGCAGCAGCCCCTGTATCCTGAAGGTCTTCAATGATTGGTATACTGCGTCCGGAAGCCAGATGTGTGGCCACGGCACCATTGATATCGCCGATTGTATCTTTTGCAACCTTATATCCTGTCTCGAGGAACGTTTCCCTGGGCACTATGGTAGGGGATGATACCGGGTCAAAATAACAAATTGCCGTAGCACCGGCTTCAAGCTGTGAGTTGGCCCATTCTGTACAGAATTGTTTGTTCAAATCCATTAATGTCCAGAACTTTTTCCTGTCCTCGTACATCAGGTCAAAATACCTGTCAAATCCCATTTGCATGACAGGTAACGAAAACGGGGACATCACAACTGCGATAATGGGGATCTCTTCACCCTTTTGACTGTAGAGAATATTGATGGCCTTACGTACCTCATCAAATCCCTTGTGTCCCATTACATCCGGCACTTCCAGCTCATCGATTTGTTCGAATGATTCGATTATGGGTTTGCCTGCATTGGGTGGACCATCATCATAGAATACGGTTGAACCACCCCAGGCCTGGGTTTCCAGGGATGCATAAAAGAAAGGATAGAAGCAGTCATGGCCGTATGTTTCCTGCATTTTAAGTTGTGCCTGGGCAACGTTTTCTCCATTTGAAAAATATTCCTTTGGATGCATATTCAATAACTGTGCACCATGGCCCGTTAGCAGAAGGAAATAAGGAACCCTGTCAGGTTCTTCGTGACCTAGAGTTGTAAGTACACGTTCCATAGGTGTCATTGCGTCTTTCATTTGTGTACCTCCTCTTTATATTGGTCAATCAATTTGTATACATCAGAGGAAGTCCTTGCCATGTAATCCGCCCCGACTTCCCTGTACAACATATCATCAAACAAAAAAGGAGCACCTCCGGCAATTACCTTCGTTTTCAACCCCTTTTTATCCATATGTTTTTTTAATTCCCTGATCTTCAGAGCAATGTTAAGCATCAGGGTTGATGTGAGGAGCAGATCGATACCATCCTCATTGAGTTTCTCAACGAGCTGATCGAGATTCATGCTATCGTATTCTTTAATTGAATGTCCTGTTGTTCGCAGCATTGAAGTAACAACCTTTTTACCCAGCATGTGATAATCGCCAAGTGTAGTTATGGCTATTTTGGGATAAGCAATTCTTTCAGGACTTTCAGCAGGCAGAATTTCGTCCATAAGTTGTTCTGCAATCTTGCCTGCCATATAATTCTGGGAAAGGGCAATTTCCCCTGTATCCCAGGCGGTTCCGATTCTTGTAAGGGCAGGAGACACAATTTCATCGATTACCTGAAAAGTATTATTTTCTGACAGGGCATCTTCAAGTATTTGTTCAGCATGCACGCGATCAAATTCAAGCAATGCATTTTCAAAATCAAGAGCTTTATTTTTGTTCAAACGATCCATTATAACTGCCCTGATATATTATAAGTGGTATTTTATAATGAATGTATTAATATCTGTCGTATAACAATCTACAGGAGTAAAGTAAAAAAGGCCACGGTCTTAAACCGTGAAAAATTGGAAGACAAAATTCACTTTTTCAGTCAACTACCACTTTACTTCGTCCTCCTGCGTTGAGCTCCACTTCTTCATTGAAACCGGATTTAGCAAAAGCGTCGATGATCTTGATCGGGGTATCGATATCTACTTTGTCGACAAGTTCGGCCTTTTCATCCCAGAGCGCAATCCTGATCCTGCCCGTTTCATCGGAGACATATATATTGGAAACCTTGCCTTCACTTCCATTGCTGCGGGTAAATTCCTTGAGGTCTCCCATACCGGATACTGCTCCTTTGATAGAGTAAGGCTGGCCCGGGATTATGTCGGCAATCGGGGTATAATCTTCTTCAAATTCCACTTCCCTGTCGGTTTTGCGCAGACTGCTGTGGTTGCCCACCTGTATCTCTACTTCCTGGCTGTAGTTGTTAAGCCGGGCATAGCCATTGATTATTTCCACGCTATCCCCGTTTTCAAGTTTATCTGCAAGTTCGGTACGCCCGTCCCACAGGGTAATCCGGATCTTGCCGGTTTCATCCCCGATTGTAATGTTGCGTACCCGTCCTTGAGAACCATCACGTTTCTGGAAAGTGCGAACATCCGATACATCCAGAACCATTCCAACGACATTTACATCAGAATCCCCGTCCTTTATGTCCGATATACCGGAGAGGTTAATATTTGCTTTGACATTTTCCTCACTTTCAGAGATGCCGCCTCCCCTGCCGATATTAACTTCAATTCCTGAGTAACCTTCTTTGGCGTAACCACTGATATTGTAGCTCTTACCAGTACTGATATCACCAGTTTTTAAGAGGTCTGCAAGATCATCCCATAGTGTTACCCTGATCGAACCTGTTTCATCCGCTACTATAATATTTCCAACCCTGCCTGTGGTGCCATCGTCACGGCTGAATTCCTTTGGTTCAAAAATAGAAACAGCCTTTCCAGTGAAATTCACATTGGATGATGACTCATTTATATCCGCAATCTTAGTTGTTTCAACGCCCGCATCCGTAGCACCGAGGTTATGTGCTACCAGCAGGGCGGCTGTCTGGACATCACAGAGGTTATGCATCTCCTCTATTTTCTCCTCTACCTTTGCTTCAAATTCTTCCCTGGAAATTATGCCTTCCAGTTTTTCATATACTGTATCGATATCGTCCATCAGCACACCTGTAATCTTTGATAATAATGAATAGTTAGTCTTCATTGCAGGACGAATGTGATAAACCTGACGAAACCGGTCATTCCGATAATATAATTAACCATAAGTTCCATCCCTATCGTGATATCATGATCCGAAAGTGTGAAGAACACGGCTATTTCCGTGGTGAGGAATGCCTCAAGTGCGGGGAAAGAGGTAAATTTATGCTCGATGATGAGCATGAGATGAGGCTGGGACGTTTCGTTTCCGGTGTCCTCAGGCATTTTCCGGATGATGTAGGGCTGGATATGGATGCTCAGGGCTGGATCGAGCTTGATGCTTTTTGTGAGGCAATGAAAAAACGGTATAAGTGGGCAGGCAAGATGCGTCTGGTTTCCCTTGTGGAATCTGATCCCAAACAGAGATATGAAATTGATAACTCTTTCATACGTGCCCGTTATGGGCATTCTATAGATGTGGACCTTGATTACCCCCTGTATGATTCTGATGTACTCTATTATGGTGTCAGTCAGGAAGAGGTTGATATGCTTCTGGAAAACGGTATCAAACCTTACAGGCAGACCTATATTCATCTGAGTAATTCCAGCCAGCGCGCAAGACAGGCGGCGTCGGTGCATACCGATAATCCCGTGATTCTCGAGATAGATGCAGCCAGTGCTGCAAAAGATGGATATGAATTCCTCTGTGCCAATGAGGAAATAGTACTCAGCAAAGAAATTTTACCAGAATATATAGAAATTGCAGACGACTGAGTTATTCTAGATATACGGAAAGGATTAGCAGCAGACCCCTATATTTCCACTGGAGGTATATACACTTTTTTAACTCTGCTTTTTTGTTCCTTTGGTAAGTACCATAAAGTTCTTAAAGGACAAAATCCAACTAGAATTGGTCATTAAAGATATATGATCATTATTAAGATTATCAAATTTCATTAGGTGTTATAATCTAATGAATCATCAGCCAATGCAGATAAATTTGGATCATTACGATTGGCTGCCAAGATGGGCGGCCATAGATCAATAAAACGGAAGCATTATCAGATTTCATCACTCATAGAAGCATATATTTCCGATAGGGTCGGTTATATATTATTGGATAGTTCAGGAAAGATCCAATTACACAAGCAAAATTGAACTTTAACAAGTTAGTTCGCAGTCTTATGTGCTCATTCGGACTGCTGGTACAACATTTGTCCGTGGGGGACAAAAACATAGAGCCGGCAATATCCGGGCTTGATGTGGTGACTTCTGGAAATATTGATTCTGTTTTACTTTGTTTTGATCGCGATTTTAATGCATTCTCTAAGAATAAGGAGTGAATCAACAATGCAAAGTACTGATACAACAAAATATATCATTCATTCAAAAATCAATGCTGACGGGGTGATAGAACGCCCTGATATAGTAGGAGCTATCTTCGGACAGACCGAAGGTTTGCTGGGGTCAGATCTTGATCTGCGTGATCTCCAGAAGACCGGCAGGATCGGCAGGATCGAGGTCATTGTAAGCACCAAGGGTGGAAAGACCAAGGGCAACATACACATTCCTTCCAGTCTGGACAGGATCGAGACATCAATCCTCGCAGCGTCCCTGGAGACCATTGACAGGGTAGGTCCCTGTTCTGCGAATATTGAGGTTAGCAATATAGAGGATGTTCGTGCGACCAAACGCAAACACATAGTTGAAAGGGCCAAGTTCATTCTCACAGGTATGTTCGATGCCAACCTGCCCGAATCCCAGGAAATCGCTGACGAAGTACGTCAATCCGTGCGTGTCGAAGAGATGCAGTTCTTTGGCAAGAATAAGAATATCCCCTGCGGTCCCAATGTTCTTGATTCTGATGCCATTGTAGTGGTAGAAGGACGTGCCGATGTCCTGAACCTGCTGCGTTATGGTATTAAGAATGCTATCTGTGTGGGTGGTACCAATGTACCTCCTGAGGTTGCAGAACTTACCCGGAAAAAGACCGTAACAGCATTTACCGATGGTGACAGGGGAGGCAAACTCATTATCAAGGAACTGCTGCAGGTAGCAGATATCGATTATGTGGCACGTGCCCCCGATGGTAAAACTGTTGAAGACCTTGTACAACGGGAAATCATACGTGCCCTTCGCCAGAAAGTACCGGTAGAACAGGCCATGGAAGCCTATTCTATCGATAAACCAGCTGAAAAAACCACAACACCCAGCTCTTCAGGTCCGAAAAAGGGTGGTCGTATTGCCAGGGTTCCAAAACGTGAGAAAAGGGTCAAACCTGATCGTGCCAGGAATCCCGCTGCCAAAATGAAAAAGATTGCCGAGCCACCTATCAAAAAAGAAAAGCCCAAACCTTCCAGTACAAAACCTGCAACATCGCAACATCCTGTTCTGAAACGTTTAAGTTCTCATTCGGAATCTCTTGCAGGTACTCTTGGGGCACGCCTGCTTGATCAGGATGATAAGGTTGTCAATGAAACACCTGTACGTGATCTTGTGAATACGCTGAAGAATTCAGAAGATAATGTGAAAAGTGTAGTGTTTGATGGTGTTGTTACCCAGCGTATACTGGACATAGCATCCAATAAAGGGATCGATACCCTGATCGGCGTGAAAAAGGGCAATATAACCAAAAGTCCTGCAAACGTAAAGGTTTACACATCTGCCTGATTATAATACGTAAAGTATATCAGTATTTCACACCTCTCCTTTGCAGGAGGAAAGTTCTTGCAGAGGAGAGGCCTGCTTTTTTTGTTATTGATCTTAATACTGTTTAGTTCAGGGTGTTCTGATATAGGGGATACGGTAAAAGATGTTAATGAAACCGTTACTCAGAGCAAGGAAGATGTTGAGTACCTGAAATGGATGAAGGCTTCGATCGATATCATCCATTCCGATTATGTCGATATCAAACAGGCTCTTGAAGACCGTGACGTGGCCACACTCGAAAAGGCTGCCGGGAATCTTACCAGTCACTGCAGTAAAGCCAAAGGGACAATGCAATCCTTCAATCCATCTCCCAGCCTGCAACCTGTGACTGACAGGTACAGTCAAATTCTCAATCAATCCTGCAGTCTGGGTACCTTTCTGGAAGAAAATGCAGCCACCCTTAATTTTACAAACGAAACAACCCTGCAGAAAGTTGAGAAAAATATGGGTCTTGTAAATAATTCGTTAATACTCAATAATTGAAAGTCAACCCTCTGATTGTATATGCAGCAGTTGCCATCTTTGGACATTCAAAAACATAAGGGAAAATAAGAAACTATATATATTATAGATTTAATGTGAGGCTCGTTGAGGAATACTGCGAAAATACCCCCAAACTCCCCCAATTGAGTATTGCAGTACTGATCCTCCAAAACTCATCCCCCACCATCGAGTATTCCTCAACAACCCCTCTTTTTGGCCTTTTTTTTAAATCTCCGTCTCGCGATTCGTAATAATTAATTTTAAAAGATTAAAGAAAAAAGAGATACTGGATTATTGTCTTCCTGGTTTTTCAGGAAAGGATTACTTCCAGCTTTTCCTGCTCTGCTGCAAGTTTGACTTCCTGGGAAATACGTTTGCCTGTGGATAGTCCTTCCTCTATGAAATCGGAGTATGGGGAACCATTGGTGTATATATTGGTCCCTGCTACTATCCTGGCTGAAATCTCGAAGACCTTGATCTCAAGCTGGTCTGTAAAAACCGTTTCCAGACAGAAGGACCCGATCATGCCACCAAACAGTTTGAGGGATTCCTCTACAACCTGTTCTCCGAGGGAAAAAATCTTGGGCATCAGGGATTCCCTGGCTACCAGGGGGATATTGCCAGTAACAACATAGGTAGGCTGCACGTTTGATTCTTCGAGTTCTTTAGGAGAACCCAGACGGAAGATCTCATCGGCATTGGATTCGACACGCCGGTCCATACTCAGCATTTCAAGAGTTCCGTTACTGAGCCTGTATCCTTCTTGCTTGAGAGGGGAATAGAAATAGTGTAGATAATAGCGTGTGCCTACAATGAACTCCTGCACGGTGTACTTCTCACTTTCATCTATATTTTCCAGGAATTCCTCATAGTTCTTGGCAATGAAGAAACCACGTCCTCCTTTGGCACCGTGATATTTGACCATTACAGGACCGTGAATGTCCTCGGGTTCAACAAGCCGGGGCATGTGGATTCCTGCTCCTTCCAGCCACTCTCTCTCTTTTGTACGGTCTGATTCCCAATTAAGTACGGCACGGTTGCCAAAGGTAGGTACTTCAAGATCAAGGAATTTATCGGCACCCATATATTCCACAAAGGAACCATGTGGTATTATTATGGCGTTTTTCTGTCTCAAAAGGGGGGCGATATTGGGGATATCCTTGTAACTGTCAACGGAAATGAACTCATCGGGTTTGGCCAGAGGATAGGCATTATAAAAACGGGGAGGTTCACCTATGCAAATTCCGATTGTTTTTAAACCCTCTTTCCTAGCTCCATGGAATATCTGGAGGCTAGAATGAGAACATACCGTGGCAATCGCCAGGTCATCGGCATTGTAGTCTTTCAGGATGTCGGAAATTTGCTTTTTCGTGATCATGATATCGCCTTAAAAGTTACGTTACATTGTTGGAAGTGATATTTAAATTTACGGATTGTTACGGAACAGTTCGCACATTACACTAAATTTATTACTTCATTAATTGATACTCCTCTGTATGGAAAACGATGACAATACGGAAAAAGTATTGGTTTTACCTTTAAACGAAGATTCACGTAAAATCACCCAGACCCTTTCCAATGAGAAATCCCTGAAGATCCTGGAACTGCTCGCAAAACAACCCATGTCTGCAACTTCGATAGCCGAAGAGCTTGATATGCCTCTTACCACTATCAAGTACAATCTGGATGGCTTGTTGGAATGCGAGCTCATACAGGTAAAGGAGACCAAATGGAGTCGCAAGGGCAGGGAGATCAAGATATACGAACCCATGCAAAAAATGATCGTGGTAATTCCGGGTAGCAACAAAACCGATCGATCCAGTATCCTCGGCATGCTGCGCAAATACGTGGCAATGGCAGGAGCGGCCCTTTTTGCAGCATTGGGTATTGAATATCTCAGGAATTTTGAACCTCTGGGACAGACCATGCCACCAGCTACCCCTGCGGTGATGTCTGAGATGCCGGATAGCAATGCCAGCAACGATACAACCCTTTTTGCTGCCGAAGCTCCTGCAAACGCGACTACAGAAGCTGCCAGGGCAGCCGGTGAATCTGCAGGTGCAGGAGAGGCCAGCAGTCTGATACCTGCGGATTTCCTGTCTCATATAGGCGTATGGTTCTTCTTCGGATGTCTGTTTATAATAGCAGTACTTGCTTTGTGGGAAATTTATAATAGGAAAAAGGTATAATTGAGCACAAGTGATCCTGTATGAGAGTCGCTCTCAAAATCGCTTATATTGGCTCTTCATATCGTGGTTCTCAGGTGCAGCCCGGAGTATCCACCATAGAAGGGAAAATTTTTGAAGCCCTTCAGTCCCTTGAGATTATCGAGGATCCTTCCTCTGCCAGGTTTGTAAGTTCCGGGCGTACGGATACCGGGGTGCATGCTATGGGGCAGGTGGTGGCTTTTGATACTGATAAACCCAAACTTGCCATTCCCAGGGTGATCAATTCCAAATTACCCGGGGATATATGGGCGTGGTCCCGTGCTGAAGTTGACAGTGATTTTCATCCCAGAAGGTATGCCATAAATCGTACCTATCGCTACATAACACCTTCAATGGATGCTGACATTTCAAAACTAAGAGCCGCTTGCAGCATCCTTGAAGGCAGTCACGATTTTGCTAATTTTTGCTTCAGGGATACCGGGCGCAGTACTATTCGCAGAATCGAAAAGATCGATGTGAGACTTGCCGGCAACCTGCTCAGGATCGATATCACGGCCAACAGTTTCCTGTGGAAAATGATTCGTAAGATTGTAACTGTCCTGTTGCTTGTGGGCAGTGGTGCCAGAGATCTGGACTGGCTGGAAAACATGCTGGACCCTGCTTCCTATGAGGAGGGTATCAAACCAGCAAAACCCTATGGGCTTATCCTGACAAATGTGAATTATGGAGATTCGGTCCAATGGGTTGATGACGGTTACTCCATGCGTCGCTCTCGTGAAAGAATAGAAGAATATCTTGTTTATCATCAGGTGTTAGCCGAGGTAATGGACCAGTTTTTGCCCAAAGAACCAAAGGCTGAATGATGCAGTTACGTATCAGGGATGCTGTAATAGATTATGATATAGTCCACCGTCCCGTCAAATACGCGAGGCTGGAGTTCAAGGACGGAATGTTGCGGGTAATAGTTCCTAAGGGATATGGTAATGCTGCAGCTTTTATCGAGAAAAATACAGACTGGATTTACGACAAACATCTGCATTTGCAGCGAGTGATTGCTCTAGCCGGGGAAAAAAGATTGGAGAAAAAACTCGCTGAGCCTCACTTTCATAGTTTGGTGGAAAGTATTGTACAAAGGCTGCAACGTGAACTGGAAGTTGAGGTCAGGGATTTAACTTTCAGGAAAATGAAGAGGAAATGGGCCAGCTGCAGCAGTAACAAAAAACTTGTTTTTAACCGGCATATGATTTATCTGCCGGATAATCTGATAGAATATATCGTTTATCACGAGCTTTTGCATCTAATCGAGTTTAAGCACAATAAGAGATTCTGGGGTCTTGTGGAAAATAAATATCCGCAACGCCAAAAGTATGACCTGGAACTTGCAGCATACTGGCATCTAATAAAAAAGACATTTTACTGATTATTTTTTTGCAAAATTGTAATATTGCGGGTCAGGCTTCTGTGTATTCTCTGGCTGTACTGTTTCAATATGGTAAATCCCGCATCAAGCGCGATTTTGTTAATTTCCATCTCCGACACTATCACTGCTTTACTGCCGGGTTTGAGAACCCTGTACATTTCTCCGAAGGATTCTTCGTATAAATGCCGGATGGATTCTGCCTTGATCATGGCGGATCTGCCATAAGGAGGATCGGTGATCACTGAATCAATACAGCCTTTTTTGAGGGGCAGTTTGCAGGCGTCGCCCTGCAGCAGGTTATAATCCCCGCCGAAATATTCCAGATTCAATTTTGCTCCCTGTATGATCTCATTGCGTGCTTCCAGGCCGATTACTCTTGAACCCAGCATGGCCGCTTCCACAAGTATGCCGGCAGTACCGCAGAACGTATCCAGCAGTCTGGTATCCTTGTTTACTCCTGCAAGATTTACCAGAGCCCGGGCTGTAATGGGCATGAGTACTCCTGGATAGAAAAAGGGTTTCTTGTGGGGTGCACGTGCATGGAAGGCCTTGCGATCTATGGATGCAATGACAGAGCCACATACGCATTTTTCGGTCAGTATAAGCCGCAGGGTAACATCGGGTTGGTTGAGATTGGCCCTGTATCCCTTCCTGAAAACAGTTCCTCCTACTCTCTGTTCCAGATAGGCCCCTTCCACGCTGGTATGGTGGTTGACTTTACGAGCTCGTACTACAAAGGTCTGGCCTGCAGAAATATGAGGTTTTATGTCGCAGTTTTCTGCACTTGAAATAATGGTTTCGGGTTCATTGTTACAGATGAAAGCAACCCGCAGGATATGATGGCACATGGCCAGTTTTCCGGCAATTTTTTCCAATCTACTTTCGGCATCCGGCTCTTCAAGTTCCACCACAAGGCAATGGTCATAATGCTGCGTGTATAGTGGCTTGAGACCTTCGGTAGCCAGACAGGCCAGAGCCTCGTCTGCAGCAATTGCTTCATGGTCTCCGGAAAGTTCAAAAGCGTAGCGCATATCAGAACATCTTTTCAAGAGCCTGCCTACCGGTCATCCCTTCCTCAATTCCGATATCAAGGGCTTTCATGCTCACGGATTTCAGTGATGCCTGCAGTACGTCCTCAAAACTGTCCACGCCGCTGACCACAGCAGCTATATCCCCCAGTTTGTCTGCGGTTTCCATATTGAGATAGCCACACATCACGTAACCCATGTCGGCTTTGATCATTAGCAGGGAAGCATTTTCCAGTTCCCATTTGAGACCCTGTGCTGTACCATTTTCCATTTTGATCTGTTCTATTATCATTTTGCTCACCCGGTTAAATTGAAGTTGGATGGATTATCTTCAAATTTGAAGTAAATTATGTCCTGACTATCTTAAAGTAGAAGAAAAGGAAAGATGGTATTTAGAAGCTCTGCTCCACAATTAATTAATTAATTTGACAAAAAACATCCATTATTGCAATGGTGTATGAAATTCATCTAGCTGAGTATTGTTTCTTGTTTCTATATATAAGTTCAAGGCTTAATATTGATGGGGATTTAGTACACCGTGGACAAAATGTACATTGTGTAATTTTGTATTATTACGGATGCGAAATCCATGTAATATTAAGATAAAGGGGGAATAAATATTAAAGAATTAAAAATAGTGATAGCTTTTGCTATGTTGTTAGCCCTGCTGGTTTCCATACCGAGTGGAATGGCTGCAACTGAAGAAGAGATAAACGATTCCATTACTGCGGGAGTGGCATGGCTTGCAGAGCAACAGAATCCTGACGGTTCATGGGGTATAGATGAAAAGGTTGCACATACCGGTTTTGCAGTTTTGAAACTTACCGATAGGGCAAAGGAACTGGGGTATGAGAGTCCGTTTGATCCCGAATATGAATATTCAGATAATGTTACTGACGGTGTGGCTTATATGGAAAGCCAGATGCAGATTGTGGATATAACTGGGGACCCGGCAGATAAGAATGGGAACAATGAATCAATTAAGTTTTCAAGTTCATGGGGAATGCATCAATCATATAATACAGCTATTGCCCTGATGGCATTTGCCAATCTTCATAATTCTACTTATGAGGAAAAAGTTCAGGATATGACTGACTGGTTCATATTTACTCAGAATCCTGATGGTGGTTGGAGGTATACTGGTGTTCAGGAACCAAGTGACAACTCCAATACAGGATACGTGGTACTTGGTCTGGCTTACGCAGAAGATGCGGGAGCTGATGTGGGTGATGTCAGGGTTGGATTGAATGATTGGATAAACACAATTCAGGATCCGGTCAATGGTGATGCTGATGATGGAGGTTCTTGGTATACAGCAAGCTGGCAGTGGGTCAATTCTCTCAAGACAGGCAACCTGATTTTTGAAATGGGTTTTGTAGGTGATGATACTGATTCTCAGAGAATGCAGGATGCTGTCGACTACCTTGAACGTCACTGGAACGATGTTGGAACAGGTTCTATAGATGATGTGGGATGGAAACCTAATCACTATCAGGCAATGTATGCAATAATGAAAGGTCTGGAATACAATGGAATTGAAACCCTGGAAGTGGATGGTTCTGAGGTTGGCTGGTTTGATAATTTCTCGGATGTAATTGTGGATACACAAAATCCAGATGGATCCTGGCCTTCAGATCCTTGGGATTACGGAAGTAAACCTATTCTTTCAACAGAGTGGGCCCTTCTGACATTGGAAAAAACCACACCTATAAGGGTAATAGATGTTAGTCTTGATGTCAAACCATCCTCCTGCCCCAATCCGATCAATGTGGACAGTAAGGGGATAATTCCAATTGCCATTGCCGGAAGTGAGGATTTTGATGTGACACAAATCGATCCTGCTACTGTCGAGATTGGTATAATGGATGAAGATGGTAACTTGATAGGTGTTTCACCTCTGCGCTGGAGTTATGAGGATGTAACCTGCCCCTACTTCCCGGCGGATGATGACCCATGCTGTATCGAGAATCAACCTGATGGTATTACTGATCTCACCATGAAGTTCAAGACACAGGAACTGGTTGGAACTGCAGGCCTTGAAAATTATGCAGGGCAAACTCTTAATCTTACTGTAACCGGAATGACTGTCGATGACCTGCCGATAATGGGTCAGGACTGTGTACGTATACAGAAAGCAATAAAGAAAGGCAATAATAAGTAATTTGAAAATGGCGGCATGACCTGATTCATGCCCCTTTTACTTTTTGTACATATTATTCAATATAAAGGGAAAAATATGATGTATTCCCGATACTGCCCCTCACAAAAGTAGTATTTTCTCCTTCTGAAACAGTAACATTCTCCATTCCTGCTGTAGAGTTAATATTCACAGTCTCAGGAATTTCGATCACTACTTCAGAGTGATTCTGTCCCATGAAAGTAAAGTTTGTCCCGGAATCGAGTACTGGAGTATCAAAAATGTAGTGAACACTGTAACGGTTTTCTATCCTGTCCGTCTTGTTGATATCACCCAGTGTTTCAAAATCCAGCTGTGCTGCGATATCGGTCACCTGGATATTCTCGGAGGAACCATTGATCTGTACATCCATCTCCTCTTCCAGTTCTCCTTTGAGGTAATTGCGTACTTTGACATCCATTTTCAATACTTCCCAGGCGTTTACAAGCCCGCTGTCGTCTCCCAATTGCGAGTCGATATAATCTCTATAAAGAATGGCGGAGGAATTTCTGTAAGTTTCGTTGTAATTCCATTCCATGATGTCGTTTTTGAGTATTATGTGATTGCTCCAGGTCATCTGGCCGGATGCGGGCATGATCAGGATGAATAGTACAAGCAGGATATGTATTGCAACCACCAGTTTACGCAAAACCGACACCTCAACGAGTAGTGATCTCGCACCCGTCTTCGGTTACAATCAAAGTGTGCTCTGCCTGGGATACCATTCCTCCACCCACTTCTTTCAGTACAGGGAAGGAAGTAATTATTTCAGCCTTTTCAAGTTGCATCAGGGCAAGGTCTATTTTGGGAGAGGTCAGCCATCTTTTGGCAAAGGGAAGGGTGCTGTATTCTTTCAGTTCCTTGAGAAGTTTGCGGGCTGCAGGCATACGTATCGGCTTTTTCTGTATGAACTGGTAAATTTCCGTGAAACTGCCATCTGAGATCTTGCCCGCACCGTCTGTGGCAAAAGGCTCGATGGCTATGATGTCTCCTGCCTGAAGTTCCATTCCCTCTCCGATATGACGGTTGGGAATACTTGGCGGGGTATGTGCCTGATAACGTGCAAGGCCGTGGCCGGTGAGGTTTGCAACAGGTTTGAATCCCTTGTCACGGATTGTATCCTCGATAACCGCTCCGATCTCTGCAGTATTCACACCCCCCTTTACAGTATCTATGGCTGCCTCCAGTGCCTGTCTGGAAGCATCTACCAGATCCTTATTTCCTGAAAGGTCAACGGTCAGGGCGGCATCGGCAATATAGCCATCCACATGTACTCCCATATCCAGTTTGACTATGTCCTTTCCAAAAACGGTTGTGTCTCCTGCCGTCGGGGTTGCATGGGCGGCTTCGTCATTACGTGAAAGATTGCAGGGGAAAGCGGGTTTACCTCCAAGTTCCATTGTACGTTGTTCCACAAACTCGGCTACATCCAGCAGCTTTGCTCCTACCCTGATCTTATCCGCGGCTTCTCCACGTACCTGTGACAAAATCTTACCGGCGGTTAGATATTTATCGAGAATATCCTCAACTTCCTGAAATTTATCCTGCATGCTCATCACCTGTTATGACCTTGGAGATAATAGTTATAGTACAAATTCCTTTTCAAAAGTGTTCAGGTTCTCATAACTATGTTCTGTTATCAGGACCAGGTCTTCCAGGCGTATCCCGCCGATCTGTGGATAATAGAGACCTGGTTCAATGGTGACGATATTACCCGGCTGCAGGGGTATCTCCCTTAAACCGATTGAAGGTGCTTCATGCACTTCCAGTCCTACACCGTGACCTGTGGAGTGGATGTAGCCTTCACCTTTTTCGGCATCCGTGGAATATCCCTTTTCTTCGAACACATCACAGACCGCCTGATGTACATCATTTGCTGCAACACCGGGTTTAAGCATTCCCAAAGCCGTTTCCTGGGCTGCAAGCACGGCATCGTACATCTGCTGTAATTGTTCTGTAGTTTCTCCCCTGGTTACGGTACGTGTCATGTCACCGCAGTAGTGGTGTAATTTATGCTGCGGGAAGATGTCGATCACAATGGGTTCGTTTGCCAGCAGCGGTCCCTCGCCATGCCAGTGCGGATCGGCTGCCCCTTTGCCACAGGCCACAATGGTTCCGTGGGCTCGACAATCATGATCAAGCAGGCAATGTTCAATAATCCTGCGTACCCTCGACGCTGTCAGGGGTTGACCATCAAGGAAGAGTTTGTTGTCATCGATTTCGGCAGTCTTGATGGCTGCAATGGCTGCCTGCATTGCCTCTTCGTTGGCCTGCTGGACCTGCCTGATAAGATTGACCTCTCCCTTTTCCTTGACCTCACGCAGTTTTCTTAAGGGACTCTGGATTGGATTGACAGTAAAACCCATCTCCTTGAGCACCTGGGCGGTATAAACGGGGAAATCCCGGGGTACTGCCACATGTCTCACGCCTTCATTCTGCAGCAGTTGCCCGATACATTCTCCATAGGCCCTGCCCGGGTCGGCTGTTTCCTTTAGGCGTTTTTTATAATCGCAGAACCTCAAAGGCACGATCTCCTCGATCCTGCTTTCCTTCTGAGCCCTGCTCTTCTCCATATCGGATATCAACATCATGTCCCTGGCATTGCGGGTCTGGATATAACAGAAAGGGTCACCTGCAAGGAATTTGGTGGCAAAATACATATCGGCATTGGAAGAATCGGCAACGATGAGGTAGGCTTCACATCTATTTTTTGCAAGGGCTGCAGTAACGTCCGGAAAATTGTTTGTCTGCTTCATGTACTGAAATTTGTACTGATGCTACATAAGGGTATCAGGAGATTAAGAGTTAAATGGGTGTGGAAGTTGTATCTGAGTGAGTAGCAGATTTTCCGACAGTCTCAAATATATTAATTGAGTATTTAATATTCAGGCATATTTTAATCTTGATACAGGTAGGGAGATGATTTCTGATGAAAAACAATTCTAAACTGTCTAATAAAAAGCAAGCAGTTAAACTACCGATACTGATAATATCAATTGTTACAATTTTAATGGCATTATCAGGTATAGTTACAGCCCTCCCTGATTACGGGACCGATACATACCCAGGTAATTACACACCAGATAACCAGCAGGTCTTGCTTATCAACAACAACAGTGATGTAATAGCCGGACTCTGGGAAGGTAACAATACAGGAGTGTATTATTATAATACCAGTAGTACCAGCTGGGAAAAAGAATCTGGTGCAAGCGATAAAACGAAAGCCATCCAGAGAGCCATAGATAAATCAACAATCGATAATCAAACGATAATAGTTGGGGATGGAACTTACAACGGAACCCTAAACATAAACAACGATAATGTGAAAGAAGTAATTGGTTACGAAAACAAACCCACAATAGACGCAGAAGTTGGTGGGACCCCTATAACGATTGATGTTGATGATGTTATAGTAAAAGAACTCAACATAACCAAATCAGGTGGTAAAGAAGCGGGAATCAAAATTAATTCAGACAACGTCACAATAACCAACAACACAATAACAAAAAATGGACAGGTAGGAGTCTATCTCTATAGTTCAAGTAATAATACTATTAGCAGTAACGAAATAACAAACAATAAGTATTACGGAATCTATCTCTATAGTTCAAGTGTTAATTCTATTTATTTGAATAACTTCCTAAATCATTATCAAGCTCATGTTTATACTGGTAGGTATAGTTCTTGGGGTTCTTCGAATTTGATGAACTATACTTACGATGGAGAAGAATACACCAACAAATTAGGTAATTACTACGATGATTTTACAGATAGCGATGCAGACGATGATGGTGTATGGGATAATACCAAAGGGAACGATAAATATCCATTAGTAGATAAAGCCGGTCATTACAGCAATTTAACTCCTATAGAGGAGATAGTTGAAGTAGATGGAGTTATTGGAACCAAATATGAAGAAAATCCACCAGGTAATCAAGAGGTATACCTTGTAAATACAACAGGACATATAACAGGTGCATGGGAAGGAAACATAGACACAGCGGAAGTTATTCAAAGAGCAAATGATGAAGCCACCTCGGATAACCACATAATAATAGTTGGGAACGGAACCTACAAAGGGAACTTAGATATAAACAACCCTGATGTGAGAAAAGTAATTGGTTACGAGAATAAACCCACAATAGACGCAGAAAACTCGGGGTCTCCAATAACGATCAATGCTAACGATATCACGGTAAAAGAACTCAATATCACCGGATCAGGCAGTAGAGATAATGCAGGGATCAAGATTAATTTGGATAACGCCACAATAACCAACAACACAATAAACAATAATCGGAATGGAATCTACCTATATAGTTCTAATAATACTGTTACAACTAACGAAATAACAACTAATAATAAGTATGGAGTCTACCTCTCGAGCTCAAATAATAATACCGTTACAAGTAACAACATAATAAACAATAATTTAGAGTACGGAGAAGCAGGAATCTATCTCACGCAATCAAGCGATAATACATTCATTAGTAATAACGTAACAGACAATTATAGAGGGATTTACCTAGAACAAGGAAATAATAATGTTTTCACTGATAACAATATAACAGACAATATTGGCGATTATGTCTATAGGTCTAAGAATTTTCATGGAGTCCATCTCGTAGGTTCAAGTGATAATTCTTTCACTGGTAACAACATAAAAAATATTACTGGTTATAGTGAAACTCCGAATGGTGTTTACTTTGGTGAATCAAGTGATAATAATACCTTTGCTGGTAACGAAATAACAAACTGTGCTACGAATGGAATCCTCCTCAGTGGAATTGATAATACTATTACTAACAACAAAATAACAAACAATAAGAATGGAATCCACATCTCAGGAACTGGCTCCGAGGCAAACAATAATAGCATTACTAATAACGAAATAACAAATAATACTAAAAAAGGAATATCCTTTTACCTAGCAGATGATAATACCGTTGCTAATAACAATATAACAACTAATGAGAATGGAATTGAAATCGTAGAATCAAGCAGTTATAATACTGTCGCAAATAACAACATAACAAGTAATGATAATGGAATCTATCTCTATGGGTCAAGTGATAATTCTATTTATTTGAATAACTTCATAGATAACGGTAATCATATTTATTTTGATGTTGATGTTAATCCAGATTATGATTCTGATAATTCTTGGGTCTCTCCGGAATTGACCTATATCTACAATGAAGGCACAAATACCAGTAGATTAGGTAATTACTGGGATGACTATAAAGGAAACGATGAAGATGGAGACGGAATTGGAGAGACAACTTACACAATCCAAGAGGATGCTGGCAATGATACCAGGCCATTGGTAAATACAACAAACCAATACAGCATTCCCAAAACTTATAGTGTTTCTTTGGGGACTGTTTCTGAGTCTGAATCTGTTGGTGTAAATGAGAATGCCAGTTATACTTTAACCGTGAAGAATACAGGTAACCTGGATGATTCCTATAACTTGGTGATTAGTAGTCCAAGGGCCGATGCTTTTCTGGATAAAAGCTCTCTTAACTTAGCTCCTGGCGAGTCCAAGTCCGTAAATCTAAATGTTTCCTCTGATTCCGGTGGGAACTTTGATGTAGATGTGTCCGCGATATCAACTAATACAGGACAGAAAGAAATTGTCACCACGACTACAAAGGTGGAACAGTATGGCCTAACAATGAGTGCTGACTCAACTTCTTCAACGATTAAACCGGGCAACGAAACTAACTACTCACTAACAGTTAAGAACACAGGTAATCGGGAAGATACGTATAATCTGGAAGTTACAGCTCCATCTTTAAGTCCTGGCCTGACGACCGGTTCTCTCACTATAGCGCCGGGTAACACCCAATTGTTTAATGTCACTCTCTCAAACTCAACCACTGGTTCATATACAGCTACTGTAAACGCATCATCAACCAATGATACGGATGAATGGACTGAGAAAACTCTTGAACTAAATGTTGAGAAAGGAGATAATCCGGATGTTTCCCTGTCGCTGAATCCAACAACTAAGAGAGTTGAAAGAAATGGAGAGGCAGCCTACACTATCAAGGTTAAGAATACAGGAAATGTAGAGGATACGTATTCATTAATTAATGGTTCAGATGCTTCATCGAGTCTAGGAACAAGTAATATGAATCTTGGTCCGGGAGAATCATCAAGCACTATCCTGACAGTTAGTAACACGAGTGAGATTAAGACCTATGCAACGGATATAACGGTGGAGTCAGATAATTTTGATGTGAGTTCTAGTGGTACTGTATACACAAAAGCGGTTAAGTCGGTGGATATCATTGCTAGTCCCGGATCACAAACCACAACCCCGGGAAATAATTCAACCTATACTATTAGTATCCTGAATACAGGCATCCAAACCCATAACTATACAGTATCCATACCGTCCAAAACATCTAACACCGATTCAACACTTTCAAAAAGCACTATAAATGTTCTGGAAACAGGACAGACTGCTGAAATTAAATTGTCTCTTAATAACACCAAATCATTAGCAGGTGGAGAATCCAGGGGAATTGAGGCAGCAATAACGGCTTCAGTAACGGAATCACCTGATAAATCTGATACCACAACAGTAAGCTCTCTATATACAGAAGAAGAAGTTTATGGTGTATCTATTTCCAGTGATGTGGTTGAGCAGGCTGTTAAGCCTGGTAATAATGCTACTTATCTGTTAACCATACAGAATCTGGGGAACTCAGATGAAACCATAAATCTGTCTAAGTCCGTACAGAAAGGTAATTTGGAGAAAAGTTCTGTGTATTTAAGCTCTTCTGGTGATTTAGGTGGTGAGAAAGTGGTTAAGTTCAATCAGCCATCTTCTGAGGCAGGTGAAGTAGTTATAACTGCAAATTCAAGCGGAATAACTGATTCCTTGATCCTGAATACAAGGGTAGCCGAAATCGACCAGGAATATGTGGTTAACAGTGATGTAGATGATGCGTCAACAGTTACTAACTCAGAAGTGGAATCATCCACCATAGTTAACTCAGAAGTGATTAATGATTCCGTTGTTAATAGTTCACGTGTGATAGATTCGAGTATAAATAATACAAAGGTTATTGATTCGGATTTGTCAAATGTAATGATAAAGAATGGAGTAGTTGAGAATAATCTGATTAAGAAGGGTGTTGTTACGGTTGATGGTACTGAATATGAGTTAACAGAAGAAGATGAGGCAGTTACCGCTGAGGAATTAGTAAGTTCTCAAGAGTTTGACAGTAACATAGTAGGTTTTTCAGGTGAAATAACTCAGATAACATCACAAAACTCCAATGTAACCCTCAACATGACAAGCGATGAGAACTATGTAGGTGGGTCAATGAAACTCCAAAGGTCGAGTACCCCACCAACCGATGTCGATGCGGAGAATACTAAAACTTCTCAATATGTAAGGATTAAACCAACTGTTAATGTAGAGGAATCCACTAAATACTATGTAATAAAACTGTCTTACACTGATGAATGGTTAAAACAAGAAAACATTATTGAAGATACTGTGTCTATATATCGCTATGATGAGAACACGGGAGAATGGGTTAAACTCGTGGAAGAAGGAGATCCAAGTTTTTGTAATGGAGTGGAAAGAAATCTTGAAAATAACTACGTAAAAGCTAATGTAACCAAATTCTCAACCTACGAAATAAACGGACAAAGAATGAATGACCGAGAAGACGGAGATAGAGTAGAAGAAGTTTCAGGTACTGATGATGATTCGGTCAGAGTGTCTGTGGGTGAGAGCATGCCGGCTGAGAGTGTCCGCTCAACCAATTCTAAACAAAAGGTAGTTTCTGCAGGAGAATCCGTTGAATATAACTTCAGCGAGAGTAGTGGTCCTGTCAAAGGTATAAGTTTCGAGTCAAAAGAAAATATGGGACGTGTAATTGCCAAGGTGCAGACCCTTGATAAATTGCCCGACGATGTCAAATCACCGACTGAAACTGGTGACAGTGATAGTACTGAATCCGGTGAAAAAGACCAAACAGCAAGTAAGACTTACAGCACCATGAGCATCACGGTTGGTAAAAGTGGTACTGTATCGGAAAGCAATTCAGATAACACCTTGATCGAGTTCGATGTCACCAAAGAGTGGGTCGAGGATAACAACATCGACCCAGAAACAATCCGGATGGAGAGGTATCACAACGGAGAATGGCACGACCTGCCAACCAACAAAGTCGCAGAAGATGACAATCTGCTGCATTTCACCGCGTTTACTCCCGGATTCTCGATATTCGCTGTAGTTGGTGACGAAATCGATACTGGAATTGAGGAGCAAGAGACCGAAAATGATCCTGAGGTAGATGAAACTGTGGAACCCGAACCAGAAACTGAATCCACACCAGGGTTCACATCGCTTCTGATACTCGGTGTGATTGGGACTGCCTACATGGTTTTGAGAAGAAAGAATTGAATGCAGCAATTAATGCTGCTTCTTTATTATTTTTATCGATAATCAACCTAAACTATTGTTTTGTAATCGACATACTTTTAACTCGAAAGTAGGGTAACTTTTTAATTTTTTGTAGTAACTATTCCCCTAATTTCCCCTAATAAATTATTATTTTATAATAAGAATTCCCAATGTGATTTCGATCAGAAAAAACACAAAGGGGATTAATTTGATGAAGACACCTATATTACATAAATCAGATGAAAGAGGTCAAGTTCAACTTACTAATTTATGATTTTGATAAGTATATTTCTGTACCCAGTAATTATTCAAATGAGGATTTCTACAGAGCCTAAATTTGTATGCTATTTAAAAAAGAGCTCCCTTTACAGGGAGCTTAACTATCCAAAACACAGGAAGGAGGTTGTAGAAAGGCCATTTTAGATTTTTGCGCTCACCCCCGGTTGTACCCGTGGCCCGAATAGAGCCGATACATCCTGTTGCGACGCACTTTCCCGTTATTGTCCAAAATGGCTGAAAAGACAATTGCCGGGTCAATATTTTTTCCCTGTTTGTATAGTACGACTTTCTCTATCATTTAGTTCTCCCCGATTCTTTAGGTTTTAACCCTGGAAAGTAGATTGGCAGGGAGATATTTATAGTGCTGGAATTGGGCTACATATGTTAGGGGTTTGGGTAAGGATGGTTGCAGAACCGTACATCACGGCAGGTATCCACGAATGCCTATGTAGAGTTATTTTGTGTAATTTGTATACAAATGTACAGGTACTGAAAGAAAAATCGGATGTTGTGGATGAGCCTTCAGGTAACTCCTTCAGATCATGAGCATTACAGTTCTCCCATAATTCCTACAGTAACCCAGCTTAACAGGAAGGCTGTAACAGCAAAAAGAGATACACCTTGTTTGATAAGTTCGCCCCCAATTATATAGCTAGTAATTGGATTTCCTGCAGCGATACTGCCGATGAGACTTCCTATAAAAGGATCAATCAGAATATTGCCGGTAAAGATTGTAGAGTAGAGAGATTCAGGAACTGCAGCTTTGAGAAGGCTGATCGCCATTATGACTCCCACAACGACAGGCAAACTTTGATTCAAAGCATTCAGGGTCTTCTTTGCACTTTTCACAATATGGTTCATAGATCCATCATCTTTTTATGCCCTGTATTTTTGAATAAGTTATAAATGTATTCGCTATTTTTATATAATTAAACATAATACAAATAATGGGTTTCTATTGGCAGTAGACATTTCAAGGAGATTATACGGTGGAAAAGTTAAAATTTTTGTTAATATTATTTCTGGCAATTGCATTTTTAATTTTCCCGGCAGGTGCTGAGAATCTGTATTCTGCTGAGGAGAAACAAATGCTGGATTTGATTAATGAAGAACGTGCTGAACAGGGGGTATCTCCTTTACAATTCAATTCTCTGTTAAATGAGGTTAGCAGTGAACATAGCAGGGATATGATTGAAAATAATTATTTTGCTCATGATTCCTATGATGGCACATCTTACTGGCAGCGTCTGCAGGATTTTAATTATCAATCGAGCACTACAGCCGAAAATATCGCGATGAACGTTCCCTTTGACCTACAGAAGGCTCATGCAAACCTAATGGCTTCTCCGGGTCACAGGACTAATATCCTGAATCCCGATTATAATGAGATTGGTATTGGGATCTGGGTAGGTGATTATACCTGCAATGGGGTTACCTATTCAAATGCAGCAATGTTCACACAGGATTTTGGATGGAATACTTCTGCTGATGAGAAAGATCTGCTTTCAATAGAAAGTTACAGCCCACAGGATAATTTCTCTTCAGATCCTGAAAGTACGCAGGAATTTGCTGTAACTACGAACCGACCATGCAATATCCGGTGGCTGATGGATGGGGGTGAGGTACGAGAAATTAATAACGAAATGACTTCCTCTTATACTACATCAAAACCTTCAACTGGTACATATGAGGTTAAGGTAATAGTTGATGATGGAGTTTCTACAGATATCAGGGAATGGTCCTGGACTGTAGTAGAGGATGATATTGATTCTTCCTATCATGCTTACGATTTTAACCAGAATTGTTTGATGGATACCAGTGAAGTGTCAAAAGCGATCGATGATTATTATGCCGGTAAGTTAGATGTTGCGGAGATTTCCCAAATAATCGATTACTGGTACCTTGGCTCTGATGGATATTGCTGATAAGCTACTGCTATTACTATGGGTCTTAAGAGGCATCATTCCGGTCAATCAAAAAAAGCAATAAACAAGTTGTTCTCCGTAATCTGGCATACTCCCACGACTAAAGTTCGTGGGCTTTCTCTGCTCCTACACCCCTTTAATCGTAAACATTAATTCTGGCAATAAGTGTCCCCTGAAAGGAAATAACCTATCAACTGTGAGAGTTTATTGATGGAAAGGTGGCCGGTAAAAAAATCATCTATCCCTGCAGAAAGTTCTCCCATCTCAATTATGCAGTTCTGGTTTGCATCATATACATCGTATTCAGGCTGGATTACTACTGGTTCCTCATAGAGGGTAATTGTTTCATTAATTTTGCCAGCACTTAATTCAAATATCCCGGGTGGTATTGAATTGGTGGTATAATTATCTTCAAAATAACCCTCTGTATCTGCCTTTATCGAGCTGGATGCATTGATGGTAAGGTTGACAGTTGATTCTCCATCCTCTGCATGGCCATCAATTATAATATCATAAGTTCCTGATGGTACGTTTGATTGGGATACTGTTGCAACTCCGGAATCAGCATCTGCGCTCTTTGTAATCCAGAACAATATCTTAACCCGGACATTCAGGTCTTTAACTTTCTCACCTCTCACCTGAAAAGTATTGGATCCATCGGGAATTTCAACATCATCTATCCTGTACTTGTAAGTGCCATCAGATACATTGACAGTTTGATTAAAAGAAACAGTTATATCGAGTACTTCATCAGGTTGAGCAGTACCATTTATTTTTATGTCCTCTCCCACAACTGGATAATCGGGATATACGGATAATTCTGTGACAGCAGCACTGGAGAGGGGTATTGCAACAGCAATCATAAGCAATGCGTATAGTATTGTTGTAAAAACTCTAGCACCGCTTCTGTGTGATTTACCTTTAGATTTGATAGTATTCATCCCCTGATAGGTAGTAGGTTACAAATTTTGAAATTTCGACAATAGACATATCCCCAACAAAGAAGTCGTCTATACATGCACTAAGTTCTTCTATTTCAATAGTGTAATTCTCATTGAAATCATAGGGATTGTACGGCGCGATGAAGACGTCCTGCTGGCCAAATGCAACAAGACCTTCCCCGGCTTTGTATACTCCTGTAAGCAGAATGTATTTATCTTCTGGGAGGTCTGTGGTGGTTATACTGAGGCTAGTTTGGTTTGCCTCTACAGTTTTCATTATAATAGTCCCGTTGTCAGGACCAATTAGTTCCATTATCTTATTCTGGACATCATTGCGTTCAATATTGGAAGAGTCAATTCCCAGAAGGTCATATCCCTGGATCAGAGGTATTTCATTCACTGTCAGATTTGTGCTATCCTTTGAACCATTGCACTCCATTTCAATATCCGCTTTGTACACACTATCCTTTACAAGTACCGCACCATAGGTATAACTGGTATCATTGGCAGCATTCAGCATGCTGATGTCCACATTTATATTTTCATTTAAATCGACAGCTGAGGATGCAGTTATTACAGAATCATATTCCAGTACTTCAAATCCTGTGGCAGAAAGGATGAAAGCATCGTAGTCCTGCATTTGGCTTGTATTGAGCAACATAAGTGCCATGTAATCTCCGGCTTCCAGCCCATTACATGTAATCTCAAGATCCCCATTTCCGTCAAGTTGTTCGTTCGGGTATTTTTTGTATGCATTTTCAGTTAGATCATGTATACTTGCCAGATTTGCCTCTTTGAGATTTTGGTTAATGTCGCTGATAACTCCCCGGTTTACATTGATGATGTAGAGTTCAACATCATCATAGGCAAACATATCTGAACCATAAAACTCAAGCGATACATCGTTTTGACCATGTATATCGGTGAACATTGAATGATTTGCAAAGGGATAGGTGACAGTATAATCGTCATCTGCATCCATGGTTATATTTATGGGTGCACTGCCATAATTGAAATCTGTCGCATTTATTCCCTTATAGGTAAAAGATATTGGATGAGGTAATTGGAACTCTTCTCCACCCTTAACAGCTATCCAGTTTCCCTCGGTTTCAGAACTTGTATGATTGGCAAACCCTATGCTTGCATCGTTGATTGTGACATTCACTTCATAGGAATCCGCAACAGCAATACTTCCCAGTCCAATTAGCAACAGGGTAACTATGAATATGTAACATAATGATTTAAGTCCCTTTGATTTCATGCCCCTACCCCATATTTATATTAAGTATGATTTTTACACATTACTACCTTAGTTTCAATATTAAATCATTGGTGAAGGACCCAGATATAAGCATAAGAACGATTTGTCAGGACTTTTGGTAAGGGTTTTAGACAAACCAATTAGATGTTTCATCTTTTTCCCTCTTGAGGAAGGATTTGAATATCAATCAAACATTCATCTGGTTCAATGTACAGCTACACACTTCTGAAGTTTCAGGAATATCTGAAATCCTGTGTTGTATACTCACTAGAGTACATTATGAGGTAATATAAGACATCAAAAGAAAGTATTTTCGAATCGATTATTGATATCATTCGTCGCTAAAATTTAAGATGAATTGTATTTAACAAGTCGGTTGGCCAGTTAAAAATACTGCAGTATTTGGTATTACGAATTGGACCATTCGTAATATTAATATAACGGCAAACAAATCAAGGTGATTGTGATACGGATGATGAATTTAAGAAAAAGTAGCACTTACCTGATTATTTTGTTATGCACTATTTCAATTTTGATTGCTGGATGTGCGGATCAGCAACAAAATGAAGACAATAATATTAATGAAAATGATACCCAGGCAAAAATCGTCGAAATTGCACAGACTTTTGGGCCTTCAGATAGTCTTGACCCTTCCTCCAGATGGGTTGGCTGGTATGTTAGAGAAGCCGGGCTATATGAAACACTGTTCAGTTATGATGAAAATATGGAAATGATACCTGAACTTGCAACCGGATACGAAGCCATAAACGATACTGCCTGGCAAATAATACTCAGGGAAAATGTGACATTCCATGATGGTACACCCATGACATCAGAAGCAGTCGTATATTCGATAAACCGGGTAAGAGATCCCGATAATACACGCAGTAGCCAGTATGACTTTATAGAGAATATAGAGGCTCTCGATGATTATACAGTATTGATTACCACAGAAAAACCCTATGCACCTGCTATTGCAAGCCTGACAGATCCGATCGTCTCAATTGTAAATCCTGAGGCTACTGATCTTGCAGTATCTCCTTCCGGTACCGGTCCTTATGCTTTTGAGTCCTTTGAACCGGGAATAGAACTGGTTGTCAAAAAGAATAATAATTACTGGTCGGGGAAACCACAACTTGATGCTGCTGTGTTTAACTATGTAAGTGATCCTGTAACCAGATCCCTCAAACTTGAAGGAGGAGATGTACAGATCGCAGACGGTATCCCTCCTGCAGAAGTTGCCCGCCTGGATGCCAAAGATGATATTAAAATACACAACGAAGAAACCATGCGAACCGGATTCATGTATGTAAATACCAGAAAAGCACCTTTGGACGATATACATGTAAGACAGGCTATTAATCATGCAATAAACAGAGAGCAGGTCATAGATGCTGCACTGGAAGGCGTGGGTGGTTCACCTGCAGTCGGAGTTTTCCCCTCCCTGTTTAGCTGGTCTGCAAATGAGCAACTTGATCCCTATGAACACAATCCTGAAAAAGCCCTCGAAATGTTTAGACAGGCAGGTATCGAGGATGTTGATGGAGATGGTACACTTGATTATGGAGGAGAAGCCTTTTCACTCAACATAAAAACCTATGCATCAAGACCTGAGATGAAACCTGCTGCAGAAGCAATGGCTGCTCAATTCCAGGAGATAGGAATAGAAAGTGAGGCAATCATTCTTGAAAGTGGCGCTCTTAGTGCAGATATGAGTGACGGCAACTATGATCTCGGCCTTTATGCCTGGGGAGTAGCACCTACAGGAGACCCGGATTATTTCCTGTCACAGCATTTTGCTTCAGACAGCAAATATGCAGGTTGGACGGGTTACTCCAATGAGGATGTGGATGAATGGCTGAAAATGGGACGTACTACCATGGACAATGATAAGCGTCTGGAATACTACAACAATGTACAAAGAGAAGTATTTGAAGAGTGCCCCGAAATATTTGTATTCTATTATCGCAAGACTGTGGGTACCTCAGACGAAGTACAGGGCTTCACTATTTATCCCAATGAAATAACCTTCCTGACTGAAGACGTGAGATTGGAATAAGGTGGCAGAAATGACTGTAAAACAGCAGATAGAAGAATACTGGGATTGGCGCAGTACAAGTTACACTAACGGCGCCACATCCCTGGGAGAAGAAGAAAGGGAGCTCTGGAAACAGAGTCTTTTTCCCTATCTGGGCCAAGGTCCGCTAAAAGTACTTGATATAGGTACAGGCAGGGGTTTTCTGGCTCTTCTACTTGCAGACATGGGACATGAGGTAACTGCTATTGATATATCACAATCCATGCTGGAAAAAGCGCAGAGAGAAGCTATAAAACTCAATCTGGACATAAAATTTGAAAAAGGAGATGCAGAAAATCTGGCATTTGCAGATTCAAGTTTTGATGTAGTGGTAAGTAAATATCTTCTCTGGACCCTTCCCGAACCGGAAAATACGCTTAAGGAATGGAGACGTGTCCTGCTTCCAGAAGGAAAGATTATTGCGATTGATGGAAACTGGTTTGATCCATCACCTGTAAAGAAATTCAAGCGCAGGATTAGAAAAATACTGCAGGGTATAACACACAGGGACCCTACAACAGGAGTGTTGCGTCAGGGCAAATTCAATCAATATTATTCCCCTCTACATGCTTCCCTGCCCCTTTATTCAAATGTAAAGCCTGAAAGTATCAGGCCACTCTTTGAAAAAGCAGGTTTTGAGGATATGCAAATTGATTCGTTACCATTGATACACAAATATAATTTGAAAAATATGCACCCACTACTGAGACCTCTGAATACAGATACATTCTTCCTGATATCCGGTACTTCCTCTAAGCAGGATAAATGATTATGTTTGCTTATGTGATGAGACGAGTGATATTCCTGATTCCCACTCTCCTTTTAGTTTCAATAATAAGCTTTTCAATCATACATATTGCTCCAGGAGACCCGGCGGAATTATTACTTACAGGTCCCGACGGTGTGGCAGATCCGCAGGTTGTAGAAGAGTTCAGGGAAAAAATGGGTTTTGATCAACCATTCCATATACAATATGGTACATGGCTAATGCAGATTCTTTCCGGGAATCTGGGTTATTCTTATATGACCGATCAACCCGTGGGAAAAGCCATCCTGCACAAATTTGGTGCAACTTTTAAATTAGCTTTGGTAAGCATGATATTCACGTTATTGATTGCCATCCCGGGAGGTATAATAGCTGCACTGGCAAAGGATACATGGAAAGATGACCTGAGCAGATTTTTCTCTCTTTTTGGTGTATCCATACCGAATTTTTGGCAGGGTTATCTGATGATTCTTGTATTTGCTCTTTTCCTGGATATCCTGCCCGTGGGAGGTTATGGTGATGGAGGCGATTTTACTCACATGATACTGCCTGCTTTTACTCTTGGGACTTCATCGGCAGCAGTACTCATGCGCCTTATGCGCTCCAGTCTTTTAGATGTGCTTGATCATGATTATATCCTTGCAGCCAGGGCCCGCGGATTGCCGGAATATATTGTTATTGGCAAGCATGCTCTGAAAAATGCCTTCATACCGGTAATTACCATGATGGGATTGAGCTTTGGGTATCTTTTGAATGGATCGGTTATAATTGAGACCGTATTTGCATGGCCCGGTATAGGAAGCCTGATGGTCAATTCAATATATGACAGGGATTATCCCATGATACAGGGGACTCTCCTTTTTGTGGCAGGAATTTTTGTTCTCATCAATCTTTTAGTGGACATCTCTTATGCCTATCTTGATCCGAGGTTGAGGTATGATAAAGGGAATATTTAACAGAAGTATGCTGATTGGCCTTATTCTCATTGGGGCAGTAGTGTTCCTTGCACTGGCAGCTCCGTGGTTGGCTCCTCAGGATCCCCAGAAAACCAATTTTGACCAGAGATTGTTATCTCCTTCTTCAGAATATCCTTTTGGAACCGATCATCTGGGACGATGTATCTTAAGCAGGGTTCTGTTTGCTGCCCGCATTAGCCTGTTTATAGGAGCTTCTGTTATAGCAATATCTTTTATCGCCGGCACATTAATTGGTTCAGTCTCAGCTTATGCCGGAGGTATTGTAGATGAAACCGTGATGAGATTTGTCGATGGTTTTCTTGCATTTCCCAGTATGTTTATTGCTCTTGCCATTGCCGGCATATTCGGAGGGAATATGACGGGATTGATCATTGCTTTGTCGATAGTTGAATGGACTGCTTATGCCAGAGTGAGCCGTGGCTCTGTTCTGACGGTGAAAAACGTGGATTATATCGCAGTCTCGAGAATGATGGGAGGCAGGGCTCCCTATATACTACGTCATCATATTCTGCCAAATATTACATCCCCCTTGCTTGTAATCTCAACCCTTGGTATGGGAAACGTTATTTTGGCAGCTGCCGGATTGAGTTTCCTGGGATTGGGTGTATCATCTGCTCCAGAATGGGGAATGATGGTCAATGAAGGCCGCCTGTTCCTACAATCCGCTCCCCACGTTATGTTTTTCCCGGGGATATTTATTGTAATAACTGTCTTGGGTTTCAACTTCCTCGGGGATGGATTGAGGGATATTTTTGATCCACGAGATACAAAACAGCGTTGGAGGTTGTTCTGATTGCTGAGTATACGGGATCTTAAAGTGGCATTTGAATCTCATCAGGGACCTATAGTACCGGTTGATTCAGTGGATATGGATATTCTCGATAAGGAAACCTTCACTATAATAGGTGAATCCGGCTGTGGTAAATCATTACTTGCAAATTCCCTATTGGGATTGCTTCCTCGCGATGCCCAGGTCTGCGGAAAGGTGTATATGGACGGGGAAGAAATCCTATCATTGAAGGAAAAAGAATGGCGAAAGATAAGGGGCAATAAGATTGGCCTGGTATTCCAGAATCCTTCAGCTTCTCTAAATCCGGTATTCACCATGCATAAACAGCTATATGAAACCCTCAAATACTCGAACAAACCCTCATCCCGGGACAAAATGGTTTCCCTTCTGAAAAAAACAGGGATAAAAAATCCTTTGCGCAGGCTACCACAGTATCCTCACCAATTAAGTGGGGGAATGAAACAGAGATTTGCAATTGCCCTGGGGATTGCAACCAATCCCGAACTTTTGATAGCAGATGAGCCAACCAATGGGCTTGACGTAACAGTGAAGTTAAAGATTGTGGAAATGTTATCCAAACTACATGCAGAACGTTCTATCCTGCTAATCACACACGATCTTAATGTAGCTTACAATCTTTCCGATAAAATAGCGGTGATGTATGCAGGGGAACTGCTGGAGATTGCTCCCGCAAAAAGTTTTTTTGAAAAGCCTATTCATCCCTATTCCAGTCAATTGCTAGCCTCACATCCGGAAAAAGAAATGATACCAATCCCCGGTTTTACTCCACAGCTTACACAGAGACCCCAGGGATGTCGGTTCCATCCACGTTGTGCATTGGCCTGTAGGAAATGTAAAACCGAGCATCCGCAGCTGGAAAAGATAGATGAAAAGAGATATGTGAGGTGTTTTGCCTGTGCTTGAAGTAAAAGCGCTTGACAAAAGTTATTCCTTCTCAACTATCCCTTTCAGGAAAAAAAGAATCAAAGTACTTGATAATATTTCTTTTCGGATTAATAAACATGAAACACTTTGCATTGTAGGAGAAAGCGGCTGTGGGAAAACAACTCTTGCAAAATGTATTGTAAATCTGGAAAACCCCGATAATGGAAAGATTATATTGGAAGGAAGAGATGTTACATTTCCTGACAGGAAAACTCTCTATTATCTCCACACGAAGGTACAGATGATATTCCAGAATGCGGATACATCTTTAAATCCCAGGCATCACATATACGATTCGATGGCTGAACCTCTAAGACTGCAAGGTCAAAATGAGGAAAAAGTCAGGAAAAGAGTATTCCAATTACTGGATCATGTAGGCCTGTCAGAAGAACATCTGCATCGACACCCGCATCAGTTGAGCGGTGGACAGAACCAGAGAATTGCTATAGCTCGTGCAATAGCCCTACATCCGGATTTACTCATTGCAGATGAAATTACTGCAGCTCTGGATGTCTCGGTACAGGCCCAGATACTTCAATTGCTCAAAACCCTGAAAAAAGAAATGGACATGACCTTGCTTTTTATATCCCATGACCTGGCCCTTGTCAAGCGAATCGCAGACAGGGTTGCTGTTATGCAGGACGGCAGACTTGTTGAGATAAATGATACCAATGAGATATTCCATAATCCTCAATGTCCGTATACAAAAGAGTTAATTTCGAGTATGTCCCAACTTTCTCTAGATAAGCAGATTTTAAAATAAAATTTGTTAAGTATTAAAGTAAATTATAGGAAAATTGTTTATGCAAACCATTGAATCCATCATCAGGAATTTACTGTCTGAAAATGTATCGATATGGGGTATAGCAAATATGGAAAATACTCCATCTCATCCCTATCCTGAGTTGAAGCGTGCTATTGTATTTGGACTTGCTCTTAACAGGGAAGTTATCAGAAATCTTGACTCTGGTCCACACCAGGCCTATATTGATGAATGCAATATGGCCAATGAAAAACTTACGTCTATTGGGATGGAGCTTGAAAAAAAATTGCAACAAATGGACTACAGGGCTATTTCCATGACTGCAAGTACATCGGATATTAATGAGAAAAAACTGGAAGCTGAATTCCCTCATAAAACCACGGCCACTAAAAGCGGACTTGGATGGGTTGGTAAATGCGACCTTCTTGTAACAAAGGAATTTGGTAGTGCCCTACGCCTCAATACCGTATTTACCGACGCTCACCTCAAAGCAGGTAATCCTATGGAAAAATCTCTTTGTGGAACTTGTAGTAACTGTATCGACAATTGTCCTGTGAATGCACCCACCGGTAAACAATGGGATCCATCTGTTCACAGGGATGAAATCATAGACATCCAGCGATGTTATGGTGAATGCCAAAGGGCTTCCAAGAAAATAAATTTTGATCATCCACTCTGCGGCAGATGTATTATTGCCTGTCCATGGACGCAAAAATATGTTTGTGAAGTTTAACTAAACAGGCGAGAAGTCCCCTTCCGTAAGGTAGGGGATGAAAGCCGTGCTATATAAAGTATAATTACATAAATTAGTTATAGTTGTCGAAGAATAATTCGCAGGAATTTCTGCAGTCACAAATGTAAATGTGGTTGACATATCACAACTTGTAGACCATTTCCTGTCAGGGGACAATTATTACTAAAACTAATTTTGAATAAAATAATTGTTCCTATACTTTCTTTCTTATCATTCGTACATCTAATCCTTTATAGTGCCAGCAATAAATATACTATAGAGGTGGCGGTATGAAGTCTAAAATTAAACTAATCGTATTAGTTGCAATCATTTTTGCAATAATTTCAATAGCGACTGCAGAAAATGCAGAGGCAGAGGAATGCTGTCCCGTAGATATACCCTCTGCGATAATCACGATCGAAGCGGGAACTGTACCTGGTAGTAATGGGAATTATTTTGATGTACAACTGAGTAATGTTCCTGCAGGCTACGATATAAGTAATGGGACATGGACTGGCTGGTGTGCCGACAGTGAAGTATTCATTACACCTGAAACATTGTATGATACTAATGTCTATTGCAGTGAGAGTTCCTCAATGCCTGGCTACACGAATGATGATGAACAATGGGACAAGGTCAATTATGTAATTAACAGATACCGTAATGGAGCCTATGATTCTCAATTAAATTCGACATCCAAAGCAGATTGGCAAGAAGTTCAGGCTGCAATCTGGAACCTTACAGATGCGAATCCAAATTACCAAGGATATTTTACAACGGCATCTCAATATATTATCGATGATGCACATGCAAACGGAACTGGTTTTTGTCCGGGTGACAATGATATTGCTATCGTGGTGATAGATCCGTATGAAACTCCAGATGACCGTAAACAACTGATATTCATTGAAGTAGGTGCCATGATAGATATCGAGAAATCTACCAATGGAGAAGATGCTGACAATAAAACTGGTCCACTGGTACTTAATGGAAACAATGTTGAATGGACCTATAATGTGACAAATACCGGTTATTACAATTTGACAGATGTCAGTGTGACCGATGACAAACTTGGGCACATAGGCACTATCTCGCTATTGCAGGCAGGCCAATCACAGGAATTCACAGTAAATGGAATTGCTAACCCGGGACAATATGGAAACAATGCAACAGTGGTTGGTACACCGCCATCAGGTCCCAATGTCAGTGATTCAGATCCAAGCCACTATTTTGGAGTTAATGCAACAATAGGCGATTTCCTGTGGGATGATACGGCAAACAACAATGGAATCCAGGAACCGGGTGAATCCGGCATTGCTGGTGTAAACGTTAGCCTCTACAACTTCAGTGATGATTCATTGCTGCAGACAACCAAAACCAATGAAAGTGGTTACTACAACTTCAGTGTCACTGCAGGGCAGTATTACATAAAATTCGATCTGCTGAATGGTTACCTCTTCAGTCCAGAAAACCAGGGTACTGACAATGAACACGATAGTGACGTTGACCCCTCCACTGCGAAGACAGGAAAAATAGACGTTCAAACAACTGATTTCAATATGAGTTTCGATGCAGGAATGTTTAAAGCAATCCCTGGTATTGATATCGAGAAATCTACCAATGGAGAGGATGCGGACAATGAGACAGGGCCATACATCCGATTAAACTATGAAGTAAGCTGGGTCTACAATGTGACCAATACCGGAAATGTCAATCTGACCAGTATTGATGTGACCGATGATGAACTTGGATTGATTGGCACGATTCCATTGTTACAGCCGGGGCAATCTCATGTATTGACCGAAAACGCAACTGCCAGTTTGGGCCAATATGAGAACACAGCAACAGCTGTAGGTGTGCCACCAATTGGTCCCAATGTAACCGACTCGGACATGAGTCATTACTTCGGCCATGATTCGCAACCCGGCTTTGATGTCCCAACGGCAAATCCCCTGTTAATAATAGGAATGCTGGGACTTGCAGGTGCAATGGTTTTGAGAAGGGAACAGGAGTAAATTGAGGAAGTATAATCTCTTCCTCTTTTTTCATCTGAATTTAGGTTGTTGATAAAAATAGTTCAGGATTGTAAAAATCCACATAATTAATCAGACTTATATACTATATATCTTTTAATATATCCAGATAATCATAGAATTGTCAGGATATATGAAATGACAGGCGTACTGGAAAACTTTTTTCATCTGAAAGAACACGGCACAGATATAAAGACCGAAGTTATGGCCGGCCTTGTCACCTTCATGACAGTTGCCTACATTATAGTTGTCAATCCTGCCATCCTAGAAGCTGCAGGGATACCCTTCGGCCCTTCTCTGGTGGCCACAATCCTTTCCGCGGTATTTGGAACCCTCATAATGGGTGTCTATGCCAAAAAACCCATTGCGATTGCACCCTATATGGGAGAGAATGCTTTTGTTGCTTATACGGTTGTAGGGGTGCTGGGTTATCCCTGGCAGACGGCACTGGGTGCAGTATTCATAAGCGGTGTCCTTTTTACAATTCTGACAATTTCAGGTTTCAGGGACAAAATGATCGATGCAGTCCCGAATAACCTCAAATACAGTTTTGTAGCCGGTCTGGGTCTGTTTATAACCTTTATCGGGCTTGTTAATGCAGGTATTGTTTCGCTGGGAGTGGAAGGGTCTCCCCTTCATGTAGGTGCCCTGGATACAATGCCTGTAGCCCTTGCTGTACTGGGATTTCTTTTAATCAGCATCCTGATGATCAAAAATGTCAAGGGATCAATTCTGATAGGTATCATTGCTACAGCTCTTTTGGGATTTGTGACAGGTATTTCCCAAACACCGGATTCGATAGTCAGCATGCCGCCAAGTCTTACACCCATTTTCCTGCAGCTGGATATTTTTGGCGCCTTATCCTGGGGTTTCTTTGCCGTGATCCTTACAATGTTTACCATGGACCTGATGGATACAATGGGTACCCTTGTGGGTGTATCCATGGAGGCCGGGTATATGGATGAGCAGGGCAATCTTCCTGATATGGAAAAACCTTTCCTTGCAGACTCCCTGGCTACAGTATTCGCAGCAATTGCCGGTACCACTACCACAGGTGCATACATCGAATCTGCTACCGGTATAAAAGAAGGAGGCAGGACCGGGCTTACTGCAGTCGTGGTTGCACTTCTTTTCATGCTGGGCCTGTTCTTCTATCCCCTCTTTTCAGCAATCCCGGCAGCTGCCACAGCTCCTGCTTTGATAATTGTCGGTTTTCAGATGATGGCATCGATCAAAAAGATAGATATGAATGATTTGACCGAGATGGTCCCTGCAATGGCGGTTATAATCCTGATGAGCTTTACCTATAACCTGGGAATTGGTCTGTGTGCAGGTTTTGTCCTGTTTCCTCTTTTTAAAGTGGTAAGTGGCAAAAGTAGTGAAGTTAAACCAATAGCCTGGGGACTGTTTGTCCTGTGTACTCTGTTTTTTGTATTCTATCCGTACTGAATGTGGTCGAAGTCATGGGCTTTAGTCGTGGGAGTATGTCAGTCAGTAATATACTACTCATTATTATACGGTATAGTATACTTTTCAATCGGAAACACGAACTTCCACAATAATATTAGAAGGAAGTCCATGATTTCCTTCAAGGCAATCCACCTCCAAAAGATAACCTATAAATTCTTTCACGTTTCATGTTAATCCCATGAAAGCAATCGTTCTTGCTGCAGGGGAGGGTGTAAGATGTGCTCCCCTCACAAATACCCGCTCAAAGGTCATGTTACCGGTAGCCAATCGACCGATCCTTGAATACGTTATATCCGCGCTTGTGGATAACGGGATAGAGGATGTAGTGCTGGTTGTGGGTTATGAGAAGGAGAAGGTAATGAACTATTTTGGAGACGGCAATGATTTCGGGGCAAGAATTACTTATGTGGATCAGACCTCACAACTGGGTACCGCTCATGCTATAAGCCAGGCCATTCCTGCACTGGGAAATGATAATGAATCGTTCCTGGTGCTCAATGGGGATAACATCATTGAAAAAGAGACTATCAATAAACTAATCACAAATCATGCAGGGGATGCCACTGTACTAACCACTCCCCGGGAGAAGGTATGTGGATATGGAGTGGTCATGAGTGCTGCAGGGAAGGTAAAAGGCATCTTTGAAAAACCCACACGCCAGATAAGTCATATGGTAAATACCGGTATCTATGCCTTTAACCGGGATATTATTGCAGAAATAGATAAGACTGAGATCTCCGAGAGAGGGGAATACGAAATTACTCATACCCTGCAAAACATGGTGAAAAAGGATCGGGATGTCAGGGTTATTGTTACAAAGAATCTCTGGATGGATTCTGTATACGCCTGGGACCTGCTTGATATCAATGCCAGATTGCTGGCAAACTGTGAATCAAACATCAGTGATACTTCGGTTGTTTATGAGTCCGTGACCCTGGTAGGTGATGTGGAGATAGGGGATGATACGGTCATCAGGCCCGGTTCTTATATCGTAGGTCCGATAAAGATCGGGAGCAACTGTGATATTGGACCACAGGTAACAGTCCTACCTTGCACCAGTATAGGGGATAATGTGTCTCTTGGGCCCTATACCTATATCCAGAACAGTATCCTTATGGATAATGTGCGTGTAGAATCCCACAGTCATGTATCCGAGAGTATTATAGGGTTTTACTGTAACTTTGGTCCCTACTCCATATGTGAAGCGGATAACGATGTGAATATCGAGATCGAAAATGAACTTGTACCTGTGGAAAAGAGTGGCGTGGTTATCGGGGATGACTGTAAATTTGGATCAAGGACCCTTACCGAGGCAGGCACCCTTGTGGGCAATAACTGTACAGTGAGATCGGGTACAAATGTGGATAGGCATCTGCCTGCAAATTCTACAGTGCTTTGAGGGGATATTATGTGTGGAATCGTAGGTTATGTGGGAAAAACCGGTGCTTCATCGGTGATCATGGATTGCCTGCGCCGGCTGGAGTATAGGGGTTATGATTCTGCCGGGTTGAGTGTCTTAAACGGTGATCTGCAGACCTATAAGGCCGCCGGCAGTATCAGTGAACTTGATAAAGTGCTACCTGCAGAGATCAAAGGCAATATTGGAATCGGGCATACACGCTGGGCCACACATGGGATGCCCAATGATGTGAACGCCCATCCACACTGTTCCTCGGATATCGTGGTAGTGCATAACGGGATAATTGAGAATTATCTCAAACTTAAAGAATGGTTGGAAGACGAAGGTTATGAATTTGTATCGGATACTGATACCGAAGTGATTGCTCATCTGGTGCATTTTAACAGTAATTCCCTGGACCTGTTCGAGGCAGTGCACAAAAGTATGGCAGTGCTGGAAGGCTCCTATGCGATCGCGGTTATGAGTAAGAATAATCCGGATACCCTGATCGCTTCCAGGAAGGACAGTCCCTTGATAGTGGGTCTGGGGGAGAATGAATTTTTCACTTCCTCTGATGCCACGGCTTTTGTGGCTCATACACGTGATGTTATTTTTGTGGATGACAGGGAAATCGTGAAACTGACTCCTGAGAAGGTGGAGTTCTATGATATGGAAGGCCAATTGCTGGAAAAGCAAATTTCCACGATCGACTGGGATGTGGAGGCGGCAGAAAAGAGTGGGTATGCCCATTTCATGCTCAAAGAGATCCATGAGCAGACACGTTCCCTCCAGAAGACCTTTGCAGGCAAATTGGCTGAGCTGGAAGGTAATGTCCGGTTAACTGAACTGAAACTTACGGATGAACAGATAAGAAATATAAACAGGGTGGAAATAATCGCCTGTGGCACATCCTGGAATGCGGGATTGTTCGGTAAATACCTGCTGGAAACTCTGGCAGGGATGCATACCGATGTCAGTGCCGCCTCTGAGTTTCGGTACCGGGATCCGGTGATGGATGAAAATGTTCTCACTATTGCAATCACCCAGTCAGGGGAGACGGCAGATACCCTGGCTGCGATCAGGAATGTGGTACAGTATGAATCAAGTACCATCGCGATAACCAATGTTGTGGGTAGCACCATTACGAGGGAGGCGGAGAATGTAGTGTATACCCATGCCGGACCTGAGATTGGTGTGGCTGCGACCAAGACCTTCACGGCTCAGTTGATCGCTCTCTATCTTCTGGCAATCTATATGGGCAGAAAACGTAACTATCTCCTGCCTGACGAGGCGAAGGATGTCATCAAGGCACTCAAAGAATTACCCGGACATGTACAGCAAGTACTGAACCAGAGGGATCAGATCCGCAAAAATGCAGCACAGTATGCTGATTGTCGGGACTATTATTTCATTGGCAGAGGTCTCAATTACCCGGCGGCCCTGGAAGCGGCTTTGAAACTCAAGGAAATATCCTATATTCATGCTGAAGGGTATGCTGCGGGCGAACTGAAACACGGACCCCTAGCTTTATTGGAGAAAGGCACGCCAGTTGTGGCTATCGTTACAAAAAATCGTACCTATGCGAAGATGCTGAGTAATATCAAGGAGGTCAAGGCACGTGGGGCCGAGGTTATTGCAGTGGCCGATGAAAGGGATCGGGAGATAGGCAAGTATGCAGATCTTGTAATTTTCGTACCTGCCACCAATCCCCTGCTATCACCTGTCCTGTCCTCGGTGGCTCTGCAGCTGCTTGCCTATTATACCGCCCTGGAAAAGGGATGCGAGATAGATAAACCGCGCAATCTTGCCAAAAGTGTGACTGTGGAATGAAGGAGTGTATATTTTGAAACTTTTCGGATCATCGGGAATCAGGGGGCTGGCCAATAAGGTAATCGGTCCCGAACTGGCGTTGAATGTGGGTATGGCCGTGGGTACAATGGCCGATTCGGTTGTGATCGGTAAGGATCCACGTATCGCTGCGGATATGATCGAGCAGGCTCTGATTGCAGGCCTGTCTGCTACTGGCTGTGAGGTTACGCTGGGGGGACTTATGAGTACGCCCACACTGGCCTTTGCCACTGTGGATTATGATTGTGGGATTATGATCACGGCTTCACATAACCCTGCAGAGGACGTGGGGATCAAGTTATGGAATCCCGATGGTATGGCTTTTGATTCGCAGCAACAAAAACGGATTGAACATATTATTGAAAATAACGAGTATGCAACCGTCACGTGGAATGAAGTGGGGAATGTGAAGTATGAGGAAGGCTTTGTTAAGCGGCATTGCAATGCCATTTTAAGCAGAATGCAACCAAGTCATAAACGTGTGGTTGTGGATTGTGGTTGCGGTGCTGGATGTACGATTACTCCTTATTTACTCAGGCAACTGGGATGTGAGGTAATTTCATTGAACTGCCAGCCGGATGGGTATTTTCCGGCACGCAATTGCGAACCAGCGGAAAAAAATCTGGGTCAACTTATCAAGGCTGTCAGGGCGTTTGAGGCGGATATCGGGATTGCCCATGATGGGGATGCGGATCGGATGATGGTCGTGGATGAGCAGGGTAACTTTGTCTCCGGGGATGAATTGCTTGCCCTGTTTGCCCTGCAGCAGAAGCAGGATAAAGTTGTGGTGCCTGTGGATACTTCCATGATAGTGGATGACGCGCTTGGGGATACCAAAGTCCTGCGCTGCAGGGTTGGGGATGTCTATGTGGCAGAGCAGATCAAAGCTTCAGGTGCTTATTTTGGAGGCGAACCTTCAGGCAGCTGGATCTTCCCGGATGTATCGTATTGTCCCGATGGCATCTATGCAGCAGCCCGGATTGTAGGAATGATTGAAAACAGCTCTTTATCAAAGATGGTTGTTGATCTGCCTCACTATACCACCCTCAGAGATACAATCGAATGTGCTGAAGACAGGAAGGAAGCTGCAATGCAGCGAATCAAACAGTCCCTGGAAATGATGGGAAATGTTACTACCATAGATGGTATACGGGTGGATATGGAAAACGGCTGGGTGCTTGTGCGTCCCTCCGGTACCGAACCGAAAATTCGTATCACTGCTGAGGCCCGGGAGGATGTGGATGAATTGTTTGATAAAGTTATGCGTATTGCAAGGGGTGCAATACAGTGAAAGCGTTTATTCTGGCAGCTGGAGAGGGGACAAGAATGCGTCCTTTAACAGACAGGCGACCCAAGGTAATGCTGCCCATTGGCAACAAACCCATTCTGGAACACATCATCGATGAGGCTGTGGATGCCGGTATCCGGCAATTTGTGATCGTTACAGGTTATATGGAAAATTCCATCCGGGAATATTTCGGGGACGGTTTACAGAAAGATGTGAGTATCGAGTACGTTTTCCAGAAAGAACAGAATGGAACGGGACATGCCATCGGGTGTGCCGAAGATTATGTGGATGACAGGTTCATTGTGCTTAACGGGGATATGCTGATAAGTTCTGTCCAGATTAAAAATTTGATCACCAGAGCGGAGGATGCGGTCCTGACGGTGAAGGAAGTGGAAGACCCCTGCAATTTTGGAGTTATCTGTACTGCCGGAGAAAAAGTAACTCAAATTGTGGAAAAACCTGAAAAACCCCCGACCAATCTGGCCAATGCAGGCATCTATCTGTTTCCCCAATCAATCTTTGATTATATCCGTAAAACTCCTGAATCACCCCGTGGAGAAATCGAGATAACGGATTCCATACAGATGCTTATCGATTCCGGTGCCAGTGTGGGTTATGAAGTTTTCAGGGACACGTGGATCGATATCGGCAGACCATGGGATATGCTCACTGCCAACAAGCATGTATTGTCCGGGCTGGAAGGAAATATAATGGGAGAAGTGGAACCCAATGCTACCTTAAAGGGTGAGATTGTCGTGGGGGCAGGTACGGTTATCCGCAGCGGTGCCTACATAATAGGGCCAGTGGTTATTGGAAAAGATTGTGATATCGGGCCGAACTGTTTTATCCGGCCGTCCACTGCCATAGGGGATAATGTGCGTATCGGCAATGCCGTGGAGATCAAGAACTGCGTGGTAATGGATGAAACCAATATCGGACACCTGAGCTATGTGGGGGATAGTGTGATCGGCCATGACTGTAATTTCGGAGCCGGTACCAAGGTTGCCAATCTCAGGCACGACGGTCGCACTATCCGCGTCATGATTAAAGGGGAAAAGGTGGATTCAGGCCAGCGCAAACTGGGAGTTATAATGGGAGATGGTGTGCATACCGGCATCAATACCTGTATCAATGTGGGTAGTGTGCTCAAAACGGGCAGGTGTACGGGATTGGGGGAAGTTGTGAAGTGATGGTATGCCAAAAGGGTAATTGAATCTGACTATCATTAAGATTGTTATTTTTGAATCATATGAAGTCCTTTTTGCCAGCATAAATATATGCCATATATGGGCATTTTTAAGTTCGCCAACAGATATTATGCTTTCATCCATATTTTGAAGAGTATTTTCAATCTCCTCCATCATCGGCCCCATCATCTGCATCATCGGCTCCCAGATAGCAACCACCATGCAGGTCTGCCTGATGATACTTATCTGAAGTGATCTTTCTTCCCCGCTTTTTCAATGTCTCCAGAAAGCAGGTGTCAGCAGAACCATTACTGTAAATACTTCAAGTCTGCCTATCCACATGTTTGCTGTAAGAACCAGCATCCCGAGGTCGGGAAGAGTGCCGTAATTCGCCATGGGTCCCACAAGTCCAAGCCCGGGTCCGACATTCCCCAGGGTTGCGATTGAAGCACTGAGAGTGGTGACAAAATCAACTCCCATCAGGGAAAGCAGTGTTGCACTTGCAATAAAGATCATGAAATATATGATCAAAAAAGAAACAATGGCATGCATAATCTCTTCGGGAATTCTTCTATGATTGAACCGTATGGGCCTGATCGCTTTTGTGTGAATCGTTCTGAACAGTACATTATCTGCATATTTCATCAGAAGCAGCACACGTACTACTTTAATTCCGCCTGATGTGGAACCTGCACACCCGCCAATAAACATCAGCAAAAATAAGATAAAACGGGATGAGTCAGGCCACATGTTAAAATCGGTGGTAGCATAACCTGTGGTTGTCAGTATGGATACAACATGGAAGAGACTGTATCTGAAGGAATCAGCAATTGCATATACTTCACCTCTGGTGAGGGTATATGCCAGGACCAGGGTTGCAATTAGAATGATTAAAAGATAGAACTTGAATTCTTCATCTTTTATCAGGCTTGTCTTATCAGAAAAGATGGTTTTGTAATGCAGAGCAATGTTGGCTCCGCCAAGGATCATGAAAATTAAGAAGATACCTTCTACGGTGGTGTTATTAAAGGCTGCTATACTGTCTGAATATGTTGAAAAGCCGGCACATGATATGGAGGTGAAGGTATGGGTTATGGCATCATAAGCGTTCAATCCTGCAAAGTAAAGTAAGATAAATTCGACAATTGACAGGCCTACATAAACAAACCAGAGCAGAGTTGCAGTTTCCCTAATCCTGGGGCGCAGCTGTTCTTCTTTTAAGCCAGGGACTTCTGCACGAAACATCTGCCGTCCTGCAACCCCAAGTTTTGGGAGTACTACTATAAATAAAAGAATGATACCCATTCCACCCACCCATTGGGTCATTGCTCTCCAGAACAGGAGGCTTTTACTATAACTTTCAATATCAGCAAGAGCAGTAGCTCCGGTTGCAGTTACTCCTGACATGGCTTCAAAAAGGGCATTAATCGGGGGTGTACCTTCAAAGATGTAGGGCATTGAGGAAAAGATTGCAGCGGTAAGCCAGCCCAGGGCTACAATCATGAAACCTTCTCTCATGTTCCATTCGCCCCTTTCCTCCGTTAGCATCAACGAAAATATAAATGCAATCAAGAGGGTGATTGTCAGGGAAAGGGAAAAAGGAAAGAGTGATTCACCGTAGTAAACTGCTACCATGAATGGGATTATCATTAAACCGCCAATTATCCACAGGATAGACCCGATGGCGCCAAGAACTATATTAATCCTTAATCCACTCATGTTTGACAGTACACCTGGAATTTAGTCTTCCTCTATGTTAAGAATCATTGCCTATATAATAAACGCTGCAATGATTGTTTTGGTGGAGTGTCAACTATTCCTTCGGAGGTTTAGTTGGTGTTGGTTAGTTTTTAATAAAGAAAAACCAAACTTGTAATCAGATAAAAATGACCTTCAATGATAGAATAACCATAAGTCACGAAATTTGCGAAGGCAAACCTGTAATCAAAGGGACCAGGATATCGGTAGATTTTATAATAGAACTTCTGGGAAATAACTGGACCCATGATGACATTCTGGAAAACTATCCTCAACTTGATAAAGAGGATATACTTGCAGCATTAAAATATGCTTCAGGCATACTTAAGAGTGAACATGTATATTCTATTCCTCCGAAGGCAACTTCTTGAAGTGTGATATTATATTTGTTGCAGACGAGAAAATACCAATGAAGTGTATACGTAAGTTGAGGGAGAAAGGCTGCAACGTAATATCTATTACAGAACAAGCAAAGGGCTGTGATGATAAGACTGTTCTGGATATTGCAAAACAACGAAATGCAATCCTAATTACCTTTGACAAACAATTTGGGTATGTTATTCCTCTTCTGTCACCGGATTTTATTTTCGATACGCTCAAATGGGTTATTTTTGATTCAGGAATACTACTGCAGGGCAAATATATTGTTGTTAATGAATCCAAAGTTCGTTCCTTTCCAATAAGCAATGCGTAATCGCATTAATTAAACTGCACTTTAAGCAAAATCTAATAGACAATGTCAGCACATTTTCAATTTTTTGGGTTGCCAAGTGTTGGAATAGGAAGGTTTCGGTGCAATCTTAAACATGCAATCCCAGCAATTCCAGTCCCTGTTCTATGAAAACTAAAGCAAAGATGAGATACAGGATTCCCAGACTTCGAAACAGATGAAGGTAATACTTGCTTTTCAAAAAATCTTTGCTTTTGCCTACAAACAGGGCAATCACAACTTTTGAACCTACAAGAAGAACATAGAATCCGATAACAAACATTATCTGTGCGAGCCTGTCAACCTCAGAAGCCCTGAAGAGGATAGGTCCTCCGATTGCAATCCAGAACAGGTAGGGGTGTGGATTCAGGAAGTTTGCCAGTATACCTTTTTTCAGGGATTCCTTCTTCTGGTTAGTTATTTCGATACTGATATTTTTGGTCCTAAGAGAAGCAATACCCAGCTGCATCAGGTAGAGTGCTCCTGCAAGACTGATTAGGGCAATTACTGAATTTTGCTGCTGGAAATGCATTAGTATGTAAATAACAGCTGATACTATCAGGAAGTCTGTTATCAGGGGAGAAATAGCAACCTTGAAGCCTTCTTTTGACCCGTGTTGCAGACTCTCGGAAATTGTTATGGCCATCAGGGGACCTGGAGATATGCCTGCAGCAAAACCGAGAAGGATCCCTGTTACCAGGAATTCTGTAATTTCATACATCATTCTCTCTTATCATTTTCTGAAGGAATCCATTTACAGGAGTGAAAATTCAGTGCAGCTTGATAACTTCGGTCTGTTCTGCGACTGTCACTTCAAATTCATCTGTGGGAATGGTTTTGGTAGAAAAGGTTTCTTCAAACCTGCCGTTCTCAACTTTTATGGTCCGGCTGGCGGCTACTGTAAGGTCCACCTTAGGCTACCCATCTGCAGCATTACCTTCAATCCGGATATCATATTTGCCTGAAGGTACATTGGATTCGCAGATTTCCGCCACACCGTCTGAAGCCCTTGCACGTCTGGTCATCCATAACAATATCTTTACCCTGACCTTCAGATCTTTCACGTTCTCGGCTCTCACTGTTAACTGATTGGGCCTTTCTGGTACTTCTGTGTCAGGCATACGGCATTTGTATTTTCCACCCGCCACCGGCACGGTCCTGATAAAGGTCATTGCTATTTCTACTGATTCTGCAGAAGATGTCCCGCGTATGGTGACATTATCTCCGGCCCTGGGTTCTGGTGGAATGATCTCGAAGCCATTGTTCTCTGGAGCTTCCATAGTAATTAAAAATGCCTGGTAGTCCTTTATGTGTCTTTCTGATTGACTTTTATAGAATCGTATAATCATTATTTTTGTAACAATTATGTTTATAATTATTTTGCAGGATGTGTGATGCAGGTTTGCTCTATCTGGATATTCATATATCTAGGCAGCGTCGTGATGGGAGAAATGAACTAAAGTTACTGTTTCTTCGACTGTATTCACTCCAAAAATCAATACAAAACTGCTCATGACATGAACCCTATAATATCCGGCAAGATCATTACGTAGTGGCTTGTATCGTGTAGGATTATCAAGAATATCTGTAATTTTCTTTTCGAGAATGATCCTCAGTTGATTATCTTTCTTGGTCAGTTTTTTATTTCTTTCTGGCAGGCGGTGGATATGTATAGGGAGTAGCCCACTTTCATCACCTGAATATATCGGCTACATCTTTGACCTTTACAAGGGAACTTTTATCTTCGGATTTAATCTTATCAACGACCTCTTCTTTGACGGGCAATTCGTCAACGGGATGCCAGTCGATAGATTCGCAAAAGGAGGCATCAGATTCGGAGATGGTATTGTTGCGGATATAGATCTCGAGTATCTTGCGCTTTCGTATCCCTTCCTGCACGACCCTAGACCATCTGATCCATGAAAGTTCCTGTATCTTTTGATAGAATTCATCGTCAATAGGAATTGTTAGTGTAGCCATCAATTTCCACGGCTCCTTTCATATTTCTCAAATTCTTCGAGCAGATGTATCTTCTTTTCGATACTTTCTTTTGCAACCTGGGTCCAGTTAATATCGGGTAGGTCATCAATTTCCTTTTTGAGCTCATCTGGTATGGCCACAGTATAACGCTTCATAGAATCACCATTTGCATAATATTATGCATTTGCATATATATTAGGATGGTGGGTGGTGTATAACAACATCTGCATTATTGCAAGCAAAAAAACCACTTCCAATCTTTTCCCACAAAACCTCTTCAGGCGTGAAAATAACGCCTATATCGAAAAATTCGTCAGTGATCTATATAAAACATCATCTTCTGCAAAAACATCTCAAATTTGCAATGTATGAAGGGTTTTATCTATTAAAGCAGAAGACTCCTTCCGTAAGGGAGGAGATGAATGCGTCAATGGTTGTTTAACACAATGTTTAAATGATATTAAAACTAATATATTTTTTGATGTTAAGGGCTTACAAGTATAGAATGTATCCTGATGAAAATCAAATTGAAATGTTCCATAAACATTTTGGGGCATGTAGATACATCTATAATTGGGCGTTGGAAAATAAAATTAAATCTTATGAACAGGAAGGCAAATCGATTTCCAGATTTGAACTGAATGGGAAAATTCGGATGTTGAAAAGGGAGTTTGAATGGTTGAAAGAAGTTAATTCTCAATCATTGCAAGGGGCAACTTTGAATCTGGATAATGCGTTTACACGATTTTTCAGGGAGAAGAAGGGGTTTCCCAAATTTAAATCAAGGAAAAATCCAGTGCAATCATTTTCTGTTCCACAACATTATCAAGTAGATTTTGAGAAAAATAAAGTCAAACTCCCAAAAATCGGATGGATTAAAACAAAATTACATAGAAATTTTGAAGGTGTATGTAAAACTGCAACTGTTTCTAAAACGTCTACGGATAAGTATTTCATTAGTATTCTTGTGGATGGTGGTAAAGAATTACCTGTTAAACAAGAATTTGATATTGATACAACTATAGGAGTAGATGTGGGGATAAAAGATTTTGCCATTATGTCAAATGGTGATAAAATTGAAAATCCAAAACATCTTAAAAACACAATTGAAAGATTAAAGGTGCTGCAGCAACGGTTGTCCGGAAAGGAAAAGGGTTCTGCAAATAGACAAAAAGCAAAGTTAGCAGTAGCAAAACTTCATGAGAAGATTGCAAACCAAAGAAACGATTTCCAACATAAATTATCACATAAGTTGATAAGCGAGAATCAAGCAATTGCATTGGAAACATTGAATGTTAATGGTATGCTTAAAAATCATTGTCTTGCACAAAGCATAAGTGATGCTTCATGGAGTTCATTCGTATCTAAATTAGAATATAAAGCAGAATGGTGTGGTAAAACTGTTTTGCGGATTGGACAATTTGAACCAAGTACGAAAATTTGTAATGTGTGTGGTTTTCATAACAAAAACATCACACTTTCAAACCGTAACTGGCAATGTCCTGATTGTGGTACAAAACACGATAGAGATGTAAATGCTGCAATCAACATTAAGAAGTTTGCTTTAAATAAGCAGAATTTAATAGGTATTTGAAGCACCGTAGGGACTATGGGAAGAGCCTGTGGACTTGTTTCCGTTGGGAAAAAGTATGAAGCAGGAAGCACCATGCGTAAGCGTGGTGTAGTTCACTCACAATAACTTTGCATGATGGCAAAACGGAAAGAGAGAAGACTCTTTATAGAGTAAAGGATAAGTGCTCATATGCTAGGTATATTTGAATTGATTGCTGTTGCTCTTTGTATTGTTTTTGTATTAGTTTTAACTGTGAAGGTATGGAAAAACAGGACATATTCGGGCACTAAAAAGATTTTCCTGAGTCTTGCTGTGCTGCTTTTCATGACAGTTCTTGTTTATGGATTATTCTTTTTTGTACTGGTAGACAGCGACCAGGCTTCCTATTATACAACCGGTGGAAAGAATTTTGAAAATATAAATGATGAAAGGATACTGGAGAATGCAAAAGAGGCAGGTTACCAGATCCAGGGTCCTTTCTTTGTAAATGTCAGAGCTCAGGATTCAACAGGCATATATCCGGATGACCTTCCAGAACTTGAGAATCATCTGGGGACTGAATACATTTTGAAATTCAGCACCTACTACTATAATGCAGATACGATAATGGAAATTATGTTTATAGATGAGGATGTGACGACCATTACGTTCTTCAACTACAGTCGACCGGATCCTTACTTTTCTCCTTTTAAAGTAGAGCACCTGCCAGATGACAGGTGGATAATCGACAGGATGGTTGCAGTCTTTGGTTTTGATGAGCAAACAGCCAGGGGTCATCTGCAGGAAATGAAAGCAGAAATCGAAAATGAAAACCGCCCCAAAATGGAATTATCCAGGTCCATTGCACCTTCTTCCCTGTATGCTGACCTGCAAAATATGAGCACCAGTTCCAAATTTTCGCTGACCTACGGAGAAGGCAATACTGCCCTATTGTTTTATGAAGATGAGCGGCTTGCGGGTAAAATCAATTGCGTGGTCCCAAATCACAGAATAGTTCATGTGACAGATGAGGCAACCTATACGATTAAGGTGGACAAATTGGGTGGTGTGGATCTTCATGTGGAACTTCCTGTCGGAGAAAGGATTCCTGAGGAAACATATACTGCGGGTTTCAAGAAGATGTTCAAAGATATTGGATTGCCTGAAGCAGCCGTGGATGAGTATGAGTTCAATTATTCATCTTCGGTGTGGTGATATGGGCGGACATGATCTTCAATCCGGGTGTGTGCGGTCGAGGTTTTTTTGTCAGACAACAGTGTTGCGCTCCCTCTATATATACAGTCTCCGCCAGGACCCTTCCAATACCTACTCTTGCGGCATTACAAATTCATGGAAACGGTCAAAGCAAGGCAGTTACCGGCTATTTTCAGGGATGGTAAGCAGACCTGCGATTTCATCTCAGTGCACGATATCGTGTATCTGGCGCAGTTGCTGGTTGAAAAGGAGGCAGCTATCGGCAAGATATTCAATGCCGGCACAAGCAAACAGATATCATTCAACCGATTGGCTTAAAGCATAGAAATAATCTTTGGCACTGATATACCCTTATAATGCAGTGAGGCCTGGATCGATGGCATCAGCCACAGTGTGGCCGATATCAGTGATTCAGAGGGGAAGGAACTTTCCAAAAGTTTCCCTGTAGGATGGGTTGGTGGAATTTATAGGGAAATGAAAGAGCTTATTGGTGTAATTAAGAAAACCATATCTGCAATTTGATGAAATTGAATTTAAAAAACCATTATATATTTATTAATCAATTCACATAAAACACAATTCATAAAAGGAAAACTTGGAGAAATATAATATGAAAAAGACTGTAGAAAACCTGTCAAAGGCATTTGTAGGGGAAAGCCAGGCCCGAAACCGGTATACAATATATTCTAAGATTGCTAAAAAGGAAGGTTTCGAGCAAATAGCAGATATTTTCCTCCTCACTGCCGAGAACGAAAGAGAGCATGCTAAATGGAGTTTCCAGCTGATCAATGAACTAAAAAAACAAAGTGGAAAATCCTTCGACGATATTGAAATTGAGGCTGACGTCCCGAACGACTACGGTACAACCGCTGAGAATCTAAAAGCCGCGATCAACGGTGAGGATTACGAAACCACCACCATGTATCCCGAATTTGCACAGGCTGCTGAAGATGAGGACCTGCCTGAGGTCGCGGCAAGGCTCAGAGCAATCGGCAAGGCTGAAATGCATCACAAAGAACGCTTTGAAAAACTTCTCAGAGAAGTGGAAAATGGGACCGTATTCAAAAAGGAGAAAGAAGTCGAATGGGTCTGCCGCAAATGTGGCTATGTACACAAAGGACCCGAACCTCCCGAAGAATGTCCTTCATGCGATCATCCCTACAACTATTTCGAGATAAAGTGCGAAGAATATTAAGGTTATATCTGGAACAACAAATATTCATCCCCTCTGTTTTTGATAACCAAAATCACATTGGGAACTTCTTCTTATCCAGAAGGTTGTAAATGGCAATTTCGCCATTCTACAACCCCGGACTTTTTTAGTGTCGGTTCTGAATACCTTCTCAAAAAATTCACTGGATGATGTATGTAACCCGAACTGACATTGAAACCCTGGACTCTCCTGGTTCGATAGGTGTTGCCGGTTTTTCAGCAGCATCCATTGCCACACTTTCCTCATAATATGTTCTTGGCGGTGTACCATCGGATATCGATGATGACTTTACGCCTACGATCTCCACACCCAGATTCTCAGCCAGTATTTCGGCTTTTGATGATGCATCGGCCACAGCTTCGGTGATCAGGTCTTCATGCAATTCTTTCTGTTTTTCATCAGATACAGCAAAAGAAATTCCTCCAATCTGATTTGCTCCTGCAGATGCAGACCTGTCAATCATCTCTCCGAGATTATCGAGGTTTGTAGTGGTTACCTGCACACTATTAGAAGCTGAATACCCTTCAATTGTTCGTGTCTTTTCTCCATAGTTGTATTCGGGCCTCACAGAAACATATGATGTACGAATATCTTCATCCTCCAGACCAAGACCTTTAAGTTCCTCGATAACCGCATTCATAATAACTGCATTCTCCTGACTCGCTTCTTCTGCAGTGGGTGCCATGACCTCTGCACCAATGTTCAGAGTTGCAGTGTCGGGCACAACCATCATTTCTGCATTTCCATTCATCTGTAGGGTATTTTCTGAATTACTGTCAGATCCGCCGACCGATCCTGCATACAACGTCGCTGCCATCAGCACCAGAACTACTGAAAGTGCAATTATGATGTAATATGACTTATCTTTATTATTTTCCTGAGCCATTTTAACCTCTCCTTTATTCCATACAATAGATGTACCGCTAGGTATTAAAAAATTGTCTAAGGTTCGAATTCGTTCGAAGTTACATTAAAAGAGACAGGCAGAGAAAACTCCTTCTCTGTTCAGGTATTTTATACCCAACCCTTATGCGAAAGGACAGTCTACGACTTAATTGACATACTCTTCCGAACATTAGTTGTGGAAATCTGGCAGGTTGTTAACATGCTAAATTTGCAAAAAGAATATAAATTCATCTTTTTATTCCCCCTGATGGGAAAGGGATTTTCTAATGATGGATAACAGAGATGATCTGGTTCATATTCTACATGATACTCGTTTAAATACTGTTTTATCCTGGATTATCGTATTGGTATTTATATTCCTGGCAACTGTGAATTTTTTTGAAGGGCGTTATACATGGACAATTCTGATTATCTTTATAGTAGTTGTCGTTCTTTTGCCAGGATTATTTTTTTGTAAGCCATCGGTAATGCCATCCTGGTTACTATTGCTTCTGGTACTGATCCCTATTGCTGGAAATACAACAGCCTATTATTTTTTCCTTACACGGATTCCTGTGTATATTTCAGTTGCTACGCTCTCACTTTTAATTGTAGCTGAGATAAACTGGTTCACGTCAGTGCGAATGAATCCAAAGTTTGCAATCTATCTTGTGATAGTTACTACACTTGCTGTCACCGGTATGTGGCATTTCATGAGATGGGTACTGGACGTAATGATTGGAACCACATTTCTCCTTGATGGCCGGTCGGTGGATGTAATCAATACTGCAGTGATGTATGAATTCATTTATGCACTGATTGCTGGTATTGTTGCAGGTGTTTTGTTTGGATGGTATTTCAAAACCATGATGAAAAAAGGAACTTCCGACATCATATTTCCAGAGAGGATTATGGATGTATCTCAGGAATACACGTATTCAGAACCACCGAAGGTTATCAGGAAACTACTGGGGTTATCTGCCCGGAAACAAAAGAATATAACAAGGTTTTTGCAGGCATTTCTTGTAATATTATTCATATTTGGTGTTCTCTCAAGGGACCTGCATATATTGCTACGTGCATTTTTAGCACTGATAATTACTTTTGTGCCTGCATTTATGAAACAGAGACACAATCTTTATCTTGATCCATCCCTAACTTTGTGGATAACTATTGCAGTATTTCTTGATGCTATTGGTACATTTTGGCTATATGATAACATCGCCAGATGGGACAATCTGACCCATGCCGTATCTTCAAGTACTATTGCAGCTGCAGGATATGTAATTGTAAGGACTATTGATATTTATGATTCGGAAATTAATATCCCTCCAAGAACGATGTTTGTATTCATCCCCCTGTTCATCCTTTCAGTAGGTGTAATGTGGGAGATTCTGGAATTCATAACCGATGAATTGGCATTGATTATTGGAATAGATGCTTTTCTTGCACAGCATGGTATTCATGATACGATGGGTGATATGCTATTCAATTTGATAGGAGCAATTGTAGTGGCTTTATGGGGCACCTTCTATCTGAATAACCTGTCATATAAAATCGCAGAAATGTTTGAAACCAATAAATAATATAAGACAATCTTATGCAGGATAAGAACGGGCATTAACTGAAATAATATCATGTATTAGGTTAATATATTAAGGAAACGAATATTAATTACATAGGGGCAGAATTAAAAGCAGCTTTCGTATCGTACCACCACCACCACTATACCACTGTCTGTTTTTTTCCAATATCCTGCCCCTCATAACTTCATTTTTTGACGTTTGATCATATCTGCCAGACCAATCAGAATCACTCCTTCTTCCTCTGCAATCTCCCGCATCCGTGGAGTAAAGCCAGTCCGGCTTATCAGGGCGAAATGTCCTAGTTTTCAGGAAATTGAGTTCATCGGCCTGATTCATAAATTTACGAAATATGTTCATTATGATTGCGTTTCGTATACTGGTAATATATGCGGTGGAAATATTTCATGAATCCGGAAAACATCACTATCACTGATAGTTTTATGTAGGTATCACTGTAGAGTGATAGGTACGGATGGTGAACCACTCTTCTTTTACTAAAAGGGCTTCACGATTCTTCTCCTAACTGACACAAGTCCGCAGGCCTCCCAATTCACTGTCATATTTTCTGCAACACTGACCGCTGGTGCAGTGTTCATTATAAGGGGGAAGGTGTGAAGTGTTCCAAATACGGAACATTAATAGACATTCATTCAGAGCGGTCTAATTCAGTATCTCCTGCAATAATTTTATCCGCGTACTCGGAAGCCACAGGTAGTCTTACTAAATTCCCAGTATAGGTCATGTACATCAGGTAAACCCACAATATCAGACTTATCAAACCTATCAGGGTAGATATCACTCCTCCTAGAACTGGGACCATTGAAAGTATGATATTCAGTACGAAAAGACCACCAAATACAACGATCGACTGTGCTGCATTAAATCTCACAGATTTGTTCTTTTTCTCGATTATAAGAAAAATTATGCCGGTTATAAGACCCAGCAGATAGGTCAAAACACCAGCTATATTTTCCTCTAGTCCAGTACTTGTTTCACTCATTTTAATCAGCCCTTGTTTCAACGTATATTATGATTTCAGTCATGTCGTCATAATCAGAGCTGGGTTGGGTCCCAAGTTCTAAAGTTTTAGTATCTTTACTGGCTCTCACATATACCCCAACATCATCTTTTTCAGTTAATATTAGGGATTCAATAATATCCCATCCCTGTGCTTCTAGCTCATTTTCGTAGAATTCTTTGATATCTTCAGGGTTATCGCCAGTTAGATACTCCACCTGTTCCCGATCAATATCTGAATCGACTGTGAGTGAACGATAATCTATCCGTACAGAGTCGGGATACCTGGGTACATCGGCAAAATCCTGGCCATCTACATCCGTGGTAGGCGGGGCATTAGATTCTTCTTCATCAACTGATGGAGTTGTCTCATCATTGCTCATGTCAGCAATGTTAGCTGCATCTCTTGGACCGGTAATTATTGTAGCAGTCGTAGTACCATCATTAACAGCTGTATTTATGGCCATAACTCTATCGTCTTTTTCAAGAGCAACTCCAATTTCATATCCTGCAAAATCTCCTTCCCAGTCAGCTATAACTTCCCAACCTTCACTTTCTGCCGTTTGTTGCAGGTCATTTAGAACCTGGGAAGAATCCTGTGTCTCTATTTCATACTGGGTCAACGAAATGTCATCTCCCAGATTAATACTTCTAGTTTCTTCATAGTCAGAGGGGATGTCATCAACACCCGAATCCCCGTTTGAACAACCACTTAATGCCATTGCTCCAATTATAATAACAAGAACCAATAGGTATATTTTGTTCGATGCCATTTTCCTACACCCCTTTTTATAATATAATTTTTTAGAGTATGGTCTAAAGATAAAATAGTAAACCACCTTTCGGTTAAATATATGTAAATATATTTCACTTAAATTTTTTGGGTGTAATGGTTGTGAAAATAATGCAGATATAATCGGTGCAATGAATATTGAAAACAAAACACGGGATTTCAAGTAATCCTGGAGTGTTAAAGGTGCTTGTCAGCCATCTGGATCAATGCTAATTGACATTCAAGCCCCTTTCCGTTACGGTGTAGTTGATTTGCAGCCAAATTCAGTATTATAGGTATATTTGTTCACACATTATTAATATTACGTGAATGAAAATGGACATTCTACCCACATCCTGTACGTGTGATGAGAATCGCCGCTTACTTGCTATAAGCAATCCTGTCCAGTTGTCTGGAAACCTCCGGCGTATAGTAAACCTCCCTGCAGGTATCACATACGTAGGCAGCCACTTCCACGACCACCCTTTCGCTGTCTGCTTTTTGGATTGCCACGTCGGTGTTTTTCCAGACCAGTTTTCCCTGGCAGAAACTGCAACTATCCGGTATCATATTGTTCTATATCTCCTAAATTGTCCAAATAGTCTTTGTCTGGAAGGGATTTCTGGCTAATATACTAAAGATTGATTTCATATATTATTGGATACACAATAATTGTTGCGACAGTAAAAAGTGAGTTCCTCAAAAGACAGGCAAAACCAGTTAGTAGATGTAGGTGTCCTTAAATCCCTGATCAATAAATCCCGGCTTGTCGACTGGTATTACGGAGAGAGATCAGAGTATTTCATGGTCGTTTCCAGATCCGGGTTTACAGAACAGACCAGGAAATTTGCAGGAAAACACAATTTTGTGCTTTATACGCCTGAGGATCTGCAAGCGCAGGTCTGATGCTTTCTGCTATAACATATTGTGGAAGTTTATCGTCTGTATACGATAAATTCCAGTATATTTGTCGAATATAATCGACAAAATGTGGAGGTGTCATCTGTATTATCTCACTCTACTGTACCATCGCATAGCCCCCACCATGCAGACCACAATCCCGAGAACCTCCGAGACAAAAACCACAGACATGGCCGGCTCATAACAGTTGGAGAACACGTGCATCAGGTAATCCGGGAATCCTCCTGCAATCTCATCGGCAGGGAAACTCCACCCCAGAAGCGGCCAGAACAGTACTTCGGGAGTCTGCCACATCGAGTCTTCCAGTAAATGCAATACTGCTGCAACGGGCAGTATTAGTAAGAAGTCTGCTCGCCACTTCTGCCATATTAACACAATAATGAGGCCGACCAGTACCCAGAAAAGCAGGGTATGAGCAAAGATCCTGCCGCTTGCCAGGGAATCCGCCAGTAAAAACCGGCCCAGGGGTTTGTCGATCAGATCAGGCAGCAGTGCTGCGATCGCTACAAATCGATAATTAACTTTGCCCTGCAATTTAGGATACCATTGCTCTGTCAGATAGAATGCAAGTATAGTTAACCCTATATGACCAAACACAAACATTGATGGTGGAATAATCAATGGATGTGTTTAAAATTACGGTTATTACCCGGTCTGCAAGTTAAGAGCAGGAAAATATCCTGCTCAATTTATCGATTGCTTTTCTGTCTCGTTATCATTGCCGCACCTGCAATCAGTGCTACAGCAAATATGGCAGTAAACTCGGGTATGTGGGCGTATTCTGTTTCAGGCAACCCTCGGTTATTGTACAGACTTTATGCATAAATCCGGTTTTTCCGAGACCATAGAGGGTATCTTCATTGGTGTAACATCATGTCCTCAGCACTACGTTAAGAATAATTTTAAACAGACGACCGACGGACGGGTTTTTTCAGGTGTGAAATTAATGAAGATTTTAGAATCTCGGTTATCTATCTCTAAAAATTGATCCCTCTATTCCCTTTGCAACCCGGAAAACACCGTCTTTGATTTCTCACTCCTGCCTGCCGTGCCTATTTCCTGCAATCATAACAAACAATCAATTGGACTGCTTTGAATGTAACTACTATCAAATAAATTATATAATAATCAAATCTATGAATGATACTATGATCAAAAAAATTATTTTATACTCTGTTATTACCATTCTCCTGCTAAATACAGCACTGGCCTCAGAAAACAATCCCGAAATAACCTCTGCACCCTTAAACCCCGACTTTATTGATTACCAATCCAGCATGCAGAAATCGGATGAAAACACAATAATGTCCTCTTCTGCCAATACGCCATCCCTCGGTCTGATACCTTCTCCTGTTGATTTGAGTCATCTGGATCACCCGGGGCCTGGCAACAATCGCTTCTCTACAGCACAATCTCTTCCCGCCTCCTATGACCTGCGTGAACAAAACCGCGTGACACCGGTAAAGAACCAGGGAGAGGCCGGTTCATGCTGGACATTTGCCACCTATGCCTCCCTTGAATCCTGTACCTATGACAAAGGTCCCTATGATTTTTCCGAGAACCACATGAAAAATACCCTTTCAAACGAAAGCCCCACCGGTTTTGATTTTGAGGAAGGGGGTACTTTAAATATGGCCACGGCCTACCTGGCACGCTGGAGCGGGCCTGTCAATGAAACCGATGACCCATACAGTGACAATTCCAGTTACAATGATTACACAAATCCCGATAAACCCGTAGCAAAACATGTCCAGGAGGTAATTTATCTGCCTGGCAGGGAAAGTGTTTCTGGCAATGATTATCTCAAGAAGGCTGTAATGGAGCACGGAGCACTTTTTACAATTTTTAAGGTTAATCACAGTGCTTTTGCCGATAATTCTACAACCTATTACAATAATGGATCTGAATATGGCAACCGTCATGGAGTGGCTCTTATAGGCTGGAACGACTCTTTCCCAAAGGAAGAATTTGTTAATGAGCCACCCGAGGATGGAGCATTTATAGTAAAAAACAGTTGGGGCACAGAATCAGGTGATTCGGGTTATCTCTATATTTCCTACTATGAAGAAACTTTCAATGTGCAGGAAACAGCCATCTTCTCATCCGCTGCAAATGTAACCAATTATGACAACATCTATCAGTATGATCCTTTAGGTTACATAAATTCATATGGTTTTTCTAATTCTACAACAGCTCACGGCGCCAATGTTTTCCAGTCCTCATCTGAAGAATACCTGGAAGCGGTCAGTTTCTATACCACAGATACAAACGCGATTTGCAACGTGAGTATATATACAAACCTCTCCTCCACGGGCCCTGTAGGGGATAATCTGGTGGCACAAACCAATGAAACCTTTGCACATGCAGGTTATCATACGGTGCCTCTTGACATTCCTGTAAATCTGGCAGAAGGACAAAATTTTTCGGTAATCGCCAAAATATCCAATCCCAGGTTCAAATATCCTCTGGCAATCGAATATCCCATGGCCAATTATTCAAGCAGAGCCTCTGCAAACCCAAACGAGAGTTTTATGAGTCCTGATGGCTCCAACTGGATGGATGTGGGTGAATTGAATGATGTAAACATCTGTATCAAAGCCTTTACCTCTCTGCCACCCTCCACCGTATCCAATCTCACAGCAACCACTGGTCCCTCCTGGATAAACTGGACCTGGTCCAACCCCGATGATAAGGATTTCAATCATACCGAGATTTATGTCAATAACACATTGATATTCAATACTTCTGACACATACTATAACCTCACAGGACTGGTCGACGGTACGAATCATTCCATTGGCCTTAAGACCGTGGATACAGACGGTTATGTGAACAGTACCTGGATAAACAATACTTCACAAACCCTTGATATTGCCCCTGCAACCATAACAGATCTTCACGTAACTTCTTCCACATCTGATTTCTTAGCATGGGGCTGGACCAATCCTGCAAACCACGACTTTGATCACGTCGAGATCTATCTGGACAATGTTTTTCAGGCAAATACTTCTGAATCTGTATACAGGGTCTCCGATCTGAAATCCGGCCACGCCTATAAAATAGGTCTAAAAACCGTGGATAAAGCCGGCAATATCAATAATACCACAATAAATGATATAGCCTCAACAAAAAGCAAGCCTTCAGGCAATGTGATCAAAGGTATGACCACCAGCCTGGAGAGCCGGGAGAATATTGTATCAAAATCCTCTCAGATTCAGAAAGTGGTTGCAGATGAAAATGTGCGTTATGATTTTAAGGATGATTCGATATCTTCAATTGAGTTTAAAGGTACTGACAATTTTGGATATGTAAAAGTATTGGTTGAAAACCTGGACGACACCTCTTCTCTTGTCGATCAGGAGCCACCTGGCAAAATTTACCGCAATTTAAACATCTGGGTGGGAGATAACCGGTTTGACGGCGAAGGCATGACAGATACTGTAATTGGTTTTAAGGTAAGCAAGGACTGGCTATCTGCAAATGACACAAATCCGGATTCGGTCGTTCTGCTCCATTATACCAATGCATGGCAGATTCTGGAAACTGTACAGACAGAGGAAGATGCAGATTATTTCTATTTCGAGGCGCATGCAGATGGTTTTTCCCCGTTTGCCATCTCGGCCGTGGATTCAACAACAGGCACAGATGAAATTTCAAGACCTGATGATTCCGAACAGTCCGCTTCCGGTTCTGCAGAACCTGTTACTGATAGCCTTCCTGAAAACACAACAGAGCCTGCAGAAACAACTCCTGGTCCGGGTGTGCTTGCGGGAATGGGAATAATTTGTATACTTTATGTAATGAGAAAAAGGCTGTAATGATTGCGATTGATGAGGAGGGTAAGAAAGGTAATTGTTTTGGATGTATGTTGGAAATATCTTACGGACTGGGGCTCCTGCTCTAAAAGTTGAAATGGCATTAAAGAAAACATTGTTTTAGAGGTTAGAGTACGAGCAGCCGATCAAGCCATCCATAACCTTTTCCGCGAAGCATAATTTCCAGAACATACACATTGTTGTTTTCCACATGGTAAATCGCTCTGTATTCACCAATTCGTAAACGATAAAGGTCCCTTTTACCTTTTGTACCTTTCAACTTTTTGATATCGCCTTCAACGGGCAAATTTCCAAGGACTTTCAATCCTTCAACAATTTTTTCTTTTGTATGTGGATCAAGGGAATTCAGATACTTTACGGCTTCTTTATGTATGTTTACATTATACTTCAAATTAGATCAACCTTAAATTTCGTCAATTGAAACAAACTGATCCTTTTCTTCCAAGCGCTTGTACATCCGATCCATAAATTCCTCCCTGTCAATCGAATCCATCATGCGTGTAAGGATCTCGCTATAGGTCTCCCCTTTATGACCATAATTTTTCAGCCTGTCTCTTATTGATTTTGTTGTGGGGATAGTCGTCGCCTGGTTAAAGTGTGTACTCATGTGTCCTAACTCCTATTATTCTATCCATATTTGTTTACGCCATTTGTACTATTTATGGCTAGAATACAATTATTATAAGTAACTTATATTATTTATATTTAGTTAATTCTATCTTATAATTGCACATAATCCAAGATGTGGTCCTATCCTATCTATTATTAAAAAATGAATTCCTCGTGTGATACCTTTTAAAAACGGTGGTCTTCTTACTCTGTCTCGATAAAAACCAATGGTTGGATATTTATATCTATAGATCCTTATATTCATCTATAGGCAAAGGTCACAACATCTCTTCAATCGGTGCAAAGGAGAATCAAAATGTCAACTACTATCTGTGTGGATTTACAAACAAAAGAAAAACTTAGGAGTCTAAAAAAATATCCAAAAGAATCTTTTAATTCTGTACTCGAGAGATTAACCAGAATGGCAATCGACGAGGATGAACTAAGTGATGAAGCTATTCAAAACATTGAAGAAGCTTTGGAAGACATCAAAATGGGTAGGACCTATAGTGAATATGAGGTCAAGAAAGAGCTTGGTTTGTTATGAGTTACGACGTAATCTATACAAACAAATCACTAAAACAATTGAAAAAACTATCTAAGACTGTAAGTGAGAGCGTAATCAGTTCAATCGACAAAATAAAAGACGATCCATATTGTAACATAAAAAAATTGAAGGGGATAGGGAAACAACCTCTATATTCTCACCGTGTTGGGGAATATAGAGTCATCTTGACTATCGAAAACAATAGAATGCTAATATTTATTGTAGAAGTTGGGGATCGTAAAACAATCTATCGGAAATATCAATCTTGAGATGATTCCCTGCGGGTTCTGACAACATTCGTTTCTAATCGATAAAATCTCATAAAAATATGACCAAACACAAACATTGATGGTGGAATAATCAATGGATGTGTTTAAAATTACGGTTATTACCCGGTATGCAAGTTTAGAGCAGGAAAGTATCACCCCTGCTCAATTTTATCGATTGCTTTTCTGTCTTGTTATCATTGCCACACCTGCAATCAGTGCTACAGCAAATATGGCTGTAAAGCCAGGCATCTGAGCATTTTCTTCTGGTTGTGCGGGTTTTTCTTTGTCAGAGGGTTGTTCATTTATTTCTTCAACTTCAGCAACAGGTTCTCCGGCAATGTTTCTGTACTCATCCCCGACAATGGAGAATATGGAAAAGCCGGCTGTTTCTGCAGTGAAATAAATATTTTCGTCATCTTCATCCACCTGATCACCTGGCAATTCCTCCCATTCTCCTTCATTATAATGCGCCAGACGGATCGTGGCTATGTCAATATTGTTTTCTTCGATCCAGTCCCTGCTGACACTAAATTCGATGGTTATATTATCTGAAAGAGGATTTTGACTGCCTGTGGCAATCTCCATTGTCCTGTAGGCCTTGCCTGCAGGTGCATCAATATCTGCGGGCAGTTCGTGCAGGAGACTGACCGTAGTCATGACATAGCCTTGATTTTGCTGCGTATTAAAAGCAATCCCGGTCACAGGTGTTTGGTTGGCGGCAAATGTATAGCGTACTTGGGCATCGCGGCCTACGATCTGGGTGTCCGTGTCCCGGGAGATTATGTTTGAGGAGGAGACTGTGGAGGTCGGGGTCTGGATGCGCACATTATTGTCGCGGGAGGTTTGGGTTTCGGCCGGTTCTTGAGGTTTTTCTGCATTTCCTGTCAGGGGCAGATAATCCGTATTATTGCCATCCTCGGTGAGATTGTACGGTTGACAGAAGCCATTTCCTGTGGAATTTTCAACCTGGCTACAGCCTGTGCCATCGGGATTTGCCCAGAAATTGCCTCCAAGATAGGATTCATTTATGATATTTCTGCCAGCGGTCTGTGTTATGTTCCATCTATTGGAAGATCCTGCCAGAATATGGATATTATTGCTGTTGTTGAAATAATTGTTATAGATCAAGTTATCGCCGGATTCAGTAAGATATATCCCAATTTTCCTACTGTCATTTATGGTGGAATTGGACAGGATGTTGTCCCGGGATCTGTCCAGATATATACCATAATGGTTTTGGACAGAGGTGTAATTTCGGATGCGGGTATCGGTGGTATTATACAGATATATCCCGTGTTTCTGGCCTCTGCTTTCAAAATCCTTTATAGTAATATTGGTGCAATCAACCAGATGTACAAGGGCTGCATTCGAATCAGAATCTATTACAGTATCGGATTTGCCAACAAGACTGTAGATGGGTTTGCCATTCACGGTGTTACTGGTATCGACATAATTTGGGTTTGAATCCATACCAAACGTGTAGAATGAATTATCATTGATGGAATTATTTGCCAGATAGTTATCAACTGAATTTGATAACTGGAGGCCTGCCCTGTTTTTTTCGAAGGTACAATTGACGATTTGGTTGTTATTAGATGTATCAAGTACCATACCAAGACCGTTATCAGTAAAAGTGCAGTTGATTATGTTGCAATTATTTGCATAAAGAGTAAAAAAACCATAAAAACCGCCTGTAACCTCAACATCCTGCAATGTAATATTATCTGCCCATATAAAGACTGCATTATTGTACACACTTTGCATCTCAAGATAGGAATGTGGTGACGTTATCCTGACGTCTTGCGGATTGCCTGTGGACGATCTGACAGTGAGATTATCCTTCCTGAAACTGACCCTCTCTGTATAATTGCCCGGTTCAATAATTATGGTATCTCCCTGTGAGGCTGCATCTACGGCTCCCTGGATCGTTTTGAAGTCCGCTCCCCCGCTGCTGTTGACGTAGATGGTGGAGTTGAGTACATGGATGAAAGTATCCCTGACAGTAATATTATTTCCAAATTCGTTTGATGTATTAAGAGAGACATTGTAGATCCCCGGACTTGTGTAGGAATATATTGGATTTTGCTGTGTTGATGTATTATCATCCCCGAAATCCCATTTCCAGGAGTCGGGAGAATAGAGGCTCGCGTCATGGAATTGGACTGACTGGTTTACATGGACGTATCGCTTGTCAGCAACAAAATCGGTTTCGGGTTGCCTGGATTCTGTGGTGAAAGCCTTGATGCAGACATTAATATCCGAAGCCGAGACGTCCGTCCAGTTGCTGCCATTGGAACTTAAGTAACTCTGGCCAGGCTCGGCATCGGCATTGTTGCTATATCTGTCTATGGCTTTTTCTATTGCAACAGGATAGGTGTATTCAGGCGTGGTGAATTTGATTACGATGGAAAAATTCTGACCGCCACGCAGGGATACATTGTGGTCAAGATCTATGGTGTGATAGCCTGGCAGGGCAATACTACCATTCTTTACGGATACAGCAGACGAAGTATTGACAGGACCGTTATCAGGATCGAGATAAACTGAGATGTTGTAATAGGAGTTGGAGTCGACGGTATAGAAACTCACAGCCTCAAGTGTCTGGTTGGTTGTGGCAGTAAAGACATTTGCACCCAGGGCTGTGGTATTGTTGTACCCTGCATTTGAGCACCAGCCAAGGAAATCATACTGGTAGATCTGATCATAATTGCTGACATTTTCTGCCGTTATAACAGTATTTGTGGTGTACGGGCTGTGTTCACTTCCGTTAATTTCACCATTATTGCCTATCGACGTATCATAATAAGAGACGTAATAGTACCCATCATCTGCCCACTGATCCCCCCAGGAATTTTTGATGATGTAGGCACCGTCTGCAGGTGCAGCAGGGCTGAATTTTGTCCTGTTGAAATCGTCATCCCAGCCTGCCAGGGTTACCCCATGGGTCATCATTTTGTCTTCGTCATAGCAGTAATAGGTATTGTTCTCTGCATTGAAGTAGGCTGACTGATTATCATGGATGGCTACTGAAATTGCGCCATAATCCATTATCATCTGTTTGAAAAGATTATTTGTATGATTAATTTCGGGGAAAATAAATGCATCCTGTACATGTTTTGCCACAACTGTATCAGCAGAAGATACAGGGGATAGTGAGTCGTAAGGGTCATCCGACTCAGTTACGGGGCCACTCCATCCTGCAAGGTATGCCAGTGTCATCAGCATATATCCCCCATCAGCATGTCCGTTGCGATCAAAACCGTGCGTGTAGGAGGATAAGAGCGTGTTTTTCACGTGTTGTTCGGAAAAGTCCCATTCTTCTGATTCCGTGTGCATCAGGTAGGATTCGAGAGGGCCATACGTTCCAAATACCCAGCAACTTCCTGCAAGCGCCTGGTCGCGTACCGGGGTAACACCATTTTCCTCTCGCAGATCATAGCGGGACGGATATGAGGACAATATGCCGTATCCGTTGGTTTTCGTGTTTACAGGAGAAAGATACGAAAAGTCTATGGGAGAGGGTACAAGACCCGGGGGATGGAGGGAGGATTCTATAGATCTGTCTTGTTCTAATATGCTTTTTAACCCGTCTTCAGATGGAGATATTGTATTTACAGAAACATGGTTTCTGTTCTGCTCCATCTCTTCTTGATACTGGACAAAATCAGGGTTTAAGGGTGCTATCTGGGGATCGAGCGTGTCATTGTCCGCATGGGCGGGGATTGCGGCCAGAAATAGAATCAGGATTATCAGGAGTATTGGTTTTTGCATGTTGTGTCTTCTATACAGTTCACTCTGTTAATATATAATTGTATTAGAGATTATGGTTTGTGGGGAGAAGGAGGACGGTGGATATTTTGTTTAGTTTTGCAGGCAGGTGATCTCTGGAAGTTGCTGAGAACCACCCAATTATTCCAAACATTATTTATACTGCAAAATAATATCAACCTTCAAATATTTAATTAGTTTCATCCGTCTTATTATTCCCTGAAGGAAGTGTAAAATGGCACAAAAAGATATACAGAAAATACTGGTAACAGGCGGTGCGGGGTTTATCGGCAGTCACTTGGTAGACCGTTTGGTGACTGATGGTTATGAAGTCACTGTTTTTGATAATCTGAGTTCAGGGAATAAAAAATACATAGAATCAAATCTGGACAAATCAGATTTCACCTTTCTGGAAGGCGACCTGCTTGATGAGCCGGCGCTCAACAAAGCCTGCAATGGCATGGATATGGTTTACCATGTTGCTGCAAACCCGGATGTCCGGTTGGGTGCGGAAAATACAAAGGTGCATTTTGACCAGAACATCCGGGCCACCTACAATTTGCTGGAGGCCATGCGCAAAAACGAGGTGAACAATCTTGCCTTCACATCAACCTCAACAGTCTACGGTGAAGCCACAGTAATGCCGACCCCTGAAGACTACGGCCCACTTGTGCCGATTTCCCTCTACGGTGCCTCCAAACTGGCATGTGAGGCCCTGATTACGTCTTATTCCCATACTTTTGACATGAATTGCTGGCTATTCCGCTTTGCCAATATCATAGGAAGCCGCAGTAACCACGGGATTATCTTTGATTTTATCAACAAACTTCGCGCCAATCCTCAATCTTTGGAGATTCTGGGAGACGGTAAGCAATCCAAATCCTATCTTCATGTTTCAGAATGTGTCAATGCCATCCTCTTTGCCGTGGAGGATTCCAGAGATACAGTGAATATTTTCAATATCGGCTCAGAGGACACCATCAGTGCCACCAGGATCGGTGAAATTGTGGCTGAAGAAATGGGTCTGCAGGACGTTGAATTCACCTACACCGGTGGTTCACGTGGCTGGAAAGGTGATGTACCGAAAATGCAGCTTGGAGTGGATAAACTTATAAATCTGGGTTGGAAGCCAGAAATAGATTCAGGGGGAAGTGTAAGGCAAACGGTGCGAGAATTACTTTGAATGATTTGTCTCGATGCATAATATCAATGTTTATGTGTATAACATTTGCAAATGATTCTTATTATATAACAAAAGATAGGGAACTATCCCTATCCCCTATTTCCCATCCAATAGTTTTGGTGAACAACATGAAATCCATCATTCTTGCAGGAGGCTCCGGTACACGTCTCTGGCCGCTCAGCAGAGAGCATTATCCGAAACAGTTCTTAAAAATCGGGGAATATTCCCTCTTCCAGCAGACTTTCCTGCGCTGCAGTGAAGTATCTGATGTATCGGAAATATTCGTGGTTACCAATGAGGACCAGAAATTCTATGTCATAGGCCAGATACAGGAATTGGGATACGATTACCCCAAAGAGAATGTACTCATCGAGCCTGAAGGCAAAAATACCCTGCCTGCGATCTGTTTCGGGATGAAGGAAATTCAGGAGAGGTTCGGGGAATCCAATGCAGGCATTTTCTCTTCTGATCATGTGCTGGATTCTCGGGCCATGCAAACCATTTCAGAGGCAAAATCCCTGGCATCCCGGGGTTATCTTTTAACTTTTGGTATCAAACCGACCTCTCCAAATACAGGTTATGGCTACATTAAGCCTGCTGAGAATCTGGGTATCGGACAAAAAGTCTCCGAGTTCAGGGAAAAACCTGATGAAGAAACCGCTCGCCGGTATATTGAGGAAAGCTGTCTCTGGAACAGTGGCATGTTCCTTTTCAATACGGAAACTTTTTTCAGTGAACTGGCACAGTGTGCGCCTGACATCTACGAATCATTTGAACAGAATGAAGATATAAACCAGATTTATGCAGAGTTACCTTCCATATCTGTGGACTACGGTGTCATGGAAAAATCACAGAAAGTGGCCGTAGTTCCCTTGCAATACAAGTGGAGTGACCTGGGCAATTTTGCCGCTCTCTATGATGAACTGGATAAGGATTCAGATGAGAATGTGGTGTATGACTGTGAACTTCTGCCCCTTGATTCTCGGCAGAATCTGGTACATTCCAGAAATGGGAAACTCGTCTCCTTGATCGATGTGAATGACATGATCGTCGTGGATACTCCGGATGCCCTGCTCATAAGTCCTAAAGAGAGCAGCCAGAAGGTCAAGCAGATTGTGAATCAACTCAAGGAAAAGAATGATCCACGTGCTAAGATCGGCCAGACTGTGTATCGGCCCTGGGGTTCCTATACAGTCCTTGAATCTTCCGATAATCATGTGATCAAGAAAATAGTGGTCATGCCAGAGCAAAAACTCAGTCTCCAATTGCATTATCACAGGAGTGAGCACTGGGTGGTTGTAACAGGCATGGCTGAAGTACATGTCAATGGCGACGATTATTTTGTCAGGCCTGGTGAAAGTACCTTTATTCGTGCAGGAGAAAGACACAGGCTGGGCAATCCTAGCAAAATCCCCCTGGAGATAATTGAAGTACAGCTGGGAGAATATGTGGCAGAGGATGATATCGTCAGGTTTGATGATGTGTATGGGCGGCAGTAAAATATATTTGTATAAAGTCCTATTTATCTAAAATTATAATATTACAAAGGAGTGAAATTTTGCCAAAAGTTGCTTTGGTTACCGGAATTACAGGCCAGGACGGGGCCTACCTTGCGGAATTTTTACTGGATAAAGGCTACATCGTGCATGGAATAAAACGCAGATCTTCTTCATTCAACACCGCACGTATAGATCATCTTTACAAGGATCCGCATGAGAGGAATGTGAACTTCTTCATGCATTACGGGGACCTGACGGATTCCACCAATCTTATCCGGATCATTCAGGAAACCCAGCCGGATGAGATCTACAACCTTGCAGCCCAGAGTCATGTGCAGGTTTCCTTTGAGACTCCCGAGTATACTGCAAACTCAGATGCAATAGGTTCCCTGAGGCTTCTGGAGGCTATCCGAATCCTTGGTATGGAGAAAAAGGTGAAATTCTATCAGGCGTCTACCAGTGAACTTTACGGTAAGGTCCAGGAAATTCCCCAGAGTGAGACCACTCCTTTCTATCCGCGAAGTCCCTATGCTGCAGCGAAGTTGTATGCATACTGGATTACGATAAATTACCGGGAAGCCTATGGAATGTATGCGTGTAACGGGATACTTTTCAATCATGAATCCCCTATAAGAGGAGAGACTTTTGTCACAAGAAAGATCACAATGGCTGTAGCAAATATCAAGAAAGGTTTGCAGGAGAGGCTATATCTAGGTAATCTGGATGCCAAACGTGATTGGGGTTTTGCGGGAGATTATGTCAAAGCCATGTGGCTGATGCTGCAACAGGACGAACCAGAGGATTTCGTCATAGCAACAGGAGAGACCCATTCGGTCAGGGAATTTGTGGAACTTGCCTTCAGAGAAGTCGGGATTGATATTGAGTGGAAAGGTGAAGGTGTGGATGAAGTCGGTGTGGATAGTGAAACCGGAAATGTATTGGTGGAGATTGATCCAGCGTATTATAGACCGACCGAGGTGGAACTTTTGCTAGGGAATCCGAGCAAAGCCAGAGAGAAACTTGGCTGGAACTCAAATGTTGGTTTTGAGGAACTTGTCAAAATGATGGTAAAAGGGGATATGGGAAAACTTCTTTGAGTTTGATTTTTTTGAGATGTATATGTCTGATACGCGGGCAGATTATTTTAGTAAATTATAGTAATGAGGTTTATAGTGCTCAAATCTGAAGGGTTTAAAAAGTATTTTTTTAATACTTCCTGGCTTTTTTTTGAACACATTGTTAGACTTGTAGTTGCACTTTTTGTTAGTGTCTATGTTGCTCGATATTTGGGTCCCGATCAATATGGTTTACTCAATTACTCAATAAGTTTTGTAGCACTTTTTTCAGCTATTGCTACCCTCGGTTTGGACCAAATTGTGATAAGGGAGCTTGTGAAAGATAGGAATAAAAGAGATTCACTTCTCGGGACAGCTTTTGTACTCAAAGTATCGGGTGCGGTTTTGGCCATAGCGATTTTGGCTGTTGGTGTCCAATTCACATCCAATGATTTATTTACTAACCTGCTTATATTCATCATAGCAGCCGGGACCTTATTTCAATCTATGAATGTGGTGGATTTTTATTACCAGTCCAAAGTACAATCGAAATTTTCAGTACAGGTTAAGTTCTGGACAATCATGGGTATTTCCTTATTGAAAGTATATTCGATTTACATTGGTGCTCCTCTTTTATGGTTTGCATTCCTTGTTTTGCTGGAAAATATCATTTTAGCTAGCGGTTTTTTCCTAATTTATAATCTAAAAGGTCTGTCTATCTTTTCCTGGCACTTTGATTTGGATATGGCAAAGTCGCTACTCAAGAGTTCTTGGCCACTTATATTTTCAGGTATATTTATAGGTATATATATGAAAATTGATCAGGTAATGCTTAAAGAAATGGTAGATACTCAAGCTGTTGGATTATATGCAGCAGCTGTTAAATTGAGTGAAGCATGGTATTTTGTTCCTACTGTAATTATGACCTCTTTTTATCCAGCAATAATTGAAGGGAAAAAAATATCAGATGAAATATATTATCAAAGATTGGAACTTCTGTATGGAACTGTTGTTTGGCTTGCTATTTTGATAGCCCTTCCTATTACTTTTTTGGGCGATTGGGTAATTCAGATACTTTATGGAATTGACTATGTCGGTGCTGCATCTGTATTAAAAATACATATATGGGCTGCTGTATTTGTATTTATTGGTGTGGCAAATTCTAAATGGTTGATAATAGAAAATCTTGAGAAATTTGCACTTTATAGAACTATGATTGGTGCACTATGTAATGTTGTACTGAACCTGATGCTCATACCGAAATATGGAATTGAGGGAGCTGCAACAGCAACGGTAATTTCATATTTTATTGCTGCTTATTTGAGTATGTTATTCATTGGTCCCACTCAGAAAAACTTCTGGTTATCAACTAAATCTTTTAATTTGTATATTCTATTTAAAAACTTATTGAGGTTTCTAAATGAAAGAAAAATTTAATGAATTAATTCCAAGTACAATACGCAAAAAAGTTATAAAAATTTATAACTATTATTGGGCTCACTATTCCAATGATTCATATTCCCAAGAAGGTGAGGATTTGATATTAAAGAAAATTTTTGGGGATAAAAAAAATGGTTTTTATATTGATGTAGGTGCGCATCATCCTCAGAGATTTTCAAATACATACTATTTTTACCGGCAGGGATGGAGAGGAATAAACATCGATGCTATGCCTGGAAGTATGTATGCGTTTAATAGGATAAGACCAGATGATCTAAATTTAGAAATTCCAATCTCCAACAAAAGAGATGTATTGACATATTATTCTTTTGAGGAACCAGCATTAAATGGTTTTTCTGTTAATTTGAATGTAGAAAGGGCTAAAAAAAATAAAATTATTTCTAAGACCAATATGGAAACAAAAACATTAGAGGAAGTATTGGATTTATGGTTCAACAGTAGTGAAATTGACTTTTTGTCAATTGATGTTGAAGGTTTGGATTTTCAGGTTTTAAATTCTAACAATTGGACGAAATATAGGCCGAAAGTTGTTTTGGTAGAATCATTAAAAAAATCTATTGAAAATTGCTATAATGATGAAATGGCTTGCTACATGAAAAAGAATGGCTATATTATATTTGCAAAAACTTTCAATACAGTTTTTTTTATGGAAACAAATTTTTTTAATCGGCGTTTAAATGTAGATAATGAGGGAGAATGATTTAGTTGATTTGAGGATGGAATTTGTGCAGATTTTATTCATATTCATGGAATAAAAGGTGAAGCTTTTTCAAATCTTATATCTCAGTTTATTGCAGTTATTTTAGGGCCATTCTTTATAAGACAGACAAAGTTTCAATATACCCAAGTTTGACAGTATCAATAATTTCACGTCAATTTCTACGATTTCATCCTTTTTTGCCTTAAAATTAGTGTATTTATGGCATCAAAGTTAGCGTAAATATACCTTTTTGGGCTCTGTAGAAATTCTCATTTGAATAGCTACAGACATAGATGTATCGATAAAGTTTAAGTAATCGCTTGACAAAATATGTTCATCACTTTTGTATTTTTATGATCAAAATCACATTAGGGACTTCTTCTTCTTATAAAAATAATGTATTAGTGGAAGTTAGAGGAAAGGGTTTCTACAGAGCCGTTTCAATAATTATTCAAAAGAGAATTCCTACAGAGCCGGAATGACATAGATTTTAAATATTAGGCATATAATTATACAATTATGACATTTTATGATATATCACCAATTGTTATTATTTCTCATAGAAGGTCTGGAACACATTGGTCAATTGATACAATTAGGAATAATTTGGTCGGTGTAGGGTCTGAATACTACAATCTTGATAGGATACAAAAAAAAAACAAATACCATCTTTCTATAGATGAATTTATGGGCAATGTAGAAAAATGCAACGGTATACCTGTTTTAAAGTCACATATGGCTTCTGACTTTACTCCTTTTTCAGGGGATGAAAAACAATTCGTTCAAGACTTGTTAGCGAATTCCAAAATAATTTATATATATAGGGATGGAAGGGATGTACTGACTTCACTCTACTATTATATGGCAAAATTTGAGCCTAATTTGCCTTCATTTTCTCAGTTTTTAAAAATGAAAGAAAACTTCAATTCAACTTATGTTAATTTAAACAGGGTTGAGTATTGGAATGAACATGTATCGGGTTGGACAAAAAACGATGACTTTGATGTATGTACCATCTCTTATGAAGATTTATTTTATAGATATAATAAAACAGTACATATATTGGCAGATTTTCTTAATATTCCAATTGCTCCAGATGGTGTTCGTAAAGTGGATTTACAAAAACCAAATCTTATTGAAAAAATTATGAACAAAATGAATGTATATTCTTTGCCTTCTTCAGCTATAGCCCCTCGCAAAGGAGTAGTTGGGGATTGGATGAATTGTTTTTCAGAAGAAGACTTGGATTTTTTCAATTCAATAGCAACAGAATTGATGGTCGAACTAAATTATTATAAACAGAATAGGTGATCATTCCGTTGTTCTTATAAATGCAAATTCTTGTTTGTTTTTTGAAATATAACTAATTTTGTATGAATAATAAATTAATTCATCAATGATGTCAGTAGTATTCTTAATGGTGAATGAATCAAATCGATGATGAAATTCTATTAATAATTGATGTGGGAATATTTTTTTTTCAAGCATATCGGGTATTACTTCATACTCAGATCCTTCAATATCCATTTTTAGAATATCGATTTTTTTATGATTTAATTCATCCATTATAGAGTCTATACTCTTTATTTTTACTTTAATGCTATATTTTGTATTATTTTTTTTAATTAAAGAGTGGGAAACATGAGATGGGTTTATGGGGGTGAAAAAATCCATATAACCATTTTTAGAACTAACTCCTATTGGATGCACTATAAAATTTTCTAATTTTCTATTTTTAGCATATTCGATTGCTCTTGGGGTGGGGTCAAATCCATGAATTGTTACATTCTTACGTGCAATGAGAGCTTCATCCCAAGAAACATCTTCTCCTATGCCCATAGAATAAATCACACTTTGACTATCGATATTTTCTGGACAAAACCCCATCCTCCGTAATCTGATCCTAGATATTCTATAGGATCTCCTGACATATATTTCGAATATTTCCGTAATTTAAGAATTTCATGTACTTTATATGTTGTTTTTTTGAGTGATTTCATCATATACGTTCACCATATATTGTGCAGTAAACATAATTTATTTATGAAAATATGTTTTAATTTTTTTAAAACGTTGTTTTTATATATTTGACTGAATTCGTCCATAATACATTGGTTTACTTTAATTTCTTCTGGAAATTTAATTTTTTCTGGTGCTTTTGTGAGATCGTTTTGATACCGTTTACTCTTCCCACAATGTTGTCCTGAACCATCATGTCCAATATTTTGAACATAGGAATGACAAGGACATACTGAAAGTTTATCGTATTTAAAGTGGGCGTATGTAAAACGTATTGCCCATGAATCTATTTTTCCTTCCATCTGGGCGATGAGCATGTCACTAAGATCTTCTCCTCCACGGTTGAACTTTTTCTGGGCAAATTTGTCTTTTTTGAACTCATTAAAATCTTCAACATTCCAATCAACCATGTCCCATCTATTCTTCCATGTACCCCATCCCCAGGATGAATTCCTATAATTGAAATATATTTGCTCATTGTAATCTGCAGGAATTTTCATAATTGAAGGGGGGTGATTGTAAGCACTTATTGACATTATCTCTTCTTTATTTTTGTAGAAATCGAGTGCTTTATTCATGTATTTCAAAAAGTATGGGGAGGTAAGCAGGTCATCTTCAAGGATTATGGCTTTTCCATAAGATGATATAACATCAGTCACGCCATTGATTATATTTTTAGAAAGGCCAAAGTTTTGTTGTCTTTCAACAATTGTGATTTTTCTAAATCCCGATATTGTTTTTATGTATTGCCTTACCTTTTGAACTTCGAGGACATCGTTTTTTGATTTAGCTTCATCGGAATAAATAAATAATTCAGTATTTTCGGCAAATAAGTTCTTTTGCAGGTTTTCGATTGTTCTTTTAGTATGTAAAGGGCGATTATATACAAATAATATTACAGGAGCAAGATTCGAGGCCATTATTATGCACAAATTAAATTATTGCCTTATAAAACCTTCTTTTTGAATTACTTATAGGTTTCAACCCAAAAGTTATATACGATTTAGCTAGTCCTTCGATACTAATAATTATCTCGTGGAATACTATGAACCCTCTTCTCATCAATACCTCAGACATTCATGGCGGTGCAGCCAGAGCAGCTTACAGATTACATCAGGGAATGCAACAGATTGGAATGAATTCTAAAATGTTGGTACAAAAGAAAAGTAGTGCCGATAATTCTGTAATTGGGCCAAAATTTAATTTTTGGAATAAACTATCTGGTGTCCGTAATCTTGCAGATCGTTTTCCTCTTCAAATGTACAGGGGGTTCCAGAACACTCCCTGGAGTCCCCAGTGGCTTCCCAACAATATAGATAAAAAAATCGACCGGATAGAGCCTGACATTGTACATTTGCATTGGATATGTGGAGGTTTTGTCCCCATTAGTCAAGTTGCTAAAATAAAGCAACCCATTGTATGGACCCTCCATGATATGTGGGCTTTTACAGGTGGCTGTCATTATAATGGCACCTGTGACAAATATAAGCAGGAATGTGGCGGTTGTCAGCAGTTGGGTTCCAATAGGGAAGATGATTTAAGCAGGTGGGTATGGAGACGCAAAAAGAAGTACTGGGAAGATTTGGATTTTACTGTTGTTACACCCAGTAACTGGCTTGCAGACTGTGCACGATCCAGTTCTTTGTTCGAAGATAAAAGAATAGAAGTGATTCCAAATGGTCTTGATCTTCAGAAATACAAACCAGTTGATAAAGAGGAGGCAAGAGAGGCTTTGAATCTTCCACAAGATAAGAATCTGGTTCTGTTTGGGGCAATGAATTCTACGAAAGATAAGAGGAAAGGGTTTCAATATCTTAAGGCTGCAATAAATATGCTTTCTGAAGATTTAGAATTTGAAGCGATTGTTTTTGGAAATTCCGGTAGTGATGATCAATTAGATATCCCGGTAAATTATCTGGGTAGAATCCCCGATAACATGTTGACCTCTGTCTACTCTGCAGCTGATATGTTTGTAGCTCCTTCTTTGCAAGACAATTTACCAAATACAGTAATGGAAGCTCTTGCATGTGGAACTCCTTCGGTGGCTTTTGATATCGGAGGAATGTCCGATATGATCGTGCATAAGGAAAATGGTTATTTAGCTAAACCGTTTGATACAGAAGATATGGCAAAAGGTATGGAGTGGGTTGTTGCAAGCGATCAAAGAAAGCAAAAATTAAGTGAAGGTTCCAGGAAATATGTTGAAAACAAATTTGAACTGGAACATATTGCCCGAAAATATACAAACTTATATTCTGAAATATGTTAAACATACATGAGGATTATCAATGGAGAAGACAGAAAAAATATACATAGCAGGCCACCGTGGCATGGTTGGTTCGGCAATAAAGCGAAACTTAGAATCAAAAGGCTACACAAACCTTATATGTCTCACCCACAGTGAACTTGATCTAACCGACCAGCAGGCAGTCAATGAATTCTTCGAATCAGAAAAACCTGAATACGTATTCTTGGCAGCCGCTAAAGTAGGTGGGATTCTGGCCAATAGTACGTATCCAGCTGAGTTCATATACGATAATTTGATGATTGAGGCAAATATTATCCATGCCGCACACATATATGGTGTAAAGAAACTTCTGTTCCTTGGCTCATCATGCATCTATCCCAAATTTGCCCCGCAACCCATGAAAGAGGAATACCTCCTGACAGGGGAACTTGAATCCACCAATGAGGCATATGCGGTTGCAAAAATTGCAGGGATACGCTTATGCAAACACTACAACCAGCAGTATGGGACAAACTTTATCTCGGTAATGCCTACAAACCTTTACGGGCCCAATGACAATTTTGATCTTGAAACGTCTCATGTTATGCCTGCCCTTATTCGCAAGTTCCATGAGGCAAAAATAAATAATGAGTCAAAAGTTACCATCTGGGGAAGCGGATCTCCCAAACGTGAATTCCTTCATGTGGATGATATGGCGGATGCCTGTATTTATCTGATGGAAAACTATGACTATGCGGATATTGGGGAATTTGTTAATATCGGTGTAGGAAAAGATCTTTCTATCAAGGAGCTAGCTGAACTGATTAAGGACGTAGTGGGTTATGAAGGTGATATCGTTTATGATTCCTCCAAACCCGATGGTACTCCTCGTAAATTGCTGGATGTGTCTAAATTAAATGGTTTGGGCTGGACATCCAGTATTGGGTTAAAAGAAGGTATTAAAGCAACCTACAGATGGTATGTAGGAAATTGAGGAATATTTAATGGGATATAATCCGTTGGTGTCGATTATTACTGTTTGCTATAACAGTGAAAAGAATATTAGAGACACTATAGAATCTGTTTTGAATCAGTCATATGATAATATTGAATATGTCATTGTAGATGGTGGATCGACTGATAATACCATTAATATCATAAAAGAATATGAACCCAGTTTCAAAGAAAAAATGCGATGGGTTTCGGAGCCTGATGAGGGGATTTATGATGCAATGAATAAAGGTATAGATTTAGCTAACGGGGAAATAATAGGAATCATCAATAGTGATGACTGGTATGAGATTTGTGCTGTGGAAAAAGTAGTTGATAAATTTAAAGAAAGTGATGCTGATGTTGTGTATGGTGATTTGTACAAAGTAATTCCTGAAACATCTGAAAGATATATTCGTACTGGGGATTTATCTCATAAAAAGATAAGTAAAATTCGTTTAAATCACCCGACTTTATTTGTCAAAAAGGGAATATATGATAAACTTGGGGTCTTTAATACAAATTATCCAGTTTCTGCAGATTTGGATCTTATAATTAGATTTTTATATCATGATGTATCGTTTGTTCGAGTGCCTGCTGCATTAGCTAATTTCAGGCTAGGTGGAATAAGTTCGGAAAAAAGTATCATTTTTCAATTACATAGGCTGTCACGAAAATACAAAATACTTCGAAATAATAAAGTTCCCTATCATGAAACAATTTATCTTATTTCCACCACTTTAATGTCCTCCTTGAGAGATTATTTTATATTGAAAGTGTTTGGGCGTAATTTTTTCAATAGATTAAGAAATATTAGGTACAATATATTTAACCCGCCCTAATTATACAATAGTTAAAAAAATGCATGAAGTTATATCTTTTGATAGATTTCTTGTATCTGTTTAGATATATTCTCCCATTGATATTTTTGTGCATAAGTCAATATTTTCTCTGTATCCCATTCTTTATTCAAGGCAACTTCTATATTCCTGGCTAGTTCGTATGAATTACCGGGATTCACTAATAGACCATAATCTTCAGAAACTATTATTTCTTCGCTCCCACCATTGAATGTCGCAACAACGGGTTTACCGGTAGCAAGAGCTTCGATTTGAACAACTCCAAAACTTTCTCTCAAACTAGGTAGAACAAATACGTCACATGCATTCATCCAAAGAGGTATTTCATTGTGCGGTTTGCCGCCGAGTAGTTTTACATAATCCTGTATACCTGCTGCAGCGATTTGTTTTTTCAACTTTCTTTGTAATTTTCCCCATCCGATGATATAGCATTGTATGTCTTTTCTACTTCCAATAATTCTTTTAATGCTTTCAATTAGGTATTTATGTCCTTTTACTTCTACTAAATTGCCAACAGCCAAAATTATCTTTTTATCAAGAGGCAACCGAAGAAATTTCCTGCACTTTAAAGTGTCAATTGGATAAAATAAATTGGATCTATATCCATTTGGTATAACTGTAACCGGAACATTTGTATTCAATTTTTTAATACAATCTGCGTTGCTGTTGCTCACTGTTATTATATGGTCTGCTGAATTCAAAACATATTCAATTTTATTTTTCCATTCATTATCTTTGAATGGTAATAAATAAATGTCATAGCCATGTGCTGTCACCACAAACGGTACACCATACCTTTCTTTAAGTTTCGCACCCACGTAGCCAGCTGACCATGTGAAATGGGCATGTACTAAATTGAAATTAATATTATTTTTATGAATTTTATTCTCAACGGCTTTTAGGTGTTTCTCTCCTATTTTTTTATATTGTGAATCTAGTGGGGCGTATAAAATTGGTGTTGGCCATACATTTACATTTGGTGGGGCGTCAACTAAATCGATTTTGTAATTAAGGTTAAATTGCTTTAAATAGGAAATATTTATATATTCACTAATTTTTGTTATAGGATTATACTCAACCAAAACTGAACATTTATTGAAATACTTAGATGTACTGTTAATTGATTCTTTTTGGAAATTACTGTATGAATGAGCTATGAATAATATGTCGCTTTTTTCCAAACAGATCACCGGATATTGTATTGAAAAACGCAATGTAATAAAAAGCTTTTTTAGGTACGTATCTAATTTTCGAATCATAATTCCTTGCGGTTTCCCTATAGATATATATGTTTTGAAAATGCCGGCGAATGTCATTCTCAACATACAGCTCCCGAAATCAGCCAAACATATTCTTGAAACCGAAAGGCTCCTGTTCGAAAAGCTCTTCTGAATAATATTGATATCAAGATCAATGGTTCACCTACATGCAAGGGTGTTTTTCATCATGCAATCTGCATGGCAATTGGATACATGTTTGTGTAAGTTGTGAAGGATTTCCTTTGACCATACAGATAGCCTTGGGGAAAGAGCATGACAGAAACCACTTTGTTGAGGTAATGGAAAATATCAAGATCAAAACTGACAGAAGACCAAGAACCAGGCCATCGGAGATACTTGCTGATTCTGCTTATGATGAGATAACCATCAGAAAATATCTCAGACGCAGAGCGATAAAAAGCAATATTCCTATCAATATCAGAAATAGGAAATATCCTAAAAGAGGAAGACCTACAAGACTTGGATATGAGTTGTATAGGAAAATAGCAAGTAGATATGAAAGGTTAAATGTGGTTTTCAAAGGACTAATCGAAATGGCGTGTTTTTTAATGTGTTGGAAAAGGTTTCAGGAGAAGTTTTGAAATAGGCTCATCCATATAATTAAGGTTTGTATATTCTTGGAAGATTGTATTTCACAATAACTGCAAGGCATATGGCTGTTCCAATAAAAAATCTGAGAGGATCATAGTTTGAAGATAATATTTTAAGGTCTTCTATTTTTGCTTTTTTCATCTCTATATGAGTTGCCCCCCCGCTCATATAAAAAGCAATTGTTTCATTAAAATAAACAAAGTTTTCTTTGTATTGTTTTATGCATTTAACGATAAATTCATGGTCAGAAGACAGTTTTAAATAGGTAGAGAATTCCCCCAACTCATTAAACAATTTTTTTCTAACAAAGAGCGCTTGATGACAGATTCTTTTGTATAGTAGATTATTATAGTTTACTTCACTTCCTCGTATTCTTTTGTTTCCTCTGTCATCTTTAATTTCCACGTTACCATAAACTCCCATTACTCTTGGATTCAAAAAATGCGTAGCCACTCTATAAAGCACACTTTTATCATAAAGATAATCTCCAGAGTTCAAAAAATAAATAATTTCACCCTTGGACATTGCTATACCTTTGTTCATAGCATCATATATACCATCATCGGGTTCACTTACCCATTTAGTAATGCTGTCTTCATATTTTTTGATGGTTGCAATCGTGCCGTCAGTAGAGCCGCCATCAATAATTATATACTCTATATTCGTATAAGATTGGTTTAAAATACTTTCAATTGTTCTTTTCAGATATGTCTCACTATTTAGGCAGACTGTCACGATTGAAATTAAAGGAAGTCTCTCACATATAGTTCTGTTATTTTTTATTTGCATATTAGATTCTCTGAAAAATGTATACACCGACTAGTATTTAGATATATTTTGATCTATACACTGATGCTAGGTTGTTGGAATATATATTATTGCATTCTTCTGGTACAATGTTTAGTAAGAATTCCATCTCATAAATTTTTGTAGTTCCAAAGGTGCCTCTGCTGATTAAATATGGATTGTTTCGTGCATATTGTCTAATTAATATATTACTTGATATATCTTGGATATATACATTTTTTGGATATTTTATTAGTTGAATGCCAGATGTATTTATCCTTTCGACAGTAGATATTGGCCGCTTCTCTACTAGTGGGTCTACCATTAATTCTTTATCAGCCTGATGGTAATTGTTCCACTCTATCGATTTCAATTCTGAGTGAGTATATTCTGTCCTTTGGACACGATCTGCCTCATAAAGAGGATCTGCTCTATTTACATATGGTGTAGTAATCATAAAGAAAATTAATACTACTACAATAAGTGCAGCGAGTATCTTATTAGCATTATAAAATATTTCTTTATTTGTATTGCTTAAAGTGTATATGTAGTAAATTGATAAAGATGCAAACATTACTAAAAAAATTTCTAAGTGTGATATAAAACGGTGAGGTATGAATAGATAATTAAGTCCAATGAAAGTACCGGGGTATATTAAAAGAAATAATATTAATGCAACACAAATATATGATAAGTAAATCTCCGATATAAAACGACGATTAAGAAGAATGAGTATACCTAAAATCGCTAATCCTATAAGCATACTATATCCAAAATTATATAGTAAGTTTGATAAAAAACTAAATTGTGAAAACATTTCTCCATAGTTTGTACTTACGGCTTGCCCTGAAGATAGATATTCATTAATCATATCTGAAATGGTAGTTTCCAAGCGACTAACCATTCCTGCAAAAAAAGTAGTTTTTTGCACGTATCCCATTGTTGACCAATAAAAAAGTATAACTATAAAGAAAAAAACCACTGTATTTAATTTTATAGATATATGGTTTTGTAAATTTATATTTGTATATAAATATGTATAAAGAATTTTTCCCATATATAATGAAAAAATAATTATTAAAAATGCAGCTGTGGACAATTGATGTGTCAAAATTGAACAAACCATGAATAATAGTGAAAAAAAAGAATATATTGGTTTGTTTTTGTATTGAATCAAACAGTACAAAGTTATTACTATGAAAATATGCACAAATGATCCTGTATTTATATTAGTTACTCCCCTTACAAATAGCATGTCTACAATATTAGCTAGTATAAAAGCTATAAGCGCAATTTCTTCGTTGAAAATTTTTTTGGCTATTAGATATATAAATAAACTGGTAATTATCAAAAAAAGGAAAACAATTGTGAAGAAAAGCACCTCTTTAAAACCTATATCCATAATAATTCTACTTATAGATTCGTATATGTGCCATAATGGAGTATAAAAATACCTTGGAGCGTAAAATTCAGTGAGAAGTCCATTAATGTTTCCATCGGCAATAATGTATTTTGTAGTTGAGATATGAGCGTGTGTATCATTGCCGGGTATTGTTGGGAATATATAATATCTTCCAAAACGATACGATAATGAAAGCAAAAGCGTTTTTATCATAATAAATGATGTAAACATCCTATCGTTTGGTCTATACAATATTTCTACAAATAAAGTAAAATATGCAATGGTGATAATATAAAAATAAATCGCTGGTCTATAGTATACTGTATTCCATAATATAATAATTGAAAGACAAAATAAGGTAAAATATATTATGTTATTAGCTAGAAAAAAAGTACTATACTTGTTTTCATCATTGTTTTCAGACTTCTCAATAGGGATGTCGAGTCTTTTTTTAAGCACGTAATATCCAAAAGGGCTTACTAAAAAAGCGAGCCCCAAGCCATACTGGCCAATACCTGCAAACAATGATAGATATATAATTATCAAACCAGTAAATATTGTTATTATAGAGAATATATTATCCAGATTTGCAACAAAATTTCTGCCGATTTCTCTACAATATAGTTTGAGGTTGGTTGTATTCATGTTCACCATTATTTCTTAAACTTATTTTATTTTTCACTTTATTTTATATTTGCCAATGAAATTAACCATGAAGTCCGTGACATCTACTTTATCAGAAAGAAGAAGTTTTCTCTTTTTTTTACCTTCTTCCCACAAATTATCTCTTTTAAGCAAACTTATAGCTTTATCTAAAGCATCTTTTTCACAGTTTTTAGGGTCGGAAAAAGTATAGGTCAGATTATATTTTTCTTCTTGTTCATCAAGATATCCGAGTCTGAGAGTATTTACATATATTGCATGGGTGCCTAAAATTGCACATTCTGATGCTGTGGTTGCCCCTTCTCCGATATAAAGTGTAGCATAATACAGCAGATCATGCAGTTTTTCAGGTGATACCGTGATCTTATATTTCTCAAACTCCGGCCCCAGATCACCTTCTGAGGTTATCAGCACACGTCCGTATTTTTCAAGTTCTTTTACAAACTCGATCTTGTTCTGGATGCCATGATGTCCCACATCATGACTGGCTTCCCAGGAAACAAATCTTAGGATTATGAACGGCTCATCTTCCTTAAGGTCTAATTCTTCAAGTACTGTTGGGTTCGGAGTAAAGTAATTTGGATGTAGATAGGCAATTGCAAGGTAGCCGTTATAGCGGATATGTTTTTTTCCAAGATTTTTGTTGAAGCAGGAAGGAGTACAGATTACTGAAGCAAATGGAAAAGAAGAGTTGTTAATGAGTTTTGCATGTTCTGTATTTGTGAATAATATAGATGTTTTTCTCATTAAGGTGGCTACATGAGTAATAAATGGATTTCCTTCTCCTATAAAAATATCAGGACTAAAAGATTGAGATTTTAGATAAAGTTTAATATCTCTATATATAAGTTCATATCCCATATTTAACAAGCCACTTTTGCAGGTGCTCAATGTGCAGTATTCTATGTCATATGCATCCAGTAAATTTTTTGCAACATCTTTGTTGCGAGATGTAACGAGAACATTATGTCCTCTTTCTTCCATTATATGAATGAAATTCTTGAAAAAATGAACATGGGCAGGGTGAATTATATCAACTACAATATTCATTCTATTATTCCTCAAGTTCGATTTTCTTCAACCTGTATAGCATTTCATCCTGTATTTTTCGATGGGTTTTCAACATATCAGCAACCAATGCGACAATAAATACAAGAATTGCTATCACAAACAAAAGGACTGTCAAAATTGCAGAAGGTAAATAAGGTCCCACAGCACCTGTGTTGAAATAATTGACCAAAACCCTTCCACCAGTCACGAATCCGGCTAATAAAAAGATCCCTGCTATTGCAGAAAAGGTTTTCAATGGGTGAAAGTCTCTGTAACCTCTGGCAATTGTGGTTCCCGCACGTCTGGCGTAATTGAAAATATTAGAAATGAGTCTTGAAGATCCTTCTCTTTTTCTGAATTCAATTGGAACTTCGGTATAAGCCATGTCGTAATACGATGCTTGTATAAGGGTTTCCTGCACATAAGTGTAATCTGCCATCACGTTGAGGCGGAGGGCACAATCTCTTGAGAATGCACGGAACCCGGATTGGCCATCAGATACCGGAAGACCTGAAACATGTCTTGTGATGAAAGTAGCCATTCTGTTGCCTATTTTCTTATGAAGAGGCATATATTCAATTTCACCCTTCGTTCTGGATCCCAGAACCAAATCTGCTTTGTTGTCCAGAACTGGCTGGATGAGCTTTGGAATTTCATTGCCGTTGTATTGGCCATCACCGTCTGTATTGACAATAATATCCGCGCCCATTTCAAGGGCTGTTTGCAAACCAATTTTGAAAGTAGGGGCTAAACCTCTGTTTTTCTTAGAAATGACTATTCGATCTGCTCCTGCTTTTTTTGCTTCCTCGGCAGTATTGTCTGTGGACCCATCACTAACTACCAAGACTTCAACTTCGTCACAACAATCTCTGGGTATCTCTTTAATTACTGAAGCGATTGAGTCTTCTTCATTGTATGCAGGAATCATTACTACTAATTTCATAAAAAGCCCCTTTGTAAAAAACCATCATATGTCTTGTCTATTTTAATAAATTTGTTGTTTTGTAACAAAAAGCAGCCACTGTGGTCAGGAAATCACCGCTGTTGTATTAAATGGAACTATGTTAATATATACCACCTTGTGAAATATTGTTTGGGGGATGGAATACATCCTATATAATTATTATGACATACATATCTGCAATAGTATAAAATTGCTTGGCTGGCCGAATTTTAATATCCGGGACGTTCTGAAATACATATATACACTAAAATATACTTTGCCGATATGCAAGTTCCTATTTAACGTTTGTGAGTGTTGTGAATTATGAATTATATATAATAGTATTTATAATTAGGTGTTCCCTGCAAAATTTAAGTGTAACGGAGTTGGGATGGCTGGAGAAAGCCAGTTGTCGTGGGAGTGTGTCAGTGGAGATAAGAATATATCAATGGTTAGGTTAATATATTAAGAAAAACATAATGGTACATATAGTAGGGCAGGACTAAAAACGGATCCAAACTCGTATCGTACCACCACCACTATACCACTGTCTGTTTTTTTCCAATATCCTGCCCGATCACTATTTTACTATTTTTGCGTTTGCTTCCAGACCAATCAGTATCATTCCTTCACTACTTGCATTTTCATTATTTTGGGAGTTGTGAGCCATTTTGTCGAAAGCTGTATATACTATCTTACTTGTAAGACATATGGGGTATGTTATGACTTTGATTGATGTAAAAAGTGTGACTGTCAGTAAAAAGGGACAAATTACAATTCCCGGTGCATACAGAAATTCCGGTATGAAAATAGGTGAAAAGGCAGCCGTTTTCGTGTATGACGACCACATTGAGATTCGCCCTCTGTCTTTCCTTGAAGAAGGACTAAGTTGCGCTATAGCTTCTCAAAAATCCCTTTCGAAAGGATGGGATACTCCTGAAGAAGATGCTGCCTGGGACCATTTGAAAGACTACCTGGGGAAGTAATTGATGGTCCATAAAGGAAACATAGTTATCATTCCTTTCCCTTTCACTGACAACAACAATACCAAACTCAGACCAGCGATTGCTGTTTCTGATCAGATGAGACAGGACGTAATACTGTGTCAGGTTACATTCAGGAAACCTGCAGACAACTGTGCTGTATGGTTTTCAGATAGCGACCTGTCTGAAGGCGCACTTCGCCAGGGTAGCTGGATTCGGGTGAACAAAATATTCACAATGGATTCCAGCAATATCCTTAAAATAATTGGAACTGTCCATATCAAAAAACAAAAAGAAATTCAGGATAAATTATTGAAACTTTTCCTGTAAATATCTATCTTCCAGACCAATCCGAATCACTCTTTTTCCTCTGCGATCTCATGCACCCGGGAAGTATAACCGCTCCGATACGCAAAATTATGGCACATGTTTGTGGCCGGAGACAATTCATGAAGATTTTTCTGGAAAGCAGCGGCTATCACTGATAGGTTTATATAGGTATCACTATATCATGGTAGGCAAAATGTCCAATTATATTCACATGTTATAAATAATATGTGAACAAATATACCCATAATGCTGAATTTGACTACAATCGAAATATTCAAACACCTGACTCATCCAAAAACCGTATCTGAAATTTCAACACTTCTGAAACTGGACCATTCCACAATTTCCAAATCAATAAATTCACTCGTTGAATCAGGTTTAGTTGTAAGACGAAAACAAGGTCGTTACACCTATGTAACTCGTTCTGAATCGCTGCATTCCAGATCATTGAAAGATATTCTCATCGAATATCCCCGTCTGCCACTAAACAATATCCTTACAAGTTCAGCACTAACTATATTGGCAGTCCTGAATAATTCATGTTCGATCAGTGATATTGCTACAAAAACCGGATTGAATAGAAAAACGGTGGCATATACTATTGGACAACTCGCAAAATATGGAATCGTCCTGCAAGAGAATAAGAAATACTTTTTTAGTAAACGGCATTCTTTAATCAGAAGCTTTGTTGATAACTATTGGAAATACAGGACAAATAAAACCCTGAAAGAAATTTCTCCAAATGCGGTTTTGCTCTGGCAAAGGGGACCGGAAATTTTGTTCAAAATCGATAATGATTTTATTGATTCTGATAAACCGGTGAAAAAAGAATCGATACATCCTACTGCAATGAATATATTTCCAAAATATGGTCTAAAGGTCATAAGTGATCTGGGGTATTATTTCTACAGTAAAAGAGATCTCAAAGCTGAAGATTATGTGATTCACACGCTCCTGATAGACCCATATAGTCCAATATACAATTCTTATGCATTGGCCCTTTACTCGAAAACAGGATCAACAGAATTGGTAAAATTTGGTAAATTGTACGATATGGAAGATCATACCAAAACCCTTCAGGAATATTTACGAATAAAGGAAAAAAATAGTAGTTTCCTTCTTCCATGGAACGAATTCATTGATTTGATAAAAGACATACAATAAAGGAGTACATATACATGGTTTCAAAATCATTTGATAAACAATATTTACAAAAAGAATTTGAAAAACTCAACGAGACCTTGAATGAACATGTAACACTCTATCTCATTGGTGGTGGCTCAATGAGTTTTCAGAAATATAAAGCTGCTACCAAAGATATTGATGTCGTAGTCGGGTCTACCCATGAATTGGGCCATGTTGTAACAGCACTGAGGTCTATTAATTATGTTATTCCTGTAGTTCGTGGTCCCTACAAAAAAATGGAAGCAAATTCGATACTCGAAAATACTGACGGATTTCGATGGGATATCTTTGTTAATGTTATTTGTGGAGGACTTCGGCTGTCAGATGGCATGATAGAGCGTTCTATTCAACTCTTTAAAATGGAACATGTTTCTGTTTATATGATATGCCCGGAGGATATTTTTGTTTTCAAGTCGATAACAACAAGAGAAAGAGACCAGGAAGATATGTATTCATTATTTAGCAAGGGCCTGAACTTTGATATAATAGAAAAAGAATTTTTCTGGCAAAACAACCATAAACAAAATGATTATGCCTGGATGGCATTCTTTTTTGATGGAGTGGAAGAGTTCTTCGATAAATACCATATAACTCATCCGATCATTGCAAGACTGCATGACATTGCAGAAGAAGATATGCTTATTGGTTTTGTTAAAGAAAGGTTGAGGACCGGCCCCAGGCAAATATCTGAAATTAGTGATGGGCTTGATCAAAACGATGTAGAGGTCATACTTGATAAACTTATTAAACAAGGGGTTGTGCTTAAAGACAAGTATGGAAAAATTTCATTGAAATCAGATGATGACTGCAATCAGAATACAGGATATAGGTGAAAATATTTAACTAACCATCTTTGAAACTGACATACTCTCACGACAATGGATTTCTCTACTCTGTCGCTTACTCATATGTCGATAATGTTTGTGGCCGGAGAAAATTCATGAAGGTTTCTCTGGAAAGCAGCGGCTATCACTGATAGATTTATATAGGTATCACTATATAGTGATAGGTACAGATGGGTGCAAAAACTACCGATTGGAACAATGTGCAGTCTCATATCCGCAAATATCTTGATATTTCACCACAATCCCTCCATACCGACATCAATACTTTAAGTGAAAGTATTCCACTGGACTTTCCCATCTCTCCTGATCTAACAATAGAAGAAAATAACGCTATCTATTTCATTGAGATAAAATCTAAAGCCACAGTAGATGCTATTGCAAAATTGAATCTACTGCGGGATTTCTGTTTAAAAACCAAATTTCCAAAAGAGATACAACTGGTTATTGCCGCGAAATCCTTTCCTGAAAGAGAAAAACTGCTTATGGACCAACTGGACATCAGCATGGTAAAACTTCCCTGGTCCATTAAACTCACAACTGAAAAGCAGTCAAAATCCAGCAACCATCGAATTACTTCGGCCAAATCATGGAAAATAGTATCCCGTCTTTTAAAGGAAAAGAAGACTTCAATACGCCAGCTTGCAATTCTTGAAGATATATCGTATGGCTGGGCACATAAGACAATACAGGCCCTTATTCAGCAGAACATTGCGAAAAAAGACTACAATCATGTGAGTATTTCTAATATTGATAAACTGCTAAACGGTGTTGCCTGGGAACGTCCTCTGACCAACCTTAAAATTTGTGAGATCCAGATTCCCTTCATTGAATCGATGGATACAGCAAGGAAAATCACCCGGGCATTTTCAATGCAGCACAATATACCAGTAGGATTTACTTCCTATACGGCAGCGGCTTTGTATACCGGTTACGGCGTACGCAATGATGCAGTTTACCTGTATCTGGATGATGACTATATAGATTATTTTAGAGAATTATTTGAATCTTCCTCACCAGATAGTATAAAGGCAATTATCTATAGGCCTGACAGGGATATTTTTCAGGACACTCTGGAAAAAGAGGGTGTCCGGATCGTATCTGCTTCCCAGACACTTCTGGATCTGGCAGGGATGGGCTATTCTGCAATGGATATCACAAAAGAAATGGTTGCAAAGTATGAGTTCTTATGAAAAGATGAGTGAAATAATTAATTTTTCACTGGATGAATTATATGCAATAACAAGATATCTCCATGAAAAAGAAGATGTAGATAACCCCACAACTGTACTGATTGGAGGGTGGGCAGTAGACTCGTATAATTCCTGGTATGGCTCAGTAGATATCGATCTTATTACCAATAATAGTACACGAAACAGTCTAAATTATTATCTGCGAAAGGAGCGTAATTTTGTACCATACAGACTGCCCGGACAACCCCGGAGTGTAAGGAAAGAAACAAGAGCAGGGTCTGTAATTATTGATTTTGCAACAAGAGAAAAACCATTTCCTTTTGAAGGGACAGATGAGTATTTAGATTTCAGTATTCTTGACGGAAACACTGAATCCAGGGCAATCCGGGGTAACATCGAAATGGCAGTACCCAACAGAGCAACGTTGATTGTTCTGAAATTAAAAGCGATATGGGATCGAAATAATAGAATATCCCACGGAAACAGTCATGATATTGAATGGGAATCCGGGAAACTTGTCAAAGACTATGCAGATATTCTTGCATTAATTGACCCCAACAGTGGCGGGAAAGATGTTGAAATTTCTATCCTGGGTAAATTAATGAACACATATCCATTTCTAAAAGAATCTCTTGCATCAGTAGGTGAATCAGATGATGGAATAGAAAAATATGGCAGAATGTCAGAAAGCACTGCTAAAAGGATTATTGGACAGATGTTGTCTTTGATCTGATCTGTTTTTGAGTAATGCCGGGCAGACAAATCCCATTGCCCTGGAAACATCACACCTAACACCAATAAAAAAAAGCATACCGGAAGTTCCCCCTCCCGGCATACATTACTTCCTCTTAAACCTGGCAGCCAGCAAAAGCCCAATTACCACAAAAACGGCTCCAAAACCGGGCAGGAAACTTGACTCTTCCTCCTGCTCAGGGCCAACCGGGGTTTCATCCGTATCGCCATCAGGGACATCGGTTTGCTCCCGGTCACCTGGGGACACAGTGGCATCCCCATCGCCTGCAGCCGCAGTATCATCTTCCAGGGAAGTATCGGTAACTATTGTAGCAGAACCTGTACCTCCGCCTCCCGTGCCTGCGGTCACACCATCCTCTTGGTCATCTGCAGATTCTACAACCTGTATGAGAATACTCCGATTACTTGCAGCACCCCTCTCATCCTCGGCTGTCACATTGATCAGATGCATACCTTCAGCAAGACTGGCATAAAGGGATGTGCCATTGCCAATAATTCCGCTGACATTGGATCTCCATGCAACACTGAAAGAATGACTTTCCGGATCAGACACGTTTGCCGAGAACAGAATATCCTCATCCAGAGCATACACACCATCTTCCGTCGGAGAAATAATCTCAATCAGGGGCGGATCATTGATCTGTCCGTCAAAATACTGGGTACTGCTTTGAACCAGGGTCCAGCCTCCATCCAGATCTGCAAAAATATCATACCTGAGATAATGCAAACCTTCCGTATCAGTAACAAACGGCATGGTATAATTCACCAGATTCTCTCCCTTTTCAAGCCCAAACTCATGGGTTGCATTTCCCACAAGTTTATTGTGCGGATTGTATATCATCAGCTGTAGCTGTGCCGGTGTTTCCTGATTTGCATCAATCTCCAGATCAACCGTGATATTGTCTCCCGAGAAATAGGTATCATCTGAGGCCAGCGAAAACGAAGGCGTCAGAAAAATCAAAATAAAAGAGGTTAATAGAAGCAGCCTCGCCGCTCTCAAAACCCCTTCTCTGTTAAAAATCATCTGCATGATTTACTCACCTCCTCGTCCCGGCCCAACCTGTGCAGCCTTCACAATCAGGTCAAACCCGTGTATATCCAGCAGATATTGCCCGGTCGCATCTCCATACGTAATCTCATACCGATACACACCCGAGAGTACATTGGGCACCTCAAAATCAATTGTGGTATTAACGGCAATATATCCATTGTAATCCAGCCCCGGGCCCACCACGGTCAGGTTATCGGCACGGGTAACATTGACATTCATCACCACAGTCTCTCCCGTCTCATAGGCCTGTCTCTCTGTACTAATCCTGAGCCCGTTCACATCCCTCCTGTCATGGATGTAATCCGAGTTAATATACAGCGAGCGTCCCGAATCCTCGTCTCCTTCAGGTGAATCCAGATAAACACTGATAAACACCTTGTTATCGGTTTGAGGGGTCGGGATATCCACGGTAAAGGTAGTGGTACTGTTTTTATCCACCGTGAACTCGTGCACATCATCAAAATCAAAATACTTGACCCTGCTATAGAGTTCCAGAGGGTAATTTCCATTATTCTCCACCTGCATGGTAAGGGTTGCATTTTCTCCGGGCAGATAGGCTCTCTTGTCCAGCCAGGAGTTGACCGTCACATTGGCCCCTTCCAGATAGAACCTGCTTTCTGTCAGGTTATCTTCTTCAAGCCCGTAGTACAACGGATAATAACCTTCTGCAAGATCATCCGGTGCCTTAAAAGAGAACGAGAAGTTATGGCTGTCCTCCGAGGCAATCCAGGAAGTCAATGTATCCTCATAGACTCCCGGAACGTCCAGATACATATCCGCCATTGCACCAATCGATCCCGTATTTGAGACCGTGAAGTTGTATTTGAGTATCTCACCCGGCTGCACGTTTTGCTTATTCAAAGAAGGTGCAACCGTAAATTCAGGTGCCTGTATTGTGAAAGTCGAATTTGCAATCTGGATAACCTCCTGGCTTTCAAGCAGTTGTGCCTGCAATGTGTAATTGCCTGGCGTCAGTTCTGGCAGGGATATATTGTGCCCGATACTGGTGTTTTCCAGTGCAGAGAGATTGACCTGCTCGGTGGATTCATAGAAATCCGTAATTATCTCAACAGTCCCGTTAAAAGCAATCCCGGGTTGTTTATTGCTTAGATTTACCATGAAACTGAGATTACCTGAGACAACCTCCGCCTTTCCAAGTTCAAATCCTGTGGTCTGGCCCACCTGGAAAGCAACCTTTTCAAACTCAACCGGGATCTGGCCCGTTGCATCTGCACTCAAGTTATAATCTCCTGCAGCCAGATCAAAGGCCAGGACATCGTCCACACTCTGGTTTATACCCAGTATGTAGGATTTGTGCAGACTTGTCGTATCATTTACCGAAAACGATACATTGAAATCGGTTTTGTATTGCCCGGTATTGGTGACATTAACCGGTATCTCCACCGTACCCGGTCTGTAGATAGTCTGGCATTGGGTATCTATATGCGCCCGTTCACCGAACTCCATGTCTTCTGTCAATCTGGTATCGATATCTCCTGTAAACTCAGCCACAACGGTAGTATTGTTAGCAATCGTCGTATTCAATGCCAGATACTGCGAAGTACCCGGCGCCAGGATTAAATCAAACTCCTCCTCAATACTGAGATTTGTTACAGTGACACCCGTCTTGGCCGTTACATTGCCCGGATTGTTTGCAAAGAGTTCCACGGTGAAAGGATTACTGCTTACAACCTCCGGTACATTCATACTGACCTCGATTTCAGGGTTTGCCACCACGATATCCCTGCTAACGCCAGCGTCTCCCACACGCACACGCAGGGTGTGGTCACCCACAGGCAGATTGGAAACCGGGATCTCGAATTTGAGGCTATCCCCGGATTCAATAACCAGGTCTTCCCTTCCAATCTCATCTTTATTGATGGAAGATACAAGTTCGCTTTCAAACGTGGCGGGAGCATTGTTTGAGACACGGACTGTGGCGTTGATCGGCTCATCAGGTCTGTAATATTCCTTTGCCGTGGACAGGGCAACGGATACATCCCTTTCATAGACATCAACCGAAAGTTTGGCTTGATCGGTTATCTGTTTTAAATCGGTTACAGCCTCGACTTCAAAGGTCAGCTGCCCGCTCCTGTCTGGGATATAGGTATTCTGCCATGTGCCTTCAGTGGAGAAATCTGCAAACTGCACGGTTCTATCCATGACAAGTTGTCTTCCCTGCCCGCTCAGAGAAGTAATCCAGCCGTCGCCGTATTCTGCATATAGCAGTACATTTTCGCCAGCACTTTCTATTCCGATATCTGAGTCTTCCGGTATCAGATCTCCGGTGTATTCGTTCCAGGTTTGTCCATCGAAGATGTATAGCCAGTCTGCAACGGCATATAGTTTTTCACCTGCTGTGGCCAATCCATAAGTGGATCCCGTACTTTCTTCGGGACCTGAAGTTTCCTCAGTTGCAGGATTATAACTGTACAGCTCTGACCCACCAGTCTTGAGCACCCAGTAAATATCCTGATTGTATTCTAATTCAAGGCCATTCCAATCAGTAATTCCCGTCTCGTAAGTTCGAACATTATCGGACATATAATTGTATTCATGGATCGTGCCGGACGAATTAATAACAGCAACGATTTCTTCAAAGGCCGTGATGTCCTCTGGATCACTTATATCCGGGCTATTGATGCTCGCTGTGCTCAATCCATCAGAGATACTGTATACCGAGACGCCTCCGCCACCAAGGACCCATATATCCCCTTTGTGGTTTTCAATTAATGAAACGCTGGATTCGTTATAGTCACTGTTTGATTCATTGAATATCGAGATGTCTCCTGTATTTTTATCAATACCGATCAGATCGGCATCCGAGGCAATCCAGATATGGTCTGCCATGAACGTGACATCGCTTACTCCCAATTCAACCGGCACCTCCATTCTATTCCAGACCTGTGACGCAATATCGTAAATATAGACCGATTTGCCATCGGCACTTACAATAACATCACTATCTCCTGTTATCGTTCCATCTGGACTGAAAGTGTCAGGAATGGGCACCTCAGACACATCTCCAATCTCTGATGCGGTTTTATCAGAGGTAAATAATCCATTCCAATAGTCGCAGAACCAGAGGGCAGAGTTGCCAACGCCTAAATCAGACATCTGCAACCAGTTATCAAATATTGTGGAAACATTCAGGGTGCTTTCACTGGAATCGTATCTGTAAAGGTCGCTGTATGAAACGAAATAAACAATTCCGTCAAATACACCCGCTGCATCCACACCGGAAACGCTCTCTCCTGTCCCAAATTCATATTCTGTACCAATCGCGCCGCCAGAAACATCCCTGCTGCTTATTCCGGCATCTGTTATGAAATACACATTATTTCCATCTGAAACCGCGGAATACACATTGTCTGAAAGCAGACCGTCTGAACTATCATAAGTGGACCAGATGCCATCAGACAGGCTGTGACAACTGGAGGAGTCATTTGTGTAATCATAATCGACAAAAAGCACTTCATCTGGCAGTACGAGAATGTCAGTTACTTCGCCTAAGGGACTGTTTTCGCTGGTATAGTATGTTACACTTCCATCAAAACCATAGGCTGCCAATCCTTCCCATCCATTTGGCATGTAGATTACCTGTTCGGAGCTGTCAACAGCAAAAAGACTGCTTCCTCCCTCCTGATGTCCTTCATCCTCTTGCTTTTCGACAACTAACACTTCATCCAGCATATCTGAAACAGGATCGTAGTTGTAAACCGTATTATCACTCAATATCCAGAGAAGGTTTCCATCTACATCAAGTCCTGATATTTCCATTGCTGCCAGCTCGGAGTTCTCAACAGGTTGCATTTCTGCAAAACCGGTTTCCGTGTAAAGCCCGCCGCTGGTTCCTATAAACAATGTATCCCCGAATCTCTCAAAGCCGGTTGCAGGGTACTTGCTCTCCAGAGTAAATTCCCCGGACGAGCCCATATCCTCCTGCAGGTATGCCTTGATGTATGCATCTCCCTGGGGCAATGTACCGCTGTGGTTCAAACGCACCTCATAGTCGATGGTATCGCCCTCGAGATATTTTGTATTCGCAGTCTCGATATGTGGCTCAATGTTTATCCCTTCTATTGCTAACGATTGCGAAGTGGAATTACTCAAACCACTGGCTTGATCCTTAACTTCCACAAACAAAACGTAAGGGCCTGACATAATACCTTCAGGGATACTGAACGTCAAATTCACAGAACCGCTGGATGCATTGTGCTCCTCTGGAGGAGATGTGGCGATCGTGTTATCCTGCCCGTCAAAAAGGCTCATTGTAAAACTGCCATTCTCAATATTTGAGATATTGGCAGTTACCCCTATTGAGCCACCCTGGAGATATTCAGCATCATCCAGAGTCATTTCAAAACTTGCGTCCGGGATATAGACCGACACTGTCTTGCTATCTGTTGAGTCCAATTGATCTGTCAGTTCAAAGATGAAGGTATACGTGCCGCTGTCAATAGTGGATGGTACTTCCAGTTCTAACAATTCAGTTTCCCCGGGAGCAATTGCAGATACCTGTCCGCTGGAACCTTCGATAAGAGTGTATCCATCATAGATGCTAAGATCATAATTTCCCGACAGAGCAATAGTTCCTGTATTCGAAACACTTGCTGTGAGGTTTTGTCCGGGTTTTACAGTTTGGGGTTGCAGTTCAAGACTGTATTCCAGACCTGATACCGGGATCGATTTTGAAAATGTCAGGACACCTCCGCTATTTGCTTCTTCACAGTTAACAAATAAACCAAACGTTGCTGTGGGCAGGTTTTCGGGAAGGGTGTATGTAAGCACCGATTGCTCCCCCACATCAACTGCCGCCTGCTGGGTTCCAAGATCATTGTTACCCAAACGAACTGTTACATTGGACCGGGTATCAATGGCCCCTGTATTATCAATGGTAAGATCTAAAGTATCCCCTGCAGCATACTCTTTCTTTGCTACATCGAAATCAAGACCCAGGCCTTCTATCTTCGGATTATAATACTTATCAGACCTAACATTATAACTGCTATTTTCATAACTGAGATGCAGCGAGTAGGCCCCGGACGAAAGGGATGGGTCCAGAGGCAATTCTACAACTTTTACCTCACCTGCTCCTATCGTTACATTTTCTGCTGTCAGGACAGTTTTCTCATAACCACGCGTCAGTTGTGCTTCCAGATTAACGGTTATCTCAATTCCCGAATTATTAAGTTTTACAGGAATATACATATCCGCCTCAAGTTCTTCCTCCTCCATGGACATATCAAGATCCAGACCCTGGACATGTACAGGGATCAATTGGCGGGTTGTCCGGTCAGTGCCCAGATTTTGAAGATTGAGCCTGAAGTTGTAGTCTCCTGAACTTATCATGGGGACAGGGATCTCGTGAGAGAGGGTTTCATTGGCTGCTATATCAATTTCATCTTTATCTGAGTGACCTAAGAAATAGTAGGAATAACTCATACTGGTATCGGCAGGACCTTCATTTGTAATACTAAAGGTCAGGTTGTTCCCTGCTACTATATTTGCCTGCAATGTAGGCATAAGTTTTGAGTCTCCGCCTGTGTATGAGATGGAACTTGTCTTTAGGGGACTATTCTGTTTGGAACTTCCATTGGCACGAAGTTCTACCATAATAGAACCTGCAGAGACATCCGATTCTACGGGTATCGTGTATTCGATATTTTTCCTCTCTCCCGCCTCAAACAAAATACTGCTCTGGTTCTGGAATCCCATATCCGAAGATATGTCAACTATTAACTCTGCAGCCGCATCTCCATTGTTTACATATACGGTAAGAGTTTCTTCTGTATCCCTGACCAGGGTTGTTGAGGAAAGATGGGTCCAGAGAGTTGGAGAATATACAAAACTGCTTTCCTTTTTATCCACTACCTCTGCGTCTTCCAGAAGTTTGAACGTGGTCTTATGCACGCCGGTGGCAACCCTGTCAAAGGGTATCGATACATTGAGGTTCTTTGTGGTTTCCGATTCAATATCAAAGGTTGTTGTATCGGAATAGTTTATATCGCCATCCGGATTTATGTAACTGGTTTCAAGCACGAGATCACTGAAATTAGTTATCTCCATATTTTCAATATCTATGCTGAAATTGTTTGTTTCATAAAAACTGAAATCAGGTTCCTGTGCTACTATTAAATTCAGTACCCTGTCCTTGGCAAGAATATACTGGGAATTGGTTCCTATCAATTTGCCATTGTTTGTAACTTCCACCACAAAATTATAACTACCCTTGTTTTGAGGACTGAATTCAATACTGCCGTTGTAAACAGACGTTGCAGTTATGTTTGAAGTTGTGGTTTCCCGTTTGACCAGATTGGATTTTGAGTCATAGATTTTCACATCTATAGATGCATTGGGAATGTCGCCCGTACTCCTCATTATCGTGTAATTTAAGGTATTATTGCTTTTTGTCTTGAAGATATCTCCCGAGTCAAATTCAATATCCAGTTTGGGAGAGAAGCAATACAAACCAAGAGTTGCAGACCCTATCTTGTTTCCATCGGTATCATAGAGCCTGGACCATAACCTATCAAATGTACGTACATTTTCAAGTTTATGATTAAAAGATGTGCTACCCTGGGCTGGCACTTCAAGTGTTTTTTCGAGATTGTACCATGAACGGTCTTTGGCAATACCATAGGCAAGATCATATTCAATCCAGCCGTGATGCGGGAAACAGTAGTTTAAAGTGACATTTTGATCAGTATCCCCGTTATTCCAAACCGTTACTGTAAAAACGGCGTCACTTCCGTAAGCAAAACGGTCATTGGTTGATCTTATACTGTAGGTGATATCAGGAGTTGTACTGTATCCCTGGTCAGAGGCAACATATTTTCCAATCGCCATCTTCCTGGCATCATATTCGGTGTATGCCGTGTCGCTTTCATTTACAAGAATATAATCCAGGTTCCAGACGCCAAGCGTGCTCCCGGTTTTTGGTTTATAGGAGAAATTGATCTGTTTGCTTGCGCCGGGTTCAAGTTCGGGATCCAGATCTATTGTGTTTTCAACCTCGGTATTGCCAAGAGGATCGGTAAACTTGAAAATTACCTGTGTGGCTGCAAAATCACCTTTATTGGTTATGTTTACCGGCGTATCAATACTATCTGTTTCAAGCATTGCTTCTACATTGGCCGGATTTTCTGCCCATGCCAGTACGTCACGTACAAGGAGTTCGCCCTGCAGGGTCGAGGCACCGTCAAAATAGGCCCAGTCATCATATACCGATGTTGCAATTACAGTTCCGTTATAATAATCATATGCAAGCATTGCGGGCATACTATTCTTGTTGCGTTTCAAAATAATTGTAGTGTTTTCAGGGTAGGACGTGAAATAACCGTCTATGTTTACAGTCAGAGTAGGTTTTGGCTGGCCTGAAACCGCAGGATGGTATGTACCGATACTTGCTGCATTGTACAGACAGCTCTGGTCTTCCTGCCATCCCGCTCCTCCCAGGGCACGTGTACCATTGTGAGGAAGGATACTGTATTCATAACCGTGTTGCTGGGCCATTACAAATACGGTTCCTCCGGTCGCAGCATATTCTTCTAATTTGTTTTGTATCTGGGTCGATGAATCCAGGCCGTATAAGGAGCCTGAAGGCAGGAATAGTATAGGGGTGTCATGGACAAGTTGCTGGGTATCGGCGACTGCAAAATCCTGCACACGTGTCAGTTTTACAGGTATGCCTCTGTTTTCCACCATGGCCTGGGCGGATGCATAGAAACCCTTCTGGAGCATTAACACGTCTGGTGCGAGTTCGAGTTCTTCCTTAATAGCCGTATAATTGTTTACAATTGTGCTATAGACATCTGCCTGGGAATTGCTGAGTTCATAGAGTTTATTTAATTCTGCAGTGTCCGTGTAATTACTTACATTTGCCCTCTCAAGTTGTCCAAGTCTATACTCGTTGAGGTACACGGGGTTGGTATAGCCTTTTTTGTAGGCATTGCGTATCTGTAGACTTGTTACATCGGTATTGCGAAGTTTGGAACTTGCTACACTGAATGTATCATCCGGATGGTCCCCTCCGGGACTTGAAGGTTCTATAGGATCATCTTCGGGTTCTGGAAGGTCATCAAGTTCAATTTCATCTTCCAGTTCAATTTCGTCAGGTTTCTCTTCATCTCCGGGAAAATCGTCTTCGTCTTCCTTTTCCTCTTCGTCTACTTCATCTTCCTTGTCTTCCTTCTCCTCTTTCTCCTTGTCCAGGTCAATCTCTTCCTCTTCTTCGACCTTTTCCTTCTTCTCTTCAAGTTCCTTCTTTTTCTCTTTCAGTTCTTCTCTCTTCTGTTCAAGTTCTTCCTTTTTGATCTGCTCCTTCTTTTCCTTTATTTCTTCCTGGGTTTGTCTATATTCCTTTACGGATTTTTCATAATCGGCTTTTGCATCATAAACATCAATAACTGTTTTTCCAAGTTCTGTTACACGGTCTGCGGTAAAAGCTGTCACAACAACCAGTCCTGCGGTTGTAGCTGCCGTTACGCCAGCAGCAGCTGTGGGAACCACTGTTGTTACAACATAGCCTGCCGCATTGACCGCACCTGTTACTGCCGTTTTTGCAACACGTGCAACTGTGGATCCTGTTCCTGTTACCGCTTCTCCCACGGTGCTGATTACACCCGTGGCAACTCCGGCAACTTTACCTCCAGTATCGGCGATAACCTTTGCAGTGCCTTTCGCAACACTACCAACTGCCGAGACACCTGCTTCCAGCCCTGTTTTGAGAGTATCAAGCCAGCCCCATCCCTTGCCATTTGGCCCGTAATAGGAAGATGCACCTGTCTGGGGGTCAAAAACAATAAAAACACTTCCTGTAAAATTTCCTGCCACCACCTCATCACGGGGTATTATTACAGTGTATCCCGAATCCACAGCGTTTTCTACAATGGTTTTGTCATTTTTGGAGATATTGAGGTTTGATCCGGCATTGTCCCAGTTTGAACTATTAAGGGTTAATATGGGTATACCGTTTTCTCCTGCTATTTTTATTATCTCGGAAGTGGAATAGGCCGTGACATTGTAACTGAGGGAAAGCATACTTTTTTCCATGGATGAGGCAGTCATGCCCCGGCTAAAGAGAAAAGCATATGATTTGGCAGAATCCCCGTCTTTTGCAGTCGGGTTGATTATATCCCGCACTATATCCGTGTAAACCCCGTTCATATGTACACTGCGGGTATCGTTTGTTTCGGTGACATTAAATTGAGTTCCAACAAGCATTACCGAAGGATGTCTGGTATATGTCACATCTGTGGATGCGGCTGCAATGGAGTTGTATAACCGGTATTTACCCCAAAAGGTAAGCGCCTGTAAATTCAACAGTTCTCCATACAATTCGTCCTTTGTAACATCGAAATACTCTAAATCCAGCAGTTCACTGGTTACTTCATATCTTTCCACCCTTTCAGACATATGAGCAGTTGAAACCGGTTGTAAGGCAAGCCCAATTACAAAATAGGCACCTGTTTGAAGGGTGCGTGTGTAAGCATCAATCTGTCCGCCGGGTGCGATGAAACCAATCTCCAGTTCCTGTTCTGATCCCAGCGTGCTGGGTTGTCCTGCGGCTATTAGTGCTCCGTCCACCTGCAGAAGAGCGGACATATTGATATCAAGCGCGTTGACTTCACTTAAATTATCAGAACTATTGAGCAGATCGCTGTCTTTTTCTGTGCTTGGCTCATAAAAAACTGAAATCCGTTTTCCTGCAAGTTCTGTTGTATTCAGGGTAACATTGATGCCTGCAAGTTTGATATCCAGTTTATGATTAAAACTGTCGGGCAGATTGGGATATTCTCCATGAACCCCTACAACCTTATAGGGAAGTTGTTCCGGGAGGGTGTAGTAATCGGTGTGAGGAATTATTTCTTTAGCACCAAAAATTTCACTGTTGCTTTTATTTGCATATTCCTCATTGAGAAGAGTGCTGAAATTGTTACTCATCAAAGTAAAGGAGCTGTCTATACCGGAAACATTTATACTGGTTACTTCATCACCGGAAGTTTCGATATTATCGTCCAGCATAGAATTGTAGTTCTCTGAATCCCGGGCAAGAGCCATGAGATCTACACCCGGGGTATAATTATATTGTTTGAATGACGGATCAAATTCCACCCATTGTCCATCGACATAGGCTTCCACCCAGACATGATCAAATTGTATGCCCCCTGACACCGCCTGGGCAGATATTCCGTTTTTGCGGAGCATATCCACAATAACACTTTCATTCTCCACCCCGAAATAATTCATTGCCTGGTTGTTATCGAGCTCGATTGTTCCGTACACATATCGGGCAGGTATATCAGAGGCTCTCAGAAGGCTTATTGTAAGTGATGCTAAATCCGCATCATTACCTTCTCGATCCTGATAGGTAAGATGGGCTCCCTTTAAAGAACCAAAATATGGTATATATTCAAAATAATTATGAACAAAAGAATATATGAGTCCCGGATCATATTGATTTTTTTCTGCTGAATCGAGAATATCAATACTTGCGTCTGCGGCAAAACGCAAATCCAAATCCGATTCAGAAGGCGGATTGTTCTGGGATTCATAGGACGGTGTGATATAGGATGAGGAAAGGGGTGCTGCATCATAATCTATTGATCGGTGCATTAACTTCAATTTCGGGTTTTCATCTGTTTTTTCCAATGGATCAAAATGTGTTTCATTGTCAACCACAGAAGGCGCTGCACCCGCAAAAGAAGCGGTTATCATTATGCATATAAGTATTATGCTTATTATTTTAGTTGTATCTTTCATATTTCCACCTGCCCAATCTGACAGATACAAAAATAATTTAGTTTAAACTATGGTTTTTAATTATGTGTTATGAGGTGAATTAATATTCTCAATAAATATTAAAATTAAGGATAATATTGTATTTAAATATAATGAGTGAAATAAAATCTGGTAAAATGAATATTAATAATTATATAAATAAAGGGATACAAACTTTGCTTTCCTCTGCTCATTTTTGATCTGCACAATCTCTTCTTCAACTCTTAGGGCAGGAGTTTCTTTCTGTAAGAAGGTTAGTTGATTATGAGTGTGAGAGCGGTCTTTTTGGCAAAATCCGTGTATTTGGATACAGATCTCTATTTTTGTATCGGATCTGGTGTGGATTTTTCGTATATATCGCAATACCCAGGGCTGTTTTTCACAAAAACCGGCTTCATTTTGTATATACGGCGCAAATTATAATATGGGAGTAATTATTATATACTTCCCTGTCATATCCCATTTGTTTGATAATTGTAAATTCCGATGGGCGTATTGACGCTTATCAAGGGGTGTATACATGACTCTGATTGAGAAAGAATGTCCGCTATGCGGAAATACGTTTGAAGTTGAGGAAAGACTGGCTGACAAAGAGCTGTACTGTACGCTGGGATGCTGCCTGAAGGCAGATGGAAATCGGCCGGAAAGGTTAGTATTGCAAGTTTAACGAGCGTTTGTGGAAAAATTCAACTCATAAAGCAGGAGTCCCCTTCCGTGAGGTAGGGGAGGAATGCGCCTGATATTTCACAAAAGTAATTTTTTATAATAAGTAAGTGAACATACTATTGTATGTTTCTCACTAAAACAGTTATCTTGAAAATAGCAAATCCTGATAATGATTTAGTGGAAACTATGAAGAAATATTCTGATGGAATGAACTATGCTTCTGAAGTTCTTTTTGATAAAGGTAAACCAATTCCAGCGATGAAATTACAGCAGGAAGTTTACCCATATCTTCGTGAAACATTAAAATTGAAATCCCAGATGAGTTGTAACATTCCAAGACAGGTGGCAGGGTGTTACAAAACATTAAAAAAACAGAAAAAGGCAAAATGGCAAAAAGTAGAATTTTCGCCATCATCCATGACTTTTTCTTACAAAAGGGATTTTGTGATTGATGAAGACACGGTCAAAATAACTACTATCAACGGAAGAAAAGCATATTCCATTTTGAATTATGACTACGCTAAACAGTATTTTGAGGGCTCATGGAAATACCAGGCATCCAAAGTTGTAAAACATAAAGACGGAGATTATTATTTCCATTTATCTCTTGAAAAGGAAGCTCCTGACAAAGAAATAACAGACGCTTCTACTTTCATGGGTATAGATGTAGGTATGAACTATCTTGCTGTTGCTTCCACTACCGACAGGAAATGTAGTTTTTTTGCTGGTGGTGAAATTAAGAATCTTCGCAACCAATACAAATCAATGCGAAAGCGTTTACAATCGAAGGGAACTTTATCTGCAAAACGAATGTTGAAATACATTTCAGGTAAAGAGAAACGTCTTATGCGAGATGTAAACCATACAATCTCAAAAGAAATTGTGAAATTCGCAGTTAAAAACAAAGTATCAGTAATAGGTCTGGAAGATTTAACAGGAATACGTGATTCCACTCTTTCCAAAGTTTCCAAAAAGAGAAGACATAACCACAGTAGTTGGGCTTTCCGGCAATTACAAACATTCATTGAATACAAAGCAAAAGAAGTAGGCATAATCACTCATTATGTTGACCCATCCTATACTTCTCAAACTTGTATTCGATGCAATCATATCTCTAAGAATAACCGTAACAGATTGTCTTTTAGATGTGAAAAATGTGATTATGCGAATAATGCAGACCTAATCGGTGCAATGAATATTGAACACAAAACACGGGATTACAGGTATATCCTGGAATCTCAGGGGTGCTTGTCAGCCACCCAGACGAATGCTTAATTGACATTCAAGCCCCTTCCGTAAGGGAGGGGTAGTTGACTAGAGGCCCAGGTTCCTATTGCTACAAACGAGGTTTTACTTTTTGTGCAGGCTATCCTGTGTATAAGTATATTTTTACTAATATCCATCAAAATTTGATGTATAGTATACATCATGATTACATTAATATAATAAGGAAAAAATAATCTTCTATTGTGGCGGGCAGGGTCTGACTCAGTTTCGTACCACCACCACACAACGACCTGTTTTTTAGGATACCTGCCCGTCCAGGATATTTTTTGTAGTTTCATTCAACTCATAGAGCAGGAGTCTCCTTCCGTTTACGGTGGGAGAGGAATGTGTTCATCAATCTTGCAGACCGCTTCTGCAGCAACAACAGGGTAAATGCAACACTGGCAAAAAAGTAAAAAAAGAACCCTGGCAAATTACCAAAGTTTTTAGTTTTCTCGCTTCTTAAAGACCAGCACAAGTATTGCAATTAATGCCAATACTCCTATTCCGATGAACAGACTCTGACTACTGTCTTCTTCATCGGATTTTGGAACATCGTCAGTGGTCTGTTCGGATGAATCGGATGTTGTATCTTCCTGCACAGTACCACTGTCACTTTCAGGTTCCGGAGTTACGATCTCTTCATCATCCATCGTCACAGATCCGTTTTGAAGCATCTGTAACTTGAGATAGGCAGGAATACCGTCATCAGATTTGGAACCTGAATCATACTTATAGTCTGCAGTTACTGCAAAGGGTGAGAATCCTGGAATATCCCTGACAATGAAGTAGGAATAAGTGCCGTCATTTCTGAGAAGTTCAGGCTCATAGGATTGCCAGCCAGAAGTACTCTTATGCTTCAGATAGACTGTATCAATAAGAAGCGAGCCACCATCCACATTATTCATGACCTTGAACTCAATACTCCTGTTCTTGCTTCCATCATTAACAAGACTCTCATTATTGAAACTGATGTCCATGTACTGATACACTGAACCTTTCGAAAAATCAATCTCAGATTCATTGAGTGCAGAAGTATTCAGTACTTCGATCTTGATCTGAATATCATCGGTTTCATTGCTCGTATTGAAGGATACGAAATCTATACTACATTCCACTCCTGTTTTCTTGGAAGTCTGGTTGCTGGTATTGAAACGTACATGCGATTCATTACCGGATGTATTGACCTGTGGGATTGTATTGATTATCTGATCGATATCATCTGCATCATTGGCCGATGACTTTGTTACAGTCCATTGCCAGGAGAAAACATCCGTCCTTCCAAGACTTTCATTGCTGACATGTGCCGAGACATTGTACACATCCATGAAGAAATCGTCCTGATTAATGTACTGGCTGGTATTCACATTGCAATAAGACATGTGTGCAGAGTCATCGGTATTATTGTTGTACAGTGTAACTCCGGTACCATTCAACGGTGTACCGTCAATGAACCATTCATAACTGGAATACAGTGTACTGTTTATATTGAAATTCCTCTCCTCTCCATATGTTGTAAGAAGTTCTGTTTTATTTGGAGATACTGTATATGCTGGTTCATAGGCAGCCCTGATATTGAGATATTTGGTAGAGGTGCCATTTGTATTATTCACGGTCAGGTTTACAGTGAAGTTGCCTGCACCAAATACATGTGAAGGACCCTGGTTGGTGGAAGTATTGCCATCACCAAAATCCCAGTTCCAGGTATCAACCAGACCTGAGGAATTATCGGTAAACTCCACACTCAAAGGTTGTGTGCCACGGGTTACATTGGCCGAGAAATCAGCGATAGGCAGGATTGATACATCGATTACAACATCACCAGTACTGTTCATGTTTCCTGCAGCATCACCAAAGGTACAGTTGTAGGTTATGGAGCTGACAAGTGTACCTGAATCGCTTGCTGGTATGGAGATGTTGTGTGTATAATTTCCAGAATCTTCCTTCATCTGGTATTCTTCACCATCCACTGTGATATTGTACATTTCAACTCCGATGTTATCGGTGGCGTTGATTTTGATGGTGATATTGTCTCCAGTATTGGCTGATTGCACTTTGTCGGACCAGTTGTAGGATGGTTTAATGTTATCTGAAACATTTATCGTCTTGTCACCGCTTGTATTGTAATTACCTGCATCGTCATAGAAAGTTGCATTGAAGACAATGTCCTCCACTGAATCCATTGGAACATTTAGGGTATAGTTGTACCAGTTATCGTTCTTTGTGAGTTCAGAAGTATCGTTAGTTGAAATGTTGAACTCTGTACTGGTAATTCCAATGTTATCAGAGACATTGAAACCAATCACAGTAGTCTGGCCTGTATTGACATCTTCCTCATAAACGATATACTGGATCACAGGAGCGATGTTATCTGAAACATTTATCGTCTTGTCACCGCTTGCATTGTAATTACCTGCATCATCATAGAAGGTAGCGTTGAATACAATATCTTCCACTGAATCAATTGGGACATTCAGGGTATAGTTGTACCAGTTTCCATTTTCGTTAAGTTCTGCAGTATCGTTAGTTGAAATGTTGAACTCTGTACTAGTAATTTCAATGTTATCTGTTACATTGAAACTAATCACAGTAGTCTGGCCTGTATTGACATCTTCCTCATAAACGATATACTGGATCACAGGAGGAATGTTATCGGAGACATTGATGGTTTTGTCACCACTTGCATTCAAGTTACCTGCATCGTCATAGAAGGTAGCGTTGAAGACGATGTCCTCCACTGAATCCACTGGGACATTCAGGGTATAGTTGTACCAGTTATCGTTCTTTGTGAGTTCAGCAGTATCGTTAGTTGAAATGTTGAACTCTGTACTAGTAATTCCAATGTTATCTGTTACATTGAAACCAATCTCTATAGTATCACCTGTATTGACGTTTACAGGATGTTCTACAGCATTGATCTCAGGAGAATTACTATCAAATTTGAATACATTGGATACAGAATGGTTGATATTACTGGCGTTGTCGGTAGCTCTGATATGTAAATACCAGTCTCCATCGACATCCTCCTTACTCAAAATAGCGTCATTGGTAAACCCTTGCCAGCTACCGGCAGATTCTTCTGTTTGGGTCCAGGAATACTCAAGTTTTTCAATACCTGAAAGTGCATCACTTGCACTTACTGTTGTGCTGTGAATGTTAGAATAAGTATTGTTGCCATTGGTTCCAAAAATAACGATTGCATCAGTAGTATCTATTTTGGAAACATGAACCACACTTATGTTCTCATTACCCGCAGCATCCTGTGCATATACCGTGTATGACCCATTGCTTGTTACAGTAAAATCATAGGGAGAAGAAATCTCGTTACCATTTGTTGCGAAATGGCTTGCTTCATAATCTCCGCTATCCCATTTTACCTTTGCAATTTCATTATCGTCATTGAGACTTACATCAATTAGTGCACTGGAATTCTGCCATTGGGTGAAATTGCCGGAAATTTCTATTTCAGGAGGGAGTGAATCCATGATTACTGAACAGTTTACGCTACTGTTGGAATTGCCGACAGCATCTGTTGCATTGATGTTCAGATCATACTGGCCGTCAATTGTAACATCAGCAATAACAGAATTGTTGGTCCAATAGTCATTGTTATTGCTTAAAATGGCCTCATCGATTGTGTTATTTATGCTGGAGACATTGACAACTACCGAGGATACAGTAGATGTATCGCTTACCGAAACGTTCAGTTCAAGGAGGCTTCCGGGTCCTATTATTTCTGCTACGGGTGAATTTGGATTTACTTCAGGTGCTTCACCATCGGCTGTATATGTTGACCAGTGTTCTGTGCTGAAAGACAGTGTACCATTTTCTGCATCCCATTGAAGACCAGACACCGAACCATTGGATGTCTGTCCTGTTTGCAGGATGGGCTGGTCGTTGAGCAGTATGCCCGGCTGGCTGTCAAAGGATTCGAGTCCTCGCATTGTAAGATTGCTGGAAACATTCAATCTGCTCAGGTTTTCAGAATCCAGCGTTGTCTGTGCTGTGGCAAAATTTACATATTCACCGAATTGCTGCAATTTCTGAGCGAACTCAATGTCACAGAGATTTACGGTTTCCGTAAATTCCATGCTTCCAATTACATTACCATTGCCATCATTTGCTTCAAATGTAAGGTTACTTACATTGGTAAGATCATCGATTGTTGTCCAGTCAGTAGTGTTTGGATTTGCCAGCCCGGAAATATCTGTTTTCGGGTTGAAGTTTAACATTACAGGGCATATTGTAGAATTCATCTGCCCAGATGAATTTGCCAGAATGGTGATGTAATATATTCCCGGCTCTGAGTCAGGAAGCGTATGATTGAGAAGAGTAAAAATGCCCTCGCCATGATATTCGAAAGGAATCTGTCCGGCAGGTTCACCTGGTATAGTCGAAAAGTTCGCGGTTACTGCTGTTACTGAACTGTTATTCAATTGGGTCATGAGACTGACGTTTTCCCCGCTATAGGCAAAAGTGAAATTCGTATTTACATCCCTATTGGTTCCATCATTATTGATGAAAAAAGCTTCAGGTGTGGAATTGAATATAGATGGAGATGAATCTGTATTACCTGCGTCTTCTTCAACATCTGAAATTGTTTCATCAATATTTTTAGTCAACCCTATGTAAAATGTATAATCCACCGATTGGCCTGGTGCAAGAGAACTTTTGTTAAATGTCAATGCAATGTAGCTGTCAGCCTCTACACTATCGCCTTCTGATGGTGCAGAATCCCAATCAAGGTCTCCATAAGGAGGATTATTTGGTATTAAACCACTACTTCCGTAGGAAACCCTGGCATCCTCGTCCTGGGTATAATAGAATATGGGTATGCTCGAAATCTGGCCTATGTCTGTACTGAGGTCTCCATCTTTGAGTTCTGCTTTTACGATTGCCTTGTTACTTGTACCTTGCTGGCTTACGATTGTATTTTTAGTAGCATAATTACAGCCTACATCCACCCCATTATCTGGATCGAAAGAACGCTGATAGCGTACATTTTCCATCATATCAGGGCCGGCATTTGTTAGAGTAACGTTTACTTTCAGGAATCTTTCTGTGGGTTTGAGTTCATAAGTTTGGTTGATGACCAGCTTGTCCTCATAGATACTATCGACTGTTATGTGCCCTGTTTTGCTATTGGTAATATTAGTTATTGTTGTTGGAATATTATAACCTGCATTCCGTCCATTAGAATCTGAGTACTTGGTTCCATCCTTCATAAAGCCGACAGACCAGCGTTCTTCCGGACTTCCGGGGAGAAAATAGTCGTAGCGATAGTCGTAAGTATCATTGTAAAATCCATCCAGATCGGCATAAAGCCCAATACCACCACTACGTTCAGAGCCAAAGAAACTTTCTGGAGCATTGGTATCTGCTCCAAATCCACCGTTGGGCAAAATACCGACTTCAATAAAATCACTTCCCAGGAACATGCATCCATCTTTTTCAGCAGCTCTCACTCCTCCTATGGAGGAATCTTCTCCACTGTCAGCCATGGCCATTACAGAAAAAGATAAAATACCTATAATTAGTGAAATTGTTATTAAAAAGGATAGCAAAATAATTTTTCTTATTTGATTTAGTTTATATTCCATTTACTCACCATTGAATTTATTTGATTGTTCAGGTTGCTTTCTTTTTTCGTATAATATAATAAATCATATTTATATATAACAATAACCATCAATTTATAATCTAGGGGTAGTTCACACCAGAGATTCAACTTTTAGATTATAGTTTCCTTCCGTAAGGGAGGGGTAGTTAAATTCTCCTTTTGTGATCGTGGGAAAAGAATATGAAAATGAGCCGGAAATTTTCATTGATGCAGGGTCTGTGTATAAGGCAATCTTCTGCAGAATAAGAACGGGCATGAGATGAAATAATATCAGGAATTAGATTAATATATTAAGGAAATTTTATATATAAAGGCAATCTAATATATTACACAGAAGGGCAGGATAAAAAACGGATCCAGACTCGTATCGTACCACCACCACTATACCACTGTCTGTTTTTTTCCAATATCCTGCCCTCACATCATGCTTTTTTTAGATTTATTCAACTTTTAGAGTAGAGTTTCCTTCCGTTTACGGTGGGAGAGGAATGTGTTCATTAATCTTGCAGATCGCTTGTCGGCAATTCCTCTGAAAACACAACAAAGTCTGCAAAAACAACTCCTGATCCGGGTGTACTTGCGATTCTGGGAATTATCTGCACAATCTATGTGATGCGAAAAAGGCTGTAATCATCTCGGTTGACGGGCAGGTGGATCAGAAAACCAATTGTCGTGGGTGAGTATGCCATTCTTCAAGTGGGCAGTGAGGACGACAATAAGATTTCCGCAAAGCCTGTATTTTGAAGTTCTTCGTGGAAGATAAGTTGACACAACACAGTCTAAGCCAGGACACTTTTTATATAGTGTAGATATTATTATATAATTTAAGTATTAAATGTTAGAATATGTATTATCATATCTTTCTTTAACTTCTATTTTCTCAAATTACTAAAAAAATAAGGCGATCAAATGAGAATCCCCCTAATTCTTCTGATTTTAACCATTATGATGGTTGGTACTGCAGGTGCAAATACATTAAATGTGACTGATGAAAGCACCACTAATAATTATACAACTATACAATACGCTGTAGATAATGCTACATCTGGAGACACCATCCATGTCTATCCAGGAACCTATAGTGAGAATGTGGTTGTAAATAAGGAACTGAATATCATTTCTGTAGATGGTGCTTCTGCCACACATGTCATGGCAGCTGCTTCTTCAGACCATGTATTCAATATTTCTGCTAATAATGTGACAATTGACGGTTTCAATGTGAGTGGTGCTGATGAAAGTGATTTTGGTAAAATGAGTGCAGGTATCTATCTGCGCAATGTTACTAAATGCACTATTTTCAATAACATCCTATCAAACAATCGATATGGAATTTATCTAGCTGCTTCTAACAATAACAATTTGACCGGTAATAACGTGTCAGAAAATTCTGTTGCTGGCATTCATTTAGACTCAAGCCATGGAAATTATCTGGTAAATAATAATATTTCAGATAATATTGATCGTGGAATTAACATAGATCTTTCTAATTACAACAATTTGACAAATAACGAAATTACAAAAAATTCATTGCAAGGCATTTCGTTGTATAAATCAACAGAAAACTCAATGGTAAGTAATACCATTTCGGGAAATGGTTATACTAATTATGGGGCAGAGGCTGGCATATATTTAGGATCCTCTACTGATAATAACATCTACAATAACTGGTTCAACAACTCTGTAAATTTCAAAGTAATGAGCGGTTGCGATTACAATAACTGGAATACCACAAGCACTACAGGACCCAATATAATAGGCGGACCACATATCGGAGGTAACTACTGGGCTACCCCGGATGGTGATGGTTTCAGTCAGGTAAATACAGATTCCAATGGTGATGGTTTTTGTGATACACCTGAAGATACTTATGTGATACACGAGGTGCAGAACAATTACGATTATCTGCCCCTTGCCGGTGACAATAAAGAACCCTCAGTAGTCCCTATTACTCCTCCTGCAGATAAAAGAATTGGGCCCGGCCATTTGCTTGAATTAAATGTTTCAGTAACAGACACCTCTGAAATTTCCTCTGTTGTGATCAATGTCTCCAGTATAAATAATACAATAAATGAAATTCCCCTCACCAATGTCAGTGGCTACTGGGTAAACAACATAACAGTGGATACAATCGCCGATGGAGTATACAATCTCAGTATCAATGCAACCGATGTGTATGGAAATTCCAATACTTCCGTGGACATATCTGTGGAAAGGGATTCCTTTGTCACAGTTGGTGCAGAAGGTAAGGATGATACAACCATTCAGAATGCTATCAATAACACCTATGATGGAGACACAATTCAGGTTTTCCCGGGAACTTATGAGGAAAACTTGGTTGTAGATAAAGGATTGACTATCCACGCAGCATCAGATGACCCTTCTGAAACTGTAATCAAAGCAGCCACGTCATCACAGGTTATACGGATAAATCCGGAATATGGATCTCAAAGCAATTTTACCATCACCGGCTTTACGATAGACGGTAATGATACTTCATATGAAGGCTTAAGTTTATATTCTAATTTGAAAGAAGTTTCACCTGCAAATTATAATTTCACATTTACAGATAATGTGATCACAAATGTTAGCAGTACAGCCTTGACTGTAAACGGCTTAAATGAAGTCCATATTCTGAACAATAATATTACAGATATTGGTTATGCGGGAATCATTGCGAGAAACATAAATGGTCTCGAGATAAACAATAACTCATTAACCAATATTAGTAGCCGTTCTCCTGAGTCTTATAGTCCTGATTCTGTTGATGTTGCATCAAGAGTTATGTCTGCAGGTATTAGTGTTTCAGGTGTATATGAAATCAATATTAAGGATAACGTTATCCAGAAGTGTGGATCAGATGGGATTCATATCTCTCCTATCAACGACATTTATGTTCAAGGACAGGAAACATACCATGAATACGCTCAGTCCATAAGTGTAAGTGGAAATGAAATACATGGTGTTGAGTATAATGGTATTTCAATAGAGGGTGATCGCATTGTCTCTAAAGATATTTCAGAGAATGTTGATTATACTCTTATTATAAATGATAATGTTATAAAATCCCGTTATTCAGGTATATATGTTGAAGATACTAAAAGTATAGAATGTATTGATATAACTAATAACGATATCAATAGTAGTAGTAGTTCTATTGATACCATATTATCCTCAATAAATCTGCCTTCCGGGATTTTGATAGTAGGAGAAATGGTAGGTGTAGACGTATCTGAAGAATCAACACCTGATACTTCTATAAAGGAAGTCTCTATAAATAACAATTCTATAAATAGAAGTTTCATCGGAATTTTTGTATTAGGCACATCGTCTCCTCAAATACAAGACAATATTATTAGTTCCTCTAAGATAGGAATTGCATATGGTTTTAATTCGGAAATAGGCCAACATCCTGTAATTGCAAAAAATCATATATATAACACTTCTTACGGAATTGATATTTTTGGAATTACAAATCTTTCCATTTCAGACAATACAATAAATGAATTTACTGAAGTCGGTATTGGCTGTGAATTTACTCAGAATACTTCCCTAAATGGCAATATCATAAACGCTGGTACTGAAGGGGAAAAAGGTACAGGAATCCAGGTTTCCCAGAGTGAAAACGCCACAATCAGAGACAATAGTATCGAATCTGCACGTTATGGCCTATACTTTGAAGATTCAGCAAACAGATACAATTCAATTGCCATGGCAACAGATGCAGAGATTTCCATAACCCGTCCTCCCTCCTTTTCAACACAGAACTCTACCGTTAGCGGGAACACTATTTCAAACAATGGTGCTGGCGGTATATATTTGGAATATGCAGAGAACAATACTTTCTATAACAATTACCTGAACAATATCAATAACACCGTTTTTGGTGAAGGAGTGGCTAATAACACCTGGAATACTACAGTTACAGCAGGACCCAATATTATAGGTGGGCCCCGCATTGGTGGTAACTTCTGGGCAACACCTCAGGGAGATGGATTCGGTCAGGTAAATGTTGATTCCACAAGCAATGGATTTTGTGATAATCCCAGAGGATCGTATAATATTTCAGGATCCGGTCAGTATGACTATCTTCCCCTTGCTGCTACAACAGAATCCAAAAAGGTTAGCAGTTCCGGTGGTCGTGTCTATGTGGGTCCAAGTATGCCTGCAGAAAATGTCCAAAATACAGATTCCGGAATTAAACGCGTGCTTGCAGGATCAAATGTAAAATATGATTTCTCTGAAAATGCAGGTTCTGTATTTGGAATCAGTTTTGATGCAAAGGACGATAAAGGCAATGTTGTGGCAAAGGTACAGGTACTCAAAGACAAACCTGATGATGTGGATACACCTTCAGGTAATTCCTATCAGATGATGAGTATCACGGTAGGTAATCAGGATACTATCTCTGAAAATAATGCTGACAATATTCTTATCGAGTTTAAGGTCAGCAAGGAATGGACCGAACAAAACAATATTGATCCTACCACAATCCGCATGACCAGATTCCATGACGGAGATTGGCAGGACCTTCCAAGTAACGAGGTTGGTGAGGATGACGAATACTTCTATTTCACTGCCGAGACATCTGGATTCTCTGTATTCAGCATTGTCGGGGATGAATACAAAGAAGTGATAGAGGAGCTGGTTGCTGAGGAATCTGAGGTAGAAGATGTGGAGGAACCTGCATCTGAAAACCAAAACGCTCAGACACCTGGATTTACCGGCATGTTTGCAGTGGCACTGATTGCAGGTGCAGCGCTTGTAATGCAAAAGAAGGACTGAAAAAGAGTGGGAATCCCCCACTCCTTTCTTGCTTTTTCTATCAAAGAAGTTATATATATTATAAATCAAATGAAAATGATGGATTATAGAGTAGTATCAGTAACGATTTTATTTTTGTTATTGTGTTCCTTTTTTACATGTTCTGCAGCATTAGCAAAAAATTCTGATACTCCCTTTGACCATATTTTTTTAAAAAACGCAACCATCAATCCGGGTCAAACTCCGTTGGTTGGAACTAATACTGTTACAATTTCAAATGATGGCAGTAAAGGTTATTATCTGGTGCAATTCCAGAATCCGATTTTACCAGATTGGAAAGTCCAAATCGAAAAGATAAGTGAAATTTCTGGATACGTTCCTGAGAATACCTACATCCTTCATCTAAACGGCTCTCAAATAAATCGTATCAAATCGCTTCCTTATTTCAAATGGATGGGTGAATATAAGCCAGAATACAAAGTAGATCCGGACCTTTATGGCCTAGATGGAGAAACAATTATAGTTATATCTACTTTCAAGTCTAATTCTGCGGAATTAAAAAACTCTCTCCTTGAAATGGATGCCAGCCTTGTTGCAGAAAACGGCAATCAGATAAGGGTTAAAATAAACGGCTCAGTGATACCTTTGATTGCCCAATGTGCAAATGTCGTCTGGATTGAACCATATAATCCGCCGGTAATATTGAACGATAAGGCGGGTGAAATAATAGGAGTAGACAGAGTAGCGTCTCCCCATAATCTCACAGGGGCCAATCAAACTATAGCAATTGCTGATACAGGGCTGGATACGGGTAATCTCAGTACTCTCCATCCTGATATAGGAGGAAGGGTGGATGCGTTGTATGACTGGTCCGATGGTAATCCTGCAGATAATAATGGTCATGGTACCCATGTAGCGGGTTCTGCTCTGGGCAACGGTTATCTTTCTGCAGGACAGTATAAAGGCATGGCACCTGAGGCACATTTATTCTTTCAGGCATGTGGGGATGGTTCCAAAACTTTGAATATACCTCCCCTCAATCAATTATTCATTGAAGCCTATAACAATGGGTCCAGAATTCACAGCAATAGTTGGGGTAGCAGTTCATCTTATGCTACAGATGCAAAAGCGCTTGACAATTTCACGTGGCATCATCCTGATATGTTGATATTGTTTGCAGCCGGAAACGATGGGCCTTCAACAGGGACGATCAACTCCCCGGGCATTGCCAAAAATGCCCTGACCGTAGGTGCTTCGGAAAACTATCGGCCAGAACGCGGGGGTGATTCAGATAATCCATCCGACATCGCTGATTTCAGTAGTCGCGGGCCTACCTTTGATGGCAGAATTAAACCTGACATCGTGACACCCGGTACCTCAATATATTCAACAGCCTCATCTCTTGTTTATCCAGAAGATTATGTGTACATGAGTGGGACAAGCATGGCAACACCCGTCACTGCTGGAAGTGCTGCCCTTATCCGACAATATTTCATGAACAATATTCCAATTCATCCATCAGCGGCCCTTTTGAAAGCGACACTTATCAATGGTGCTGTAGATCTCAACCATTCATATTATTCACAGGGATGGGGCCGTCTGGATCTCACAAAATCAATAGATCCTGTCTTTCCTGCACATATCCGCTTGCATGATAATATCAATCTAAGTACTAACACCAGCTGGACTGCAAAATACTATGTGGATAATACTCAGACTCCCCTTAAAGCCACACTTGTATGGACTGATTATCCGGCCACCGCTTCAGCAAGTAAGGCGCTTGTAAATAATCTGGATTTAGTTATAACTTCCCCTAATTATTCGAAGTATTATGGTAATGGTGCTCCTGATAATGTTAATAATGTGGAACAGATTCAAATAGATTCACCTGAAGCAGGATGGTACTCTTTTTCCGTAAACGGTACCAAAGTACCACAAGGCAGTGAACAACCCTTTGCCTTTGTAATTTCGGGAGGCAGCCTGAATAATGAGACAGTTGTGAAAAAAGCTACAGTAGAACCAGAATCTATAGGTGCATCCGGCCCGGAAAATGCAATACTCAAAGTGGAATTAAATGAGCATCTTGTAAATTCGGCAGTTTATGCAGACCTTTCACAATTAGGGCTTCCTTCACAACAAAACCTTACAAATAACAGTGGAATATGGGAGTATGAGCTGAATTCCAAATCAGAGGGAACTTATTATTTTGGAATCAATGTTACCTACAATGAGTCTTCATATGATAATTCAACGTTTGTCAAATTAAATATTATCGATAACATCCCACCTGCAAATGTGACCGATCTGTACCCGGTAAATACCGGTTATTCATGGATAAACTGGTCATGGACAAACCCTAACGATTCGGATTTCAGTAATTCACTTGTTTATATTGACGGAATCCAGGAAGCGACTTTGAATAGAACGCATTATAATGCAACCGGTTTATTCCCCAACACTTCACATACAATCAGTATTCGTACCGTTGATAATAACGGTAATATTAACCAAAACTGGACAAACAATACTTCCGGCACACAGACAGATGTGATATATCCCCAAATACACGATATAATGGTAAACAACAGTGAAAATCTGACTGCAGGTGAACTGTTAGAGATTACAGTCAATTCCACTGATGATTATATGTTAAGTGAAGTTCTGGCAAACGGAAAACAATTGAGTAATCTCGAGGGTACATTATGGCGGGGAAATTTGGTTATCCTGCCAGGCATGCAGTATATCAACATCTCAGCAATGGATACTTCCGGTAACAAGGTCTGGAATAATTCCACCTGTTACAGCGGTCTGATAATGCCACAGGCACATTTCACTTCCAATGTCACATCCGGAAAAGTGCCTCTGTCGGTTCAATTCAATGACACATCGCATAATGCTACAGAATGGAACTGGGATATAGACGGGGATTCTTCTATTGATTATGCAATACAAAATCCTTCGCATGTTTACAATAAGACTGGTGCCTATAGTGTAACCCTTACTGTAAACAATACTAATGGTACAGACACTTATTCTTTTGAAAATTACATTGAAGTGGAGCCCAGAAACCCTGCAACAAATGGAGGCGGAAGTGGTGGAGGCGGAGGTTCTACGACAGCAGAAGACTATTCCAATATAATTTTTAAAGATTTTTCCATCAGATCAATAACAGTTGATGAGCCTGTGACCTATGAATTCAAAGAACCGAAAAATCCTGTCCGCCAGATTGATCTTATTTCTGCAAGAAACGCGGGTCAGGTAAAATTTACGGTGGAACTATTGAAAAACACTTCATCTCTTGTAAATAAACCTTCTGCAGGTTTGGTCTATCACAACCTCAATATATGGGCAGAGAACTCCGCATTTTCCGAAAATATTCAGAACTCTTCAGTAATTTTCAGGATAGATCAGGATTGGTTTGATCAGGAAAATGTGGATGTAAAGGATATTGTATTGGAAGTGTTTGAAAATGGAACATGGATCGCACTGCCAACGGAATATATCAACAAGAGTACCAATTATCTATATTTCAAAGCTGATACCGATCGATATCTCAATGCGCCTTTTGTGATAATGGGAACAGAATATATAAAAGAGATTGAAGAACCGATTGCTGAAAAACCCGAACTTGAACCGCAATCAGAAAAAGAATCTCAATCTGAAAACCAAGATGCTCAAACACCCGGATTTACTGGCATGTTTGTAGTGGCACTGATTGCAGGTGCAGCGCTTGTAATGCGGAAAAGAATATAAAAATGAGCCGGATGATTACCCCTTTACTTCTTTAACGGAAAGGGTGAAGGTAAAGGTACTTCCAGCCCCAACCTCACTTTCCACCCATATTTCCCCGTCATGCATCTCCACATATTTTTTAACCAGGGCAAGACCCAATCCCGTTCCTTCATATTCTCTGCTAGAAGAAGAATTGACCTGTTTGAAAGGGTCAAATATATCTTCAATTTTTTCTGCAGGAATACCAATACCGGTATCTGCAACTGAGATCTGGGCAGTACCATCATCCGTGCTCAAATAGATCTTCACTTCCCCCTTTTCAGGTGTGAATTTGATTGCATTGCTGAGTAAATTATGCAGGATCTGTTTGAATTTAACCCTGTCAACCCAAACTTTAGCAATTGCAGAGTTATTTATAAATCGGATATCAATAGATTTTTTCATTGCCAGGGGTTTGACCAATCCAATAATATCATCAATCGTTTCTGGCAAGTTGACCCTTTCAGGTTCATACTCCATCTTACCTGCTTCTACCTTTGAAATATCAAGAATACTATTGATCAATTCCAGTAAATGCTCTCCACTGTTGAGAATATTATGTGAATATTTCAATTCCTTCTCATCCAGATTTCCGGAAGGATTTTGATTCAATATCTGAGAATAACCAATTATGGAATTAAGGGGTGTTCTTAATTCGTGACTCATATTTGCAAGGAATTCCGATTTGGTACGGTTTGCCTGCTCTGCAAGGACCTTTGACTGAATTATAGCATTTTCAGCCATTTTGCGATCCGTAATATCAATATGAGTACCCGTCATACGTTTGGGTTTTCCATCCCTGCTCCACTCAACAACACGCCCGCGGTCTTCTATCCATACCCAGTGACCGTTTTTATGTTTCATACGCAGCTGGCATTCATAATTTTCAGTTTCCCCTGCAAAATGTTTGTTTAATAATTCTTCAGCCCGTTTGTAGTCTTTGGGATGAGTCAGATCAATCCATGTCTGAATATCAGGTTTAAGTTCATCAGGATTATATCCAACAATTTCAGCCCACCTTTCATCAAAATATGTCTTTCCCGTCTGCACGTCCCAATCCCAGATTCCTGCCCTGGTACCTTTCAACGCAAGCTCCAGTCGCTCTTCACTTTGCCTAACTTTTTCTTCCGCCTGTTTGCGCTTTGTTATGTCCTGGACATGGACGAGATAACCATCTATACAATCCGTACACAGGGCAGATATTTTCACATTAACATGGATACTACCTGAGCGGTTTGTTTTATACAAGTCAAGTTTTTTGACCAATTCAAAATCAAAAACGGTTTCGTACTCAACCGTTTGGCCTGCAAGTAACTGTGCTCGTGTATCAGCAGGTAAATTCGGGTCATCAAAAAGATTGAAATCTTTAACTTCTGCAACATCAGATATACCAAAAAGTTTCAAACATGAAGTGTTTGCATTGGCTAAATGTCCTTCAGAATCGTAAATTTCAATGGGGATAGGAGATTCTGAATAAATTTCCCTGAATCGTTTTTCACTTATTTTTAATTCTTTTTCCATATCTTTGCGTTCAGTTATGTCCAGAATACTGACCAGGACATGGGGTTCTTCCTCCTCTATTGAGAGAAGTTCGGTCGAAACAAGCAAGGTCATCTCTTTTTCATTTCCATCTACCGAAAATGGAAGTGTGGTCTCCATCATATAATGGGGATTGCCTGTTTCAAACGTGTCCAGTACTGTATTTCGCACAATACATTCTCCACAGTAAGGACCATATCCACAACCCTTTGGATCATCAAGATGATGCAGACATCTTAAGGCTTCACCTCCCCTCAAGCCTATCAGATTGCTTGCAGAGGAGTCGGCGAATTTTGATCCATAGTCGTTTATTTTTCTAATTCGCCTCTACTTATCCAATAACATCATAATCATAGGAGCGTTTTTGTATATCGCCGCAAGTTCATCTTTACTTCTTCTTAAATTTTCTTCCGCAAGTCTGCGTTCAGTTATATCATAGGATATGCCAATTATACCCGTCATCTCTCCATTATCATCTACAATTGGAGTATCGGTCACATGGGCTGAAAATTCCGTTCCATCGGTTCTATAGACTCCAAACTCTCCTTCCCATCTTCTCCCTTTGGAAAGTTCAGTCATTATCTCCCTGGCCTGCTCCCTTGTGGCTGTTGCAGGAGTGACGTTTACAATATTTGATCCTCTAACTTCTTCGAGCCTGCACCCATACAACTCCTCAGCGGCTTTATTCATATAATCGATATAACCTTGAGGATCGGTGGCAATAACGGCTTCCCCCACAGACTTCAACATATGAGCCTTCCGTTTTACGTCTTCTTCGGCAAGTTTGCGCTCGGTTATATCTATATGTTGCAATAGGACACTTGTGGGAACAGTTTTTGAAAGAGGTGTGGCTTTCAATAAAAACCAGCGCTGTTTTTCCGGGCTGTGGCAGGGATATTCCAGTTTAAAAGTTCGCTTTCTGCCATGGATAACGTCCTGTATACCTTCTAATGCGATTCTGGCTTCATTCGAGTATTCACCCGTTGCTTCTTGGCATACCTTCAGATAATTGATACCTTCACTGCACTCCTGCGGGTCTAAATCATTATCGATTGCGAATTGCTTCCAGCTCTTATTGGCATAGGATATTATTCCGGCGGGAGATATTATTGCGATATTATCTTCCCATAGATCAAACAATTCTCTTTCCACATAATCCCGGCTTAATGTTGTTTAGTATGATAGAAGTTAAGGTATGTAATCAAAGAATATAATTCCTGAGCCTTTAGAATCACATTGGGGCGAAGATTTAATGAGAATTGAATTTTTTGCAATGAAGCACAGGAGATGTAAGCACTACCTTTACCCTGGCTTATGTATGTGTCCAATTATATTTTTTTCACTTATAATTCTAATGGTGCTGCAAAAATATCCTTCAAGGGCATCTGTCCATTATCCTCTGGTTATTTATATGGAACGTTGAAGGAAAAGCCAGCCTACTTTAGTAGTGGGAGTATGTCAGTTTTGTGAAATATTAGGCGCGTTTCTCTCCCACAGTAACGGAAGGAGACTCCTGCTCTAAAAATTGAAAACCATCACCAATATCAAGTAAGTTATATAATAAGCAAATCTATTAAAACCAACATGCTAAAAAGAATACTTCTCCTAACCATAATCACTCTTCTTCTCTTAAATACAGCAGCCCTGGCCTCAGAAAACAATCCTGAAATAACCTCTGCACCCTTAAACCCCGACTTTATTGATTATCAATCCAGTTTACAAAAATCGGATGAAAAAACAATGCTGGCATCCTCTGCCCAAACGCCATCCTACTCTTTAGGTCTGGTACCTTCTCCTGTTGATTTAAGTCATCTGCAACCCAAAAAACCCGGTAACAATCGCCTTTTTACAGCACAATCTCTTCCCGGCTCCTATGACCTGCGTGAACATAACCGTCTCACACCAGTAAAGGATCAGGGAGATACCGGCTCATGCTGGACATTTGCCACCTATGCCTCCCTTGAATCCTGTACCTATGATGAAGGCCCTTATAATTTTTCCGAGAACCACATGAAAAACATCCTTTCAAACGAAAGTCCCACTGGTTTTGATTTTGAGCAGGGGGGTAGTTTAGATATGGCCACGGCCTATCTGGCACGCTGGAGCGGTCCTGTGAATGAAACCGATGACCCATACAGTGACAATTCCAGTTACAATGATTACACAAATCCCGACAAACCTGTAACCAGGCATGTGCAGGAGGTGATATATCTGCCTCCCCGAAATAATGTTTCTGCTAACGATCATCTCAAGGAGGCTGTCAGGGAGTATGGAGCTCTTTATACAAGTTTTAAGGTAAACCGTAGTGCTTTTGCCGATAACGCTACAACCTATTACTATAATGGGTCCGAATATGAAGGCGGCCACGCAGTGGCCCTTGTAGGCTGGAACGACTCTTTCCCAAAGGAAGAATTTATTTATGAGCCACCAGGGGATGGAGCATTTATTGTAAAAAACAGCTGGGGCACAGAATTAGGTGATTCGGGTTATCTCTATATTTCCTATTATGAAGAAACGTTCAATGCATGGGCTGCAGCCATCTTCTTGTCCGCTGCAAATGTAGATAATCATGACAACATCTATCAGTATGATCCTCTGGGTTATACCGATTCCCGTGGGTTTTCTAATTCGACAACAGTCCATGGAGCCAATGTTTTCCAGTCCTCATCTGAAGAATACCTGGAAGCGGTCAGTTTCTATACCACAGATACAAATGCGGTTTACAACGTGAGTATATACACAAACCTCTCCTCCTCTACCCCTGTGGGGCAAACCCTGGTGGCACAAACCAATGGTACCTTTGCACATGCAGGTTATCATACGGTAACCCTTGACACCCCTGTAAATCTGGCAGAAGGACAAAAATTTTCGGTAACCAATAAAATATCCAACCCCGAGCATGAATATCCTCTGGCAGCAGAATATCCCGAATCCAATTATTCAAGCCGGGCCTCTGCAAACCCAAATGAGAGTTTTATGAGTTTCGATGGCTCCAATTGGACGGACGTGGGTAAACTTAACAATACGAGTATATGTATCAAAGCCTTTACTTCTGCACCGCCCTCCAACGTATCCAATCTCACAGCAGTCGTAGGATCATACTGGATAAACTGGACCTGGTCCAACCCTGATGATAAGGATTTCAATCATACCGAGATTTACGTCAATGACACATTGATATCCAATACTTCTGACACATACTACAACCTCACAGGACTGCTGGATGCTACCAATCATTCCATTGGCCTTAGGACCGTGGATACAGACGGTTATGTGAACAGTACCTGGATAAACAATACCTCACAAACCCTTGATATTGCTCCTGCAGCCGTAACAGATCTTCACGTAACCTCCTCCACATCTGACTCTATAACCTGGGGCTGGACCAATCCTGCAAACCATGATTTTGATCACGTTGAAATCTATCTGGACAATGTTTTTCAGGCAAACACCTCTGAATCTGTATACAGGGTCTCCGATCTGAAATCCGGCCACGCCTATAAAATAGGTCTAAAAACCGTGGATAAAGCCGGCAATATCAATAATACCACAATAAATGATATCGCCTCGACAAAAAGCAAGTCTTCAGGTAATGCGGTTAAAGGTATAACCACCAGCCGGGAGGGCCGGGAGAATATTGTATCAAAATCCTCTCAGATTCAGAAAGTGGTTGCAGATGAAAATGTGTATTATGATTTTGAGGATGGTTCGATATCCTTTATCGAGTTTAAAGGCACCAGCAACGCCGGCCAGATTAAAATACTGATAGAAAACCTGAAAGATACCTCCTCTCTTGTCGATCAGCAGCCACCTGGCAAAGTGTACAGCAATTTCAATGTCTGGGTGGGAGATAACCGGTTTGATACAAATAACCTGGAAGATTCCATGATTGGTTTTAAGGTCAGCAAAACATGGCTTAATGATATAAATCCGGATTCGGTCGTTCTGCTCCATTATACCAATGCATGGCAGGTTCTGGATACCGTTCAGACAGAGGAAGATGCAGATTATTTCTATTTCGAAGCGCAGGCGGATGGTTTCTCTCCGTTTGCCATCTCGGCCGTGGATTCAACAACAGGCACAGATGAAATTTCAAGACCTGACGATTCCGAACAGTCCGCTTCCGGTTCTGCAGAACCTACCGCCGGTAATCCTTCTGAAAACACAACAGAGCCTGCAGAAACCATTCCCGGTCCGGGTGTGCTTGCGGTTCTGGGAATTATCTGCATACTTTATGTAATAAGAACAAGGCTGTAAGGATTACGAGTGACGGGGAGTGCAGGGTAGAGAAAGCCCTCGGATTTTAGGCGTGGGGGTATGTCAGCCGCCTAATTTCACAAATGAGACAGATTCGCCCTGTACTCCACAAATATAAATTTATTTTAAATGTAGTGTTGAACAAATCAGGATCACACCGAATATCCCTCTATGGTCTCGGAAAAACCGGATTTGCACTTATGGGCCTTCAAATACATAAAATTAATATCCAAACAGCCGCCATCAAACACCTATGCAAACAATCCTCATCACCGGCGGGCTGGGTCAGGTGGGCTCGTATCTGACTGACCGCTTCTGCCGCGAAAACAAAGTAATCGTGCTGGACAACACTTTTTCTCCCTGCAGGCATGAAGTACCCGCAGGAGTACAGCTGGTAATCGGCGACATTCAGGGCCCTGAAGCGGTGCGGCTGGTCGGGCAGGCTGATGTGGTTATTCATACCGCGGCCCAGATCGATGTCAACCGTTCCATGGAGCAGCCAATGTTTGATTGTGAGAATAATATCCTCGGTACCCTCAACCTGCTCGAAGCGGCCCGCCAGACCAATTTAAAACGCTTCATCTATTTCAGTTCCGCTGCCATTTACGGGGAAACGCTACAGATGCCAGTCAGTGAAAACCATCCCACACAACCCCTCTCTCCCTACGGGGTCAGCAAACTCACGGGAGAACAATACGCGCTGATGTATCACCGCGCCTTCAACCTGCCCATTTCAGTGCTGCGTCCCTTCAATATCTACAGTCCCCGTCAGGACCCTTCCAATCCCTATTCCGGTGTGATCACCAAATTCATTGAACGCACAAAGGCCGGCCAGTCTCCGGTCATCTTCGGTGATGGTGAGCAGACCCGTGACTTCATTTCAGTGCATGATATTGTGGACCTGGTGCAACTGCTGGTTGAAAAAGAGGACGCTATCGGCAAAGTCTTCAATGCTGGCACCGGCAAACAGACCTCGGTCAACAGGCTGGCCGGGATCGTACAGCACGTCTTTGACAGTGACCTGCCCCTGGAATACCGGCAGGCCAGGATCGGAGACATCCGCCACAGCGTGGCTGACATCAGTGCTGCGAAAACGCTGGGTTTTGTCCCGAAAGTCTCTCTGGAGGATGGGCTGGCCGAATTTGTGAAGAAATGTGAATTTTAAAAAAGTTATGAGTGATGGGGTGGGAGGGTAGAGAAAGCCCATTGTCGTGGGAGTACGTCAGGATTGGTGAACCTGCCATGCTTGCATTGGTATTTGACAGAAGAATTGATTTGAAATGAACAGGGATGCCTGCTTAATTTGCTATTTTTTAGGATTTTCTGCTTCTGTTTCGTTGCATTCAAATTTTGTTTTTCGATTGCAATCCCGGCTAGAACATGAATTATATATTTGCTGACCGAATAATATTTAAACATTGTAACAATTGGTTCTGCAATCAATTTGAGGGTACATCTTGGCGGATATAAAAAAAATCCCTGTTGACATACGGATTGTTGTAGGCCTGGTACTCCTGACGGGAGTATTTATTCTGATACCCCCACTCAGCGATTCAGCCATACGTACCGTTCTGGGCCTGCCCATGGTATTGTTCCTGCCCGGGTATGCACTGATAGCAGCCCTGTTCCCCAAAAATGATGACCTGGATGGCATTGAACGTGTGGCTTTGAGTTTTGGTCTGAGTATTGCAGTGGTGCCTTTGATAGGTCTGGGTCTGAACTATACACCCTGGGGTATCCGCCTGATGCCTATCCTGATTTCATTATCCATTTTCACAATCGGTATGTGTATCATAGCCGTGATACGCCGCTCCAATCTGGCAGAGGAGGAAGCATTTTATGTACCCTTCAGGCAATCCTACGAGTCTCTCAAAAACGAATTCCATTCCGAATCCCGGTCCCGCCTGGACAGAGCATTGACAATAATCCTGATAATTTCTATTCTGGCTTCGGTAGTGACCCTGGTCTATGTGGTAGTAACCCCCAAACAGGGAGAACAGTTCACCGAATTCTATATCCTGGGAGCAGGAGGTATGGCAGATGACTATCCGGTCAATTATACTCTCGGAGACAGTGGAAAGGTAATTATCGGAGTGGTAAATCATGAATATGAGAACGTCAATTATACTGTTGACATCCAGCTGGAAAATCAATCCCTGCAAACCATACAACAGGTAAACCTTGAGCATAACCAGACCTGGCAGCAACCTGTCACGGTAACCCCGCCGTTTAACGGCACGGACATGAAACTACAGTTTTTGCTTTACAAGAACGGTAACTACACAGAATCTTACAGGGACCTGCATCTCTGGATCAATGTATCGGAGGATACAAATGAGTGAATCTCACCCCTTTAAGAGCATGGATCTGCCCGGGCTGTCAGGTGTACAGCTTAACCGCAACTCAGCTGTAATACTGGTGCCGGTATTGCTCATTATGCTGGCAGAAATGTTACTTTTTGTCGAAATGGATTATCTTTCCATCTGTATCCATGTGGCTTTACTTCTCGGCCTGCCTCTGGCGGCCATCTTTTTTGATAACAGGGAAATTACAATGGCGTTTCAGGCCCTGATGTTATTGCCCCTGTTGAGGTTAGTAAATATATCTATGCCTATATTCTTCGAAACAACCCTCTACGTCTTTGTATTCATTTACGCTCCTCTCATAATTCCTGTATATCTGGTTGCAAAAGAACAGGATTTTACACTTTCTTTAAGGGGGTTTAGGGATGTAAACAGGATGTGGTTGGTTTATATCTTTCTGGCAATTCTTGTGGCGATTCTGATTGCCCAGGGAGAGTATGCAATCCTGGCAAGTAATTACCTGATTCCGGACCTGTCATTTATCAGTTTGCTCAAGATTTCTCTTGTAATGGTGTTTTTTGTGGGGTTTATTGAGGAGCTGATTTTCAGGTTCATACTCCAGACCAGACTTGCAGATACCTTTGGAGTATGGCCGGGTCTAATTATAGCCAGTCTTTTGTTTGGTGTTATGCACTCGGGCTATGGTGCCCCTTTAGAAGTGCTTATGACAGCATTTGCAGGACTTATCCTGGGTTATATGTTCCTCAGGACGAAAAGTATCTCTTTTGTTTCTTTTACCCACGGCTTTGTTAATGTATTCCTGTTTGGGGTAATCCCTCATCTGGGTCCCGGATTGGGCCTGTTCTGATAACTAAAGATCAGCGGTTCACGGGATAGACTACATTTCAAATCCAGTTCAAAATAAGTAATAATTATGTGGAAAAAGAGGTTAGGGTAAAATCACACTATTTCTGCTACCTTGAATACCACTATTGCGACGAAGGCCACAAGCAGAGGCATTATTCCCATATTCAGGGATGTATTGAGCGTTTTGTTCCATTTGCTGGAAGCAGATAGTATCTCTTTGGCTGACAATAATAGAATAAGACCGATCACAGCCAGTACGCCGTATTCCGGCAATCCGATGCCAGTTGTCATTGATATGGCACCTGCTGCTGAAGAAATTGCACTGGTTGTTGAAATTACACTGGTAAGCATGATTATCTTCTTCCTATCTATGTATATAGAAATATAATTATTTAAGTCTTTGCTTTAATCCAAATGTAGTTATAAATTTAACAAAAAATCTAATTAGTTCTCTAATGTGTGGCATTGAGACGCTATGAGGAATTATGCAATAGCTCCAATAACAAAAACATTGTGATGCTTTTATTAGAATCATTTCAAAACAAAAAATTAAAGAAAAAGAGGAAATAGTTTCACACTATTTCTGCGACTTTGAATACCACTATTGCAACGAAGGCAACGAGAAGAGGCATTATACCCATATTAAGTGAAGTGTTTAATGTCCTGTTCCATTTACTGGACGCAGATAGTATCTCTTTGGCTGACAATAATAGAATAAGACCGATTACAGCCAGTACACCGTATTCCGGCAATCCGATGCCAGTTGTCATTGATATGGCACCTGCTGCTGAAGAAATTGCACTGGTTGTTGAAATTACACTGGTAAGCATGATTATCCTCGTATGTTTCTACAGTTTAATTGGGACGTTACTATTAAAAGGTTTTGGATTTTTCCGGAAAATATATGCAGGTAAAAAACCTGCATATCAATTCCTTTACAGTTTCCTCCTTCTCAAAAGGCCTGCTACTGCCAGCAATCCAGCAATGGCAAAGACTGCTTCAAATCCTGGGATTCCCTCTTCTTTTCCAGGTTCGGTTACTTCGATCAGGTCTGTCTTCTCCACAACATCGACTCCACCTTCGCCTTCAACTGTCAGCACAACAGTGTAGGTTCCCGGTTCTTCATAGGTGTGTGTGGGGTTTTGTTGTGTGGATGTATTGCCGTCACCGAAGTCCCATTGCCAGGAGTCAATATTATCTGCCTCTGCTGTAAAGGTGACTTCCAATGGACTCTGTCCTTCTACAGGAGTTGCTGTGAAGTCCGCTTCTGTGTCTGCTGGTTCTGTAACCGGTGCAGAATCCGTATCAGCCACGATTGCGAAACTGGAAAAGCCCGGTGTTTCTGCAGTATAGTACACCTTATCTTCATCTTCTCCTGTCATTGTGGTTGAAAGGGGTGTCCATTGTGTGGTGTATCTTAACAACCTGATGTTTGAAGGGTCCAAATCATTTTCATCCAGCCAGGTTTTATCCACGCCGAAGGAAATTGTTGCTTGTTCGATTCCCTCTTCGGTAATTCTGGAACCAATCAAGATGTTAAGATTGCTGTAGATGAGTCCGGGTGGCTGGGTATCAACCCGTGTGGAGGTATCTTTAAGTACCTCTACCAGCACACTGGTGTAACCTGCATTGATCAGCGGGGTGATTATTATTGAATCCACCGGGGTACTGCCTTGAGCGAAATTGTATTCTGCCCGGGTATTCATGGCTATGAATTGACCGTGTGCTTCTCTCTGTTCAACGTTTCGGTAGGGTTCTGCACTTACAGCAGCTCCACTGTTGCCTCCACCACTGCTGCCTCCGACAGAGTCATCCTCCTCCTCTTCTGCAGATACGGGAGGATACTGGTTGAAGGCAAGCAGATCTCCTCCTGATCTGACCATTGTAAATAGGATATAATCGCCTTCATCAAGTCCTGTGGTATTCAGATTCAGGATTGCACTGGTCTCAGATGTGCTTACATTTTCTATGACAACTTTATTATCTCCGGCGCTTGCAGTAATTTTATCCTTAAAATCAGATGATGCTGGATTGGAGAAATCAATTCCTGTCAGAGACAGCCCTTCAAGAAGGGGTACGCCGTTTACGGATGCGTTGAGCCCATCTCTGCTTCCGTTGTACTGCATATATCCTTCTGCCCTGTATTCACTTTCTTCAATGTATTCACTTTCTTCAATGTATATTGCCTCATAGATATAATCTGATTTGTTGGCATTCGGCATACTGACAGTAACTTCTTTTCCGTTTTCAGTGTCTTTCACTTCTGTAGTGGAATCATGGTCTAAAACCGTGAATGCGGTGGCGGAGAGTAATGGATTTGTGGGATCATCTTCTATGATAACTATTATATAGTCAGCAGGATCAAGAGATCCATAGTTCACAAAGCAATCCCCCTTCTCGTCAAGGGTTCTATTTTTAGGATTTTTGTCAGAATTCATCAAATTTGCAATATCGTCTTTCTCTCCATCCATCAGCTTATCAATAGCCGAATACAATCCGGAAGCATTTGTTTTGATCAACGATACTTCCACATCTTTATCGGCAAAAGATTCTGAACCATCAAAGGTAAATGATACATCATCACCAGTGACATACATTGGATGTGTTTCGTATGGATAGATGATTTTGTGGTCAGAGTATTCATCCACATTCAGATCAATACTGATATTAATCCCCTTTTTTGTGAATGAAGTATTATTTACTCCGTTATAGGTAAAAGACATGGGAGATGGCAACTGGAATGCTTCTCCGCCCTGTAATTGTATCCAGTTGCCGTCTATATCAGACTCGTGGTTGGCAAAGTTAAACGTGCTGTCATCCACTGTCATTTCCATAATGACATCGTCGTTGGTTGCTGCTCCTGCAGATCCAGAAATTATCAATGCAGTTGATGCTATAAGTAAAAGTAATACAAAGATGCTATGTTTTAGTTCCCTCATATATTCTTAATCCTCCGGTATGGTGTAATGTGTTAGGGTCAAATGACAATTTGCTTTTATTGATACTATGGTTATAAATTTTCAAGTGATAAACCTTGTCCCTAAAAACAAATATTAATATAATATTCCTGATCTTAAAACTAATCTCACTTCTTGTATGTAACTACTTTTATATAAGTTTAAAAAAAGAGTATGTCCAATACAGGACATTTCTCATTGTCTGTTATTCTTCATTTTCCAGATCACCATTGCTACCAGCCCCGCCATAACCCCTGCTATGAGTATCCACTCGGCATTCAGACCCGGTTTGGAATCTGCTGGTGTTTCAGAGCTGTTCTGTTGTACGTTCTCAACTGTGGTGTTTGTCTGATTACTATCGGTTTGGTTATCAGTATTTGTTGTTTGCCTGGTTTCCCCTGCAATCGCAAAGGGGGAAAAATGAGTGGCACTTGCCTTGTAAAGGGTATATTGCTCATTCCCTGATATCATATCCGTAGGCAGGCGAGTCCACTGGTCAGCATCCTCCTCATAATGCATTAAGACAACCGACTCAGGGTTGATATTATTATTATCTATCCAGTCGTTTTCAACCTGAAAATGGATCTTTGCAGACTTGATATTTTCGGCAATCGCAAAACCGCGGTTTCCCACCCACATGTTGATGTGCTTATACACATTGCCGGATGGCTCTTTTTTGACCATCACAGACACATCCTTTAAAACCTCTATTCTTACAGGTACATCCATTACTGTGATAGCGGATGTAAGATTAATTGATTTCACAGGAACTTCAGGATCGGAAAACTGAAAATTTACGGGCGTATCGCTGAAAACCCTTTGTGTGATGAGTTCTTCTGCATCTACATTATTATTCGAATTGTCCGGAGTGGAACCTCCTCCGCCACCTCCGGAACTACCTGAGCCTCCGCTACTGCTGCCTGAAGACTTCAATGTGATGGTTTTTGTCTCCCCTGCCACAGTTACTTTGAATTGTCCTGGGGGAATACCATTTGTGTTATATTCTCCTTCAAATTCACCGTTTTCCACGTCTATATTCTGAGAAGCGGTAATTGTGAGATCTACATCATTTGCTCCTGATGCAGCTTTGCCGTCAATTTGTATATTATAATCTCCGGAAGGGACATTTGATTGGGATACTGTTGCCACACCCGAGGAGGATGCATCTGCACTTTTTGTGATCCAGAATAGGATTTTGACCCTGACATTCAGATCCTCGGCCCCCTCGGCCTTTACTGTAAAAGTATTGGATCCCTTCGGAATTTCTACATCATCGATGCGGTATTCGTATTCCCCGTCTTCTACTGAGACGGTCTTGGTAAATTCCACATTGGCCTTTACCGAATCTGCAGAAGACGTGCCGTTTATTGTAATTCTATCTCCCACGGTCGGATTTTCAGGAGTAACTTCAAACGCGCCGGCTGCAGACACTCCGAATATCAGGATACTAATCAGTAATAATATGGACAATCGTTTCAATGATGGACACCTTTTATTGAAATTATTATATACTCATATTTCTACTTCCATTTTACAGTTATGCTTGACAAAAAACTATCGGATATTTGCAATTCACAGACCAAACCCTAATATCAATTGGAAACATCAAACATAACAGAAAATGATACCCGAGGATACTCAAATGGATGTAAAAAAGGCCGTAATACCGGTGGCGGGACTGGGGACTCGTTTCTTACCGGTAACAAAATCAATGCCCAAAGAGATGTTGCCGATAATAGATACACCTGTGATTCATTATGTGGTACAGGAAGCCATCGAATCCGGGATCGATGATATCATATTTGTAACCGGGCGCAATAAGCGGGCGATCGAGGATTATTTTGACGGTTGCCCGGAACTGGAGATGCATCTTAAGAATCGGGGTAAGTATGATATGCTGGAGATGGTGCAGGAGATCTCCTCAATGGTGGATATCCATTACATCCGCCAGAAGGAACCCAACGGGCTGGGCGATGCCATCATGACCGCCCGCAAACATGTCAGCGGGGATCCTTTTGCAGTGCTTCTGGGTGATGATATTATTGTCAACGAGAAACCCTGTACCCGTCAGTTAATCGACGTCTTCCGGAAATACGGCCGCTCCACGATCGCGGTGGAGGAAGTGCCACAGGATAAGGTCAGCAGTTACGGGATCATAAGCGGCAGTCCTGTGGATGAATATCTGTATGCCCTGGATGATATCGTGGAAAAACCCTCTGTGGAAGAGGCTCCTTCCAATATCGGGGCCATCGGGCGGTACGTTTTCACTCCGGAGATATTCGATTGCATTGAGCAGACATCCAAAGGTGTGGGTGGCGAGATCCAGCTGACCGACGGGATACGGCTGCTCAACGATTCACAGAAAGTCTATGCCCACCAGTTCACCGGCAGGAGGTATGATTCCGGTAACAAGGTGGAGTATGTGAAGGCAGTTCTGGATTTTGCCATGAAGGATGATGGGATGAGGGAAGAGATCCAGCAGCATTTGCAGAATCTGGGGCCAATCACCCACGACTGAATATATGGGTTCTGGGTTTTCAGATCCCTTTTACATTCTTTTTTGTGAAATCAACAGGTAGCCTTCAGCCAGCAGTAACAATCCAATGCAGATGATAGTGGTATTGATAATTACTGGATACTGTCCTGCAAACCCTTCAGGTGAGATGTGTTTTGACAGGATTGCTGCATAAGCCCAGACAATAACAAGGCCATAGGCAATATCCCTGTTTTTAAGCATTGTCAAGGCTCCGATAAGAAAGCCAAGAACTATTATAATAACGGTCCATATGGGCTCGGCTAAACCAAAACCCTGCCAGTTCCAGCTGACAAGAAGGATGGTGGCATTGGCAATGGTGGCCACTGTGATCCAGCCGAAATACACGCTAAACGGCAATCCGATAAACAACTTCTCTGTTGCGGAGAGTTGTTCTCTGTTTATTCTTTGGTTTATCAGGATCAGGCATACGAGGATTACAACAATCAGTATCAGGGATAATGGTATTATTTGATAGTGCCAGGCAAATATCCAGGCCGCATTGGCAATTGAGGAAATTGAGAAGATGATTCCTATTTTACTTAACAGTCCGGTTTTGACAGAAGTTGCAGTACCCTGGAAAACTCCGAGTTGATACAGTGTATAACCTGCCAGCAGCAGATAGATGAGTCCCCATATCGCAAAGGCCCAGCCTGCCGGGGCAAAGAGATTGGGATAGGAATCCGATATCTGACCAGTGGTTATCCCATTGATCGGAAGAATGTTGGCCAGTGCATTGACAATAACCATGATTGAGAAAGTTATTGCTGTGGCTATTTTTACGGTTGTGAATCTTTGGTTTCTTTCCATTTTCCCCCACTCATTGCTAAATGAAATATGCTAAAAATAATCTGAATATGTACCTGAAACAAATATCAGTGTTTCTGCTTTATACTTTCTTCCTTTCAATTGCCTGCCACACATGTACTCCCCTGGACATGTAGACCAGACTTACCAGCAGGTAGATCTGATGCCATATGAAAGAAGATATAAGGTTGGATTTCCATTGCCCGGACAGCAGCGCTAATCCAAACAGTACCAATACTCCGATGCCCCAGATTAAATTGATACTTCCCAGCACTACCGACCAGAGTATCACTGCCAGGAAGAATGAAACAGGGGCTATGAAGAACATAACAAAACGTAAAGGCAGCACAAACAGCCCGAATTTTCCGTATTCTGGAGATACTAACCCGAGGTTGTGGAGAGTGGCTTCCTGCAATCTGGCCGAGCGCCTGAGTTTCTGGCGGCGCTGCTGGTCCATATCACTGGTGATGTATTCGTAGAAACGGGCTGAGGATTCGTAGAGGCAACGGTACCCATTACGGATGATGCGCAGTGCCATCCCTGCATCGGATGCTCCCTTTGTTTCAGGGATAGGGGAGAAGGCTTTTTTTCTCATCACGATAAGCGGGCCGTTGAAACAGTAGGTGGAATGCAGGCAGCTTTCCCAGCTGCACATCCTGCCGTAGACATCCCTGTAGGCCTTTTCGGAATGTGTGGTAAAAGAATCCTGCCGGGCAATGGGTTCCAGTTCCCCGCAGACTGCCCCTATTTTCTCATCGCTGAGCAACCTCCCCAAGGCATTATTGACAGCATCCGGCTCAAAGGTGACATCTGCATCCGTGGTCACCACAAAATCTGTAGTTGCCTCTCCTACTCCCATGTTCACCGAAGCATTGGTGCCGGTACGTTTTTCCTTAACGATCACTTCGCCGGAAAGATCATACTTTTTAAAAGCCTCCGCTGCCAGGCCTACTGTATTATCTGTGGACTGGTCATCCACTACAATCACATGGATGTTTTCGGTGGGATAATCGATGTCCTTTAAGTTCTTGATACGGTGTTCGATGACCTCACTTTCGTTGTAGGTGGGAATTACCACTGTGATCGGAGGTTGAGTATCCGGTGTGTGGATTTTTGAGCTGGAAGGTTTAAGGATGGCCAGGATGTAAATAAGATATGTAATAACCGGGATAAGGGTGAATAGTACTGCTGCAATGAGTAGGTAGTTCATTGTTTTTGATTAGGGTGTGAATTGGATATAATTGTTTGGGATGTCATCTTGATTGCAATATTATATTTAATTAGATTCCTTCTAATAAAGTTCAAACACTGATTATCTTTACTTCTTCTCAAAACTTTTAAATTGGATTGAACAATACAATTGCATCAATCATCTCATCAATCATTTCAAGAAGTGTGGGCTATGACAATAGATTATAAAGACAAACTAAAATCTTCCTTTTTGCCCTTTACGGGAATTCTTCTGTGTTTCCTGATAGCACTGTACATTAGAACAATCCCTGCAGAAAGCGTATTTATCGGCGAGAACTTCGTGCGTTTCGGTGGTAACGATCCCTGGTATCACCTGAGAAATGTGGAATCCATTCTGCATAATTTCCCCTCTATGCTCTGGTTTGATGCCTATACCCAGTATCCTTATGGCACTGATCAGGTCTTTGCCCCTCTCTTTGACATGTTCCTTGCCACAATTATCTGGATAATTGGCATGGGAAACCCCTCCACTGAACTCACCCATACAATCTGTGCCTATTATCCGTCCCTGCTGGGTGCTGTGATCGTTATCCCTGTATATTTTGCAGCCAAATGGATTTTTGGTGACAGACGTATCGGTCTGCTTGCCGCTTTCCTTGTTGCCATCGCACCGGGTCAATTCCTCTCCCGATCCATTATTGGATTCAATGATCATCATGTTGCAGAAGCCCTGCTCAGCACGGTTGTTGCGATGTTTCTGATCTTTGGCCTGAAACGCAGTGAAGAACATGATTTGAGTCTGGCTTCCCTGAAGGAAAACGGACTGGCACAGATCAAACCTATTCTCCCCTATTTCCTCCTTTCCGGCTTCTTCCTCGGCGCCTACACCCTCACATGGAAAGGAGCCCTGTTCTTCAGTTTCATAATCGGTGTATACATCACAGCCCAGCACATCATTGACCATATGCATGGCCGATCCAGTGAGTATCTGGCCATCGGTGGCATGGCGATCTTTGGTGTGGCACTTATCATGGTACTGCTTGCACCTGAAATTGGTGGTACCAAATCCCGACAAATATTCGGGTTGGCAGCGGGCCTTGTGGCTTTCCCCCTTCTCTCTGTGCTGTCGTACTACATGAAAGAGAAACAACTCAGTCGCTACTACTATCCACTCTCTGTAGCAGCCCTTTTCGGCGGAGGCATCCTGCTGGCCCGCATGTTCTCTGAATCCGCTTATGCTCTGGTTTCCAGCGTCTTCAGTTACTTCATGCGCACAGGCGGCGGCCTCACCATCGCCGAAGCCTCCCCACTCCTGATGCGCAGCGGTGAATTCACCTTACAACCCCTCTGGTACAACTTCGGAATCACGGCTATAGTCTCCTTCTTTGCCCTGTTGATCCTGGCCTACATTGCCATCTATCGTCGCAACAACCGGGAGCAGACCTTCCTGATCGTCTGGACCGTAATGATCATCTGGGCCATGCTGCAGCAGAACCGGTTTGCCTACTACTACTCGGTCAATGCAGCCATCCTTTCGGCATATATCGGGATCAAAGTGCTGGACCTGGCGGGCTGGAAAGATATCAGGAGTCCTTTTGCTGAAACGACATCCAATATAAGTGGCTGGTTCAAACAGATCAAACCGGTACATGCATTGGCACTTGTACTGGTGGTGCTTGTACTGGCCTATCCGTCCTACGACCTCTCCATGCAGCAGAATCAGGGCACAGGAGGGCCCAATGGCTACTGGATCGAGGCGACGCAGTGGATGAAATACAATACGCCGGATCCCGGTCTGGATTATTATGAAAGCTATGAAAAGCCGCCCGAAGGTCAACTTTTCTCCTATCCCGATGAAGCATACGGTGTGATGTCCTGGTGGGACTACGGCCACTGGCTTGAAGTGATCGGCCACAGGATTCCCAACGCCAACCCCTTCCAGCAGGGTATCGGTGGCCGACGCAATAGTATGGATGAAGAGAACAGACCAGGTGCATCCACCTTCTTCACTGCCTCCTCAGAAGCAGAGGCCACAGCAGTACTGGAAGCCGTACACCCCGATCCTGAAAAGGCAGGGGCACGTTACGTGGTCTCCGATGTGGAGATGGCCACCGGTAAATTCTATGCCATGGCTGCCTGGACCCTGGATACCGATAATTACTATGTGCAGGCCCAGACCAACCAGGGTACCCAGACTGTACCCGGAGAGCGCTATTTCAACACCATGGAAGCCCGGCTGCACCTCTTTGACGGCGATGGTCTCACACAGTACCGTATGGTGCATGAGACCCCGGCTGCCAATACCGCAGAGGCCGGTTACAAGCAGGTTTACAATGCCCTCTTTGACGGCAATATCGAAGTGGTTAATACCGGTTATGTGAAGATCTTCGAGTATGTGGACGGTGCCACCATCACCGGACAGGCACCTGAAGGAGAAAAGGTGACCATCACAAATACCATCCGCACGACCACCGGCAGGACCTTTGAGTACTCCCGGTCCACCACGGCCACAGATGGGACCTATGAATTTGTGGTGCCCTACTCAACCGAGGGTCCGGTGCAGGGACAGACCCAATTCGATACCGCACCCACAGGTTCCTACGAGGTTTCCTTCGGGGATACCACTGAATCTGTGCGGGTAAGCGAATCCGCGGTCCTGAATGGTGGGGAAATAGAGGTTTGAGGCCTCTATTTTCTCTCCTTTTGAAATCTATTGCTTCTCTATTTTTTAATCGATACCAATTAATAGGTTCAAATACAAACAATCAAATGCCTATGGCTTCACATAATAATGCAATAGATATTTACAAACACCAGCTTCACAAGATGTTGCCGGAGTTAAAGGAAAAATATAAGGTCGCCTCTCTTGCTGTATTTGGCTCTTTTGTCAGGGGGGAGCAAACGAACAGCAGTGACCTTGATGTACTGGTTGAATTCAGCGAAACCCCGGGATTGCTCGAGTTCGTTGAGCTTGAAAACTATCTTTCCGATACTCTGGGGATCAAAGTAGATCTTGTGCACAAAAAGGCTTTGAAACCAAATATTGGGAAAAATATACTTAATGAGGCCACACCGCTATGAAGAATGAACGTCAAGTCTGCCAGAAGCTCCACTGCATCCAATAATACCGCAACATTCTGAATCAAATCTCCTATTGCAACTCTTTTTTCCTCGATAAACAACCTTATATGTCTGCAGGCTCACCTTCAGACCATGAATGCAGGCACTAACAGGAGCAATATCAGGACAGGGCTAAACGTGGGAATCGTTCTAAAAAAGGATCAAAAGAGCGGCAAGATAACCAAAGGTATTGTCAAAAGAATTCTCACCAAGTCCTCCTCTCACCCACACGGAATAAAAGTACAACTTGAAGATGGTAGTGTCGGAAGGGTCAAGGAAATTTATTGATACTGGAAGTTTCAGTCCGATTTTCTCATTTTTCTGGTCATAAAATTACCCGTTGAGCTGGCAAAAATAATATATAGATATGTTTGCGTATTCATTAGTTATCAATTAGTAACAATTGAATATGGTAACATAACAAAAAAGAGGGGATTATTCATGAACACAACACCACCATTAAATAAAAAGGGCCGTTCACCTACTTTGAATACCATCAAAATGGTAGAAAATACTCTTCAAAACATGGATGAAAGCATAATATCTGTTGCCGATCTGAAAAGGAATTTGCCCAAACAGGTCAATCATAATACACTCACGACCATTCTGGAATATCTGGAAGAAAGTAACAAGATTGCAGTGACCATCAAAGGTATTACGTGGATACATAATGATAATAATGTTCTCAATAAAGCAATATCAAGAGGCATTGAGATATGAAAAAGGCCCGGATTGTCCTTATCGACAACGCGGCTAACAAATACCAATAGCTGCAAGAGAAGGCATCCGACTCCAAAGTGGAAATGGCCATTGTGGAAGCAATCCGAAACAAGACCGATATTTTCAAAAGGAATATACACTAAAAAAAAGATTCAGACAAAAGCGACTCGATTCTTGTGATAATTGTGGATATTGTTGATCATCCCTGCTACAACAAATTATTTGGCTATCAGAAGAAATAAGGCACACATTGCATATCAATCAATAATTCGCTACCTACAAATAATAGATAAAAGGTATCCCTAAGCAGGTGAGAGGATTGGACAAAGTGATTAAAGGTAAAGCATGGATCTTCGGTGACGATGTGGACACCGATGTTATAATCCCGGGTAAATACCTGCGTACCACCGATATGCAGGTCTTTGCAGATCATGCCATGGAAGGCATCGACCCCGATTTTTCAAGCAAAGTATCTCCCGGTGACATCATTGTCGGCGGCAACAATTTCGGCTGTGGCTCCTCCAGAGAGCAGGCACCCCTGGCACTCAAGCATGCCGGTGTGGGTTGTGTGGTTGCCAGATCCTTCGGACGCATTTTTTTCCGCAATTCCATCAATGTGGGTTTGCCGCTGATTGAGGCGGATGTGGAGTGTGAGGAAGGTGATGAGGTCGAAGTCAACCTCTCCGAAGGCACTGTGAAAGTGGCAGGCAGGACCTATACAGGCCAGCAGATCCCCGATTTCCTGCTAGAAATACTGAGTGACGGCGGGCTTGTCGAGCATCGTAAAAAACAACAAAGGCTAAATTCATGATATTTCCTCTTGAGTACAAGCACGTGGGTGTAACCCATATCCATCCCGATGAGGATCCAGAGGAGCCCATCTATTTTCTGACCCACTACATGCTTGTGGAGATATGTAATGGAAACAAATGGCTCTATCAGGTGGAGCACAGCGGTGAAGATCTGTTGCGGAAAGCCGAATCCGTGGAACTGCTGGCAAAACCGGAAAAGATTGTACGTTTTCCTGAGATACTCAATATAAAAAATCGCTCCCTCCTGATCCAAAAGGCTGCAGCATTGTGTAAAAACGGTATAACCACGGTCATCTTTACGGGTATCGACAACCATGTGACCTTTGTGCATGAACCCGATCCTTCAGTAATCCTGGAACTTGAAATACTGGATATCGCTCCGCCCTACCCATCCTGGCTGACCGATGTCGTACGCCGGCTGGAATCTTCGGGTATATTCGGCGATCTTACAATCACATTCAAAGAAAACACGATCGATCTGACCCGCTTCAGCGGTCCGGATACGGTTTTTCCCTGCTCTTCCTCGGGTCTTGAAGGCAAATGTCTGGATAATGATATAATCGAAAAACCCGGCTCTTTACTTGTGGGCTGTGAAATATCCCGCTCTCTCTTCGAATCCCGCTTCCCGGGGATGGAATATGATTTTATCAGTCTCTGTCCCTTCACCAGTGATATTGTCAAACCTTCCGGACCCTTTATAGCCCGCTGCTGTCGGGCTGAGAATGCAGGCCAGGTTACCATCAACGGCTTTCCCGGGGCGACCGTACACTGGGGGGCTGCTGAGTTTGATGTGGCAACTACGATCAGGGAACTTGTGGACAGGCTAAGGAAGGATTGTGCATGAAACTGGCTGTGATTGAAGGCGATGGTGTGGGCAAAGAGGTAATACCTGCTGCATTGCGGGTACTGGATTGTTTCGATCTGCCGCTGGAAATAATCCCTCTGGAACTGGGTTACGGTAAATGGGAAAAGACCGGTCAGGCAATCACGGATGCAGATCTCGAGATCCTGAAAAACTGTGACTGCATCCTGTTCGGAGCGGTTACCACGCCTGCGGATCCCAATTACAAAAGTGTGCTGCTGACCATTCGCCGGGAACTGGATCTCTATGCCAATATACGGCCCTTAAAACCCATAAAGGGAATAGAAGGTGCCACGGGCAACACGGATTTTGATATCCTGGTGGTGCGGGAGAACACCGAAGGATTGTATTCGTCCATTGAGGAAGTGGGCGAGAATGAAGCCTGGAGCAAGCGCATAATCACCCGTCGGGCTTCTGAACGCATTGCACAAATAGCCTGTGAATATGCTGCCAAACGCCACAATCATCTGACCATTGTCCACAAATCCAATGTGATCAAGGCGGATTCCCTGTTCCTCAATACCTGCAGGAATGTTGCTCAAGCCCACAACGTAATTCACGATACCATGCTGGTGGATGCCATGGCGTATGATATGGTGCGCTCTCCTGAAAAATATGATGTAGTGGTGGCTCCCAATCTCTACGGGGATATTCTCAGTGATCTGGGCGGGGCGCTTGTGGGCAGTCTGGGTTTGCTGCCCAGTGCCAACATTGGAGAAAAACAGGCTTTTTTTGAACCGGTGCATGGGAGTGCTCCCGATATTGCAGGAAAGGGTATAGCCAATCCGATTGCAGCCGTACTTTCAGTGGCCATGCTGCTGGACTGGTTGGATAGACCTGAACAGGCCCGCATAGTCAGGGAAGCTGTGGAGGCTTCCATTAATGAAGATATAAAGACTGCTGATCTGGGTGGCAATTTTACAACAGAGCAGGTAACAGGTTTTCTGGTGCGCTACGTACAATCCCATTCCTGATTTTCAGGTCACGCCCAGTAGGGAAGCAATTCCCTTCTCTGTTACCACGGCCCTCCCTCCGCCAATCCACATCTTTATCACAAAATTAGTAGCTTCTGCCAGGGGATGCCCTCCGTCCACAACCCGGATCATTAGAGCAGATATAAGGGAATGGATTGCTATGATCAGAAGGATGAGGAGGGAAAGGGTCTCCAGGCTTTCCACATCCGTATGCAGGATCATCCCGATACTAGTATCAACCATCATGTGATTGCATGAATGAAGTGAACATGTCCTGCATAAGTTGACTTTAGGTAGAGAATAGGTTTCTACAGAGCCCTTAAAATACTATTATTTACAAATAATCCAGTTTATTGACAAATCAGCTCTTGATCCGTGTACCCACACGTTCTCCTTCGACAGGTTCACTCTTTATTTTTTCCTGCATTACGACTTTGTAAATATCCCCTTCACTGGAACCATCCATAACGATTGTTTCAATATTGCATCTCTCGATTATCTTTGCAGCCAGGGGATCTACAGGGGATTTTGAACCGGCTTTCATTTCAGTGGACATTACCACATCAAGCAGCTCTTTGGGACTCATCACATCAAATTTTTCAGCATCATTGGATGTTGTCGGGTCTTTTGAATATACGCCGTCCACGGAAGTTGCAATCACCATTAACTCAGCTCCCAGATACTCGGCAAGTACTGCGGAGACCGTATCTGTGGTCTGTCCCGGGATTACACCTCCCATTACAATGATTTTGCCGGAGGAAAGGGCAAGTTCTGCATCCCTGTAACTCTGAGGTGGTTCTGGATATGCATTCTTGCCCAGGGCAGCTATGAGGAGCTGGGCATTGAGACGGGTAACATCGATCCCTATAAAATCACAGGTGACCTCATTTGCTCCGACCTGTCTGGCAGCTTCTATGTACTGGCGGGCGGCAACACCTCCACCGGTCACGACTACCACGGAATGTTCTTTCGAAAGCTCTTCCAGCATATCGGCGTATTTTGCGAACCTCTCTGGATCCAGGTCCCTGGCAAGAATGGATCCGCCTATTGATATTACTACTAGCATGAATGGTCCTCCGGATATTGTTCAGAAGTATTATGTAAATGTACTATATGCAAAACGGGAATGAGAGATGGATACAGCCCCTTTGTAAAAAAGAATTTTTGAGGCTGCATTTTCCCGCCTTCATAAATGGTATGCCTGATACAATCGTTCTATGCCCAAATCCCGTGCATCTGAAGAATAGCCGGTAGTTCTATAATTACTGATTATGTAATAGAATCCCTCTTCAGACATAGGATTGACCCGGCAGAATTGTTCAAAAAAGTAAAGAAAAATGGAATAATTATTCCATTGTGATTGCTTCGGTTGGACAGACGTCCACGCATACACCACAGTCTACACACTCTTCAGCGTCTACGACTGCAATATTTTCATCGTTCATTGAGATTGCTTCAGATGGACATTCGTCCACGCATGCTCCGCAACCTACACATTCGTCAACATTGATTACTGCTACCATATATATCGACTCTCCTGTTGATTTTTGATGTCTGATTAGACTTCATCCTATCATTAAACAACTAAAATAAAAAGTTATCGATTGGCTCATGCGTTACTAAATTCAACATTCATTTAGATAGGATTATACACATATCGAAAATCTTTTTTATGAAATGTTACATTACAAATACGAAATCCAAAGTATATTATTATTATTATTAACATTTCATTTCAGGGTAGGATTCAATGAAAGATGAAAATGGCATTTCTCCCGTTGTCGGCATCCTGTTAATGATTGCCATAACCATTGTTCTTGGGGTCAGCCTGGCTTTCTTTGCAATTGGTTTTGAGATGCAGGAACCTGCACCTTTTGTGGCCCATTCAAGCGGGGAACTGGTACGTAAAGGAGATACAGATGTAGATTTCGGAGATCAAAGAGTATACATATATCATGAGGGGGGTGACGCTGTGAAAATGTCTGAAGTTGAAACTATGGTGGATGCTACTGAAGTTTCTGGAATGAAAGCCCGTATTGTAAACTTGCCTGTATCAAAAACAGAATCTCTTGGAAACCATATATTAGGTGATGATGGTCTAATAGATAAGAGTGCTCCTAATTTTGAAAAATGTGGTGGCGCAATCACAAAAGAATATTTTTCTGTAGGAGAAAAGTTGTGGTTTCGCATTAATAGTGGCGAATGTCCCTTAGAAAAAGGTGACCAGATAACTGTAAAAATCATACATACGCCTACCAACACCATAGTCATAGAAGAAACTTTGACCGCTTCCTGAGAGGCATAAACTTCCCATCCAATATCTTTTTAATAGGAGGAGCTTTAGGGAAAGCCATGAGCACCCCTGACAATTATATCCAGTACTTCCCCCTGGAGCAATGTTATCCCAACCAGAAAGACGCAATGGAGAAAATTCACCGCTCCCTGCTGGAAGAAAATCTGGTGCTTTTTGAAGGGGCCTGTGGGACCGGGAAGACCCTGAGTGCTCTGGTTCCCTCGCTGCATGTGGGAAAACAATTGGGCAAAACCGTGTTCATTGCCACCAATGTCCATCAACAGATGTTACAGTTCATAGATGAGGCCCGTCAGATAAAACGTACCCATGATATCAAGGTCCTTGTCTTCAAGGGTAAGATGAGCATGTGTCCCCTGAAACAGGGGTATGATGAATGCGAGGCCAAACGGGATAACACCTATGATCTCATGGAGATCGAAAAGGAAATCATTCTCAAAAAACAGGAATCAAAGGCTGCCTGGGATGAGTATAAATCCTCGGGGGAAGCGGCTCATGCTTCTCTGAGGGATGCAATTGATGAGGAGCGGGAAAAACTCGAGGAAAAAGCAAGTTCCCTGAGAAAACGTTCATGTGACCCTCTGTATGAGGTTTTAAGGGTAGAGGATGAAAAATTCCAGAAATGGCTTTTCCAGGATGTACGTGATCCCGAAGAGGTCAATGATTACGCCGCTGAAAACGGGATGTGTGGTTATGAACTACTCAAGCGGGAATTGAAAAATGCCGACCTTGTCATAGCCAATTTCCATCATATCCTCAATGATATGATATTTTCCACAATGCTGCGCTGGATGGACAAAGAACCCGAAGATATCATTGCGATATTTGATGAAGCCCATAATATAGAAAACGCTGCCAGATCCCATTCATCCATTACTTTGACCGAACACACCATTGAAAGTGCCCTGGCTGAACTCAATGCCAATGAAAAAAGTGATCTTTTTACCTCCATGCCGGTTGAGGATGTGGAAGCCGTACTCTCCATCCTGCTGGAAGTGGTTCGGGATACCTATGATAACCGTTTCAAGTTCGGGGAACGTCAGCGTGTGGGGCGCAACTGGTATGACATACGCATAAGTGACCCCTATGAAAGAAATGATGTGGTCCACGCTCGTTTTATGAGGCGAATGAAAGAGACTGGTTATGGGGAGGAAAAACAGGTACAGGAATTGCTCGGGATTGCTGCTGAAGTGGGGGGTTTACTGGATAATGCTTATCATGAGCAGTATAAACAGGGCCAGATCCCTATACTGAAACGATCTCACTTAAAACCCACAGCAGAATTTTTCTCCCAGTACCTTAAACTATCCAACAACGAGAATTATTATCCGGTACTCAATGTCCGCCGGGATCAGGGCGGGGAGATCTATGGCAGGCTGGAGTTGTTCACCTGTATCCCGAAAAATGTTACAGGTCCGCTGCTGGATTCGATCTATTCGGCAATCCTGATGTCTGCAACCCTGAGACCCTTTGATATGATCAAAAGCACCCTGGGTATTACACGGCAGACATGCGATTTGGCCTATGGTCTGACTTTCCCTGAAGAACGCAGATTGACCATTGCAGTATCCGTGCCTCCCCAGTATTCGCGTATAAGGGACGATCCCCAGAACCTGCAGATATTAGAACAGGTGTTACAGGACACTATTGAAAATGCCGGAGGCAATGTCATTATCTTCTTCCCGAATGCTTTTGAGGCAAAACGGTATTTCCGCAAATTCGATGGTGTGCTTGATGTAGAACTGTTCCTTGATGAAACCGGGATATCTGCCCAGGATATACGCAAGAGTTTCTTCCAGACCGGAGAGCAGGGAGGCAAAGCTGTCCTTTTTACCTATCTCTGGGGTACTCTCAGTGAAGGAGTGGATTACAGGAATGGTCGCGGCCGGGTTGTTGTGGTTGTCGGTGTGGGTTATTCGGCATTGAATGACAGGATGCATGCCGTGGAATCTGCCTATGACCATGAGTTCGGTTATGGTGCCGGCTGGGAATATGCGGTACAGGTTCCCACGATACGTAAGATCAGACAGGCTATGGGCAGAGTGGTACGTTCACCGACCGATTACGGTGTCAGGATACTGCTGGATGGCAGGTTCATGACCGATTCCGTTACAAGACTGGGAAAATATTCGGTATACTCCTCATTTCCCGAAGATGAGAGAAAAGAATTCCTTGATGTGGAACCCGCGAAAGTGAAATATTCCCTGCTCAATTTCTTTTCGGACATGGAAGAGCTGTCCTGACACATATATATATATGATTGTGAATTAGTTCCAAGGTACTATGATCGAGATCACATCCCCTTCAAGGCTGCACCTCTCTCTGATTGACCTTAATGCTTCCCTGGGTCGGGTTGATGGGGGAATAGGGGTTAGTCTGCAATATCCCCACATACATCTTACCGCTGAAAAAAGTGATCATTTGGAGATTACCGGCAATTCGTTACTGTACGACAAAGTGCAATCTGCGATTTCTGCCCTGCTGCCTGAAGGAGAAGGAATCAGTATCTATCTTGATGAGGACATGCCTGCCCATGTAGGCCTGGGTTCGGGGACACAGGTGGCTTTGTGTACCGCGGCTGCGATCAACGAGCTTTTTGAACTGGGATTTTCGATCAGACAGCTGGCACAAAAGGTGGGTAGGGGTGGTACTTCCGGCATCGGTGTGGCGGCTTTTGAAAAGGGGGGTTTCCTTGTGGATGGCGGGCATCGTTTTTCCGATAAAGGCACTTTTTCCCCCTCCTCTGCCAGTCCGGCCCCGCCAGCTCCGATCGTTTTCAGGCATGATTTTCCGGACTGGCCTATAGTGCTGGCTCTTCCTGACAGACAGGGAGCTCATGATGCACAGGAAGTGGATATTTTCAGGCAGGTCTGCCCGGTACCCCTGGAGGATGTACAGGCGATCTCTCATATCGTTCTGATGCAGATGATTCCGGCTGTGATTGAAAATGATATTGAGAACTTTGGCATTGCACTTGACAGCCTGCAGACGCTGGGATTCAAAAAACAAGAGATCTCTCTGCAGAGCCAGCAGGTGCAGGACGTAATTGAACAGATGAGACTGGCCGGTACCCATGGTGTCGGGATGAGTTCCTTTGGGCCTGCAATATGTGGTTTTGTTGAAAATGAGACTAAAGGGAAACGTATTGTCCGGGAAATACAAAAATTCCTGGATGAGAGTATAGGAGGTAAGGTTTTGCTTACAACTCCCAATAACACCGGTGCGGATATCAGGATGGATTAAACTTGAATGTGAAAACCTGGTTTGCAGATATTGAAATCAATGAAGATGGAAGTGTGGCTGAATGCAGTCCCTGTACGCAGGATGTGCAGCAGCTGGCAAAAAGATTGCTTGTCTTTCAGGCAGATCCCAAACAAATCCCCCTGGCAAGTTTTGATCCCGTTAAAAAAGCCATTGAATGCGGTTTTGTATCTGGGAAAACTGAATATTATTCCCTGTTGCAGCAAACCTGTATTGCAGCCACCCGGCTTAAGATAAAGAACTCTTATTCTCCGGATCTGCGAATAATCCATGCTGTGGAAGCACTGGATGATATTGATGAGGCGGCCAACCTGCTTGCTGAGAGATTGGGCATATGGTACGGCGAACATTTCCCCGAAGCAGGCATGTTAACCGAAAACCTGGCCAAATTCGTAGCAGAGAACGGGCTCAGGCAGGATCTGCCACAGGATTCACAGTTTCGTGAGACTGCCCTCTCGTCGGTGGGTATGGAAATGGATGCAGAGGACGGGGCTATCATAAAGGCTTTTGCAGCGGACCTCTCGTCCCTGTATGAGAGGCGTCATGTGATAGAATCCTATATTCGCAAAAATATGGAGCAGCTTGCTCCCAACCTGGAGAAGGTCGCAGGAGCTAATCTGGGCGCCCGGTTGATCAGTATGGCCGGAGGTTTGCAGTCTCTCTCCCGGATGCCGTCAAGCACCATTCAGGTAATGGGTGCAAACCAGGCCCTTTTCAAACATCTCAGAGGTAAGGCTACCTCTCCCAAACACGGTATTATTTTCAATCATCCTCTAATCAAGAATTCCCATCCCAAAATCCGGGGCAAAATGGCCCGTGCTCTTGCTTCAAGCCTGAGTATTGCAAGCAGGGTGGATGCTTTTTCCGGCCGGCTGAATCCTGTAATTAAAGAAAAACTGGATCGTAAGGTCCTGTCTATCAAGGAGGGGGATAAATGAAGGTCAAAATCTTCCATGAAAACATTTTCACGCTACAGCAGGGCAAGAAAAGGTTCCTTGCTACCAGAAATCTTACTCCCGGCTTGGAAGTGTACGGGGAACGCCTGGTGCAGGTTGATGAAGCAGAGTACCGTATCTGGGAGCCCAAAAGGAGTAAACTTGCGGCAATGCTGCTCAAAAAACTTCCCTCTCCCTTCACAACCACTTCAAAGGTGCTTTACCTGGGCTCGGCCACAGGTACTACTGTCAGTCATGTTTCGGATATTGTGCAGCAGGGAGTGGTCTATGCAGTGGAATTCTCACCTCGCACAATGCGGGACATGTTGCCTGTCTGCGAAGAAAGGGCAAATATAATTCCCCTGCTTGCCGATGCTTCCAAACCGCAATCCTATGCAAATGTTGTGGAGCCTGTTGATGTGATATTCCAGGATGTGGCCCAGCCCAACCAGGCATCCATTGCCCTGTCCAATGTGCAGCACTTCCTCAAACCCGGAGGTTACCTGTTGATGAGTATCAAGGCCCGGAGTGTGGATTCCACTGCAAAACCCGATACGGTTTTTAAACAGCAGCTAAAAACATTATTGGAGCAAGATAATTCAAAATTGGAACTTGTCAAGAAGCAGAAACTTGCACCGTTTCATATCGATCATCTCGGAGTAGTTGTAAAAAAGACTGAATGAGGTTTGCAGGTGGCAGATCAGGATGAATTGAGGCAGGGTCTGGGCAAATATTTCGGTGTTTGTCCTTCGTATCATCACTCCAAGGCCTGTTTATGTAAGAATTGCCCGTCCTATCCGGGTGAAGGTTATATGTTCTGTGCTCGGGGTCCTGTATCAGGTGAGATCAGTCAGGAATGTATGTGCAATGACTGTTATGTATATCACCAGTTTGCTCTTGAAGGGGATTATTTTTGCAGAGAGGAATGAATCGTGAGCAAAAATACAATTGTTGTGTTAATTTGTGTACTGGGAACTCTGGCTCTGGGGGGGTGTGTACAGCAGGAGGACGACAACACCGCATCACAACTTGAAAACTGTGAGTATTCTGATGTTTCTGCAGAAGAGGCGTTAAATCTGATTGAAGAACAGGACGTTTTCATCCTGGATGTGCGTACTCGATCTGAGTATGATGCGGGACATCTGGAGGATTCCTACCTGATCCCTGTTTCTGAACTGAAAAACCGATTGGATGAGGTGCCAAGAGATACTGCGATTCTTGTTTACTGTCGCAGTGGCAGGCGCAGTGTAACGGCATCGAATATCCTGCTTGATGCGGGTTATTGTGATGTTTACAATATGGAAGCCGGCTTTAATGAATGGCGTTCAGCGGGTTATCCCTATATGGGATGATTTTCTTGAATATTTGAAGAGCATCTGATTCCTGCTGTTTTTGGGTTTTGCTACTTACGAATGGTTAGTACCTAATGTTCTGAAATCTTATATCCATATGACTCTCTATAATATATTATGAGAGAAAATGTCGATTCACACAGATTCTGGATATTACTGGCCAGTTCAGTAGTATTGGTATTGCTTTCGTCCGTATCCCTGGCTGCTGAGATAACAGTGGATGACGATGGGACTGAGGATTACACAACTATTCAGGCTGCTGTAAATGCGGCAGTGGATGATGACACAATTCTTGTTTATCCGGGTACATACAGTGAGAATGTGGATGTGGGTAAAGAATTGAACATCACTTCGGTAGGCGGTGTTTCTGTCACACATGTCTATGCAGATAATACAGATAAGGATGTATTCCATATTACTGCTGATAGTGTGACAATTAATGGATTTAATATGAGTAGAGCTACTGGTACCAGTTGCAGTGGTATACGTATTGAAGGTAATCACTCTACTATAATCAATAACATAGTGTCAAATAATAAGCTTGGTATCACTTTATTTATTTCTGACAACAATAATATAACTGGCAATACTGCATCTGGTAACAACTATGCTGGTATTTATCTGCAGTTATCTGATAATAACGATTTAAATGATAATATTGTATCAGAAAACAATCAATATGGCATTTATCTAGCTTCTGCTGGCGGTATTTCCAGGAGCAATAATTTTATTAATAACACTGTCTCTAAAAATAATAAAGGTATATTCTTACAATCTCCTCAAGACAGTACTTTGACTGACAACACTGTGTTTAACAATACTAACGATGGTATTACTCTGGATAGTTTTGGTGATCTTTTCTATGTAGAAAACAATACCCTTATTGGTAACACAGTTTTGAATAACAAGAATGGTATATATATTAAAAAGATTAATGGCAATGCCCTTATTGGTAACATAGCTTTGGATAACAATAATGGAATAAAGATTGATTACTCCTACTACAACAATTTGACCCAAAATAATATATCAAATAATACCGACAATGGAGTTCATTTTGTTTCTTCCCACGAAAACAGGCTGGTTAATAACACTATATTGAATAACAAAATTGGACTACGTTTGGGCGGGTATTACGGATCATCTAATAATTTTGTTGGTAATAATTACTTCAACAATTCCAATAATGCTTATTTCGATGCAGATTCCGACAATCACTGGAACACCACAAAAACCACCGGCCCCAATATAATAGGTGGTCCTTATATTGGAGGGAACTTCTGGGCAAAATCGGATGGGTCTGGCTGGAGTCAGGAAAAAGCAGATAACGATGGAGACGGATTCTGTGACAGCATTTACGAACTCAGTGATGGTAACATAGATTATCTTCCCCTTGCCGGTGACAGTACTGGACCTTCAGTTGTCCCGATTTCTCCGATGGAACAAACAGTTGGACCTGGCGAATTGCTTGAACTGAATGTCTCGGTGACAGATGATTCTGAGATTTCCTCTGTGGTGGTTAATGTCTCAAGCGTAAACGACACAATAAATGAAGCGGTTCTTAGCAATGTCAATGGTTACTGGGTAAACAACTCTATAACTCTGGACGTAAACCCTCATGGGATGTACAATCTCAGCATCAATGCAACCGATGAGTTCGGAAATTCCAATACATCCATGAACCTATCTGTTATAGGCGAATCAACTACTCCGGGAGACGGCAATGAGGAAGACGGTGGCAACTTTGTCTATCATCCGCAGCCATTGTTTGATGTTCCCACAGGCAATCCCTTGTTGTTGGTGGGTGTACTGGGGCTTGTAGTTATGTTCTTCGTGAGAAGGAGAGAGTAATTGGAAAGGATTTTTTACTTCTTCTCTCCTTTTCACATGCATGTTGTATTATGAGATCGATTGGGGCAACATCTGGATCGAGCAGATGAAATTGCATAATGAGGCGGATGAACAGGTTCAACAGCCAGACCGCTGGGGAACGTATGCAAATGCCAAACGTTTCTGGCAATCCTCCCGCAAGAGTGGAAAAAGACTGGAAAAGGCCCTGCAGGATATAAAACATGACAGCGATTCCCGGATACTGGATATCGGTGCAGGCCCGGGTTCAATGGCAATTCCTCTGGCTCAAAGGGTTTCCCATGTAACCGCAGTGGAGCCGGCCGACGGGATGACCGAGGTCCTGAAGGAAAACATTGCTGATTACAATCTCGATAATGTCACATGTATCCAGAAGAACTGGGAGGATGTGGCCGTTGAGGAACTGGACGGCATGTATGATGTGATAATCGCTTCCTATTCCCTGCATGTACCCGATATCAGGGAGGCACTGGAAAAGATCCAGCAGGTAAGCAATGGCAGGGTCTATATCTACTGGTTTGCAGGTCCGACTTCCTGGGATAAGAATTATTCACGCATCTGGCCGCAGTTGCACGGCAGGCAATATTATCCCTCTCCCAAATGCGATGTGCTCTATAATGTACTCTATAGCATGGGAATCTATCCGGACATGGAAAACTTTGAGTTGACACATTACACCCGTTTTTCTTCCCTGGATGAGGCGGTGGAGCATTACAAACCCCATTATAAGATTGCCAATAAGCAGCAGGAACAAATCCTGAGGTCCCATCTGGAAGAAATACTGGAAAAAGAAGGGGACGAGCTGGTCCAGGTGGGCCGCTCGTCAAGGGTAAAAATATCGTGGGATAATTCCCACTGAATTTTTTCAATGCAAAAAATGCCTCATTCCGGTAAATACCAGAGAGACTCCCAGCCGGTTGGCGGTGTCTATCACTTCATTATCCCTGATTGATCCTCCGGGAGAAACAACGTATTTGATATTGTTCTCAGCGGCATGGATGATGCTGTCATCGAAGGGGAAGAAAGCATCAGAGGCCAGGACACATTGTTCAAAGATACTGTTACAGTACTCCTCAAAGGCAATGTCCGGCTGTTCCCTCTCGTAAATTTCCTTCAGGTTTTCCCGGGCCTTGGTGGCACAGAGTTTGCGGATGGAATCCACCCGGTTGGGCTGGCCGGCACCCATGGCAAGCATCATGTAGCATCCCTCATCATATTCCCATGACAGGTTTACAGCATTGGATTTGGTGCATTTGCAGGCTGCAATACAGAATTCCGACAGCCCCTTTTTTTCTTCCGGGTAGGGAGTTTCCGTGACACATTCCCATTTATCGTACAGCCCAATATTGCGGGACTGTTTGAGCATACCGCCTGCAATATACTTGTAGGTAAATTCCGCATCAAAGGATTCATTGAGTTGTGGCAGTTCCAGCAGGCGCAGATTTTTGCTCTTATTCTTCAAAAAGTCCAGTGCATCATGCTCAAATTCTGGAGCAATTATGATCTCCACGAACTTGCCCTTGAGGAATTTGGCGGATTCGAGATCCATCGGGACATTGGTGCATATGATACTTCCAAAGGCGGATATTGGATCGCCGTCCCAGGCGGACTGGAGTGCCTGCAGGAGTGTGTTGCCGGTTGCCAGACCGCAGGGATTATTGTGTTTGACGATGCATACTGCTGGTTTTTCCTGACCCAGTTCCTTGACGGTCTGGAGGGCGTTATCCCCATCCACATAGTTGTTGTAGGAAAGTTCCTTGCCATGGAGCTGGCGACAGTTTGCAAGGGAGGGTCCCTCAATTTCCGGCTGGGAGAAAAATAATGCTTCCTGGTGCCAGTTCTCTCCATAACGCAGTTCTCTGCCGCCTGTGAAATTGAGTCTAAGGATGTCTTCTCCAAGCAAGGTGCGGCTTAAGTATGTGTCAATTGTGCTGTCATAGTTTGCCGTGTGGCGGAAAGCCTTGACTGCCATTTTTTCCCGGGTTTCCCGGGATACCACGCCACTTGAGCGCAGTTCCTTGAGAATATGTCCGTAATCTTCGGGGTCACTAAGCACTGTAACAGATTTGTAGTTCTTGGCAGCTGACCTGAGCATGGAAGGCCCGCCGATATCAATGTTCTCGATGGCTTCCTCCAGATTAACTCCTTCTCTGGATATGGTTATCTCGAATGGGTAGAGGTTTACTACCACCATGTCGATAAGTTCAATGGAAAGGTCTTCAGCGTCGCTGACGTGTTCCGGATTTTCCCGCAGGCAAAGCAGGCCACCGTGTATCTTTGGGTGAAGTGTCTTAACCCTGCCTCCCATCATCTCGGGAAATCCGGTGATCTCTGATACGTCAATGGTTTCTATTCCTGCATCCCGGAGCATGCGTGCCGTGCCTCCGGTTGAAATGATCTCTACATCAAGTTGTTTGAGCCCGCGTGCAAAATCCACTATTCCTGTTTTGTCGGAAACGCTCAGCAATGCTCTTTTTACCAAAAAATCACCAAGTCAGGTTGTAAGATATTACTAATAAAGGTTCTGGTATGTAACAGACAAAGTTCTGAGATTATCACATCAGTCATAAATCTACATTCCAATTTAATGCTTTCAAATAATTTTAAATGATGCTGTAATTGAAAAAATCTGCGTTGAGAATTTGAAGAAAAATCAAGCATCTAATATATTAATAAAAAATAGATGGGAATGCTGCAATAACTATCATGAAGTTTGTCCGAATAAACATAATCCAATTGTTATCTGAAACACTGCAGGAACCTGGGATTAGAGTGTGGGGACTTGTTTTCCTTTGAGAAAATATAAAACAGAAAAACCCCTGTGAAGGGAGGCGATCTCAATTTTTCCCTTTACTAAGGACAATTCCATAATGGTATGGCTTAAGGTCATATGTCAAGGGATTTTTGAATCCTGAGGATATTGCCCATTCTATGCATTTTTCTGGTGTAGGCCGAATTTCCATCGGTGGCCCCCTTGGAGTTGTCGGATCATAATTCCAATGAATGATTACTATTTTCCCCTCTTGTCTCAGAACCCTATAAGTTTCTCTGAGTAGTTTTTCCGGCTCTTCCACATGCAAAATATTGGCTAGAATAATATAATCTACACTTTCGCCTTCAAGACCACTGCCTTTTGATATAAAATCACGAAGCAGTAATTCAATATTGCCCAAATTCTCCACTTTTGCCTTCTGTTCTGCAATTTCTATCATTTCTGACTCTATATCGATGGCGTAGACTTTCCCCTTTATTATCTTTGCAGCTGGAATTGTAAAAGTTCCATAACCACAACCAAAATCGGCTACATATGCAATTTTATCATTCAAACCCAGTTTTTTAAGGATCTCGTCTACTCCAAAAAACCCTTCCCATACATTTTCATCGGGCATTCCGCTTTCTCTTATTTTCATTTTTGCCGATCCGGAATTTGCTTATAATATATTTTGATGTTTTTCAGATTTCTTTAAATATTTTTGCAAGAGATTCGCCACGAACATGGATAGAAAATTCAGAAAAGTAGCCAAAAGGTGTTGTATGGACCTCAATTCCCTTGTTGATTAATTTTTCCTTAATTTCAGAAATAATTTCCGCTGCGAATTCAGGAGAAGATGTACTTGATGAGAGGTGGGCAAAAGAATGCAAAACTATTTTTTCTTTATCTACTTTATTAAGATACCACTTGAAAGTTTTCACAGCATTTTTAACTACCTTGTTTTTCCTCTCTTCATCCTCCAATTCAACATGTATGAAAACAACAGCAGTATTTTCTATTTTTTCTTCTTTTTTTATGTCTTCTACATTTTCAAGGGTCTTACTAAAAGTGTCAAACCAAAAATATTCGGTATCAAATAGTAACATCTTCATAATTTATCATCCTTTATCAAAAATTACGTATCGTGTACTATGTATTCTGCTCCCTCATTGTTGTTGGATTTTATTGAATGGATGGTATATAGGAATATTGATTATGGCAAAAATCTCCTTGGTATGTCTTATGCTAAGTGAAGAATATAAGATTCTTAAGAAGGATTTGCATAATATGAAGCAGAATGCTAGAACGGGGACATAATCTGGCGAAATTATTAAATAGCATTTTCTCATTTAGATTCTTAATGATAGATACTCCCACAACCTGTGATGTAGTCGTAAATGACATAGCAGTAGTGGTAGTACTCGTAGCTTGAGCAGGAAATGGAAAACCATTCTGGCTCAAGGAACTATTTCTGGTTTTTTCTGATCATTTATTTTGATCATTAATCCATTCTGTAATTTGGGTCCGTTTGGTTTTTCTTTCGTAGATTACGGAGGAATCAAAATGGAAAAAATGAACGGGGCGCAAGTTCTGGTTAAATGTCTGGAGGACCTTGGGGTCAAACACGTTTTTGGTTATACTGGTGCAGCCATTCTTCCGGTATTTCATGCCCTGCATGACAGCGATATCGGAATAACCATCAGTTCCAATGAACAATCTGCTGCCTTCAGTGCAGCCGGATACTCAAGATCAGGAGATGAAATAGGTGTTGCCATGGTTACTTCAGGCCCTGCCATAACCAACACTCTCACAGGAGTTGCCGATGCCTATGGGGACAGCATACCTATGCTTGTATTTGCAGGCCAGGTTCCGGAACACAAAATAGGGACCGACTCCTTCCAGCATATCAATGTAAGCGGTATTTTCGAGGACGCTGCAAAAAAGGTCATTCAGCTATCCAACAACGATGATATTGAATCGATAGTCAAGGACGCCTATTATTTTGCCTGTTCAGGAAAACCCGGTCCCGTAGTCATAGATTTCCCGCTTGATAAACAGCAGAAAAGGCATGAATACAGAGCAAGGGATGTCAGTATATTTGAGCAAAGCTATCATGACGATCGGCATCTGAGCGACCGGCAATGTGCAGGATTCTATGAATTACTTCTAAACTCTGAAAAACCCCTGCTCTATCTGGGCGGGGGGCTCAATTCCAGAAGAGGCAGACAGGCTATACATGCCTTTAATGACTATTTCAAAATACCTTCTGTCAATACACTGATGGCAAAGGGAATTGTGGACGAGCGGGACGAACTGAACCTGGGAATGCTCGGAATGTTTGGTACACCCTATGCAAACATGATCATCCAGGAAAATGACTTTTTCTTTGCCATCGGTGTCCGGTGGGATGACCGGATTGCGGAAAAGGTCGGTTTTGGAATCGAAGCGGAAATCGCTTATATAGACATAAATCCCGAGAAAATGCACCAGATCAAGATCGAACGTTTCCCAAAATTTACATTCATAGGGGATGCTGCCACTGCCCTTGGGGATCTGCTGGCCTATGCCAAAAGATACAATATCAAACTGGATATTGGTCGCTGGCAAAAACATGCAGCCAAACTTAAACAATCCTGGCCACTGGATTACAACCGTAGTTCAGACAGGATACAGGCAGCTGAGACAATGGGGATGCTGGCTGGTTTTATTGATGAGACCATGAAGATTACAACAGGGGTCGGCAATCACCAGATGCTTGCGGCCCAGTATCTTCCGATGCAACAGGAGCAGAGTTTCATGTCCTCAGGGTCATTCGGAACCATGGGATTTGCAGTTCCCACAGCCATTGGTGTACATTATGCCAACCCGAATTCAAAGGTCATTGCCATTGACGGGGACGGTAGCCTAAAAATGAATCTTGGGGAACTGCATACAATAGCATCTCTGGACCTGCCGGTCAAGATACTGCTATTGAATAATATGAGTGACGGCATGGTTTTGAACCTTCAGGATGTTGCATACGGTGGAATCCGTACCGGAACCCGGCGAACAAAGGATATTCTCTTTGCAGAAATTGCCCGATCCTTTGGTTTCAATTACTCAAAAAGGGTTAATAAGAGGAAAGAGCTGCGACAGTCTCTTGAATATTTCCTGGATGCAGAAGGCCCTTCTTTCCTTGAAGTTCTCACAGACAGGGAAGAGATACTTTATCCAAAGGTTCCTGCAGGTTGTTCGTACAGTGATATGATCATTGGGCCGTATATAAAAAAAGTATCCTCTGATTGATATTAGTCCCAAAATGTATTAAAGATGGTCTTGATAAAGTATATTCACTCTAGACAAAAAGGTGGACCAATGTATCGTTTTCAGGAAAAGATTGATTCATGTATAGATTGCAAGAAATGCTGGGAGGTCTGTCCTGCCAACATGGTGACGGAGGGCAACCTTTTTACCCCGCAGAGAAAGATTGGATCCCTTGCAAAGATCGTTGCAGGTGAAGAACTGACACAGGATGAGATGGACAATATTTATCTTTCCACACGTTGCGGGGCCTGTGATGATGTCTGCCCGGTCGACATCCCTATTACTGATATTATCCAGTATGAAAGGGAGTTATTAGCACAGCAGGGCAGAGAGCCTGCCAAGACAACAGCAATATCAAAAAACATTCTTGAGCATAACAGTCCGGGAGCCATGGATCCTTCAAAGAGATTTGACTGGGTTACCCATGACCTTGAAATAGCCGAAGAATCTGAGATAGCATATATGGCAGGCTGCTGGGTTGCATACAGCCAGCCTGATATAGCCAGGTCTACCATTCGTTTGCTCAATCATGCCGGTATCAAGCCGATGCTCTTGAAGGAGGAGAAATGCTGTGGGCTCTTTTTGATTGACAACGGCCATCTTGAAGAAGCAGCAGAGCATGCCAAAAAATTCGTAGACTATATTGAATCTCTGGGTGTAAAGAAAGTTATCGCATCCTGTCCCGGATGCTACCTGGTTTTGAGCCGTGAATATCCGGACCTTTACCGTGAATTGAATTTTGAAGTGGAGCATTCACTCAATATTTTCAAAGCTATGATCAACGATGGTACACTCAAACCAGAGAAACTGGATTATACGGTTTCTGTAAGGGATGCCTGCCCGGTTAGAAAATCAAAAGATGTACCAAGGGATATACTTTCAAGTATGGGCGTGGAGATAAAAGAACTCTTCGATGGCAAACAGGTGTGCTGCGGAGGACCCGCAGGTCTGAAACCCAACTTCCCGGGGATATCATCGGATATTGCCATGCTGTCTGTTAATGATTACAAAGAGAATGCTGATATGCTGGTTTCATATTGTCCTTTTTGCATGCATCATATCGGCGGTGTATGTAATTCAAAAGATGAAGATTTGGATATGAAGGATATTTCAGTATTGCTGGCAGAAAGTGTATTTGGAAGTATGGGAGAATGAATTATGAAAGTAGGTTTAATCAGATGTATGCAAACAGAGGATATGTGTCCTGCAACAACGGATTTTAAAGTAATGAGGGAGAAAAAACTTGCTTTCAAAGACGTTGAAGGCGAAATTGAAGTGATAGGTGTTGTTTCATGTGGTGGTTGCCCAGGCAAAAAGGCAGCTACAAGGGCTGCTGAAATGGTCAGACGCGGAGCCGATACAATTGCTCTTGCTTCTTGTATTACAAAAGGTAATCCAATAGGTTTTGCCTGTCCGCATGCTGAACAGATGAAAGCTGCAATCAGAAAGAAAATAGGTGATTCGATACAATTAATTGATTATACTCATTAATTGTCACTCTCCGATTAATATTTTTTATATATTTTAAAACTCATAACTTCGGTCTTGATGTTCTTTGTTTTTGTTTTCGTTGTCGAACAAACCGTTGGAAGATATCTTGGCTTTTCATATCAGGATACTGCCAGATTGAACCTTACAACACTTGCACGTAATTTCCCGATAGTGCTTGCAATCGCACTTACAGCCTTTCCAGAAGAGCCACTTATTGCATTGGCACTTGTAATAGGGTCTTTGATAGAATTACCTGCACATGGCATCATATCCCATACGTTGTTGTGGATAAGAAAATCTGTCTCTTGAAGCTGTAAAAACGAACACTTCCTTTTACTGTAAATATTGGTGACCATTAATCCAGCAAGATCAACGTATACTGGGAGGGGATTGTATCGTCCATGGGGAATTTTTGGAAAGGTATGCCCAGTTTCTCCAGTGTTTTATCAAGCCTGACCCCAAGACCCATCAGGCAGGGTCTGCGAATGGTCGGATGATGGCATTCTCCCTGGGAACTGGCACAGTTGACATCGGTATAATCCTTGTTGGCACACCATGTGCACATGCCCGGAAAAGTGGCAAGAGCAGTATTATATCCCAACTTCCAGGCAAGTTTCTCAAGTTCTATACTTCCTGGCTGGATTCTTTCCTTGCGCTCCTTCATAACAGTTTTTATATTTTCCTCATGCCGATGTTTAATCTCTTCTTTATCAGGGGAAGTGACACTGTATTTTATAAAATTCTCACTTATTTCTCTGGAAAACCGGTTGTCTGATTTCCAGTCAACAAGCAGGGCCCACTGATACTCCATCAGCATTTGCCTGAATTCATCCACTGTAGGTATAAAAGGAGGGCATACCTGACTACCGTAACCATTGCATCCAAATATACACTTCAGAATTGTCCGGTTCTCGATTATTATGTTCTCTGCAGGAATTAGCCTGACACTTTTTGCTCCAAGTTCTCCGCCCGTTTGTTTCAGAATTCTGTAATTTTCTTCAGGAATGGTCATATTTTAACCTACCTTTTCAGGTCTATATTCGGTTTTTGCTGTATTTACGGTTACTAATTAACCCAATGCTACAAAACTAGTGATTAATCCTACTGACTATTGCTCTCCAAAAACTTATAAGCTCCGGGCTGGTAAATTAATGTATAAAACACCTTTCAGTTTGCTAATAAGTGGGGGGATTATAATGCTTGGATTAACAATGTCCGAACTTCGTATATTTTCAATGATTTTGCAAATAGTAGCTTTATTGCTTATTGTTATAGGCTATATAGCTTTGAAAAAAAGCACATCTATGAAGGAAGGAATACCAAAACATGGGAAGATAATCAATGTTGGTTATTCTCTGGCAATAATATCTGTATTGTATATGGCCTATTCTGCTTACCTTTCTATAATTGGCACAGGTTCAATCCCGCCATTAGTTCTAGCTCATGGTTCACTGGGTATCATAGCACTGGTGCTAGGAGCTTTGTTTGTCACCAATAGGTGGAGCTGGAAAACTAAAAAATATATGAGAATTGAACTGGTTCTCTGGTTGGCTGTACTTTTGGGTGGAACGTATCTGTATCTTGCAATAAATGGTGCCATTTGAATCTTCATCCATAAAATTAGGCTGTTATTCAGAAATATTTTCCACGGGACAGACCTTGATACATTTGCCACAATAGGTGCATTTGTTGCCGATATAAACAATTTTCTTTTCAATCCTTATGGCATGTGGCGACATTTGTCGATACATGCCTTATCCCTCATATCCTAGGGCGCTGCGTATTGAGTTTTTCATGTACTTGTATTATATCCTATACATTGTAGCGGATCAGGAAATCTGTCTCTTGAAACTCTAAAAACTGATATGTATTTTTAGAGTGAAGCTGTTGGAAGTAGCTATCGACTTTATATTTTTCAGATTAGCTAGTTTGGTTATATAGAATTTTGTCCGATATCTAATTAATATAAAGAACGTCGGAGACTGTGCCTATTGATAATTGGTATCATTCTTGAAACTGTTTGCTTTTTATAATGTAGTTTACTTAACTTCTTCAAGAATGAATCTGGTGCAATGAATCAATTTTACTTTTAAGAGGTGCTATAATTAAAGATAGGTTTGAGAAATTAGGTTTCTTTATTGAAAAAAGACCTTTAATTATACTCCTTATTGCCTTCTTATTCATTTTTGTTGCTTTTCAGGGAGCACAGCAAATAGGAATGAGTACCGGTACAGAAACCTATGTAGATAAAGATACCAAAGTCTATCAGGATTATGAAAATATTTATCTTCGGTATCTGGGCGCTCACTCTATAGTGATAATGATATCAGATGAGGATATCAAATCGCCTGAAGTTCTAAAAGCTATTGACAGATTGGATCAGCAGGTTTCCGATATTCCCGGAGTTGTTGAGACTTTGCACATAGCAGATGCGGTCAAGACTGCAAACTATATGCAGACAGGAAAGATGCAAGTTCCTGAAAATCGAAATGATATTGTAGTGCCCGAAAACGGGGAAACCGATCTTCTCCTTCCTGACAACACTCATACCCTTTTTCTTATACAGACATCCGGGAACACCCCGGATGTCAGGCTTGAAAAAATTCTGGGTGAAACAGAAAAATCCGTTCTGTATGCTGATTTCCCTCCGGCGACTTCTGTTGTTGTTACAGGGGAAGAGGCATTTTCAATTGAAATGCAAAATGCAATCCGACAGGCGATGCCCCCTCTGATTGGTGCATCTGCTCTTCTTATCATAATTGCCCTGTATCTGACATTCAGGGGTGTCAGATGGAGGGTTTTACCGATATTTATAGTGGGTATTGGAATTATTTACACATTTGGTGCTATGGGATACATCGGTATTCCCATGACCATGGTCTCTATGGCTGCATTCCCGATTCTTATCGGGTTGGGAATCGATTATATGATCCAGTTTCATAATCGGCTGGAGGAGGAATTTTCCTCACAGGATTCTGAAAAAGCTGCAGTTGTAGAAACGGTCAAACATACCGCACCTGCCATATTGACAGCATATAGTATCAGTGCACTGGGATTTGTATCCCTGCTAACATCTTCCGTTCCAATGATACGGGATTTTGGAAAAATGCTGTTTATCGGTACTTTTCTGTGTTATATAGCAGCCCAGTTTATAGGAGTGCCTGCAATTTATCTCTTGGCCAGAAAACATAAGAAGAGATTATCCGGCGCTTCTGAGGGTAATGATACAAATTCAAATTCCGGTAAGCCCACGGTCATTGAACGTCTTCTTGATAAAACAACTGTATTTACAGTGAATCATCCGGTTCCGATACTTATAATCGCTGGAATGCTCTGTATTTTTGGATTGTATGCGGATCAGTCGGTTCCTGTGCAAACAGATGAAAAAGAATTCGTGCCTCAGGATATGGACGCTCTGATACACATAGATAATTTTTACAAGATTACCGAGAGAGGAGAAAGTGTCTATCTGGTGATCCAAACAGGTGATAATACTGATCCTGGGTTAATTAGATGGATGGATTCTTTCTCTGAATATATCGTTGATTCACATAGCAATGTGTATGGATCAACTAGCATTGTATCTGCTGTGAAGTCTCTGAATTCAGGCTCAATACCGGATACAAATAGTGAAATTGCAAAAATCTATGATACTATCCCGCAAAATCAGAAGGCTTCGTATTTACATGGAAACAATCTTCTTATGATGGAATTAAGTGTAAATAATGATCTGGATGGGGAAGGGTTGGGAAATCTTATTGATTACATACAGGAAGATATTGCATGGTATCAATCTCCTCCGGATACGGAGATTACAATTACCGGAAGTAATGTGGTTTTTACCGCTATTATTGGTGCCCTTACAACCGGCAGACTGTTGATGACGCTTCTCGGGGTGATTATGATTTTCATCGGACTGCTTTTTGTTTATAGGGACTGGCTGAAAGCTCTCGTACCGGTGGTAACCATGTTCATGGTAATTGGATGGGCAGGGGGAGTCATGTATTATTCCGGGCTTTCCTATAGTCCCATGACAGCTACCCTGGGGGCTATGATTCTTGGAATCGGAACGGAATATGCGATTCATATAATGGAGAGATACTATGAAGAAAAAGAGAAAGGTGCAACATCCATTGAGGCCATGAGGCAGGCCAGCACAAAAATAGGATCTGCTATAGTTACATCCGGACTCACGACAATTTTTGGTTTCTCTGCTTTGATCGTTTCTCCCTTTTTGATCAACCAGAATTTCGGTCTGATTACAGTAATGATCGTGTTTCTGGCACTGATATCCTCCTTTTTTGTATTCCCGGCGACCCTGATTTTGCTGGAAAAGATTCGTGATAGAAGAAAAGGAAGTCATGATATATGAAAAAAATTATTTATGTAACCCTTTTGTTGATGATATTTTCTATTTCCATAGGAGCCTCTGCTGGGGTCACATCAGTACCTCCGCACAATACAATAGATTACTATGAAGTTTCCGGGATGCCGAATATCCGGGGCTCTTTCCTCTCAAATCCAGAATTTGAAAAAGGCGAAACCCGGGTTATAGAAGTCAATCTTGCAAATAAAGGGGTAATTCAGGCTTTAAGGATCAATGTGGTTCCACAGGATCCTCCGGACATTGAATTAGCCCAAAATGAAATGGAAAAGGAGAAAATGAGGACTGTGGCACAGGGTGTCAAAGCAGAACTTGGCTCCTCAACTGATTATATCGAAGTCAGGCCTGAAACGAGTGTGTATACGCTCAAAGCCTTAAAACCCGGTATGATTCTTGAGCATCCCTTACGATATACAATTGATATCGATAATAATGCACCTGCAGGAAATTATTCCCTCAACCTGGCAGTATCTTATTCATATCAGAGTCAGGTCCGGACGGTTACCAACAATGAAATTCTGCGTGATGTTGCTGAAAATCCCTATGTTTCCTATTATAAGAATGCCAGCACGAGTATAACTTTTCCCGTAGAAATAAAAGAATCTCCAAACTTTGAGATCACAGATTCCCGGGGCAATATTTCAGCCGATGAGGGGAGTATCATTAACATCACTTACAAAAATATAGGTGAGAATGTGGCCGAAGATGCATCTGTAAAACTTGTTGTTATGGATCCTCTGGAAATGGAACATTCCATTGCAACACTTGGTGATGTCAAACCCGATGAAACTGTAACAGCCAGTTTTGAATTTTCGACAGGAAGGGATGTAATCCCCAAGAATTATTCTATCTCAAGCAGTGTGAAATATTTTGATGATGAGGGTATTCAATATTCAAATGTGTTATCTTCAAAAGTAGAAGTCTTACCTTCTGATAAATGGATGAGTCTTTCCACTCTTGCTTTACTAATAATCATGCTATTGATCATCTATTTGATAGGTGATACCGTCAAAAATAAGAGAAACAATAAGGGTGTATGAAATGATTGCTAGAAATACTGTATTGCTGACAATTTTATGTTTAATTTTTCTTTCCTCTTCAACAGCCATTGGAACATCTATTGATTTTAATGTTTCAGAAATTGAAAATGATGACTCAATTTACTGGACTGTCTCTCCCCAACGGTCAGACAATTTCAATTTCGGGGATAATTTCTATACTACCTATGGCGGTCCTGACCTGAAAGCACATATACTGGGGAATAATGAATTTTCAAGCGGTGATATTTATAATTTAAATATCAATCTTGCAAATAAGGGTACAATTACCGGATTTGAAATAGAAAATGAGGCTGATGATGATCTGGACATAAAACTCCAGGCAATAGAGAAAGGTTATGAGACCGAACGTACAACAGCAATCGGTATCACCTCTGTCCTCCTTTCACCGCATTCTTTTATCGACGTAAAATCAGGTCCGCAGGAATCGGGTACCCTTCGTTCAGGCGAACAAACCCAATCATCTCCGAAATTTATTGTGGACATCGACGATGATGCACCTGCAGGAACCTATTTTCTTGTCTTAAGGACGGTTTATGGTTATCAGGAAAATGTGCAGGTAAGCGGGGATGAACTTACAGCTGAAGGGAATATCAAAGATGTGGAAATTGGGATGTGGTATGAAGCAAGATCCCAGAATCACACAATTCCCTTAATCATCAAAAAGGAAGCAAACTTTGAAGTAGTCAATGTAACGTCTGATCTCAGGAGCGGTGAGGGAGGTGTCTTGAAAGTAACTTACAGAAATACCGGCAATCTTCCTGCAAAAGACGCCACTGCTAAAATTAGCGTGTATACACCCTTCAGTACAACCGATGACCAGGCATTTCTAGGTACCCTTGAAGCCGGAGATACTGCACAGGGGGTTTTCAGTTTGAATGTTGATGAAACAACTATATCTAAAAACCATTCCATAAATAGTGAAATTCGTTATGAGGACACCGAAAGTAAAACTCAGTTATCAGACACCATGAAAATATCGGTTCAGACACTGCCTGCAATCTCTCTGAAAGATAAAATCCTTGGTAATACATGGATATTAGTGATACTGGTAATTCTGATGGTTGCCTCAGCAGGAATGGTAATATACATGAAATTAATCAGGAAAGAAAATAAGATTCGACCATGAACGCCGCTGTCCTTCTTATAAACGGTATGGCTCTGGCAGGTATCTTAATTGCTTTTATGGACGACAGGACAAAAGCAATCCTTTCAATCAACATTGCATTTAAAGGATTCATGCAAATTCTGCCTGTGACATTGGCCATAATCATTGTGATTGCTTTGTTCCTTGGTTTTGTTCCTCCTGAACAGTTATCTGCATTCATCGGTGAGCAGTCCGGGATAAGTGGTGTTCTGTTAATCGGGATTGCAGGGGCTATTATGCACATCCCTGCAATACTTTCGTTTCCTCTGGCTGCTTCTCTGCTCGAAAAAGGAATCTCTTATACCGCAGTAGCCGCTTTGATCACAACTTTGACAATGATTGGTACGGTAACATTACCCCTGGAAATAAGCCAACTCGGAAAAAAATTTGCACTCCTTCGAAATGGAATAAGTTTTGTTATTGCCATTATTATTGCTTTACTGGTGGGAGTGGCAATGGAGGCAACGTTATGGCATTGATTTCCCAGATCAGTAATCAGCAGAACCTTAAAGATTGGACATTTCTTGGAATTGTATTATTGGTCGCCTTTCTGCTTCTCAACACATATCCTTCCAAAACCGGGAGTGTAACTGAATATTTTTGGCAATATCTGGTGGAAATGGCTCTCATTCTTCCGGCGGTCATGTTGATAATGGGGCTTTTTTCAGCCTATGTATCAAACAGTATGATCGAAAAATATCTTGGTAAATATGCTGGAAAAAAGGGCATTTTCCTATCTTTTTTCCTGGGTTCCCTGCCTACCGGTCCTCTGTATGTTGCTTTCCCCATAGCATCTCATCTTCTGGAAAAGGGTGCCCGCATATCCAATGTCATAATTTTCCTTTCGGCCTGGGCATGCCTGAAGATTCCTCAGGAATTAATGGAATTTCAGTTCCTGGGCTGGAAATTCATGCTTTTGAGGTTATTCTTTACTGCAATTTTGGTTGTCGTGATGGCCAGATTCATTGAATATCTCTTTGGAATTACCAATGATAAGGTTTAATTCGGTTCTTCAGTCCTGTACAAATTTCACTACGGGCAGACCTCGATACATTTCCCTTGACGTATGGAATTTTTCGTGTTCCTGAGAAGTTTTCCTGTATCGTATTTGGAAGATTCCCTGAATTACACGGAACCTGTAGCAAAGACCTGTGCTGTGTCTTTTTCCGGGTAAATCTTGAGTGTTGTTATTAAGCTGAATTAAGAAAACTTTATATATCGTTATGTCCATCCGAACATATCGTAATATGTTATGGAAGTAAAATACTTTCACCATAGAGGAACTCTCATGCATAAAAAATTCAGGTATATCCTATTGATATTTATTATCTTGTTTGCGGTATATACAAGCGCATGCGTAGACCAAAAGGAAGTTTCTGCGCAGAGCACAAGATCGATAACGGATATGGCAGGAAGGACAGTTGAAATCCCGGCTGACGTTGACAAGGCAATTACAACCTCTCCTCCTGCAACAATGCTCATTTACATGCTGGCTCCAGAAAAATTGGCAGGCTGGAATTTTATGCCACAGGAGTCGGAAACATATCTGAAACCTGAATACCGGGCTGTTCCTGTGATCGGTGGATGGTTTGGTAAGCAGGATGGAAATTATGAAACTATTATCTCCATGGGTCCCGATATCATCTTTGAAGGCTACACCAGTTGTGGGGATGTTAATTCTACCATCAATGAAAGACAGAAAAAATTCGGTACAATTCCGGTTGTAGGTATTGAAGCGACAACTGATGCCACAGCCTATGAAGAACCAATACGATTTATGGGTGAAATTCTCGGGGAAAATGAGCGGGCAGGACTTTTGATCTCCTTCTATAAAGAAACACTTGACACTGTCACTACAAAAACATCCCGGATACCTGAAGAGGAAAAGAAACGGGTCTATTATGCAGAGGGTCCGGATGGGCTGCTTACGGATCCTAAAGGTTCTGCGCACAGTCAGTTGATAGAGGTATGTGGTGGTATCAATGTAGCTCAGTGTCCCATTGAGCAGGGTTATGGAAGATCAGAGGTATCCATCGAACAGGTATTGCAATGGGATCCCGAAGTTATCATCACAGGCGACCGAAATTTTTACAAAAATGTATATGAAGACCCCCTATGGCAGGATATTACTGCGGTAAAAAACGATGAGGTATATCTTTTCCCGGATGCACCATTTTGCTGGTTTGACAGGCCACCTGGTGTTAACAGGATAATCGGTATTCCTTGGACAGCTAAAGTGCTCTATCCTCAAGAGTTCAGCGATCTTGATCTCAGGGGCAATGTTAAGGAATTCTATTCAGAGTTCTATCATTATGAACTGTCGGAAGATGAGATCGATGATTTATTGGATCCAGCTTCTGGAGCAAATTGAATTTTTCCTGATAGTTTCAGATGAAGAAGGTGAACTTACATGACAGAAGAATTAACTGAAAGAGTTGGGTTTCATGATGAATATGCCGAAAATTTCGAAGATGTTGCTGCCAATATCTTTGCTCCTATATATCCGGTTATTTCACAGCAGATAATCAACAGATGTCAGATCAAGAGCGGGAATTTCATAGATGTGGGCAGCGGACCTGCATCCCTTGCGATAGCCCTGGGTGAAATTGTTGACGGCAAAGTCTATGCAATGGATTTTTCTGAAAAAATGCTCGCGATTGCAAAGAGGAAGATTGAATCATTTGATCTGAACGAAAATGTGATACCTATTTTCGGTGACGTTCATGATATGCCTTTTGAAGATTGTTTTGCTGATCTGATCGTAAGCCGTGGTTCTCTATTCTTCTGGCAGAATGTGCCCGAAGCCTTCAGGGAAATATACCGTGTGCTAAAATCCGGTGGTATGGCCTATATTGGAGGGGGTTTCGGGACGGCTGAACTTAAATCAAAGATCACACAGGCTATGGAAAAAAGGGATCCTGAATGGTCAAAATGTGTCGGAAAACGGCTGGACAGGACCAATCTGGAGTCTTTTAAAAAAGCACTTCATGTTGCTGGAATTGATCCTTATACGATCATAGATGATGAATCCGGTTTCTGGATCTGTCTCAAAAAGGTGGACTAACAGATGAAATGCAATATATGTGAGATAGGCTGCGATCTTGCAGAAGGACAGAGTGGTCAATGTCGAATGTATATCAACAAGGATGATCGGATAATCGAGAGATTTTCAAACAACTACTTTACAATGTTTCCGGTTTCCATTGAGACTGTGCCTCTGCTTCATTATTATCCGCGGGGGACGTTTCTGCAGGTTTGTACCGTTGGCTGCAATTTCAAATGTGAAGGCTGCATCTCAGAAATCCTGGCATCCCGTCTTCTTTCAACTAATAAGAAAAGTGGAATTAGCAATGAGAATGTGATCAATAAAGCCCTTCATGAAGACTGCATAGGGATCGTTTTTTGCCTGAACGATCCGGCTGTCTCCTATTTTACATTCTGCGACCTTGCTAACAAGGCCCGGGAGAACAACCTTTTGATCGGATGCTCCACAAATGGATATTTTACAGAAAACGCATTGAAAGAACTGATCCCTTTGATCGATTTCGTAAATATCGGTATAAAGGGTTATTCAGATGAAAGGTATATCTCGTGCGGTGCCAGGGGTTCGGGACCTGTTTTCAGGAATCTGAAATTACTGAAAGAAAGCGATGTTCATGTTGAGGTCTCTACCATTTATATCAAAGGTTCAGAGGATGAGGTCATAAATACTGCAAAATTTGTTTCCTCCCTTTCAAGGGATATATCGTTTCAGGTCATGAGGTTTGTACCTTTTGGAGATGCAGCCCCTCAGATCGAACCAACGATAAGGGAAAGTGAAGTTCTGTGTGGCAAATTAAAGCAATACCTAAATCATGTGTATCTTTTCAATTCGCCGGGTACCGATCATTTGAATACTGTATGTGCGCAATGCAGTAACATCATTTTCCAGAGGGAGTTCTTTGGTCCCATGGGCTCACGTACTTTATCCTACCTGCCTCAAGGAATGTGTGAATGTTCTAATCCGGCCCTTTTCAGAGGAGAAGTAAGTGAAGTTTCTTATCATGAACCTGGATTTATGGGAGGATACAGGATAACCCGGGCCCTGGAGATGATCCATGCTATTCTTGTCTGTCTTGGTGTAAAGGATGATCATAAACTTGCTGAAATATGGGCCAATGTCATGGAAACAGGATATTTGGAGGAGTTTCATGCCAGTTCTCAGGACCTTAACTCTTATTTTGATGTAATTGAGCATTTTGCCGCCCTTGCAGACAGGAAAAAGGAGGGTATGGAACTTGTGGCTTATATGAGGGAAAAACTGGATTTTATACGGTCTGTGACAAATGACATTGAAAGGCCACGGGTCTATTATTGTATGGGATATCCCCTTTTTGCACTCAATGGGGAGCGAATTGAGAATAATCTTGTTGAAGCTGCAGGCGGGGAAAGTGTAAACAAGCTGATCAACCGGGAGGGAAAACCCGGGGTTGGTATTTCTCACAATGAATTTTGCGACATGAACCCCGAGTTCATATTCATATCAGGCTTCCTTTCAACCCCGGTTTCCGATTCATATGCCTATTGTAAAAAATATGGTCTGTCTGCAGATGCCATAAAGAACAGGAGGATATACGATCTTCGTCCATTATGGGATTTTGGAAGTCCCAGATGGATACTGGGTCTGATGTATATCGCAAATAAGTTACATCCTGAGATTTTTAATTTTGATATTGATAAAGAGGCAAATCAGTTCTATAAAAGGTTCTATGGTGTGTCCTTTGATTCTTCAAGGCACAACAGGTCTTTTTACAGCGTTTCATCCAGGCAATGACTCCCTCAACCGAACCGATTTTAGGAAATGAGATATAAATGTCATATGGTATTGGAAGAATCACAGGTTTGAAGTCGGGGATTCATAAGAGAATCTCTGAGGGTAATACGCAGATATTCCTCGCATTTTTCCTTATGATATTTCTCTTTGTACTTTCCCTTTTTATGGGAAGGTATTCAATCCCTCCACAAACTATAATGACTAACATCATTTTCTGGCTCTTATCATTAGGAAATGTGGAGCCGTCAAATGTGGGCACTGTCATATTTCAGATACGTCTTCCAAGAATAATCGCAGCTATGCTGGTAGGGGCTGGATTATCTATATCCGGAGCTTCTTTTCAAGGCCTTTTTCGCAATCCGCTGGTTTCTCCCTACATTTTAGGAGTGGCATCAGGAGCTGGATTTGGTGCCTGCCTTGGTATCCTGATAAGTGAGAATATCTTTGTTATCCAGTTAATGGCATTTTCTTTTGGAATACTTGCAGCTTTTCTAGCTTACAGCTTAAGTAAGTCCTGCAAAACAACAGCCACACTGGTTCTTGTACTTTCAGGTATTATTGTAGGTGCAGTTTTCACTGCTCTGACCTCACTGGTAAAATATATCGCAGATCCATATGATAAACTTCCTGAGATGGTATTCTGGCTTATGGGAAGTCTTTCATCTGTCAGGGTCGAGGATCTAATCTATGTAACACCTGCAATTCTTGCCGGTATGCTTGTCCTTATTCTAATTGGGTGGCGCATCAATGTTATTTCTTTAGGAGAGGAAGAAGCCAGGTCATTGGGTATAGATACCAGGAAAATGACAATACTGGTCGTCATTTGTGCTACTCTGGTCACTACTTCTGCAATTAGTATCAGCGGTATTATTGGATGGGTAGGCCTTGTAGTCCCCCATATCTCGCGGATGCTGGTTGGTCCAAGTTACAAAAAACTGTTACCAATGTCAGTTTTCCTCGGTGCATCTTTTCTTTTGGTCGTAGATGACCTCGCAAGGACATTAATGAGCATAGAAATTCCTCTGGGAATCCTTACGGCACTGATAGGGGCTCCATTCTTTGCTTATCTCTTACAAAAAAAGAAGGTTGGTTGGTCATGATATTAAGAGTAGACAATGCTTCATATTCGTATGATGGGAAGAAGAATGTATTTGAGGATATTTCCTTTTTTTTAAAAAAGGGTGAGACTTTATGCATACTTGGTCCCAATGGGATTGGTAAATCCACATTGCTAAAATGTCTCGGCAATGTATTAAAATTAAGTGAGGGCAGCGTCCTTATTGATGGGAATGATATCTCTTCTATGAGCAGGACTGAGATTGCCCAAAAGATAGGTTACGTTCCACAGTCTGATCAATCGGTATTTCCTTTTTCTGTACTGGATTTTGTAATGCTTGGCAGGGCGCCTCATCTTCCCTTTTTCTCATCTCCGGGAGAAAAGGACCTCCGGATTGCCGGGAATGCCATCAGTAAAGTGGGAATCTCCCATTTGAGGGACAGGCCTGTTACAGAAGTAAGCGGTGGCGAAAGACAACTTGCTTTAATTGCAAGGGCTCTGGCACAGGAGCCGGAAATTTTGCTTCTGGATGAACCTACATCCCATCTGGATTTCGGGAATCAGGTACGTGTTCTGAACCTTATTGAAAGGCTTACCTCTCAGGGAACTTCTGTAATTATGAGCACTCACTTTCCGGATCATGGTTTTATAGGCTCTAAGAATGTAGCGATAATGCTCGAGAACGATTTCATAGAACAGGGGACCGCTGAAGAAGTAATTACAAAAGAGAACATGGCCCTTGCATATGGTGTCGATGTAGCTATCGATCATGTCAGTTCCATACAGAGAAATGTATGTCTTCCTCTTTAATTATATCAGCCTTTTTTTAGTCCCGTATAAATTTCACCACAGGACACACCTCGATACATTTGCCGCAATGGGTGCACTTATCTCCGATATAGGCAATTTTGTTTTCTATCCGGATTGCATTGTGGGGACATTTGCCGATACAGACTCCGCATCCTGTACATCCCAGGGCGCGGCGTATTGAGCTCTCTGTGTCCCTGAGGAGCTTTCCGGCATCGGACTTGGAGGATGCCCTGACTCTTACCGACCCTGTGGCAAATACCTGTGCTGTATCCTTTTTCCGGGTGATCATTGCCATCTCGTCTGTATACTTTACTTCACCAATAGCAAGCAACATGCCGCTTTTCCTTATTTTTTCCATATCAAGGACTGTGGAGAAACTTCCCTCAGCTGTCATTTCTCCGGTGGTGCAGGGCCGATGGCCCACACTTGAGGTGAATGTCAATTTGTTAGGGTCGTATCTTGTGGGAGCAGTATTAATTCCCAATTCCTCTGCAATTTTTTTAATGTTGGCAGGGAGCGATTTCCATCGCCAGAATCCATAATCAGCCCACTCTTTATCGATGCCGGTTTTATCGGCATAGGCATACAAATGTTTCATCAGTTTTTCTTCATAATGCGGATGTGTTTCTTTCAGGCGTTTGAGATCCCCCAGCGACGACGAAGGACATAACCAGCATCCCATTCTGTCAAATCCTTTCTCATAGAGGGGATTGTAGGGCAACTCATTCATGAATATGTAGAGCCATATATGCAGGGCAGTCCAGTCCTGTATCGGTGAGGCTGCGGTCTGGTTACCCACCCAGGGATTTTTCCAGACACGATTACTACGGGCCCGGGTTGTTGATTCATATTTGCGCTGGCCTACAAAGGTCAGGCAGCCTTTATCATAATTCTCTTTTATCAACTGGCTTAGGGGGCCGAGTTTGCATATTTTGCAGCACCAGCGCATCTCCACAGCAGGCGGGCCGAAAGCATCGATTGAATCCCAGAAGGCTTCACCGACACTTATGGATCTGACATCCTTTGAATATAATTCACCCACATGGTCGATGTTTTCCAGGGTTTCAGGGAATTCAAGCCCGGTGTCGGCAAACATTATGTCATAATCCCCGACACATTCATCCACAAGCTGGACTACTGCAAGACTGTCCTTGCCTCCGGAATAAGATACGGATATGGGCAGTTCCTCTTTTTTAATGGTTTTCTGGATGAAATCGTGGGCTTGTCCAATTGCTTCATCCATAATGAATCGGTTTGCACGGATAACATCGTCCCAGCATGAAGGTTTTCTGTCATTGACTTTTGAAGTCGTATCCTCTTTCCACCGGGGCTTAACTGCAGTGCCTTTTTGGGCTTCCATCATTTCCTGGCCATCCATTCGAGCACGGCCTGTAGCAACTACTTCTCCGGCAGTGGTTATTATTATTACCTCGTCATTTTTCTGTATTCCCGAATCCGCATCCAGTACTCCCGGGGCAAGCAGGTTTGCACCTTTGTGCAGGAATATTTTCACATCGTCCTCGATGGTTACGTAACCTGTAAGATTTTCTTTGCCTGCCATAATCCTGCGAGCGGCTTCCAGTCGGGGGAGAAGTACCCACTCAAGTTTGCCTATCTCATAACGTATGCTTGCAATTACTTCGCCGTCAACGATAACTTCATCCATGCGGTCTTCGTAGGGTGCTTTGTTGAGCAGCACGATCCTGTCCGTGTCAAGAAGCGGATTATTGAACTGTTGTTTTGATATCCTGTTTATGTGTTCGATGTCGTGCAGAAAAGCCGGTCTTATATCTCCGGGGGGTGTGACATTTACTTTTACACATTCGGCCCCACAGGCACATTTTTTGCCAAGGACGGCTACATTGCAGCTGTGGCACCATTGCAGCAGCAAATCTCCATGGAATACAGGTTGTGACATCTATGCTGCAAATCCTGTACTGGTTAAATAATATTGTGGTCGTTCTCAGAAGAACTTTGAAGCCAGTGAATCGCCCTGTGATTGACACATCTGTTCGTATGGACAGTATCCACAGAGCTTTCCCCGCTTTGCCTGTGGCATCTTTCCTTCCTTTATCTTTTCAATTCGTTTGAGGATATTAAGAACCTCCCTGCGCTCAGCTGGGCGAATTCTCACAGATCTTGCCTGGCCCTGCGAGGCATAAAAAAGAACTGCGGAATTTACCGGTTGGTCGTATCTTTCTTCTGTAAGTATGGAATAGGCTGCCAGAGGTATCCGGTCATTTTTCCAAACACCCTGCATTGGGGCATTACCGGTTTTTATGAGCATGGGAATCTTCTGTTTATCGGAACAGATGATTGCCGATGGTGCACCACTTAAGTTTAATTTATCCGAATGCATCAGGGGTTCGATTTCAACGGGTTTTATTAATTCGATCATTTCTTCATCGAATTGGTTCTTTAAATTGCCCGCTATTGCAGGCAAAACTTCGTATACATCTTCCAATGCATCTTTGAATTGGTTTTCATCGATGTGCTCCAATTCGTCGGAATAAATGGTTATTATTTCCTGTACAATCTCTTCGACCCGCTTTTGCAGAAGTGGGAGTATTTCCTGCTTTGATACGGCAATCTCTGCACAGGAAAGAGCCAGTTCTTTTAGCAGCAAATGACGGATGTAAGGTTTTTCAATTTCATTTGATATTACTTCATTCCTGCTGGTAAAGTATATCTTGCGGGGGCACTTCGTGTAGAGAACCACTTCCGAAACATTGGAATTTGTTTCGCAGAACATTGCACACATATTTAGAAGTTAACAAATTGCATAATATTTAAGTTGAATGAATGCCCCTACATCGGCAATAGACGAATCGACATTCGTTAAATATATATGCATGCTGGTATTGAAGTTATTGTAGCACATGACCGAGGATGCATCAAAGGAGAACTTACGTCACCGCCTGGCTGAAAAAATGGCCGGTGAGATCACTCTTTCGGATAAGCCCGGGGAGGCTCTGAAAAAATGGAGACTCAATTTCGAGATAGCCCAGACTGATATATCTTCATATCTGGGTGTTTCGCCATCTGTTATAAGTGATTATGAAAGTGGAAGGCGAAAGTCTCCGGGAACCCTTATCGTCAGCAAGATAGTGGATGCTTTGATAAATATTGATTCAGAAAGCGGAGGCCACAAGATACATGCCTATGAAGGCATGCTGTACAGTGATAAGGCATCAAAAGCGGTCTATGCAACTTACGAATACACATATCCAATGCAGCTTGCAAAACTGGCCACTCTAATTGAGGCGGATGTGGCCAACCGGGGTGTGGAAAAACCCCTGTATGGTTTTACGGTGGTAGACAGCAAGAAGGCAATTCTTGAATTGTCTTCCCATGAATTCCAGAAACTTTATGGATGGAGCACAGAACGTGCCATGATATTCACTAAAGTGTCTACAGGGAAATCCCCCATGGTGGCAATCAGGGTCACCAACCTAAAACCCGCAGCCGTGGTTCTGCACGGCCTTAGTATCAGGGATGTGGATCCGATGGCCAAAAAAATGGCAGAAGTTGACAGGATCCCCTTACTGGCAACGACTATGGACCTTGATGAATTGATCGAGGCATTAAAGCATTACAGTCAATATCAGGTAATGGAATGATATTTATTTTTGAGCAAAAGGTGATTTAAGCAATGAGCGTAGGGATTGTTTCATACGGTACATATATCCCCAAATACAGGATAAAAGTGGAGGATATAGCGAAGGTATGGGGTGATAATGCAGATATACTCAGTGCAGGCCTCATGGTGAATGAAAAATCCGTCCCGGATCTGGATGAGGATACTGTAACAATTGCGGTAGAGGCTTCAAGGGCTGCAATTTGTCGCAGCAGTCTAGATCCTTCCAGGATAGGAGCGATATATACGGGTTCTGAAAGTCATCCCTATGCGGTCAAACCCACCAGTACAATAGTGGCTGAAGCGGTTGAAGCGACCCCTGAGATGACCGCAGCGGATCTTGAATTTGCCTGTAAGGCAGGAAGTGCCGGTATACAGGCATGCATGGGATTGGTACAATCCGGTATGGCAGATCTGGGGCTTGCGATAGGTTCGGACGTATCACAGGGTGCACCCGGAGATGCGCTGGAATATACCGCTGCTGCTGGCGGTGCGGCTTATATTATAGGCAACAAAGAAGAAGAAATGGTGGCAATCATCGAAGACACCTATTCTTTTACGACCGATACTCCTGATTTCTGGAGACGTGAGGGTATGCCTTATCCCGAACACGGTGGGCGTTTCACCGGAGAACCCGGTTATTTCAAACACGTCCTGGGTGCCGCAAAAGGCCTGATGAATAAACTTGGCACCTCAGCTGAGGATTACGATTATGCAGTATTCCATCAACCCAATGGTAAGTTCCCCTCAAGGGTGGCAAAAATGCTGGGATTCAGTAAGGAAAAAATTGCTCCCGGCCTTTTGGTCACAAGATTGGGTAATACTTATTCCGGTTCATGCCTGATGGGTATTGCAGCTACTCTTGATCAGGCAAAGCCCGGAGACAGGATATTTGCCACAGCCTTTGGTTCTGGTGCAGGAGCAGATGCCTTCAGTTTCAGGGTAACGGACAAGATCGACAAGATAAGGGATAAAGCTCCCCGGGTAGAGGAATTGCTTGCAAATCCTGTCTACATGGATTATGCAATGTATGCAAAGCATAAAGGCAAGATAAAAAGGTCGTGAGGGGATAAAAATGAGAGACGTTGCAATTATCGGAAGTTATACTACCAAATTTGGTGAGATGTGGGAGCGTTCTTTCCGTGATATAGTTGTTGAGGCGGGAGTCGGAGCCCTTGAAGATGCCGGAGTTGGTGGAGAAAGTATCGACAGTATGTTTGTCGGTAATATGAGCGGCGGACAGTTTGTTGAACAGGAACACATCGGAGCCCTGATTGCTGATTATTCCGGCCTGGCAGCCGGTTTGCATGTCCCTTCCACCCGTGTGGAGGCCGCCTGTGCCTCCGGAGGACTGGCTTTCAGGCAGGGGATACAGTCCGTTGCATCTGGTTACAATGATATAGTGGTAGCTGCAGGCGTTGAAAAAATGACAGACGTTTCCTCCGTTGGCGCTTCTTCAGCCCTTGCTGCAGCAGCTGACCGGGAGTGGGAGGGCATGATGGGTGCCACCTTCCCCGGTCTGTATGCCATGATAGCCCGCATGCATATGCAGCAATACGGAACAACCAGTGAACAGCTTGCACAGGTTGCTGTGAAAAATCATAAGAATGGTACCAATAATCCAATCGCCCAGTACAGGAATAATATCACAGTGGATAAAGTGCTTAATTCCATTATGGTTGCTGACCCCTTACACATCTTTGATTGCTCTCCGATAACTGACGGAGCAGCCGCTCTTGTGTTGGCTCCTGCCGAAGATGCCCACAAATACACCGACACCCCGATATACATAAAGGGGTCTGGGCAGGCAAGTGATACTATTGCCCTGCATGACCGTCGTGACATTACCACTCTTGATGCGAGTGTCTATGCTGCAAAGAGGGCCTATGAGATGGCAGGAATCGGGCCGGATGATGTCGATGTGGCAGAGGTGCATGATTGTTTCACCATTGCAGAAATATGTGCTATCGAAGACCTTGGATTCGTAGAGAAAGGACAGGGTGGCAGATTTGTTGAAGAAGGCAATACAGTGATTGGCGGCAAGATTCCTGTAAATACTTCAGGCGGCTTGAAAGCTTGTGGTCATCCTGTGGGTGCGACCGGCATCAAACAGGCTGCAGAGATTGTCAACCAGCTTCGTGGAGAAGCAGGGAAGAGACAGGTAGAGGGTGCCGAGATCGGACTGGCCCATAATGTAGGAGGGTCCGGTGCTACTGCACTTGTACATGTATTAGGCAGGGAGAGGTGATTATAGATGTCTGTTGCAAGATTCTGGAGACAGCAGGTACAGAGATATAATCTCGTAGGTAACCATTGTAGAAACTGTGATGAATACTATTATCCTCCGAGGACTACCTGTCCGTTTTGCAGAAGGAACGGGGAGATGGAGGAATACAAGTTCAGCGGCAAAGGTGAACTTGTAACATATACGATAATTCATTCAGCAGCTGAAGGATTTGAACACCAGACCCCGTATGTGTTGGGTATTGTGAAACTGGAGGAAGGCCCACGGCTCACATCCCAGATCATAGCACAACCAGAGGATGTGAACATCGGTATGAAGGTAAGGCCTGTGTTCCGCAAACTCGGTGAAAGCGGGGATAAGGGTATGCTCCATTACGGTACCAAATTCACACCGGCGTGATGAGATGCTTGAGGTAGAAGTAAAATCCCGTATCACCCTCTCCCATGCTCGTGAAGTTCTTGACAGGCTGGATGCAAAATTCCTGGAGACAGAGGAGCATTTTGATATTTACTATAATGCTCCGCACCGGGATTTTGCAGAAACGGACGAAGCTTTGCGTATACGTTCTGTTAATGACAGGCAGGTCCTGACCTACAAGGGTAAAAAACTGGACGAAGTAACCAAAAGTCGTGAGGAGATCCAGACTCATGTGGAAGCCGAAGCCATGATACATATTCTGGAAAGACTTGGTTTCAAAGAAACTGCGAGGGTCCAGAAGGTGAGGGATGTTTTCAAAATAGGAGACATCACCTTATGTCTGGACGAAGTGGATTCCCTGGGTCAGTTCATCGAATTTGAGATAATCTCGGATGCTGATATGGAAGAAAGCAAAAAACGCATTTTTGCGATGATGGAAAATTTTGGCCTGAAACCCGAGGATTCCATCCGTAAATCCTATCTGGAACTCGTTATGGAGTAAGCAGTCTTTCGTGATTTTCGTGTAAATTTTTGGGGGATATGGTCCAATGTCAGCCAGCACGGTAGGCCTTAGTTTAATTGTAATTGGACTGGTTTTACTTATTGGAAAATGGATACGGGTGGTATCTCCTCCCCTTCAAAAACTCTTCATTCCCAGTTCACTTATAGGAGGTTTTCTGGGTTTGTTTCTGGGTGGAGAGGTACTTGGGAATGTGGTCTCCTGGGCTGGTATCACCGGTACTTTTCTTTCAGGCGGTTTATTTCCTGAGTATATGCTTGATGTATGGATAGCTTTGCCCGGGCTTTTCATAAATATCATATTCGCTACACTCTTTCTTGGCAAAAAAATACCTTCTCTACGTCAGATGTGGATACTGGCAGGTCCTCAGATAACTCACGGGCAGACCATAGCATGGGGACAGTACGTATTCGGGATACTGGCAACTATTCTGATTTTAACTCCGTTTTTTGGAATAGATCCCATGGCTGGCGCCCTTATTGAGATATCCTTTGAAGGAGGGCATGGTACGGCTGCTGGAATGGCTGCGACTTTCGAAGAACTGGGATTTGAGGAAGCAGGCGATCTTTCCCTTGGTCTTGCAACTGTAGGTATCCTTTTTGGTGTCATATTTGGTATCTTGATGCTCAATTATGGTGTCAGGACCGGTAAAACAATGGTACTGCAAAACCCTGAAGAAATTTCTCTTGATGCAAGTCGCCAGACCGGCATAATTGATTTTGATGCAAGGGAATCCGCCGGCAAGATCACGACGAGACCTGAATCTATTGAGCCTCTTTCACTCCATTTTGCCTATGTGGGAGTTGCGATTGGGATTGGATATGTGATCCTTCAGGCACTTATCCAGCTTGAGAAAATCACCTGGGGCCAGGCAACCGATATCTACCTCATGACCTATATCCCCCTCTTTCCCCTGGCAATGATCGGGGGTATCATCCTTCAGATGTTCCTTGACAGATATGATGTCCACCAAACACTGGACAGGGGACTAATGATGAGGATACAGGGTTTGTCCCTGGATATATTGATAACCAGTGCCATAGCGACCCTTTCCCTGACAGTCATTGGAAACAACCTGATGCCGTTCATTATCCTGGCAACAGTCGGGATTGTATGGAACCTGGTCGCATTCATATACCTGGGCCCGAGGATGATGCCAACTTACTGGTTTGAAAGGAGCATAGGTAATTTTGGTCAATCTATGGGTATGACAGCAAGCGGTCTTCTGCTGATGAGAATAGCGGATCCGGATAACAGGTCCCCAGCTATGGAAGGATTTGGTTATAAGCAGTTATTATTTGAACCGATAGTAGGCGGTGGTGTGTTCACAGCTGCTTCAGTACCCCTCATATTCTATTTCGGACCAATACCTGTACTCCTTCTGGCATTTGTTGTTATGTTATTCTGGATGGGATTGGGAATATTCTATTTTGGAAAAAAGTAAAAAGGAAAAAAATCAGGCTGAAATCAGCCAATCTGTGTTCCATTCTTTGCTTCTTTTTCAGGGGAAAGCAGAATTGCACCGCCGTCTTCATCCACTCCGGCAAGCACCATGCCGAAAGATTTGACACCGCAGAGTTTGGCAGGTTTGAGATTGGCCAGTACGATTACCTGTCTGCCCTTTACTTCTTCGGGGCTATGGGTCAGGGCAATTCCGGCAACGATCTGGCGTGGTGTTTCTTCGCCGATGTCAACTTCCAGCCTGAGTAATTTGTCGGCCTTTTCGACCTTTTCAGCTTCAACAATGGTGCCTACACGCATATCGAGTTTACCGAAATCTTCGAAGGTAATTTCTTCGTTATCTGTCATTATTTGTTCTCCTTTCTTGCGGTTTTGTTTTTCATTGGCTTCTTTGACCCGCTGTGAGGCAATGGCTTCCATCTTTTCTATGGTTTCATCCTCTATTTTCTTGAAGAGGATGGAGGGTTTGTTAAGGGATGTACCCGATTCAACAGGCACGGTACCCTGGCTGTAGAGTGCTGTGTGTACATCGCTCTCCATACCGAGCTGTTTCCAGGCATTTCCGGCCTTTTCAGGAATCAGGGGTTCATAAAGCAGAGTAAGGGCTTTGCCGATCTGCATGCAGTTTTTGAGTACGCGGCCACATTCCTCTTTGTCTTCCTTTATCAGGTTCCAGGGTTCTCTGGACTGGAAATAGATATTTCCATAGGAAGCAAGGGTCATCACGCTGTCTGCATATTTTTTGAACTCATACTTTTCCATTGCCTCACTTGCCTCATCAATGGTATTCTGGATGGTTTCCATGACTTCATCATCAAGTTTACCTTCAGGAATGGCCTTGAAGTTCTTGTAGGCAAAGAGTAATGTGCGGTAAAGGAAATTGCCGAACACTCCTACAAGTTCGGTATTGGTCTTTTCCTGGAATACCTTCCAGGAGAAATTGAGTTCCTTGGTATGGGATGTGTAACTTGCCAGGTAATAACGCAACAGGTCCTGGTGGAAACCCTGCTGCATGTAGTCATCACCGACCCATACAACGTAACCACGGCTTTTTGAGAAGGTTTTGTTCTCTATCTTCACCATACCTGATGCTACCACAGATGAGGCGGGAGAATAACCAGCACCTTTAAGCATGGCAGGCAGGAATATACAGTGATGGTAGATTATGTCTCCGCCGATAAAATGTACTATTTCACCATCATCCTTCCAGTATTTTTCCCAGCTGTCACCGGTTGCATTTGCCCATTCCTCTGTGAAGGCGATATAACCTATGGGTGCATCCACCCATACATAGACGACCAGGTCATCACGACCCGGGAATTTGACACCCCATTCGAGATTGCGGGTAATACACCAGTCATCAAGTCCCTGCTTTACCCATCCTAAGGCATAGTTGCGGGCATTGGACGTACCATCAAGTCTGTCAAGGTATTCAAGCAAGTAGTCATTGAACTGGGATAATTTAAAGAAGAAGTGTTCCTGTTCCTTATACTCGGCAACCCCGCCACAGATGGTACAGACGGGATTTTTGAGTTCCCCGGGTTCCAGGTGTTTCCCACATCCCTGATCGCATTCATCACCCCGGGCACTTTCTGCGCAGTGCGGGCATTCTCCTTCCACATACCTGTCTGGCAGGAATCGATTGCATCCGGCACAATATGCGATCTCTATCGTTTTGGGGTATACGTAATCGTTTTCGATCAAACGGTTCACTATATCATGAGTGCGATTATGGTTTGTTGGATCATCGGTTGTACCGAAGGCATCGAATTCGATACCCATTGACTTGAATGTCTCATCAAAATGGCTATGGTATTTCTTGATCAGGGCCTGCGGGGTAGTATTCTGCTCCTCAGCATTGAATACGATGGGGGTGCCGTGGGTATCCGAGCCGCAAACAAAAGTAACTTCATGACCCATTTTTTTTAATGAGCGTACAAATATGTCTGCAGGAATATAGGTCCTTAAGTGACCGATGTGGGCCATTCCATTGGCATAGGGTAATCCACAGGTCACAAGTATGGGTTTATCAGGTGAAAAGCGTGACATGGTATTTCTCCGTTTGTATCAGTATTAATGGTAATAATGTGTTTGCAATGGGATGGGAGACAATTATAAAATACATTTCGCTCCTTTTCTTAAGGAAAGTGAGGGTTGTCAGAAGGTATTTGAATATTCAGGGTGATAATTGCCTTTATATAGAGGAATACAATGAACGAAAACGATCCCACCAACAATGATGAGGGCGAAAGTTTCTCGGGCAATAAGAGGTTTCTTGCAGGCAGTGATAAATCGCTTTATACGGAATTAGAAGACGAGCCGTATGAAGAACCTGTGCAGGACCAGCCCTTATCCGGTTCGCCTCCTTTGTCCCCTCCCGATGAAACCGGCAAAGGCCGGATGGATGCTCCTGAAAAAAAAAGTAATTTTGGTAAATATGCTGCCCTTATTGCAGTCCTGCTTTTGGTAATCGGTTCGAGTTTTGCAATAATCTATTATGCAGCCGGAGGGGATTTTTACCCCGATAATGACAGGGTGGCTGTAATCTATATCCAGGGTACGATGCTGACCGGCAGTGTCCCTTCAGGACTCGGCTATGCCACATCTGAGGACATCTCTTCCAGTATCCGTAAGGCAGTTGATGACGATAGCGTAAAAGCGATTGTATTGCGGGTCAACAGTGGCGGTGGTTCGGGTTCCGCATCAGAAGAGATCAATACGGAAATAAGAAAAGCCCAACAGGCAGGTGTGCCGGTTGTGACTTCCATGGGAGATGTGGCTGCCAGTGCTGCCTATCATGTGTCTTCCAGTACCGATCTGATAGTTGCAAATCGAAATACAATGACAGGCAGTATAGGGGTTATCTGGACCTTCCGTAACATGTCTGCTTATTACGAGGAGGAAGGTATCGATTTCCATGTTGCTAAATCAGGTGAGTTCAAGGATATGGGTGGAACATGGCGTGGTCTTAGCGATGAAGAAAAAGAATATGCAGACCGTGTAATAATGGAAAGTTACAATCTTTTCGTACAGGATGTGGCCCAGGGGCGCAATATGACGGTCAGTGAAGTGAAGGATATAGCAGACGGGCGAATCTACACGGGCGTCTCTGCCAAACGTATCGGGCTTATCGATGAGTACGGCAATTTCTATGATGCTATCGATAGGGCTGCTGGTATGGGTGGAATTGAAGGAGAACCCTCTATCTACTATGTGAACAAACCTTCAATTACAAACCTCTTATTTGGCTCTGAGGTACAGAATGATAACATGGTCGAGAATTTTGTGAATTATTACGAGAAATCTCCCTTTGGCAAACTTGCATATTGAAGGTGTACTGGATGACAGGAGAAGGCAAACGTTTCATGGAAGCAACCAGATTTGGTGAATTGGACCCGTCCCCTCAGATGCTGGGTCGTTCCCCTCCGCCCCTCGAAATAGCACCTGATGCAGACAGGTCCCTGATATCCCTTCCCGAAGTTGACGGTTTGGAAATGGATTCGGTTGATCTTAAAAGAGCTATTGAAGCCCGCCGCAGTATAAGGAATTTCACAGGATCTTCCCTCTCCCTTCAGGATCTTGCCTGGTTGCTTTGGGCCACACAGGGAGTAAAAAAAGTAATGGATGATGTGGCCACTTTCCGTACCGTTCCTTCAGCGGGTGCAAGACATTCCTTTGAAACCTATCTTTCGATTGGCAATGTTGAAGGGCTGGAGCAGGGTTTGTACCGATACCTTGCACTGGAACATTCAATTGTTGAAGAACAACAGGATGAGAATATCATGTCAAAGGTGGCCCATGCATGTCTGGATCAGTCTTTCGTGCACAACTGTGGGGCTGTTTTCATATGGGTTGCTATTTCTGAAAGAATGGGCTGGCGGTATGGTGAGCGGGGTTACCGTTACCTGCATCTGGATGCCGGGCATGTCTGCCAGAATCTCTATCTGGCATCACAGGCGGTAAAATGTGGTGTTTGTGCTGTTGCCGCTTTTAAGGATGATGAACTGAATTCCCTGCTTGGCCTTGACGGGGACAAACATTTCGTGGTTTACCTGGCGGCTGTGGGAAAACGGGATTGATTCATCCCATTTTTTTCAGTTCCCAGCCCAGGTGTTCTTTTATTATCACATAGGCCATCTCCGGGGGAAACGCTCCCGCTTCGGTCACGATCAGGTCAATATATTCTGATGGTGTGACATCAAAGGCAGGGTTGCTTATTTTAACATCTGGCATATCACCAAGTTTATCGCTGGGAATAACTTCATCAGGGTCACGTTCCTCTATTTCCACCAGGTCACCAAAAAGGGTAGAAGGACTGAATTTGTAGGTCTCGGCTGCAGATATGAAGTTGACACGTGCTTCATGGGCTGCCAGGGCCAGCTGGGATGTACCGATCTTGTTAACAAGAGCACCATTTACGGTTATTGAATCTGCACCCACTATTACAGTGTCCACATTTTTCATTGTATATCGCACTGCCGAGTCTACGATGAGGGTTGTGTCAATTCCGGCGTCACTGAGTTCTTTTATTGTAATAAATCCCTGTCTGCGAGGTCGGGACTCGGTCGCATAAACTTTTATTCTCTTTCCCTGCTTGTGGGCGGTTTTTATGATTGCAAGGGCTGCATGGGAATTGCAGTGGGTCATGACGGTATCCCCGTCCCGGAGGCGTTTTGCACCGATCTCTCCTATGTTATCAAGGGCATTGTCGGCGTTTCGGATAAATTCTGTGGCATTATCTAGGATCTGGCTGCGTGCCTCTTCCACAGTTTCTGCATCATAACTGCCCGCCAGCATTACCGCATTGGGAAGGGAGACAGCTGTGGGTCGGGTTTCAATAAGAATGGATTTGGCTTTTTCTACTTTCGCTACAAATTCTTCAAAGGACGAGGTTTCCAGCATTTCCACATAATCCCGCAGTGCCTTAGCAGCTGCAGTTGCAATTCTGCCTGCCCCGCGAATCTCCATTGACCGTATCTTTTCAGCCGTGTCGAGTAACTGCTGCATAGCTATTTGGATGGGATGTGGAAGGATTTATAGGTATTGTAATCCCGGCACAGTTTAATATTTTCTTTAAGGATTCTCCAAAAACTATAATATTTCACAGAACCAAATCCAAACAATCATGTCCGATGCACCAGATTACAACAATGATACCGAAGAATGTCTTTCTGAAGAGGAAGTGGAAGAATTGATGGTCAGAACTTCCAGAAAGCAGGTCCGATCGGATTACCGTCGCAGTCTGGGCTCGGAAGCCAGCAGAAGATATTGTGATCTAAATACCGGGAAGGACTAAAGGCTGGCAAAATTCCTTATATTGCAAGTACATACTTTTCTGCATGCCATCCATGGAATCAATCAATCCATCAACCGGGGAGCTGGTGGAATCCTTCTCTATGCACAATTCGGAAGCTGTCAGTGACCGCCTTGAGAACTCATATCATGCATTTCTGGATTGGAAATCCCTTGATGTCGATGTGCGGTGTGATTATCTGCGTCAGGTTGCCAGGATGTTGCGCCAGTGCAAGCAGGAATGTGCAGAACTGATCACCCGGGAGATGGGAAAACCCCTCAAACAGTCCTTGGGCGAGATTGCCAAATGTGCCCTGACATTTGATTATTATGCTGACAGGACACCTTCCTTTATGGAACCACGTGTGGAAGATACCGATGCGACCTATTCCAGTGTATTCTTTGAACCGATGGGTCCGGTTCTGTGCATAAAACCCTGGAATTTTCCCTTCTGGCAGGTGCTCAGTGCGGCTTCCCATATTCTGGCCGGTGGCAATACCATCCTGCTCAAACATTCATCCAGTGTGCCGGCATGTGCCCTGAAAATCGAAGAAATAATGCAACAGGCCGGATTGCCGGAAGGTGTATTCCAAACTCTCCTGATTGATGGCAAGACAGCTTCTTCCCTGATCTCATCTGACGAAATTGCCGCAGTGTCCTTTACAGGAGGAACTGAAGCCGGGCGCAGGGTGGCTGTGAAAGCAGCTTCATCCCTGAAGAAATACGTGCTTGAACTCGGAGGTAGCGATCCTTTCGTTGTCCTTGAAGGAGCTGACGTACAAAAGGCTGCAAAGGCGGCAGCGGCTGCAAGGTTTATCAATACAGGTCAAACCTGTATTGCTGCCAAGCGTTTTGTCGTGGAAGAATCATTGATGGAGGAATTTAAAAGACACTTCATTGAGCAAACACGTCGTATGAAGGTTGGTGATCCGCTGGAAGAGGACACGGATATTGGTCCCCTTGTACGGGCAGAAGAAATGCACAGATTGGGTTCCCAGGTGGCAGATTCCATTGAAAAAGGTGCAAAGGTTGAACTTGATGGCGGGCTGGTTGAAGGTGCAGGATTTTTCTATTCCCCGGTTGTGCTTTCCGGAATTACTGATAACATGGATGTGATGCGTCAGGAAACATTCGGGCCGGTTGCTCCTCTGATCTCCGTGAAAGATGAAGCTGAAGCGATAAAGGTTGCAAACGCCACTCCCTATGGGCTGGGTGCAAGTATCTGGGGTGGGGATTCGGATCATCTGCTGGAGATCGGTAAAAGGATTCAGGCAGGCGTTGTCGGGATAAACGGTTTCTTCAAACCGGATGCATGCATGCCCTTTGGGGGTATGAAGCAAAGTGGGGTTGGCAGGGAACTGTCTGACTTTGGCTTCTATGAATTCATGCACATCCGATCCCTGAAATCCTTCTAAACAACTTTCTGATCGAATAATAATGACCAGGGATGTAAGTGTTTGAATCAGTCGGTGATTTCCACTCCACCCCGTGTATCAAATGCCAGATATCCTTTAATGTTTGATGCTGCAGGTTTTGGTTGCGGGTAATACCACGCACCGTCCTTCAGTGTGCTATCTTCGAGCACGATATCATAATAACTGCCCTTGCCTTTCCAGGGGCAGACAGTTACTGTATCGCTGTCTCTGAAATATTCCATATTGACCGATTCCGGCGGGAAATAATGGTTTCCTTCTACTTTCTCGGTAACTTTACTATCTGCAAGTACGACTCCTTTGTATTTTGCAACTGGCATATTGAATCCACTCCTCCTGAGAATATTGGATTAATTGATTTAAATATGTAATCATCGTTTGATAACCAAGTGAAAGCATGAGTAAAAACAGTCTCAAAACTCTCGTGGAAAAGGAAGTTCCTGCAGACTTGATTGAATATATCCCTAATCGATTTGATGTGGTCGGTGACATTGCAATTGTCAGTATTCCTCCTGAACTGTGGGACTATTCTGAAATGATTGCAACAAAAGTTGTGTCTATGAGAGGTAATATCGGGACAGTTCTTAACAAAATAAGTCGAGTAAAAGGCGATCATCGTGTTTCAGATTTTAAAATTTTGCTGGGTGGCAGTACTGTAACTACACACGGGGAATTCAAATATCGCTATCGTTTGGACCTTTCGGAAGTATTTTTTAATCCCCGGCTGGGTTATGAGAGGCACAGGGTAACATCCCTGGTTCTTCCCCGGGAAGATGTTTTGGTTGCCTTTTGTGGGGTGGGCCCGTTTGCAATCCCTGCTGCTATAAGGGATGTACGTGTTTTCTGTGTCGAAAAGAACCGGTATGCATGCCACTGGCTGGCTGAGAATATACGGTTGAATAACTTTAAGGGACATATCTATCCTATAAATGCGGATGCCCGGGATATTCCGGTAATTCTTGACATGAAGTTTGACAGACTCATAGTTCCTACTCCTTATGGGCAGGATCATTTCTTTTCTTTACTCTCCCCTCTTTTGAAAGAAGGAGGTATGATGCATTTCTATACTTTTCAGGTAGCTGAGGATATAGCAAAATCAAAACAAGCCTTTAAGGATGCAGGTTACGAAATAATTGGTGTGCGAAGATGCGGCAATGTAGCACGTGGTGTCAGCAGATGGGTGTTTGACCTGAAAAAGAACCGACCAGCAAAAAGGTAAGGTATAAGGACGGCTTCAAAGTAAATTAAAACCGGTCTGTTATCATGTCACAACTGTCAATTCCAAAACCAACGATTGTATGCTCCAGTGTGGATGCTGCGAGTATGAACATAATGTCCCATCTTCTGGAAATGGATGAATGGGAAACGCAATCCTTTGAGCCTCTTTATGAGGATATAACCAGTATATATGAATCCGGAAAGTTCCTGCTTGTGGAAGTTTCCATCCACCATATCTTTCAGGACGGCCTGGACGGAAAACTGGGAGAACTTGGATTTCTTCCTTCATGTTTCATTTTTGCTTCCAAACATAAAAGTGATGATGGCCGTAAACTTCTCACCGCCCACTTTACAGGCAATCCTTCGGAGGCAAAATTCGGTGGCCATCCCGGAAAACTTTCCATTGCTTATTCCTCTGCCCTGAAACCTTTACTGATGCAGATACAGTCCTATTCTGCAGGTATGGACTATGATGTGTCTATGGAATCCACACATCACGGCCCTACAGACCTGCAAATACCTTCTATCTATGCAGAGATTGGCAGTGGTCCTGTGCAGTGGGATGATAAAGGGGCCGCAGAAGTTCTCGCCAGGTCCATACTTTCCTTCTATCCTCAAAAACTGCCAATAGCTCTGGGATTTGGGGGTGGACATTATGCAGCCAGGCAATCAGAGATTGTTCTTAGCAATAATGTGACATTTGGCCATAATATTCCTTCCTACCAGCTGAAATTTGTTGATGAATCCTTTTTTAGCCAGGCAGTGGATAAATCAGGTGCGGATTTTGTTTATATGGACAGGAAGGCCATTTCATCTTCTGATAAAGAGCATCTGGATGATCTTGCCCGGAAAAATTATCTGCTGGTTTTGAGGGAGAGTGATATTCAGCAGATTGGAAATATCCCTTGGGTTATGTTCAAGAATATCATGGTACGATCCAGGGACATAGAACCCACGACACCACCGTTATTTACAGATGTTCTCAGAAAAGATCTGGAAAACTCTTCGCCTGATGTTGTCCCGGATCCGGTTGAATTAATCATAGATGAGAGACTGATCCACTATACCTGGAAGAGTAACCCGGACCGTTTCCTGGGTATGCTGCAGGAATATCCGCTTGTATACCTGCAGAGGGACAACGGTACTTACAGGGGCTCTTTCCTGTTATTTGAAAAGAAAGATGCAGAAGACTTGCAGACTCATATAATAGATGAATGCATTAAAATACTAAAAGAACATTATGAAATTGAGTATATTAGAGAGGACAATCTATTGTATCTTACATACCGGAAGTTCAATCCGATAAAAGCGGAGAGTATAGGCGTTCCCGGAGGACCTCTGTTTGGTAAACTTGCCAGGGGAATTCCTGTTGAGGTTGATGGAAATATTATCCATCCGGATATGGTTCATGAGACAATTACAAAAGATCTTGTCCTGAAAAATATGATTCGTTGAATTCATGATTATCTTTGTGCTCGTGGAGGAAATTGAGTATGAAATCCATTGTTGAAGAGGCATTAGCTCGCTCAGCAGAAGAGAGACAAGTAAGTTCCGAACCATCGGGACCGAAGGATGTCAATGCGGAGATCGAAGCGGTTTTGAAAGGTATGCATACCAATATTAAAGTTATTGGATGTGGCGGAGGAGGTTCGAACAGCATCCAGAGGATGACGAATGAGGGAATTAAGGGAGCACAACTTGTAGCCCTCAATACTGATGCTCAACACCTTCTGAATGTTATCTGTGATAATAAGATACTGATCGGCAAGAAAAAGACACGTGGCCTGGGCGCCGGCAGTTTACCTCAAATTGGAGAGGATGCTGCACTTGAAAGTATTGATGAACTCACTGAAGTGGTCGATGGAACCGATATGGTATTCATCACAGCCGGGCTTGGTGGAGGTACCGGGACCGGTTCCGCAGCAGTTGTCGCAGAGGCTGCCAGGGATGCAGGTGCTCTTACAATCGCGGTTGTGACCCTGCCCTTTGCAGTAGAGGGAGAGGTGCGCCGCACCAATGCTGAAGCAGGACTGGAAAGACTCAGGGATGTGGCGGATACTGTAATTGTAGTACCCAATGACAAACTACTGGAAGTAGTGCCACGTTTGCCTTTGCAGGCCGCATTCAAGGTATCGGATGAAGTGTTGATGAGGGCTGTAAAGGGAATTACCGAACTGATTACCAAACCCGGTCTTGTCAACCTTGACTTTGCCGATGTACGTACCGTCATGCAGAACGGTGGCGTTGCCATGATTGGTTTGGGTGAGGCTGATGGTGATAGTAAGGCCAGCGAATCCGTTCAGAAAGCATTACGCAGTCCGCTTCTTGATGTGGATATCTCCGGTGCAACATCTGCACTTGTCAACGTTGTAGGCGGTCAGGATATGACTGTTTCAGAAGCAGAAGGAGTAGTTCAGGAAGTCTATAGCAGGATAGACCCTGGTGCAAGGCTTATATGGGGTGCACAGGTCGATCCGGAGCTGGAACACACAGTACGCACAATGATAGTCGTGACAGGTGTCAAATCACCGCAGATATATGGCCCCGGCGGGGCAAAGAACGTTACAAGGAGGTATGGAATAGACTTTGTGGGATGATTTTCCTGCATTTTCTATTTTGGATATCATATTCCTCCAATCGAAAGATATTTTACATATAAGGTTATGTGAGTGGCGCTATAGTTTTATAGCATAATTTTACTCTAACTACTTCCATACCAATTATTCAACGTTTATCGGTTGTGGATATTTTGGCAGAGAACATATTAAAATCAGCAATGAACAATCGCAGTGTCAGCCAGATCCTGAAGTCCTATTACAGGGTGCTGAAACTTGCCAGAAAGCCTGCACGGGACGAGTTCCTCATGATCTCAAAAGTTGCAGGTGCAGGGATTATAGTAATCGGCATTGTTGGCTTTGTGGTCTATATTTTGCTGACCGAATTGCCGACATGGGTGTAACTCTATGAGTGAAGATAGCGCTATATTCGTGATAAAGACGACTGCAAACCAGGAACGCTCAGTTGCCGGAATGTTGGCCAAAGTGGCCAAAAAGGAGAATCTGGATATACGGGCCCTTCTTGCACCGGATGAGCTTAAGGGTTATGTACTTGCGGAATCTTCCAATCCAGGTGAGGTCGAACAGGCTATTCAGACAGTTCCACATGCAAGGGCTCTTGTGAAAGGTCAATCGAGCATGGAAGAAATCATGCATTTCCTGACTCCCAAACCGACGGTTACAGGAATCACGGAAGGCGCGATCATAGAGGTTACTTCAGGTCCTTTCAAGGGAGAAAAAGCACGTGTCAAACGTGTTGATGAAGGACATGAAGAAATCACTGTCGAGCTTTTCGATGCTGTGGTACCTATCCCCATCACTATTCGTGGGGATACAGTGAGAATACTCCGCAAAGAAGAGGAGTAAACCCAATTAAAAATAATTATTTCAATCAAAATTAAAAGGTGATGATTAATGTCAAGTGTTGTTGAAGCATTGGTTCCCGGCGGTAAAGCAAATCCGGGTCCACCACTGGGCCCGGCGCTCGGACCATTGGGTGTGAACATTAAGGAAGTTGTTGACACTATAAATGAAAAGACCAGTGATTACAATGGAATGCAGGTTCCTGTAAAGGTCATTGTGGCTGATGACAAAAGTGTGGAGATAGAAGTAGGTACTCCTCCAACAGCCGCTCTTGTCCTTCAGGAAGCCGGTGTCGGGAAAGGCGCAGGTGAAGAAGGTAGCAGTGAAATTGTAGGAAATCTCAGTATCACCCAGCTTGCCAAGATAGCCCGCATGAAAAAGGATGACCTTCTTTCCTATGAAATGAAAGCAGGCATCAAGGAAGTTCTAGGTACATGTGTGCCAATGGGAGTTACCGGTGAAGGAATGGATCCCCGGGATTGCCAGAAGGCAATTGATGAAGGTAAATTTGATGAGGCACTTGCCTCTGAAGCATGGTAACTCCATGCTTTTCATTTGACCGATAGGTTTAAAAATAATTGTCCTATATTGGTGAGCCCGTATAGATGACAATAAATCGTTCCGTAGGAGGCCTTTGTGGCTGATGATCACTACGGGAGGTACAGTATGGTAGAAGAATCTATATTAAACACAGTCGAAAGGTTATTTGAGGAATCCCCACAGCGCAATTTTGCGGAAAGTGTGGATCTTGCCATCAATTTAAAAAACCTTGACATGAGCCAGCCCAAATATCGTGTAGATGAAGAAATTTATCTGCCCAATGGCCTTGGCAAGGACCTTAAGATCGCTGTTTTTGCAAAGGGTGAAGTAGGCCTTCAGGCAAAGGAAGCGGGCTGTGACTATGTTTTCACCGAGGAAGATATTAATGACCTCGCAGATGACAAAAGTCGCGCACGTTCCATTGCTAATGAATGTGACTTCTTCATTGCCGAAGTGCAGTACATGCCACTTATCGGTAAAACCCTTGGTGCAATTCTCGGTCCCAGAGGTAAGATGCCTGTCCCACTTACGCCAGATAAAAATGTGGCGGACATGATTAGATCCTCCAAGAATTCTATTCGCATTCGTTCCAAGGATAAACTCACTTTCCACGTTGCAGTGGGAAGAAGGGACATGGATGCAGAAAGAATAGCAGAGAACATTGAAAGCATTGTGAATAGGGTTGAGTCTGTACTTGATAAAGGTAAACAGAATCTCAAGTCCATATATGTTACAACCACAATGGGCAAATCTTTGAGGGTGATATGATGGAAGAAGAGCTTCACCACAGTGAACATATCCCTCAATGGAAAAAACAGGAAATAGAGGACATAAAGGCTCTCATCGAAAAATATCCTTTGTTTGGTATTGTAGGTGTGGGAGGTATCCCGGCCAAACAACTCCAGGCTATGAGACGTGAACTGAAAGATGTGGCAGTCCTCAAAGTATGCAGGAACACTCTTGTCAACAGGGCACTGGAAAGCTCCTCAAAAGATTGTTCTGAAATGATTGATTATCTTAATCAACAGTGTGCACTAATTTTCACCAATGAGAATCCTTTCAAACTCTATAAGTTGCTTGAGCAGAGCAAGACTCCTTCGCCAATAAAGGCAGGTGCAATTGCTCCTCAGGATATTAAGGTGGAAAAAGGTCCAACCAGTTTCCCGCCGGGTCCCATTCTCGGAGACCTCCAGAGTGCTGGAATCCCGGCATCCATCGATGGCGGTAAAGTTGTAGTCAGTGAAAACAAGGTTGTTACAGAAGAAGGTAATGTAGTATCCCAGAACCTTGCTTCAATGCTTGCAAGGCTTGAAATATTCCCTATAGAAGTGGGACTTGACCTTCATGCAGTTTTCGAGGACGGTTCTATCTTTACTCCCGATGTACTGGCAATTGACAATGATAAATACTTCTCCGATATTGCCGCAGCGTCCAGACAGGCTTTCAATCTGGCAGTCAATGTAGCATACCCAACAACCGCTACAATCAGCACTTTGATCTCCAAGGCATCTTCCGAAGCAATGAACCTTGGTATCAATGCAACAGTACTGGAACCAGAGATCATGGATTCCCTGCTTGGAAAAGCACATTCACAGATGATTTCACTCGCATCTGCTGTATCTGCAAACAATGAAGATGCAGTGGACGAGGATCTCAAATCTGTTCTGGGTGCAGCAGCACAAAGTGCAGCTGCAACAGTTGAGGAACAGCCTGCTGAAGAAGCAGCTGAGGAAGAAGTAGAAGAGGAAGAAGAAGATGCAGAAGAGGGCGGTATGGCCGGTCTTGGAGCACTTTTCGGATGAGATTTAAGATTAATTACAGGTGATTCACAATGGAATATATATATGCAGCACTTTTACTCCACAACGCTGGAAAAGATGTTACTGAAGATGCAGTAAAAGCTGTCCTTGAGGCAGCAGGTACCGATGTAGACGACGCACGTGCAAAAGCTCTCATTGCAGCTCTTGAAGATGTAGACATCGAAGAAGCTATGAGCACCGCAGCAGTTGCAGCAGCACCAGCAGCGGCACCAGCAGCAGCACCTGCTGAAGCTACAGAAGAGGCAGCTGAGGCAGAGGAAGAAGAGGAAGAAGACGAATCAGAAGAGAGCGGCATGGCCGGTCTTGGTGCACTCTTTGGATAATTTCCTCACTTTGTCCGCTACGGCGGACACCCCTTTCCTTTTTTAAAATAAACAGTCGACTTTATCTGTATTGACCAACAAGGTTGTGGTCAATGTCCAGTTTCTCAATTGTATCTACTCTGCGTGCTATATGGCAAATGAAAATGCGTAGGCGTCCCTATGTTCTGTCACACGGTGTAAATTCCCGTTGCAATATGCAATGTCCTTTCTGTGAATACTGGAAAGAAGAAAAACCGGATATGACATTTGAAGAGATTGCTCAAATGCTTGACGGGGCTGCAGATTTTGGTATAGGTGTTTACAATGCCTGGACAACGGAACCTCTGCTTCGAGAAGACCTTCCAGATATTCTGGAACATGCTCATTCAAAAGGCATAATAACTTCCCTGGTAACCAATGGTATGCTTCTGGAAAAACGCTTGCCTGCTCTTTCAAACCTTGATTTCCTTTCGATTTCAGTAGACGGGCTGGAAAGTTACAGGGAGATAAGGGGTATCGATATTTCCCATATTCTTCCCGGTATCAAGAAAAGTGTTGAGATTATGGAACGTCCTGTCCTGTTGAATTGTGTTATAAGTTCTAAGAACGTGGATGAACTGACCGATCTTGTGTACTTTGCATCAGAGATAGGTGCTAGGATTTCTTTTGAACCTCTGTATGAATTTGAAAATATTAAGGATGATGTGTGGGGTAACATGGAGGTCAAAGACCGTGCAGCATATCGCAGAGCTCTGGATTCACTGATAGGGATGAAATCACAGGGTTATCCAATTATTAATTCCCTTACCTATCTCAAAATGGTACGTGACAGAAAACCGTCTTTCAAATGCCATGCTCCTGATATTATCCTGAATGTGGGTTGTGATGGCATGGTGGAAACATGCCGGGTTCATCGCCAGCCTCTTGCTGATATCAGACAGGGTGTGGAAAATGCCTGGAAGACAAGTAAAGCAACCATGGCAAAAACCGTGAATGAATGTGATAAATGCCTTTTCTTCGGTTATGCTGAAAACAGCTTACTGTATGATTACAACCTGGAGACGTTGCGTCATTACGAATGGATGTGATCATTTTTCTATCCGGATTTCCGGATGGCCTGTAATATCCAGTCTTTTTGCAGCATTTCCACCATTGACAGCTATTTCCAGAAAGTCATGGCTGCCTGTAAGGATTAGCAATTCATTCTTTTTTATTTTGCCATATGTCGGGGAATAAGACGCTACATTTCCCTGCACGAGTAACTTTTCTGCGGGTTTGGCAAAGGCTTCCAGCATCTTTGACGGAATATTTGTGATCACATTCCCAAAACTGTCGATGTATAGCACTTTACCATAAAGTTTGTCCACAGCTGCATTGACTTCTCCGAAACTAAGTTCTTCAAAGGTCTCTAAAGGCTGGCCTATATCCTCTGCCTTATAGCCAGATGCCAACAAACCGGCTGTAGGGGCAAATATGTCCCTACCATGAAATGTGTTGGATACCCTGTCCAGCATGGCTTTTTCTCCAATCTCGAAAACCTCTATCTCGCCCATCCTGCGTGCAGCAGGGATAAGCAGTCCGTTATCAGGCCCGATAAAGTAATGATTTGCTGCGCGTACAATAATGGCTTTTCTGCTGGTACCGACCCCCGGGTCCACCACTGCCAGATGGATAGTACCGGCCGGGAAAAAGTGTGTGGTGGTGTAAAGGGCAAAAGCTGCAGATAATATATCTCCCTGTTTTATACCATGTGTCAGGTCGATGAATGTCGGATCTTCGCACATGTCCAGGATAACCGCTTTCATGGAGGCAGGATAGAGATCCTTGAAATCTGTTGTAAGGGTAATTATTTTCATAACATTCTGTTTTGAAGGGTAATTTATATGGGTGTCGCTAAGGGCTTTTTTTAAAAGATTTATATACTAAATAATCTATGTATCATCAATAAGCCGATGCTATTTAGTAAATCTTCATAAGATTGGAGGCATTATTATGGAAAGTTCTCAATTATTCTTGATTTTATTGGCAGTCTACTTAGTTGGACTGATTGGTATAGGCTGGTATTTCACCAAAAAACAAAACACAGTAACCGATTTCTGGCTTGCCGGCAGACGTATCGGGACGGTCGGGGTAGGATTCTCCTCAGCAGCGTCCTGGTTGACCGCAGGAGGTCTGCTTGCAGTCATTGCATTCTTTATGCTGCAGGGAATGGGTTCGATCTGGGGCTTTGTGGCTCCCAATATTCTTGCTCTTCTGATAATTGCTATCTTTGTAAAGAAGATTAAGAATCTGCCCGCAATAACCCAGGCAGAATTACTTGAACAACGTTACAGTTCAGCCATCAGGGCGCCGATTGGTATCATAATAACCATCGTCATGATCCTTTTTGCAGTGGCTGATATCAAAGGTTTTGCTCTGGTGCTTGAGACATTCTATGGGTTTGATCCATTGTATGCAGCCCTGATTGTTGCACTGGCAGTTTCTGTTTATGTGACTTTAGGAGGTCTCAGTGCGGTTGTCTGGACTGATGTGGTGCAGTTCCTTTTCCTCTCAGTATTCACGATAGTCATCGCAATTGTTTCTGTAGGAGCAGCTACAGGTGGTGCTGTCGATGCTCCTGCCAACGCAGGCGAGCTATTTTCCAATGTTTCTTCTGGCTGGTGGAACCCTCTGTCCATTGGAATTCCGATGGTATTGATATTTTTATTTGCAATAGTTCCCGGCTGGATCACCGAGCAGGACCCCTGGCAGAAAGTATGGGCAGCACGTGATTCTAAATCCGCACGTAATGGGCTGCTTCTGGGTTCCCTCCTGATAACAATTGTATTTGCAGGTTGTGCGGTAATTGCCATCGCTCTGAGCTCCATTTACCCGGAAATACCGGCTGCAGGTTTCCCTATGGGAATGGCCCAGGCAGAACCGGCATTGCTTGTTTTTGTGCTTGAAAACTTTTCCCCATTCATTGTTGCCCTGAGTGCGATAGGCCTGGCTGCTGCTGCTATGTCATGCACGGATACCTTTGCAACTTCCGGTGCATCCTGTGTGTCCCGTGATATCTATCAACGTTTCATTAAACCGGATGCCACCATGAAACAGATGCTTGCGGTCAACAGGCTCAGTGTGCTTTTCATAGTCCTTGCAGCGACAGTGGGCTCATTTTTCATTACCAGTATCCTTGAGGCTATCCATATAGCCACATATATTGCCAGTGCTTCCTATTTTTTCCCCCTGATGGGAGGTCTTTACTGGAAGCGTGCTACCAAGGAAGGTGCCATGGCAGGTCTTATTGTGGGTGCAGTTGTCCAGATCAGCCTTATCGTTTATGATATTTACATGACAGCTCCAATGGCTCCCGCATATCTCCAGACGGTTCACCCGGTCCTGATGAACCACGGTGTCATTGCTGGCATGGGACTTAGCGCAGTTGCCTTTTTCGGAGTGTCCCTGCTAACAAAACCATCCAGTGCTGTCAACCTTGCTCCTTTCTTCAAGGAAGAGGCAAAGAACCTGGCAGCTGAAGCAGCAGTTACAGTTGAGGAAGACGATCCCAAATTCCAGAAATTCCTCAAGAGAATCGATGAGCAACTTGTCGGTGAAAGAGCACATCTGCATGTGCGGCTGGAAAGTTCGGCTTCTGTGAACTGGCACAGGTTCGTTGAAGCCCTGCGATCTTCCTATGCTGCCTGGGTAACTCCTACCGGAGTGGATTCAGTATACCGTCTTGTGCAGGCGGATATGCTCTCCTGTGTATCCATAACACGTGGTACCACCGATAAGGAGATCTGGTTTGCCTCTGAACCTCCTGCATCGGAAATGGGTGATCAGAAGAAGGAACTCTTTGTAGCCTATAATGAAGTTGCTGCAGCCCTTGAAAGCATGGGTGTTATCCTTACGGTAGTCGAAGAATGAGTGAAGGGGCAAACCCTTCCTTTCTTGGACACCGATAACTTTTTTAAATAATCAATCGGTGGATAGTATAATGCGAAAACAAGCGGTAGTCCTATTTCTGATACTCACTTCAGCTATCTATTTTAGTGGTTGCATCGATGACATTATACCTGTGGATGATACCGCTGAAACAACCAATGCATCGGAGTATACACTGGATCCGTTCATTGCTAATAATTCATGTGAGTGTGGAATTAATACGACTACTTTCTACCTTTACCCCGATTCGCCTGTAAAAGCGGTTTATGTACTTGAGAATGTAAATCGTCTTGAGGTAGTTCCCCTTGAAGATATTACAAATACAGGTTCTGATGTACTTTCAAATATTGTAATTTTGGCCAGACCCGGGGGAAATAACGGTAATCCAGCTGCAACAGTCAGACAGCTTTCCACATCTGAGCAAACGGATTCGATAGACTATACCCTTTCTGAAGAATCTGAGTCCGGACAGACCAAACAGGTAATTTCTTTCAATCAGAGTCTTACAGGTTTTGTGGCTTATACTATGGAAGTGCCTATGGGACAGGATTTCATGTATGTGCCATCACACCTTTCCACTGTCAGGGTAGTCCTTCCAGAAGGATATACAACAGGTAACCAGTTTATCGGGAAGGTCGAACCAGGACCTGATTCCAGATATGTAGATGGACAGGGCAGGGAAGTAATTGTCTGGGATAACCTGCGTCAGGATACTTCTACGTCACTATCTTCTCTTGCAAAAGGCCTCTTGTCTTCCGAGGAAGAAGAAGAGGAAGAAGAAATTAAGTTTAAGACCCTCTATCTCAAATTCTATTCAGAGGATGCACCCCGTAACCTGCTGATCGGTACATCAATACTTGGTGCAGGCGTGCTTCTGGTCATTGGGAATTTCCTGCGAAACCGTAGAAAACTGAATGAAACGATACGGATGGCAGAAGAAGACTGGAAAAAAGATAAAAAACGCTGACATCATATCACAAACTGCATTCCATCGTAGCCCATTGGGAATTCCTGTGCTGCGATGGAATGGGGTTTGAAAAAGTGGCTTATGTGGGTGAAAACGACCTCTTTTGCCTTTATTTTTTGGGCAAGTTCCAGTGCATCCTTTGCATCCATATGTTTTTTGATATGCAATACGTCTGAATCCGGTACAATCGCATCGGCAATTAAAAGGTCAGGACTGTCAATCATTTCAAGGCTCTTTTGAGGGATTTGCCTTTCGCAATCTCCTGTGAATACCACTTTTTTTCCATTTTCTTCTATAATTACACCTACCGGGTTGCTTACCGGTCTGTGTTTGACTTCAAAAAGAGTAATCCTGAGACCTATAATTTCAAAGGTTTCATTGATTTTCACATTGTTTCTTCTGGGTCTCAAAAAGGCCAGGTATTCTAAGATATAGTCAAGGGTTTCAGCAAGGCCGTATACATCTACCTTTCTCTGCACCCGGTGAAATTCCCCAAAACCGGTAAAATGGTCATAATGGCCGTGGGTCCATATAACTCCGTCTACATGCTTTATATTGTGCTCAAGCAATTGCTGGCGCAGGTCGGGCCCGGTGTCCAGCAAAATTGTACCTTTCTCGGATTCTACAAGAATAGAACATCTGAGACGATTGCTTTTACCTCCCTTTAGTCCATCCTGGCAGGTGAGGCAGTTACAACCGATGATCGGTGTGCCCGGAGCATCTCCTGTGCCCAACAATGTCACTTTCACTTAAGACACCCTGTCATACTGCTGGAGGTATTTCTCGGATTTTATATGTGAACGATTGTTGAATGATTCCACCGCATCAATAAGGTCTTTGTTACTGAGCTCGCGCCGCTCCTCGAGCAGGGCATCCAGAACACCCTCCCGGATCACCACTCTCAGATCGGATCCGGTATATCCTTCTGTAATCTCGGCAATTGCTGCAGTGTCAAAGTTTCCCTTGATATGTCTTGTGACAATGTCAAGAATATTTTTCCTCATGTCATAATCCGGAAGGGGGAATTCAAGTATTTCATCAAATCTCCTCCATGCAGCTGAATCCAGCATGTGAGGGTGGTTGGTAGCAGCGATCAAAAGTACTCCGTCTCTTGTGAGACTGATTTCATCTATTGCTTTGAGAAGGGTGTTGACAGCTCTTTTCAGGGCCGCATGTTCGTCCGAGGTCCGGGTTTTTGCAATAAAGTCGAATTCATCTACAAAAAGAATGCAGGGATTGAGTTTTTTTGCCAGTTCAAATACCCTGTCAATATTCTTTGCTGTTTCACCAAGGTACTGGTCGGTAATCATGGATAATTTGACTTCAACAAAAGGAATGGATAACATTTCGGATAGTGCTCTTGCAACTGATGTTTTCCCGGTACCCGGCGGTCCGACCAGCAACACCTTGCCCACATCGTACAGCCCTATTTCTTTCAGGTAATCCCGAAACTTGATGGCTTTGACGATCTTGTCAACTTCGGATTCCTGTTTTTTTGTGAGGATTAGTTCGGACATACCCTGCTGTATATCTTCCGGGGCCAGGAGTTGTGCCAGTTTGAGCATATCTTCCCCGCCTTCTTCCTCCATCACCTCGGCTTTGAGAGATTCTATCCATTCCCTGTCAACTTCCTTGGGTTTGGTGCTGTCCCGTGCTTTATTGTAGCTGACTCCTTCTTTTTCAGCTTTCTCAAAGTAATAGGCCAGTGCAGGGTTTTCTTCGATACGCCTGGCGGTATCCTGTTTTTCGAACCAGCTAATGGCCATGTCAAGAGAAGTTAATTTGATCTTGTAACCAACTTCGTCGATTTCCACGAAAGGAAGACCCTTTAACGCTTTTTTGGTTTCACTTTCTCCATACAGTTTATTCACATCAGTAAGAGATACATGAATTGGTCGTGGTACTCCTTTGGCCTCTTTTTTCCAGTAGTGTTTCCTTATGGGTTTTGGAAGATCGTTGACATCCAATACTTGGTTCTGGTTGTATATCTGGGCCGTCAACAAAAGTTCTATTATATCAAGTGTATTGTCGGACATTTTGATACCTTAATCCAGGATTTTTATTAAAGGGATTGTCGAAAACGGTTTGTCTGAACCACCTTATTATGTATTTTCCCTAAATATAATTTATGCTACCCTGTTTGCAGGTTCTAGATCAGGCAAGTTTCAGATAGCCTTTACCGGGAGTGTAGATTTCTCCCGTATTTTTCAGGTTTTCAAGGGTTTTTTCGATTTTTTCTCTCTCAAAACCTGCCTCTTCAGCCATTTGGAATAATTGTCTGATCTGAATTTTTTCCTGGTTTTCAAGAGCATTTATGATATATTTGGAAGGATTTGCAGGTTTTTTTTGAGTAGGCGGGCTTGGATGTAGCTGATCTATGCTTGCATCTGATAGAATCTGGCTGGCTTTTTTTGAATCGGATCCCTGTATCTGTGCCTGAAGAGCGGTTCGCGCTGCTATTGCTTCATCGAGTATTTCTGTCCTGTGGAATTTCCTCAATTTACGAAACTGTAAAGTTGCACCACATCTCTGACATTGTATGGTCTTTTGGCCCCGCTCTTCTGTAACCTGGCATTGCAAGCGGCATTTGGTGCAGACAATTATAGCATAGGCTACCATGTAAACACTTCCTTATTTTCCATAGCGGCGTTTCCTTTTCTGGAAATCCCTGATAATACGTAAAAAATCAATCCTCCTGAAACGGTTCCAGTTAATATCTGTGAAGTACAGTTCTGAATAGACGGATTGCCATATAAGGAAATCTGAAAGATGTCTTCCCCCCGAACGTATTATCAAATCCGGTTCTCCTTCTATTGTCAGATGGGATTCCAGAGTATTTTCATCAATATCTTCCGGTTCTATGTTTCCTTTTTCGACATCACAGAGAATTGTCCTGACAGACGAGGTAATCTCTTTTTTTCCGCCATATCCCAGCACAAAAATGATACTGGGGTCTTTTCCGGATTTTGTGAGTAACACATCCCCCTCTACTCCATATACGTTATAGCCTGTTTTAGGGGGCAGTTTGGAGCATATTCTTTCAATAACCTGGGCTAATTTGTCAACCATCCTATTTTTGAGATGGGGTTTTTCATCCAGGATGTCCACATTAAAATAGATTTTCTTGATGCCAAACTCCTGGCACCAGTTTATGAATTGGAATGTTTTTTGGCTACTATTCTTTTGAAGTAGATCTGTTTCAGGCAGGACTATGGCAAGGGAGGAAGGTGGATTTTGCTGTCCCTGTTTTATTTTTTTCAGGAGACGTTTTTCGTACAATTTATGTAACAATCCGAGATCCTCCTTCTGAGATGTCATTTGGCGGTTGAGACGATCTTTATAACATCTCCGTCCTTGAGTTCGTATTTGTCTCCAAGTCTCATCCGGGTGCGCCCGTCTACAGCATAGAGGAAACGGTCCCCGATGTCAGTGTGAACCTTGTATGCAAGTTCATTTGCAGTGGACCCTTTTTTGACCAGGTATGCATCAGGAAGCATGCGACCTTTCTTGTCTGTCCAGTGCCCTTCATCTTCTACAGGGTAGACAACAATGAGGTTGAGCTGGTCAAAAACTGCCCTGTTGATGCATTCCTGTACTCCGCATCCATGGGGTTTGCGGGATGCCATGAAACTCTTAAGCTTTTCCAGTCCCTTTATCTGTTTTTCACTCAGGTCATCTTCTTCGATACCAAAATCCTCGTCACCGGGTTTGTAATCAATTGCTCCGGTACTGGCAGCACTGCGAATAGCCAGTTCGGCTGCAGCACTTGTGGGTACGACTATCATCTCAAGTTTTTCAAGATTTTCGACATTTTCCGGGGGGGCTACATCAAGTTTGTTCGCGGCGATGATGACTGGTTTGCTGAGTAGTCGGATGTACTCGCAGAGCTGGCACATATCTTCATTTTCCCATTTGATATATTCGCGTTTGCCGAGCTGGTCTATTGCTACGTTCACATGTTCTTCACAGACCCCGGCACCCATGAGCTGGTTTGCGATTGCCTCCTCCACCTTTAGATTCTCTGCTTTTATTTTGCGTGCCAGGCGTTCCCAGTTGCGACACAGGATGCCTTTCATCCACATGGTTATTTCCCGGTTGAGGAAATCGATATCCTCCAGGGGATCATGGCTGCCGATGTCGCCCGGATTTCCCTCGATATCTGTGGCGCCGGAGGCATCAATTACGTGAATGATTGCCTGGGCCTGGCTCAGTTCGTCCAGAAAGGCATTTCCCAGCCCGCGGCCCTGGTGGGCATCGGGCACAAGACCGGCCACATCGATGATCTCGATTGGTACAAAACGTATCCCGTCTTCACAGTTACCACATCTTTTGTCCCGCTCGATGCACGGGCAGGTGGTGCGAACATAGGTAATACCGCGATTGGCATCAATGGTGGTGAATGGGTAATTGGCGATATCCACCTCTGCCATGGTTGCGGCTTTGAAGAATGTTGATTTGCCTGCATTTGGCTTTCCTGCAAGGCCTATAGTCATTGTCATGTTCTATCAATCACATGCTTGATGGATTTAACTTTTGTTGGTGGTTTAACGCTTTACCACCAAACATTTATATTCGAGAAGATAATTAGGAATCCAGGTCAATGAGTGTCCCGGTAGGGTAGCGGATATCCTTGGGGCCTGCGGAGCCTTAGACCTGAGTTCAAGTCTCAGTCGGGACGTCATTGTTAGAGTGCAGGTAACTTTCACCCCGGTAGGGTTGTTCTATTAAATTATTGCCGGGGCGTTATACCTCATGTTTCTTTATGAATGTGAAAATTCCTGTCCTAATTTGAAAATGTTATCTATAACACCTATTGTCCGAAGAAATGGATAACTCTGTTGTGCCAGTCAATGGTTGGAATGCATTTGAAGGGGGGTTCAGTTTCGTTATTGCGAGTTGCTCATTGATTCTTTTCCATGTATGGCTTGTCTGCCCGGAGGGGCCTTAAAGGACTTCAAACGTTTTCCTCATTTTCAACCAGGGATTTGTATAATTCTAATCCATGAGCTAGGCTCATGCAACGTTTAGTGGTAATGATAAAAGAGTTGCGCTTTTAAAACGAAAAGATAATTTGATGGTGTCCCTTATATAGGTGTAGTAGACCAATAATTTTATATGATATCAATTATTGTGGGTCCCTCTGGTTCCATCCTGAAGCTATAATATCCAACGAACATCTTAAAAAAGATAGAGGAATGTAAATTATGAAAAAACAAACTATAGATTCAAAAAACAATGAAATTGGTCTATAGTCACAGTCTATCGGGGAAGAAAAGAGTATATCCAATCAAAAGAAAAAGGATTTGGCATTTATTGAGAATCAATGCTCAATTCAGGCGCAACTAGATAAAAATATAAACTTTGACTTAAACACACAACAATCCCAACAAAAGGCTTTTACCAGAGAAGCAATCAAAATATTAAGTTCTTTGTTTACAGAACTTGATAATTTTGATGAGCGAATTGAAAAATCGTTATTAATTCTCGGCACTCTTACACAAGCAAGTCGTGCTCACCTTTTCTTGTTTAATAACGAAGAAATGATTATGGATAATACGCACGAGTGGTGTGCAGACGGAGTGCTCCCCAAAAAAGATCTACTTCAGGGATTATCCATGAACCGTTTACAATGGTTAATGGGTAAAATGAGAAAGGGAGAAATAATCCATATAAATGATGTAAATTCTCTCTCTGAAGTAGCCCAGAATGAAAAAGAAATCTTATTAACTGAGAATGTTAAATCAATTATTCTTTTTCCCCTTGTGAATGGCAATAAAGTTGTCGGGTTTGTCAGTTTGGCCAATACGACATATAATGATGTTGGGGAAAAAAATGATACTGAAGCATTGAAGACAATGATTGATATAATGGGGCAGTTTTTTAAGGAGAGAGAATATAAAAAACAACTAAATGCTAAAATCAAAATTCAAAAAACAGTGAATAATGTACAATCAATTTTGATAAATCATTACGATTCAGATGAAGCATTCGTAAGTGTATTGCAAGAAGTAAGCAAACTTACAAAAGCGACACATTCCTATCTTTTCCAGTTCAGAAACGGGGAAAATATTGCTGATATGACTCATGAATGGTGTGCTGAATCTATGCCGTCACACAGAGAAAAACTTCATAATTTAAATTCTGGAAAATTTCACTGGTTTACGGGTAGATTAAAGCGCAATGAAGTTATCCAAATTGTAGATCCAAATCGTCTTCCTCCGGAGGCAGCTGCTGAAAAAAAATTATTGCAGACACTTGGTATAAAATCCTTAATTGCTTTTCCTATATGGGGTGAGAAAAAACTTGCAGGTTTTCTGACCATAAATAATACAGAACGAATAGCTAGATGGGATCAAAATGACATTTATATGCTTTTGGTAATAGCAGATTCTGTCGGCGCAGTAATTAAGAAAGAGAAGGCAAATAAAGCTTTCTTAAGAGCTAAGTCTTTAGAAGAGGATGTGAAGACAACTAAAACTGAATTTATTGCAACTATGAGTCATGAACTACGTACACCTCTTAATGCAATTATTGGTTTTTCTCAATTACTCAGCTCTAATAGATATGGTAACATGAATGAAAAAGAGCTTAAATATTCATTTTCCATACTTAAGGGCGGCAAGCACCTTCTTAATTTAATTAATGACATACTTGATTTCTCAAAAATACATTCAAATAAGATGGAACTTAATATTGAGACTATAAATCTCAAAGAAATCTGCGATGAAATTAAGACTTTTATCACTCCTCTGGCTACAAAGAAAGGAATAACTGTAGAATATAATAATAAATTTGATATTGATATAAATCTTGACAAACTCAAATTTATCCAAATCATGTCCAACCTTCTCAGTAACGCAGTAAAGTTTACACCAGACAAAGGGAAAGTTTCAGTTGATATTGATTTTGTCGCTGAATACGTGCAGGTATCTGTTACTGATAGTGGAATTGGGATTCCCGAACATAAGTTAAACATGATCTTTGATCCTTTCATCCAAGCTGATTCATCAAATACCAGAAAATATGGAGGAACCGGGCTAGGACTTGCATTGGTTAAAGAATATGTGGAAATGCATGGTGGAACAATTTGGGTGGAAAGTGAACTTGGTAAGGGAAGCACATTTACTTTCACAATTCCGGTTAATGATAATGATTTTGTAAATGACTAAATTGCAATTTCATGGTTGTGGCATAAACCACGATAGGAATATAAATGCTGCAATCAATATCAAGAAATTTACTCTGGATAAACAGAACTTAATTGGTATTTGGAGCACCGTAGGAACTACGGGTAGAGCCTGTGGGCTTATTTTTCGTTGGGAAAAGGTATGAAGCAGGAAGCATCTCGGTCTTTAGCGAGATGTAGTTCACATTGTCATTTCTAATAATATTTTAGTCGATAATTTTATTGTTGTATATTTCCTACTTGTCCTTATGGCCAAAAAATGGATGTTGGTTTTGTTATTAGTCCTCACTGTATCGTTTGCAGGTTGTGTAAACAAAGATTCTCTTGTGGAAAGAACAAATGATAGTCTGCTGGAGGAAAGTAAGGATATTGCAGAGGCCTATGTTCTCAACCATGAGGATTATATGCGATATAGTGTTACAGAACCGGTTTTTCTGGGTTCTGAAAAACTGGATTGTTCAAACTGCTGGTCGTTCACCTATGAGTTCGATCTGATCTCTGCAAAGGATCCCGATGTTATTGATACTGCAACGATCAATGTGACAGTTAAGGATCTCGAGGTTGTTGAAACAGTGTATTCACAGGGTATGAAGGACTGAATTCTGATATTTGCACAGTCGCCCTATAACTATTTTTATTTATTTTTGAATAGCAGTTTTTTATCCGCAGTTCTCAGTCTTTATATAGAATCAGTCTCAATTTATTTTATAGTATATCTATATTGCAATATATGAAGGAGGTTTGTATGTATATGAGAGGGCAGGTTATTTTACTTCTGTTTATATCAATTGTTTGTCTCTCTGGTATTGCCTGTGCCACTGAAATGAATCATAGTTTCCTTGAAGGGCCCTATGATAGTGGGCCCGAGGTGACGGAGGAATGTATAGGTTGCCATGAACCACAGGCAAAGGACATGCTCAATTCGACCCATTGGCTATGGACCAGCTGCGGTGACTGTGAGTGTGGGGACATAGAATCTTATAAAGATATGGGCAAAAGAACGGTTATAAATAATTTCTGTGTGGCTGTTGCTTCCAATGAACCACGATGTACCTCATGCCACGCCGGTTATGGCTGGGAAGACGACACTTTTGATTTTAACAATGCATCAAACATCGATTGCCTGGTGTGCCATGATAATACAGGGACATATAACAAGATTCCAACAGGCGCAGGTGCCGTAGACACTTCCGTTGATCTTGCAGAGGTTGCCCAGAGTGTAGGTTCTCCCACCAGGGATACATGTGGAGGTAACTGCCATTTTTATGGTGGTGGCGGAGATAATGTGAAACATGGTGACATGTCTTCTGCACTCAGTGACCCATCTCCAGAATTGGATGTGCACATGGGTCTTCTGGATTTCAAGTGCCAGAACTGTCATGAGACAAGTGACCACAATGTAGCCGGACACTTTTCCGGTCTTCCGGGAACTGAATGTCGTGTTGAATGTTCAGATTGCCATGGCGAGACACCCCACCTAGGTGAATATAAAGAGCGCCTGGACGACCATGTTGATGCAATTGCCTGCCAGTCATGTCATATTCCCAAATATGCACGAGAGGTGCCTACCAAGATGTACTGGGATTGGTCCCAGGCAGGGCAGGATATCGATCCTGTGCCAACGGATGAATATGGTAAAGCTACCTATAACAAGAAAAAAGGTTCTTTTGTTTGGGAAAAGAATGTGACACCTGCTTATGCCTGGTACAATGGATCTTCAGATCTCTATAAGTTGGGAGATACAATCAACGCTGATGGCATGACTGTCATCAATGCACCTGTGGGTTCAAGGGATGATGCAGATTCACAGATTTATCCCTTCAAGATACACAGGGCAAAACAAATCAGTGACGCCGAATATAACTACCTGATAGTACCTGATTTGTTCGGTGGAGAAAACTCCTATTGGGCCACATATGACTGGGATAAGGCCGCAGCTTCTGGAATGGAGTATGTGGATATGCCTTATAGTGGTGAATATGAATTCGTGGAAACATCCCTTTATGAGAGCATTAACCATGAGGTTCCGCCTGCAGAATATTCCCTTGAGTGTAGTGATTGTCACCTCGAGTCGGGAATGATGGATTTTGAGGCCCTTGGTTATCAAGGAGATCCAATGCTTGTAGGGGAGCGTTTTGTTGAAGAGGTTGAAGATGTAAGGCAATCTGTGGGGCAGGATGCACCCGAATCTGGTGAGGAATCGTCCGAAGGTGTGCCAGGGTTTGGCATTTTCCTGGGAATATGTATGCTTCTTGTTGTAAACATACTCTGGGGTCGCCGCTGATTTGACCCTCCCTTTTTTATAGGATATTACTTTATCTGTGCCTGTCGACTGTAAATATCCTGCTCTTTTTCTCACTCATTCAAGCAACGTTTATATAGAAGTTCAATCATCTAGAACGAACAGGTTGAGAGTACATAGTGCTCTTTTCGTGATACAATTTACTGGATCATAATTATATAAGGAGGTCAAATTTTGGCAGGACAGCCGATATACATTTTAGCAGACGGAAGTCAGGTAACAAGGGGCAGGGATGCCCAGAGCAATAACATTATGGCAGGCAAGGCAGTTGCCAACGCAGTCCGTACTACCCTTGGTCCCAAGGGCATGGACAAGATGCTAGTGGATTCAATGGGTGATGTGGTAATCACCAATGACGGTGCAACCATTCTCAAGGAAATGGACATTGAACACCCCACAGCCAAAATGATCGTTGAGGTGGCCAAGACCCAGGATGATGAAGTCGGAGACGGTACGACCACAGCAGCCGTACTGGCCGGTGAATTCCTTTCCAAGGCAGAGGAACTTCTCAAGAAAGGTGTACACCCCACAATTATTGCAACAGGTTACAGGCAGGCTGCCAAAAAGGCGGTTGAAATCGTAAAAAGTATAAGTATAGATATTTCCCGTGACGATACTGAAGCCCTCAAAAAAGTGGCAAACACCGCAATTACCGGAAAAGGTGCAGAATCTCACAAGGAAATGCTTGCAGAGCTTACCGTTGAAGCTGTATCTCTCATAGGAGAAGAAACGGATGATGGCTATGTTGCAGATGTAAGTGACATCAAAATAGAAAAACAGGCTGGTGAAAGTGTTGGTGAGTCCAAACTTGTAAAAGGCCTTGTTCTGGATAAAGCCCGCACACATCCCAACATGCCCGAAAAGATCGAGGATGCAAAAATCCTTGTCCTCAGTGTCCCGGTTGAATTCAAAAAGACCGAGATGGATGCCGAGATAAAAATATCTTCCCCGGACCAGATGCAGATGTTTTTGGATCAGGAAGAAAAGATGGTCAAACAGATGACCGACAAGATTCTGAATTCCGGTGCAAATGTTGTCTTCTGCCAGAAGGGAATCGATGATCTTGCACAATATTACCTCGAAAAGGCTGGCATCTATGCGGCCAAGAGGCTTAAAAAGAGCGATCTGGATCGTATCTGTGAAGCTACCGGTGCAACAAATATTCAGGATATCGATGAAATCACTGCCAAGGACCTGGGTTCTGCAGATCTTGTGGAAGAACGTGATATAAAAGGCAACAAGATGACCTATATCACAGGATGCAGGGAAAAGAAAGCTGTTTCAATAATCCTTCACGGTGGTACCCAGCACGTTGTAGATTCTCTCCAGCATGCCGTGGACGATGCTCTTCACGTAGTCGCTGTGGCTCTGGAAGACGGCAAAGTAGTCGCAGGCGGCGGATCTCCTGAAGTAGAACTCTCCATGCGTCTTGGTGAATATGCATCCTCCCTCAGTGGCAGGGAACAGCTTGCAGTTGCCAAATTCGCAGAAGCATTTGAAGTAATTCCCGAGACACTTGCCGAAAACTCAGGTTATGACCCAATAAACAAACTTGTTGAACTGCGTTCCAAACATGAAGAAGGCAACAAGAGAATGGGGCTTAATGTATACACCGGTGAGATTGTTGACATGTGGGAGAGCAATGTAATCGAACCATTACGTGCCAAGACACAGGCAATTAACGCCGGAACAGAAGCAGCTGTCATGGTTCTTAGAATTGATGACGTTGTTGCGGCATCCCCTCACTCCAACCAGGCATCCCCCGAAATGCCTGATATGGACATGGATATGTAAGATAAGGTGGTTTCTATCACCTTCTTTTTTTTTAATTTGATTTCTTTTCAGGGTAAAATTTAAAAACTTTGTTAACCACAAATAACATATGGTTAACAATACTAATTTATCCGATTCTCCTGTAAGGAAAATGGTCTATGCTGCCCTTTTTGCTTCCATGACCGCGGTAGGTGCTTACATCAGTATTCCGGTGGGTTTGGTACCTGTTACCCTGCAGACATTATTTGTAATTCTTGCAGGGGCGGTACTGGGTGCTCGATGGGGTATGCTGAGTATGTTCATCTATGTTTTGCTTGGTATTGTAGGGTTACCTGTATTTTCAGGAGGAAGCTCCGGACTCGGTGTGCTGGCTGGTCCCACAGGGGGCTATATCATAGGTTTCATTCTGGCAGCACTTGTAATTGGTTATCTCTTTGAAAAATTCCAGTACAGATCCATTGTCAGTATGGTTGCCATTTTTCTTGTCGGTATGATTGCCATCTACGTTCCCGGCTATTTCCAGTTGATGTATGTGGCATCCCTGGGTATGGAGGAAACATTTGCATTAGGTGTTGCTCCATTTATCCCGGGAGCTGCTATTAAGATTGCAGCTGCGACCATTATTTATCGCTACCTCAAGACGGAATCTTTGGTATGATTGAGATTGAAAATTTAAGTTTTGGTTTCAAGGAAAATCAACGTGTCCTTGACGGCATCAATGTGTCGATTGACAGTGGTGAATTCGTTGTCTTGGTAGGTGGTAATGGTAGTGGTAAGTCCACCTTTGTCAGGCATCTGAATGGTTTACTACTGCCGGATGAAGGTATGGTGAAAGTGTGGGGTATGGATACATGCGTTATCTCCAATCTAACTGCTATACGCAGGAAAGTTGGTATGGTTTTCCAGAACCCCCTAACCCAGTTCATAGGTGCCACTGTAGAGGAAGATGTGGCTTTTGGTCTTGAAAACCTGGCCTACCCATCATCAATAATCCGTGAAAAAACGGATCACTCTCTTGCAGAGCTGGGGATATCACATCTAGCGGGCAAATCTCCTTTGGAACTGAGTGGCGGACAGATGCAACTTGCAGCCCTTGCAGGTGTCCTTGTCATGGAGCCTGAATGTGTGATATTTGACGAGGTAACCTCCATGCTGGATTTCTTCTCAAAACAACAGGTGCTTGCAACCATCACCAGGCTTCATGAAAAGGGCAAGACGATAATAATGGTCACCCACAACCTGGAGGAGGTCCATCTTGCTGAAAGGGTTATAGCTTTTGAAAAAGGGAGCATTGTCTATGATGGCAATTCTTCTTTGTTTTTTGATTCTCCTGCTGTTTCAAATCCCGGTATTTCAATTCCTCCTCTTACTGAACTTGCCCTTTGGCTACGGAACAACGGTCTCAAAGAGATCGATGTTTCAAACCCTGATGCTAATGCACTGGAGGAATCTATCTGGCAATCGATATCAAGAATTTGAATTTTTCATACGGGCAAAATTTAGTTTTACAAAATGTATCCATGTACATAAAACCCGGTGAAATAGTGGGATTAACAGGACCTGTAGGTGCGGGCAAATCAACCTTTATGCGTCTTCTTGTGGGTCTGCTCGAACCAGACAATGGCATTATGAAAATCGATGGTTATTCACACAGTGCTAAAAGATTCAGGGAAATGATAGGTGTCCTGTTTCAGCACTCTTCCAGACAACTCTTTGAAAAAACGGTCTATGATGACATTGCCTTTGGACCTTCTAATTTTGGTTTGGATAAAAGGGATATTGAAGCTCAGGTCCAAAATGCCGTAGATATAGTGGGTCTGGATGAATCTCTCCTTGAAGTATCTCCTTTCGGGATAAGTGGAGGGGAACAGAAATTGGTGGCTCTGGCTGGAATAATTGCCCAGCTTCCCCGATATATGTTGCTCGATGAACCTTTTGCAGGACTTGATACCAAAGGAAAAACCCGCCTTCCTTATATTATACAGGCCTTGCAGAATATGGGAGTCGGAATTATAGTAATTTCCCATCACCTTGATAAACTGCTTGAAGTAGCTCCGCGAATTATTTACCTGCGGGATGGAAGGGTCTGTTTTGATGGTCAGAGGCAGCAGTATCTTTTAGATGATACTCTCCCTCTGCCGGCTATAACCAATTTGATGAAGGGGTTGCATGAAAGGGGTTTACCTGTGAACCCTGATACATTTACAGTGAAAAGTGCAATGAAGCAATTGGCAAAATTAGGCCTCGGAGATGTGGACGATGCCTGATTACTTTTTGAGTTTTGTCCCCGGAGATTCCTTCTTGCACAGGCTTGACCCTCGTACAAAACTGATAGCTACGATGCTGATCAGCATTTTGATCTTCAGGTTGCATATTACAGGCCTGGTCCTGCTATTTGCATTATTCATGGTTTTGTACTATCTTTCCTCTGTGCGGATTGCGATGCTACGAAACCTTCATCCGATTGCCCCCTTCTTAATCTTTATTTTTATATTCCAGCTATTCCTGATACCCGGGAATAGTTTTATGGATATCTATGGATTTTCTGCCACATCAGAAGGCTTTTTTGAGGGCCTGAGGATAGTGGGGCGTTTTGTTCTTTTGATACAATTTGCCTCCCTGTTGACGGCTACGACTTCTCCTGCTCACATGGCGGCGGGAATTGAAAGGCTACTTCGTCCCCTGCCCGGCAAGGTCTTAGGGGTGACTTCTTTTGATATTGCCACCATGATGTCCCTCTCCATCCATCTGGTCCCTGTTTTGAACAGGTTCCTGAAAGAAGTGTATCAGGCACAGCTCTGCAGGGGGCTGGGAAGACAAAAGAGGATTTCAGGTTTGGTCTCACTGGCGATACCTTTGCTCAGGGGAGCTTTCAGGATGATGGATGATATATCCATGGGAATGGAGAGCAGGTGCTATCAGGGCAACTACAGGACATCCCTTTTTGAATTGAAAATGGAAAAATACGACTGGATGGTCCTTATGCTGGTTTTTGTATTGTTGCTTGCTTTCTGGGATTTGAGTATCACTCTTTTACCCTCTTATCAGATATAATACGGGCAATTCTTTCCTTTAATTCATCTACAACAATATCCGCATCATCCATATTTGGTTTCTCTTCTGTTCAGCAATTGGATTTAAGTGGGATCGGTATGATTTTTTCAAAACCAGGCGCCCGTTTTAGAATGTTCACGCTGATAGGGAAATGCGTTATCTTTATGTAGCCGTGAATTTATGGAACCTTCTATAACTCAATTTAGCCGATTTGTACATATAGATTGCTAATATATTGGAGGTGTTCCGGCATGGTATACAGTTTGGGAATAGATGCTGGAGGAACTTATACTGATTCTGTTCTTCTGGATGATGACACTGATAGTATTCTTGATTCAAATAAAGCACTTACAACATATCCCGATCCCCTTGATGGGATAAAAAACTCAATTGATGGTCTAGATCAGGAAAAACTCAAGAAAGTAAAGATTGTTTCCGTATCAACAACCCTTTCTACAAACACGATTCTTGAAGGTACGGGTTTCCCCGTTGGCCTGTTCTTGATAGGAAATTATGATCTCAAGGAAAAACTTCCGACTCCCCATTACGTAAAAGTTGCCGGTGGCCATACATATAATGGTGGGGAGAAAGAGCCTCTGGATGAAGAAGCAGTCAGGGATTTTGCGGTGAAAATAAAGGACAAGGTTGCAGCTTTTGCAATTTCTTCCTTCTTCAGTATTCGTAACCCCGATCATGAGATCCGGGCCAAGCAAATAATCCGCGAAGCTACCGGTCTTCCTGTGGTATGTGCACACGAACTTTCTCAGGATCTGGGTGCCTTTGAGAGAGCAACTACTGCCTTTTTCAATGCTCAGCTATTGCCCATTACAGAAAGATTCATGTCCACTGTGGAAAAGGATGTAACTTCCAGGGGAATCAGCCCGAAGATATTCATGCTCAAATGTGACGGTTCTGTAATTGGTATCAAGAGTGCACTGGAAAAGCCGATTGAATCTATTTTCTCAGGACCTGCGGGAAGCCTTGTAGGTGCTTCCTTTTTGACAGGAAATGACTCATGCGCCGTTATTGACGTGGGAGGTACAAGTACCGATATTTCCGTTATAAAAGACGGTGTCCCTGAAATGAGTGAGATGGGAGCGGTTGTCGGAGGATGGAAGACCCGTGTCAAAGCCATTAAGATGGAAACCTCAGCAATGGGTGGTGACAGTCACATATGGGTAAAGGACGGTAAATTGAATGTCGGACCGCGACGTGTGATTCCTCTTTGCAGAGCAGCTGATCTCTATCCCCATTTCCTGGAACTTCTCAAGATCAATCCCATACCATCCAAAACTTTGATCGGCATGAATTTCCAGCCCACGACTTTCTTTACACGTACTGAATATGAAGCCATGGGCCTTAATGACCTGGAGCAGGAATTGCTTGATTCCATTTCAAGCAGTCCCACCTCGCTGAGGGAGCTACGCAGCCGCATGGGCAGGTATCCCTCAACCAGGATTCTGGATAGCCTTATTCAGAAAAGGCTTGTGCAGTGTATTGGTTTTACACCCACGGATGCTCTGCATGTACTGGGAGATTACACTGCCCGCAATGTGGAAGCAGCTGAGGTGGGTGCTGAATACCTGGGCTCCCTGTGTAAAAGAACCGGGGATGAATTTGCCAGGTATGTCAAGGAAACCTTTGCCAAGAACATGGCCTCCGACCTGATTTCCTTTTTCCTGGAAGGCATTCCCAGGGAAGAGATTCGTAAAATATTCGATATAGATTGTCCTACAAAGTTTAAGGTTGATATCCCGGTTGTTCTTATCGGTGGACCCGTGGTTGCTTATAAGGATATACTTGGAAGTATTATTGATGCCGAGATTATTGTGCCAAAATATTCGGATGTCGGTAATGCCACAGGTGCCCTTGCAGCCAAAGGTGTAAGAAGGGTTGATTTCCTTATAAGGCCTGCTTCCATGGCAGCGCCGGATTGGGAATACTACGTATTTTCTGAAAAAGGGCGACAGAGTTTCTATGAATATAAAGATGCTATAAAATATGCCAGGGAAACAGGACAATCCATGGTCATGCAATACATGGAAGACGCCGGTTTGGATCCGGATCATGTGGAAATTGACGTCAAGAAGGATGAGATTGTGCCGGAAGGTTGGGATTTCCCAATGGAAACCAGAATCAGGATAATAGGAGTCGGCACCCGCCTGATAGATGAAGAGGCCTGAAAAGACCTCTATTTTTCTTTTTCAGAAGGTTGATATATTATTGGGCATTACCCTTTTATCGGGGGTATAACTATGCATTTTTGCAAGGATAAAAATGAGAAGTTGAACAGGGAATGCTTTTTGATCGCAATTCTTGTTTTGATAGTTATCTTCCTTTTAGGATTTGCAATATATAAATTGGTAATCCAGCCTATGCTCGGTGGTTTCTGAAAGGTTTCACTCGCACTTATTCATTTTCTCCCTTTCAAGGTTTAAGATCCTGCGTATTACCAGTTTTTTCTTTCCCAGGCCCGCATCGGGGTTTTCCGGATAGTTCTCCTTTACATATTCATAGAGTTCGGCAGACGTCATTTTTTCAAGTTTGTCCTTGAGTTTAAGCAGTTGTTCCATCTTTCTCCTCCTGTTGTTTTTTGTGAGAAATTCTATCTTTTGTATTTATTACTTATGGTTATCCTGTTTTCAAACAGAAATCATTATGAATTGCAAGGTACATGTAGGTATCATATAAACAGAATGAGGTTTAAAATCTATGAGTGAATCCAAATTCGAACCGTTGCCAAGTTCCTATTTATTTAACAGTTTGCTGGATAAAGATACCATAATCCTTGCTGCAAATCCGCGTATCTCTCTTGTTATGCGTGGAATTATGAAAGCAGCCAAAGACGCAGATGCCCCCCTGATTGTTGAACTCGCCCGTTCTGAATCCGATCTGGAGGGTGGTTACTCAGGTATGACCCCGGCTGAATTTTCAAAAAGGTGCAAGAAAACCGCCAATGAAGTTGGTCTGGATGTATGGTCTCTGCATGCCGACCATATTGGAATCAAGAAGGGCACTCCTGATGATATTGAATCCACAAGGCAACTTGTAAGTGGGCAGATTGATGCGGGATATACCTCTTTTGCAATCGATGCCTCCCATCTTTTCAATTTCCAGGGAGGCAACCTCCGTGAAGAACTTTCCCAGAATATTGATGCAACTACAGAGATAGCCCATCACATTCAGGATAAAATGAGCGGTCGGAAGTACGGGCTTGAAGTTGAGGTTGGTGAGATAGGCAGAGAGGACGAAAACGGCAGGGTACTTACCAAACCCGAAGAAGCAGTAACCTTCATCAAAGCGCTTAATGAAAACGGTGTATATCCACATGTGCTTGCAATCGCAAACGGTAGTGCCCATGGGAATACCTACGATACAAATGGAAATCTCATCCAGCAGGTTTCAGTTGATATAGAGCAGACCATTGCGGTTGCTGATGCCCTGAAAGAGAATGGCTTTAGTGTCAGGATCGCCCAGCACGGGATTACAGGTACTCCCAGGGAACTAATTTACGAGCATTTCCCTCATGGGGATATCCTGAAGGGCAATGTTGCCACATTTTTCCAGAATATTGTATGGGAAGTGTTCAGGATATATGAACCTGAGCTTTTCAGTGACATCCGGAAATGGACTATCGAGAATTTCCGCAGCAAAGCTCCCGAAAAGAGTGATAATGAGATATTCGGTAAATTCAGCAAGTATGCAGTAAGGCAGTTCTTTGACCGCATCGATGCTGTTGGTGAGAATACAAGGCGTGCCATTGATGCAAAGGTCTATGCTGAGACCCTGATGTTCCTCGGGGCTTTCAAGGCTGAAGGTACGGCACAGCAGGTCAGGGATTATATAAAATCCCTGTAATCTTTTTTAAAGTGTAATTATAAGTTGTTGTTTCTGGCTAAATTCCAGAATGGTATCTGCAATAGCTTCGGGTTCTACCATTTCAATGCCAGGTATCATCTCTTCATATTTGAGCCCTACAAGTGAAGAACCAAGTTTGCAGCACATAAAGTTCACACCCAGATTCATACATTCATCGACTTTTTTGTCGTATTCCAGTGCCCCTGCTTTGTCCTTCTTGGCAAGCATTACTCCCATGGGGCCAAAGAGAACTATATTGACATTCAGGCCCTGTTCACTGTAGTGCTTTGCAAATCTCAGGGTCTCCAGTGGACCGGTACTTTCATAAATCATGCTTTTGAGGAGGATCAGGACATTTGTGACTTTGTGCATATTATCTTCTCACAAGTATTGCTCCAGGACATCTTCTGCTGTTTTTGGATACACATTTTCAAGATGTACTGATTTCTTGGTAGTCTTTGCACCGGCTACAATGGTTATTGAGGAACTGTTTATTTGGAATATATGACTGAGCCGTTGAATAAGCTGATCGTTAGCTTTTCCTTTTTGCGCGGATTCGGTTAATTTGCCCTCTACCCTTTTACGCCAGATATTGTAACCTGAAGGAACTACCAGTTTGCTGGAGCCGGGATTAATTTCAAAATCAATTATACAACCATTCCCCTTTGTGTGTATGGCATCCCGGATAGGCATATTATTCCATCAATTATATTTTGTGGAGAACGATGCTGTATCCCGACGCACTAACTCCAGGATATCATCCTATGGAATATCCGCTGTCCATCCCGGTTACCCTCGTGACAGGCGTAATGTCACATCGCCTCCTACTGTAGCGTACTGAGGTTGTCTGTACACTCATCGAATGGTCTGTGCCATATTCTTGTGCAAGGACCTTACAATACGCAAGTAGAAGTACCGGGATTCTCCGTTATATACCTGACGTTTGACAACCAATAGGTATAAACGTTATTATGAGAGATGAAAGGTTCATGAAAATAGCGATACTGGGCGGCACGGGACATATCGGTAAAGGTTTTGCTCTGCGTTGGGGAAGTCTTCACGATATCATCATTGGCTCAAGAAATGCAGAAAGAGCGTCTTCAGCGGCAAAAGAATACAGGGGCAGGCTGGAAGATCTTGGAAAGAAAGGCTCCTTTGAAGGTGTAGATAATAAAACAGCTGCGCAAATGGCCGATGTCGTATTGCTTGCAATAAAGTACCGCCATGTTTCATCTGTTATTGAAAACATTACTCCTGTACTAAAGGACCAGATTGTGGTCTCTGTGGTTGTTCCTATGGAAAAGGACAGCTGCTACATTATTCCCGATGCAAGACATATGGAAGTCGATGTACGGGATTCTGCATACAATGCGGAATATTTCTGTTATACACAACCTGCAGGTGGAAGCGCTGCCGAGGAGATTGCAAAATTCCTTCCCCAAAACATTCGGCTGGTATCGGGTTTTCACAATGTTCCTGCCAAACATCTTGAAGATCTCTCTCTTGCACTGGATTATGATATTGCTATCTGTGGCAATGATATGGCTTCAAAAGAAGTTGTCTGCAAACTCACAGAAGATATACCAAACTTGCGACCATTGGATGCAGGCCCCTTACAGGCTTCTTCCATGATCGAGTCCCTTACTCCCCTGCTGATAAATATAGCAGCTAGGAACAATATGGATGATGTGGGAGTGAAATTCATTTAAGACTGGCAGCATGCAGAGCTGCTCTCTTATCTATTTTTGTAAAAAGGAAGTAAAATAAGGGGATTTACCCTTATTCGTCCAGAATCTGTTCTGCTACGTCCCTGTAGGCATTCATGACATAATCGATGCCTGATACTTCTGCGGCTTCCTCGGTGAGGGCCATTACGTCTTTGCGGGACAGTGTGTTGATGTTGAATCTGCGTGAACCGGCCATGAGCTGCTGCAGACCGACCTTGAGTTTCTCTCCGTAGGAGTAGATACCCATTGCACCCAGTGGGATGTCCTTGACATCTTCACCATAGCGTTCTTCCAGATCTTCATAGTAGACAAAGATTTCTTCTGGACGGTGGCCGAATTCGGAAACGGTTTTTGGCAAGTTGTCTTCATCGAGCCATTTGCCGATGTTCTTACCGACCATACCTGGTATCATGAGACCACGGCCCATGCATACTGCTTTGAAGTATGGGGAACCCATTGCAAGTGCTTTGTAGATACCATCTTCGCTGGAGAATCCGCCGGCCATCGCGAGATCTGGTACTCTTTCACCTTTGTTGTTGAGTTTTTCTGCGAACTCATAGACAAGGGACTGGAGATAGAAGGTCGGAATACCCCATTCTTCCATCATTGGCCAGGGACTCATACCTGTACCACCGGGTGCACCATCGAAGGTGAGCAGGTCGATCTTTGCTTCTGAGGAGTATTTGAGTGCCATTGCGGCCTCAACCATGGAGTATGCACCGGTCTTCAAGGTGATACGGTCATAGCCGATGGATCTGAGGCGGTCAACTTCTTCAAGGAAACCTTCCTTGTCAACAAACCCAAGTCTGGAGTGGCGTTCAAATTCCCTGATTGCACCGACCTTGTAAGCTTCCTGGACGGCTGCGTTTTCGGGGTCCGGGGTAACGATGTATCCACGTCTCTTGAGTTCGAGGGCACGGTCAAGTTCACGTACTTTGATTTCCCCACCGATACATTTGGCTCCCTGTCCCCATTTGAGTTCAAGGGTGTCCATTTCGTGTTTGCTGGAGATATATTCTGCAACACCGAGTTTGGTGTCTTCTACGTTCATCTGGACAAGCATTTCACCGTAGCCATCGTGGAACTTATTGTAGGCTGCGATCCTTCTGTCCATTTCCGGGGATTCGGTGACTAGGCCGTTATTGTCACGTTTGAGTTCCGGGTCGATTCCGCACACGTTTTCCCCACATACAAGGGTGATTCCAGTGATTGCTGCACCGACGGCGAACTCGTTCCAGTTTTTCCTTGCGATATCGGTGGAACCGAGAGCACCGGTGAATGCAGGCAGCCTCATTTTCACTTTCTTGTTCCATCCGTATTCGGTTTCAGTGTTTACATTGGGGAATCTTGCGGTCTCGGGGCTGGCTTCCATTCCATCAGGAAGACCTACTGCACCTACTGCATATCCCTGGATGTTGAGATGAGAATAGTCTACAGGATAGTCCTTGTCTGCTCCGGCAGTTACTTCGCCGAAAGGTCCGGGGTACAGGACTTCACGTCCTCTGAATGATGATTTGAATATTTCGCAGTTACCACGGCATCCGTCTACACAGCGTGTGCAGATCCCGGACATCGGGGCAACACTTTTGGACCTGTTGAAGGTCCTTGTTGCTTCATTTGCATTTGGTTGTCTAAGATTGCCCATATTTATTACTCCTAACGTTTAATGTATAAACGTGACTTTAGCCACTAGTAACTAGTCGTTTACCGCATCGGTTCTATTTATAGTTTGCTCATTGGGATTGCCCATAAATACCTTACATTATAGCCAAATAGGGTATACTATATCGAGTAACCAACTAGTATAATGTCTTCTGGGCTCTGTATAAATTCTCATTTGAATAATTACTGAAATAGAAATTTACTTGCCTATATCGTGAATTAATAATTTGAACTTGATTTATTTGAAACCAAAAAGCAATTAGTAACTAAATGAAAAAGTAATATATCCTGCAGATAGCAATTTAAATATGCAGGATACCCGAATCCAGGACAAGAGATAAAGCTATTGAAACCACGGAAAATACCGATATTATCAGATAGTTTGAACGTTCTTTAGAAACCGAGAGGCTCCAGAGCAGATAATCAAGCCCTTCGATATCTTTTTTCGAGAGATTTTGCTGGTTTCGTACCTTTTTTAGCAAATCAAGATCGTCTATTACACTGAATCTGCGCTTTGCTATTATGGTATCTGTGCATGAAAAACCAGATGTATCCTGCAACTCCGAGGTACCAAATCACTTTTGTGTAGAATGCGCTGTAGTGGTCGGCTATTATAATAATCCTGAGGAGGACTGCGGACACAAGTCCTACCCAGAAATAGAGCTTGATAACGGAAACGCCATATCCTCGAGGAACCTCGAAGTGTACATTTTGTGGGTTGATTTTTGATAACGATTCAAATTCCGGCATTATTGATACCTACCAAGAGTGGGGTTATTCCAAATAAATATTAGAATGTCTAAGATATTATGACTTGCCTTATATATTCTGACACAATTCAACTAATATGATTTATTTTCTTATTGTTAAGCCTCTTTGAAACCGCAAAGAAAGAAAAATGAGAAGAGGATGACTTTAGAGTGCATCCTCGTCTACTTCCCCTGTACGAATCCTGATTACGGATTGTACCGGGTATATGAAGATTTTTCCGTCCCCGATTTCTCCGGTAGTAGCTGTTTTTCGGATAAGCTCGACAACTTCGTCGAGTTTTTCTTCAGCCAGTACCAGCTCGATTTTTGTCTTGGGAAGGAGGTCTACACAGTATTTCCTTCCTCTCCACTGCTGCATCATTCCTTTTTGCTGTCCTCTCCCCTTGACCTCGGTTACGGTGAGGCTTGCAAATCCTGCTTCTTCAAGAGAATCTTTTACTTCATGCAATTTAGTGGGTTTTATGATTGCTTCTACCTTGTACATTCCAACCACCTCAGTCCTCTATTAATTGGTGTTCAGGGTATGCCCTGATATCGTGTTCGGCGATATCCAGACCCATGATTTCAATATCTTCAGAAACCCGCAGTCCGATAACCATGTCAATGATCTTGAAGACTATATATGATATCCCGAAAGCCCATACGATGCTCAGGATTACTCCTACTGCTTGGATTGCAAGTAACCCGACACCGCCTCCGTAGAACAATCCGGGAACTTCAGCTGCATAGACTGCATCCACAAGGACGCCGTTTCCTATCCCTATTGAGAAGAGTCCTACTGAAAGCAGGCCCCAGCTTCCGCAGTATCCGTGCACCGCGACTGCACCTACAGGGTCGTCTACCTTGAGGACATTTTCGTTGAACATGACTCCTGCGTAGATAATAATTCCTCCAACAATTCCGATCAAGATAGACGCTCCGTTTGTGACAGATCCACAGGGAGCGGTGATCGCAACAAGCCCTCCCAAAAGTCCGTTTGCGGTGAGGGAAGGGTCAGGCTTTCCGGTTTTCATCCAGGTGATCAACATTACCATGATCGCTCCGGCGGCGGCTGAAAGGAAGGTGTTGACAAGAACTAGGTTCATGTAAGGGTCGTTTCCGTCAAGGGTACTTCCTCCGTTGAATCCCATCCAGCCAAGGGCGAGGATCAAAGTCCCCATGAAAGCGAAGGTCAGGTTGTGACCCGGGATCGCAAATGGTTTTCCGTTCTTGAATTTGCCAACCCTTGCTCCAACAAGGAGAACTCCGGCAAGGGCAGCGTATCCTCCAATGGAGTGTACAACCCCTGATCCGGCAAAGTCGTGGTGTGCAACCCCGATAGCCTTTACGATCGGACTTTCAGCCCCTGTCAGGAGTGCTAAATCAGCTCCACTCCATACCCAGTGTCCGTATACGGGGTATATAATGGCGACCATTAAAATACAAAATACCAGATAAGCCTTGAAATCGGTCCTCTCAGCCATTGCTCCGGACACAATCGTTGCTCCGGTCGCTGCAAAGACCATCTGGAAGAACCAGCCGTTGTAAGTCGCATTATCGGCTCCCATAAGGAAAAACTGGTCAGTCCCTATCAAGCCTGCGGCATCAGCACCGTACATAACTCCCCAGCCCACAGCCCAGTAGATCAGGATGCCGAGGGTAATGGTCATGAAGTTTTTCATGAGGATGTTTGCTGTGTTCTTACTTCTGGTAAGCCCGGTTTCTACCAATGAGAAACCGGTATGCATGAAGAATACCAGGGCACTTGCTATCAGGAGCCAGACAAAGGTAAGCGCTGTCTCCATGTCAGAGATCGCCTGTGCATTTTCCTCTGCTGTAACAGCTGCTCCTGGTGATAACAATACAATAAGTATCACACAGGTTAATATCATTAATTTTCCAATCTTTTCCATATTTATTGACATAATGTTTGTTCGCCTCCATACTAGGAAACCGGTAGCTGACTGTAGGTGTTAAAATATATAAATTTATCCCTAACATGATAGTTGCTTTTAAGGCCGATCTGAGTATGATGTGTTCACTTTGACCATGAATTGTCTACATTTCACTCAAATTTATACAAATGCTTATATATTTGATTAAAATTAGTAATTAATATCAATTTAATATATTTTTCATGTGGCTAATAGCAAAATATATAATATAATATGTAGCAATAACACGTCTTTATAACAAGTTATATATACATAATGTAATGTATTATTTACATGGAGTGGATAATGCAAGTCAAAGAAATAGGTATGTTAACGATCGGATTCATTCTATTCCTGATAGGACTGGGATTTTACATTTTGGAACCCGCCTGGATTATAAATCCAAGTGGAACAGGTGGTGCATTCATAGGGGCGGGAGTAGCATTGTTCCTGATCACTCTTCGAGAAATCCGACTCAAAAGCAAGGGAAACATAGTAGAAGATGAAAGAGTATTTCATATCGCTGAGAAGGCCAGCCACAAGACCCTTGTCATACTCATTGTACTTGAAGGTACATTGATGGCATTTCTTGGTGTTACGGCGTTCGATATCCAGGCATATCCAGTTGTGTCTCTCCTGTTTGCTATAACAATGATTTCCTATGCGGGCTTTTACTATTGGTACAAGAAATAAATGTAATTCCAGGATGGATGTTGAATGAAAAATACCCTGAAAGTCTGGAGAGCAAAGAAAGATATTACTCAGGAAGAGCTGGCCCGGGAAATGGAGGTTACAAGGCAAACCATCAACGCTATAGAACGTGGCAAATACGATCCGAGTATCAAGCTGGCATTCAGGATGGCTAAATTCTTCGAATGTTCAATAGAGGATATTTTCATCTATGAGGAATAATCCTGATATTATCACTGGTATTATATTAGAACTGTATCCTTTCTTCCTACCAAAAACATGATATACAATATTAATCCTAAAAAACACATTCATATAGTTCGTACAAAGCTATTAAGGCGATTTAATGAACATTAAGAGCAAGGAAGACGTATACAACGAGATAGAGAACAATAATGTCAAGTTCATCAGACTACAATTCACCGATATCCAGGGTGTGGTCAAAGATGTGGAAATTCCTGTCACGCAGGTTAAAAAAGCCCTTGAAACAGGTATTTCCTTTGACGGTTCATCAATCGAAGGATTTGTGAGAATAGACGAATCCGATATGGTACTGAGACCGGATGTAAGGTCTTTTGCCCTGCTCCCCTGGGATCAGGGAAAAGGTGTCGTAGCCCGTATGGTCTGTGATATCTGCAAGCCGGATGGCTCTGCCTTTGAAGGAGATCCCAGGTATGTCCTGCGCAGGGTCCTGAAGGAGGCCCATGAGATGGGATTTTCTTTCAATGTGGGTCCTGAACTGGAATTTTTCCTTTTCCAGGTTGAAAACGGCAAAGCAACCACTAAACCCCATGATTTCGGGCGCTACTTTGAATTTGCACCTGCAGACCTTGCAGAGGATATACGCAGGGAGATTGTTCTCGGGCTTATCGATCTGGGCTTTAATATCGAGGCTGCACACCATGAAGTCGCGTTTGGCCAGCATGAGATCGATTTCAAGTATGATGATGCTCTCTCAACCGCTGACAATGTGGTAACCTTCAGGTATGTTACCCGTACGATTGCCAAACTCAACGGCCTGCATGCAACTTTCATGCCCAAACCCCTTACTTCCGAAAACGGTTCAGGAATGCATGTCAACCTTTCCCTTTCCAAGGATGGTAAGAATGCTTTCTATGACCCGCAGGATGAGGGCGAAGTGGACCAAATGGCGTATCATTTCATTGGCGGGGTACTGGAACACATCAAGGGTATCACTGCAATTTCCAATCCATTGATCAATTCTTATAAGCGTCTGGTGCCGGGCTATGAAGCACCGGTGTACATTACCTGGTCAGGTCCAAACCGCAGTTCCCTTGTCAGGATTCCTGCTGCCAGGGGCCAGAGTACTCGTGTGGAACTGAGAAGTCCCGATCCTTCCTGCAACCCCTATATTACTTTTGCAGCGATCCTGGCTGCAGGTTTGAAAGGTATCAAGGAGCAGATCGATCCGGGTGAAGGTACCGATGTGAATATTTATGATCTCACCCCCAAGGGTCTTGCTGACAGGAACATCGAAACCCTGCCCCCAACCCTGCTGGATGCAGCAAATCATCTGGCAAAGGACGATTTCCTCAGGGATGCATTGGGTTCACATGTGCATGAGAACCTGCTGCGGATTGCCTATGCCGAGTGGGATGCCTACAAATTACAGGTGCATGAATGGGAAACCAAACGGTATCTCAATGCAATGTAATATATAAGATAGATTAATATATTCATGGTATCATAAACTATATCATGATCAAACGGCTCCGTGATTTTGCCAGAAAAGATGATGCGGTCATTGAGGTATTCAGTGAAATACTGTTGACCGGCATCATTGTAATTGCAATCGCGGCAGCCGCTGCTTTTGTTTTATCTTCTCTTGACGAGCCCGATAACGTCAGGGTGGACATCGACCACTGGGCTGACAGTGATTCCGATACCCTCTATTTCCGCCACAGCGGAGGGGAAACCGTTGATATCGAGGACCTTGAACTTGTGGTCTATATAAACGGCTCCTACGAAAAGCTGACATCTTCACAGTTCAATTACGATGATGATGAATGGGCTCTAGGTGATGTAATAGAGGTCAATACTTCTTCCCAGTTCAATTACGATATCACCGATGATACTAGGGTGCCTACCAAACTTGTACACACCGCTTCTAGTCTTGTTATCTATGACGCCTATGGTTCAATGGGGGACAGTGGGGCTGGTAATGGAGAACAACAATCCCCAACTGCGGATTTCAGTTATTCTCCTGCAAACCCTATCCCGGGTGAAACAGTTGATTTTACCGACCAATCTTCAGACCCCGACGGGACTATTGATGAATGGTCATGGAATTTTGGTGATGGCAATACTTCAACCGCACAAAATCCTTCACACCAGTACTCTTCTGAAGGGACGTATACTGTAACCCTTACGGTCACAGACAATGATGGCAACACAGACAGTATTTCCAATCAGGTAACTGTTAATAATACTGGTTTGCCAATAATTCAAATGCGTATTGATGATTTGACTCATAAAGATACTGATAAACCAGAATATATAGTTTCATATGATATTTCAAATACCAATTCTAGTTTTAAAGAAGTTCGAATTAATTTTGAAAACCAAAACGATTCTTCAGCATCAGCAGATTCTACAAAAAATGGGTATCGTGGAAATTTTACCTATATCAAAAATTATGGTGCTACAGATAATTATAATATTACATTTGAAATAATATATGAAAATGGTGTGGAATACGTTGTAAATCAGTCAACAGTGTTAGATGTTGCAGATGCTATCAATCCATCTGGAAATCTTAATCTTAGCATAATAGGAAGTCCATCATTCAATAGTGTATTAATAACTGATGAGACTAATGTGGAAATTGATAAACCAAAATTCAGTATCAGTTACGATATTAGCGAACCATCTAATTTTTCAAAAGTAGAAGCATATGCCATAAGTTTAGGTTCAGGTGGTAAAGCCTCCAAAGAAAAAGCAAGTACCACTGGTGTTATTAATCTAAATCCAGGATATGGTGCAAATACTGATTTTAAAGTAGTTGCTCTTGTTTATGATAATTATGGTGCTGTAGTTGATTCTTATTCAATCATTGATAATGCAGATGGTTCTACGTTACCAACAGGACCTTTAACTGCACCGGAATTATCCAATCCTAATCCAGCTTCTCCTTATACCAGCACAGTTCAGGATGATGTAACCTTCAGTGCAACCAGCAACCAGTCTTCAAACAATGAGTTCCTCCTGAATGGTACTCGTGTGGCATGGTCCAATGGCACCAGTCCTTCCTATACGAATACTACTCCGTCAGTGGGTACATATAACCTTACACTCATTGCCCGCAACCAAACAGATCCATCACTTACCGATTCGATTTCCTGGATATGGACTGTAGAAGCGTCCAACGAGTCCCCTGTTGCAGAGTTCTCCTATTCCCCATTATCTCCTGAAACTGGACAGACCATTACATTCGATGCAAGTGCCTCTTATGATCCGGATGGTTCCATTACGAGTTATGAGTGGAACTGGACAAATGATGGGACTTATTATTCTACTACAAGTGCCATTGCAACTCATTCATATTCAAGTCCCGGTTCTTATAATGTTAAACTCGGGGTTACTGATGATGATGGTAATACAAACAATACCACGCAAAATGTCAATGTGGTAGGTTTGTTGTATAACAATGATGCAATAGCAAAAGATGGACCAGACACCCCTTCTCCTGACAAGGCTGGTGGCGTTGAATTCTCCATACAAAACTTCTATGGCAGCAATGTGACAATAGACAGCATCAAGATAGATCCCGACAATGATAATATTGCTAAGCTTAGTGATGATATCGCTCCGAATAACAAAAAGGAATATGTAGAGGTTTATGCAGAGAGTGATATTGACGGCTATTCTGATTATTATGGTGGAGTATCAATTCCTCCTGAAGGATTGGAAGTTGCAATAGGTCAAGATGGTGATGAAACTAGTGGAGTAATTCCACAGGTAAATAGCAGTAATGTAATGACATTCTATGTCTATGAATTTTATGAAGAAGCTGGGCAATCTGGTAACTTTAAAAATATAAATATGAAGGGTGAAGATGTAGAAATAACAATCAATTACACCGTTGAGGGTGATCAAAAGAGTAAAACTTTTACGATCACTCCACAATAATTATTCCGTCTGCAGTAGTCAATAATATTCATAAATAGGTTTCTTTGATTATTCAAGGAATATTTGATTTAATATTCCACACCACCCGCCACAATTATAATATCTGGTTGAGAATTTCCAGTCATGACCGATGTAATGCTGCTCTGGGATACTCCTATTCTTTTTGAAAAGCTGTTCAGGGAACATGGCTATGAATGCCTGCGAGTGGACGGGAACTCGATTGGGACTCCGTTTTTACCTGCGTCTAAGTGTCTGATGGTGCCTACCGGTTTTGCCAATCCAGCCTATACGAAGGTGGCGAAAGGTATCGAGAACAAAGGCCGTAAGATAGCCGATTTTGTGGAAAAGGGCGGTGTGCTTGTGGTATTCGGGGCCTGTGTGGCGGAGTATGAGTATGACTGGCTGCCCTTTGAACTGTCTTATGTGGAAGAGCATATGCAATCCTCGCTGGAGGTTGTGGATGAGGAGATGCCGTGCATTGTTGCAGAGCCACAGGAAGCGGTGGAATGCGATGGTTACTTTTCACGGACCGATGGGAAAGTGCTTCTGAAGGATGAGCAGGGCCGGGCTGTTATGGTTAAGAAAGAGTTTGGTGAGGGCTTGATAATTGCCACGACTGTCCATGAATTCCCTTCTGCGGATTTCCTAGGATGTGCGGTGGATAAGGGCAAGAGTACCAGACTGTGATTACTGGTAGTTTCCCTGTCTCAATTTTTCAATTTCATCCTGTGCATCATCCAGTTTGAGGACGAACAGTCCCTTGCAGGGTTTGACATACTGGAAATAAATGGAATTGCCCTTGACACCTATGGGTATGGTCTTGCCGCCTTTGAGCATCACTCCGGCCAGACTGTAGCCACCCGGGACGTGGTAGACCTCATCACAGTTTTCGCGAATAAATTCCTCACTTTTCTTGACGGATGCGCCCTTTAGCAGGATCTCATAGGGAAGGTCACTGATACATGCCATATTGATCATTCAATAATTAGGTCTTTTACACGGATATCTTTTTCCGTAATCCTGCCCACAATTTTCCCGTCGACTATTTCTGCAACCTTTTGTGCCTCATGTGGCGGGACAATAAGCAAAAATCCCATCCCCATATTGAAGGTGCGATACATCTCCAGTTCCTCGACATTGCCTTCCTTCTGGAGGAAACGGAAGATCTCTGGGGGCTCGATGGGATCGGTAATATCAAATCCAAGTTCGCTTACCCTGCGCAATTTCAGCAGGCCGCTGCCGGTAATGTGTGCCAGGCCATGTACCTCGCACTTACGGATTGTATCGAGTACCTCCATGTAGATACGTGTGGGAGTCAGAAGTTCCTCGCCGATGGTGCGGGAGCTGTCATAGGGCAGCGGGTCATGATAGGAATATTTGGAATTCTCGATAATCTTCCTGACAAGAGTATAGCCGTTGCTGTGGACTCCGCTGCTGGGTACACCCACAAGTACATCTCCCTCTGCGACCTTCTCTCCCGTGATTATGGCATCCTTGTCCACCTTTCCCAGACATGTACCTGCCAGGTCAAACCCCTTTACGATCTCGGGAAGGGTTGCGGTCTCTCCGCCCAGAATGGACATCCGGGAGATCTCGGCTCCCTTTGCAAGCCCTACACCAATCTGGCGTGCGAATTCATCGGAGTGTTTCTCGATTGCCAGGTAATCCACAAAACTGATCGGTTCGGCACCGATAGCGATCAGGTCATTGACATTCATGGCAATACAGTCAATCCCCATGGTGTCCCATTTTTCCATCTCGTTTGCTATCAGTACCTTTGAACCCACGCCATCGGTGGCCATTGCCAGGGCAAAATCCCCGAAATCCATCAGGCCCGCATAATGGCCGATACTTGTCATCGGGGCACCCAGGCCTTCCCTGGTGTAGGTCATATCGCCTGTGAGATTGCCTATGGTGGATTCTTCCTGATGAATGTCAACTCCTGAATCGGCGTAGGTAAGTTTTTTGTCCATTGTATCCCTCTGTTTTAAGTTCCAAGTTCAAACTCATGGTTTAACAGGCGTACTGCCTCTTCAGCTTCATCGGAACTGACCACGAATGAAATATTGTGCTGGGAAGACCCCTGGCTGATCATGATAACATTTATTTTTTCCTTGCCCAGTGTGCTGAATACCCTACCTGCCACACCGGGTATTCCATCCATGCCGGCACCGACAACCGCTATCACACAGATGTCCCGATCGCAGGCCACTTCTCCTATTACGTCCCGGTTCATCTCGGATTTCAGAGAAGCTACAGCATCTTCCAGATGAGCCTCATCCACAACGAATGACATGTTTGCTTCCGAGGAACTCTGGCTTATCATTATAATGTTAACTCCTGCCTTGGCGAGTGTGGAAAATACCCTGGCGGCTGTACCGATTGCACCGACCATACCTGCCCCGGAGATGTTTATTGCAGCGACCGACCGTATCAGGGTTACGGCTTTTACTACATCCTTGCGAAGCCGCTGGTCTGAAACAATCAAGGTTCCTTCAAATTCAGGATCAAATGTATTTTTCACCCGCACGGGTATCCCATGCTTTATCGCAGGTTCAATTGTACGGGGATGAAGTACCTTTGCGCCGAAATAGGACAGTTCCATTGCTTCTATATAGGATATCTGGGGTATCGGACGTGCATTGGGGACTATTCTGGGGTCACTGGTCATTATGCCGTGTACTTCTTTCCACAACCAGATCTCGTCAGCATCGATGCCAGCCCCTATGATTGAAGCGGTGAAATCCGAGCCACTGCGTCCCAGGGTTGTAATTATTCCTTCTTCATTCTCTGCGATAAAACCGGTAACTATAGGAACCTGTGTAGCAACGACCTTTTTCAGTATATTACCAACACTTTCATAGGTTTTTTCGAAGGGTCTGGCACAACCATATTCACTGTTGGTTACAATACCGGCCTCCCCACCGGTAAATGAACTGGAATCAATTCCCTGGCTTTGCACAGCTCCACTAACAACAGGAGCTGCAAGTCTTTCCCCATAGGAGGATATGTAATCGATGGAACGCGGGGAGAGTTCACCCAGATAGCAGATACCAATGAGTGCTTTTTCAAGCTCATCGATAAGAGCATCGATAGTGCGGATTGTTTCATCGGCAATCCCTGCATCATCGATAGCAATCTCTATTGCATCATAGTGTTTTTTTGCAAGGTCTGCCATAAATTCCTTTACCTGGGAAACCTTGCCTTTATGGGACGCATCAATACCTATTTCCATCAGCCCGTCGGTGACTCCACCAAGAGCCGAGGTCACTGCCACAATTTCGTGACCCTGTTCCCTGTAGTCTTTCAGTAATTCTGCGACATGGCGGATTTTATCCCCTTTTTCAATGGATGTCCCGCCGAATTTCATTACATATCTCATAATAGTATCACGTTATTGGATGATTTGTGAATTCTGGCTGTTATAAGGGAAGAGGCGCATATAAATATTGTCACCCCTTCCTGCACCACATCCATGCTCCCAGAAGTATGAATATAGCAAAAAATGCGCCCGGTGCGGGAACTTTTTCCAGTGCACTGGCAGTTTCATTGATCTTATCAGCAGCATTCTCAGCAGCAGAGCTTATATTTTGTGCCTTTTCAATAATATCTTCGCCCTGCTCCTCATCCTCACCTTTTCCCAGCGTATCTCCCACTTTTAATGTGGCAGATTCAGTGACTACTCCCTCTTCGGAAGTAACTGCCTTTATTTCTATGTTGTATTCACCTCTGGATAATTTTTCTATGTCGGCAGAATAGGTACCTTCATCAAGGTTCTGTCTTGTGTCAATGAGGTCTCCTTCCAGATACACTTCTACGGTGTCTGCATCCCCATTTAGCGTGTAGTATATTGTAATTTGTTCGTTCCCTGGATTCTCTGCTGGAACATCAATCTCGATTTGTATTCCTTCCCCTATGTCTGCATCGGTCCTCTGGACCACGTTTTCCAGAAATACAACGTCACTATCCTCGCCTTCAAATATGCTTCCTACCTTTCCCATAAAAATTGTCATAATCCGGTCGCCACTTGTACGGGTATAAGCAAAAACATCTTCCTCCCCCATATTTTCCTCTTCTTTTACGACATTCCCGTTTTTCCTGAGTGTAATAGTAACCGTATTTTCGTCAAGGTTGGAAGCTTCAATGGTGTAATCTTTTTTGAGTTCCACTTCCGAACCGATACCCACGGAGACAGTTTTGTCCAGGATCAAGTAATTATTCAGATCAATTGCCGGGTCACGATATTGTTTGATCAGGATTTTAGAAGATGTTTGCCCATTTTCTTTTTTGGTGCCCTGCAGGCTGAAATTGAATATCAGGTAGTCAGTTTCTTCATCGTCTTCGTCCTCTATGGTTCTCACGTACCTGAACGGATTATTCTCTTTGACAAAACCCTCCTTGACCTTTTCTTCGTCCAGATAGAGCTTGAGCCAGAGTTCCCCATTGTCACTGTTCACATCGACAATGTCAGCTGTGTATCCCTGTTCCAATTCGATTTCATCTCCGATTGAAACTATGGTTTCAGCGTATTGGATTTGTTCCTCCGTTTCTTCTGCAGCACTGGTAAAACCACAGAAGATTGTGAATACACAAATGACGGCAATTGCAAAACGTATATATTTCATTAGTCCTCACCCTCGTATGATTATATTTTTAATTGTCCTATGAATAATTGGCAGTTTTGTATTTAAAAAGATGGCAGGTGTTTGTATGAAACATATTGTATTAATTGGTGACGGAATGGCAGATTATCCTATTAAGGAACTTGGAGACAAAACTGTATTAGAAGCTGCGGATACTCCTCACATGGACCGTATGGCACTGGAGGGAATAAATGGACTGGCTACCAATGTTCCGGATGGGATGCCCGCAGGTAGTGATGTGGCTAATATGTCCGTTCTTGGTTATGATCCTGCCAAACATTATTCGGGACGTGCTCCTTTAGAAGCAGCAAGTATGGGTATTGAGCTGGATAAAAATGATGTTGCTTTCCGTTGTAACCTGATAACAATTGAAAATGGCGATATACTGGATCACAGTGCAGGTCATATTTCCACTGAAGAAGCAAGTCAATTAATGCAGGCAATTGAGGATGAACTGGGTGGGGATGTCCATTTTTATCCTGGGATAAGTTATCGCCACCTTATGGTTGCCCAATTTGGTGCGGATGCTGTCTGTACACCTCCTCATGATGTGGTTGAGGAACCGGCTTTAGATCACATGCCTCGGGGTGATTCTGCAGAAAAACTCCAGGAATTGATCAGGGCTTCTTGGAATATCCTTTCCGAGCATCCTGTGAATAAAAAACGCATTGAAGAAGGAAAGAGACCTGCCAATTCCATATGGTTATGGGGTCAGGGTTATGCTCCTTCGATGCCTTCTTTTGAAGAAATGTACGGATTAAAAGCAGCTGTAATATCTGCAGTCGACCTTATCAAGGGCCTAGGTATCTGTGAAGGAATGGATGTAATTGAAGTTCCCGGTGCTACCGGATATCTTGATACAAATTATGTGGGTAAGGCAGAATACGCTCTTGAATCCCTGAAAGATCATGACATTGTTTTTGTCCATGTAGAAGCTCCGGATGAAGCGGGACATATGGGTAGTCTGGAGGCCAAGATACAGGCAGTTGAGGACTTTGATTCCAAAGTAGTGGGTACCATCCTTGAAGGAATAGAAAAACTGTCTGAAGAATGTACTGTACTTGTCCTTCCCGATCATCCGACACCGATTGCAGTAAGGACCCATACTCCTGATCCTGTACCATTTGTGATTTATCCATCTTTCAATCGGGATGCCGATATTGTCAAAACTTACTCAGAAGATGCAGCTACAGATGGTATTCTTTCAACTGTCAGGGGTTGCGACCTGATACGTACCATGCTTTCCCTTTGAATTCCCGTAATCTTTTTATAGAAGTAAAAAGAGACAATATTCTGTTATTTCCACAAAAGGAATAACAGGAGTGGTATAAAATGAAAAGAGGATTAATGCGCAGGGGAAATTCACCTTCAGTAAGCAGATGGGATCCATTCGATGAGATAAAACAGACACAGGATTATCTTAACGACCTGTTCAGGGAATTCTTACCTTCAGTACAATGGAAGGGTGGTGAGACGATGTCTCCCCTTGTAGATGTCCAGGAGAAGGATGAGTCAGTAGTGGTAACCACAGACCTTCCGGGTGTCAATAAGGAGGATGTGGACATCCGTGTATCCGAGGGTATGATTGAGATCAGTGCAGCATGTAAAAAGGAAGAAGAGAAAGAGGAAGAAGGTTACTTCCAGAAAGAGCGCAGGTATTCAAGTTTCTCCAGAGCGGTCTCTTTACCGGCTTCTGTGACTGAGGAAGGTGCCACAGCCAAACTTGAGGAAGGGGTGCTGACAGTCACATTACCAAAAACCAAAGAAGCTGAAAAGCCAAAGGTCCCAATCGAATAAATTAGTTAAATGTGATATTACCTCTCTGCAGGTTGCAGGGAGGTTTCATTTTTTTGCGGCATCAGTTAAGTTTTGTCCTCATACTTTGCTCGGTGGGGGTAACTCTCATCATCGCCGCAGGTTACTATATAGGGCTAGTATTATTTATGAGCTGCTGTATTTTCCTGTGGAGTTGAAAAAAGGTGAGGATGGAAGCCTTTACTGTTGATGATATACCTCTGATAAAACCTGGTGACGACATTGCGGCCATTATATGTCAGCGTGTCGGGCTGGAAGATGGCGATGTGCTGGTTATTGCTTCTACCATAATTGCAAAAGCCGAGAATGAACTGTTTTCCCTTGACAATATCACGCCCTCTGCCCGGGCAATTGGGATTGGTAAAAAGGATGGTAAAGACCCGCGGCTTGTACAGGCTGTACTGGACAGATGCAGTGAGTGTTTTGTCGAATCTCCTGTAATGCTTGTACAATCCGACAGGGCACATGTATGCATCAATTCAGGAGTGGATGATTCCAATGTCGAGAATGATTTACTTGCCGATCTTCCCCGGGACGCGGATGCCAGTGCCAGAATCATAGGTGAGAGAGTTGAAGAGATTACAGGTTGCAGGGTTGCTGTTGTGGTAACTGATACCAATGGCAGGGCTTTCAGACTGGGCCAGACAGGGGTTGCAATAGGGCTGTACCATGCCACACCCATTTATTACTGGAGAGGTAAAAAGGATCTTTTCGGCTATGAAATGCAGATCAGTGAAGAGGCGGTTGCCGATGAAGTGGCAGCTGCTGCAAACCTGCTGATGGGGGAGGGTAGTGGAGGTAATCCGGTAGTTGTTGTACGGGGCACATCCCTGTTTACCGGGGGAAAGACATCTGCCTGCCAGCTGTACAGGCCGGACAATATGGATATCATCAAGAAGGCCTTACGCATTTTCAAGGAGTCTTGATACAGGCAGGTTTATTATCTCCACTCCTGCATCATTAAAGAAATCCAGAGCATCAGTATCCGGATATGATGTCAGGTAAACTACACGTTTAATCCGGGAATTGATTATCATTTTGGTACACAGGATGCAGGGTTGGTGTGTACAGTAGAGAGTTGCCCCTTCGATCCCCGCTCCATGCAGTGCTGCCTGGATAATGGCATTCTGTTCGGCATGTACTGCCCGGCATTTCTCATGACGTGTTCCTGATTCGATATTGTTTTTTTGCCGGATACATCCGATATCCAGACAGTGTTCCATATTACTTGGGGCTCCGTTGTAACCTGTGGAAAGGATTTGTTTATCCCGCACGATAACCGCTCCCACCCGATTGCGAAGACATGTGGACCTTTTGGCTATTACAGTAGCGATCTCAAGAAAATATTCGTCAACAGATGGTCTGTATGGCATGCCTGCAAAGTTGGTGTGGGGATGTATATATTAATTGCTAATGATACTTCCTGAGAAAATATTCTATGTAAAGTATGATAAACAGTAGAATCTTTTTATCATGGTTGTTGCTTTATAAATACACTTTTGAAAGAAAACAGTTTATATAATATTATAGTATGCATTGATGCAAGATTACATCCACAGCGGCATTTAATTCCACATTACTGGAGCATAAAAATCATGTCATTAATTATTGGTAAATTTGACAATTTCATAAAAAGCCATACTGACAGGCAAATTATGGCAATACCAATTGCAATATTTGTGATTGCTTTATTCATTATGGGTTTTACCTATTTCACTTCGGGGGCACCCGTAAACCTGGGTATGGAGTTTAAGGGTGGAACAATGATTTCCTTCCAGACGGATGAAAGTACCGGGGAACTGGAGTCAAACTATATGGATTATCCTCTTGTAGATATCCGCAAAACCGGTGATAGAGCAGTTCTCCAATTTGGACCCATGGAGAATAACATACAAACAGAAGTTGAAAAACATGTCACTTCGACTTATTCCTCTGTAGAAATCCAGCAGGTCGGAGCTATCTACGGGAAAGACCTGCAGTTGCAGGCTCTCCAGGCTTTACTCCTTTCACTCCTTGGTATGTCAGCAGTGATTTTTTTGATCTTCCGCAATTTTATACCTTCTCTAGCAGTGATCATTTCTTCAATATCTGATATCTGTATAGCAGCTGCACTAATGACCCTTGCAGGAGTTGAACTTTCTCTGGGGACGGTGGCAGCACTTTTGATGATAATTGGTTATTCTGTGGATAGTGATGTTTTGCTCACGACACGTATGTTTAAACGTCGAGGTTCTCCAAATGAAAAAATATCTCTTGCCATGCATACCGGACTTACGATGACTTCCACAACTCTTGCTGCAGTTGTTGCAATGTATTTGGTTTCGACTTATTCCTATGTATTGATTCCTTCACTATCGCAAATGACTCTCCTTTCTGACATTTCGATTGTGTTGATATTCGGTCTGCTTGCCGATGTTATAAACACCTGGCTTCTAAACACAGGTATCATTAGATGGTATTCAAAGAGGAATCCAAAGGAGATGAAGTCATGAGTGAAGAAAAGCCAAAAGGCCTTTTAAGTGATTGGAGGGTACGCATCTTTATCATTGCCATGTTGCTTTCTCTGATCGCAATCCAACCATGGTACTCATCAGACGATGGTTTCGACTCCAATCTTAATTATGGTCTTGATCTGGAAGGGGGCTCCTGGCTTCAGTTAAGCCTTCAGGGAGCTGTGATTCAGGCAGATGTGGATGAAGGTCTGACAGCGAGTGCAATTATCGAAAATCTTATAGATTCTACTGTAAAAGTCAAAAATGTAGTGCCAACTTCGGACCAATCAAGATTATCCATTGTATTGGAAACAGAAGGGGAGATCACTCAATCATACCTGAACCTACTGGGATTTAGTGATTCATCTATAACCCAGAGGGGTGACACCTATGAAATTACAATTTATACAACCAAGCAACAATTAATATCCACATACCTTTCTGAGGAATTTGGTTCCGAAGTGGTACCTTATGCGACTCCTGATGGAATTGAGTATGAAATAAGAACCAAAGCAGACCAGCAAACAGTTGAAAGTTTGCTTGCAGATGTCAATGGTTCACTACTTACTGATGAAGACGGTAATAAAATCTACAGGCAGGGTGTACGTACAGAGACAAGGGATCTTACGGTGGATATTCTCAGTGAAAAATTCAATGCCCTGGGTCTGAGAGACATACCTGTGCGTACTGTGGGTGATGACTACATACTGATTGATTTTGCAGGCGTGGATCTGACCACTGCTAAAGAAATTGCACAGCAACCAGGCAAATTTGAAATACGAATGCAGGTTGAGGGCAATAATACAAGGCATGTACTTTATGGAGATTCCATATCCAGTGTAGGTATCCCGTCTCAACAAGACGGTCAGTGGTACACTCCATTCACACTTAGCAGGGAAGGTGCAGTGGCCTTGCAGCAGGTAGCTATAGAAACAGGCGCTGTGAATGATCCCAACTCTCATTGGCTTTATATGTATCTGGACGATGAAGAAGTGTATGGTGCACCTCTTAGCCCATCAGCTGCATCCTCTTTACGTACTAATCCAATTGCTTCCTGGCAGGCATCCACTGGTGCTGATGAAGATAGCAAGGCTCAAGCCGAGCAGCTCCAGATACACCTGCGTGCGGGAGCCCTTCCGGTCAATGTGGAGCTAATGGGTTCCGGACAGGTGGATGCTTCGCTGGGAGATCAGTTTAAGATGCAGGCGATCATTGCCGGCCTTCTTTCAATGCTTGCGGTTGCCGGTGTGGTCTTCAGGCGTTATGGTAAAAAACAGATTCTTGTACCGATGGTAGCAACTTCTGTCAGTGAAGTGATTATGATACTGGGTTTTGCCGCAGCTGTGGGATGGCAGCTTGACCTTCCAAGCATTGCCGGTATAATAGCTGTGATAGGTACAGGTATTGATCACCTTGTGATAATTACCGATGAGGTGCTCTATGAGGGCAAATTACCTCCCACCAAGGTCTATCTTTCAAGAATATCCCGGGCTTTCAGCATAATCTTTGCAGCAGCTGCAACCACGATTATTGCAATGTCACCTCTGGTTGTCATGGGATTTGGGGCCCTGAAAGGTTTCGCTATAACTACCATTGTCGGTGTATTGATCGGTGTACTTATTGCCCGGCCGGTATACGGTAAGGTGATAAAAGAAGCACTTCAGGAAAACGGAGTGGAGCAATGAAAGATCTCTGGACATTGAAATACAGGCCACAGGAACTGGGTGATTTTGTAGGCAATGAAAAGGCAGTATCGATAATGCAACATCTGGTATCTGCCGGGAAATTGCCACACCTTGTAATCCACGGGCCTGCAGGAAGTGGAAAAGCCTCTGCTGTATTTGCCCTTGCAAGAGGCATCTATGGTGATAATTTTGAGCACAACTTCACCTATTTCAATGCCTCGGATTTTTTCGACCAAGGTAAACGTTATCTTGTAAGGGACAAGCGTTTTGTGCGTATTCTGGGTACGGACGATCCCAAAAAGATCAGATCAAGTGTAATTTCAATATTTAAGGACCTGGTAAATGAATATGCCAGTATGGGTTCAATTGATGCGGATTATAAGATTATCTTTGTCGATAGTGCGGAATCCCTCAATGAAAGCGCCCAGCATGCCCTGCGTCGGATCATGGAACGCTACAGTCGCACCTGCAGGTTCATCTTTTCCACAACCCAACCCTCAAGACTTATCTCCCCTCTGCGTTCCCGTGGCTTGCAATTATTTTTCACCTACGTGTCGGATGAAGAACTCGTAAGTTTCCTTGGTAGTGTTGCTGATAGTGAGGGTCTTGCTTATGACCCGGAGGCCCTTGGAGGTCTTGCACGTCATTGTAAGGGAAATGTAGACTGTGCCCTGCGGCTTCTCCAGTCTGCAGCTCTGCAACACTCTGGAAAAAAACTATCTGCAGACATAATTTTTGAAGTAGTAATGGAAGATGTACCCGCGGGTATTTCTTCCCTTCAGGAAGCTATCTCAGCTGCGGATTTTCCCCGGGCACGTAAAGCGATTGATAAAATGCTTATTGAAGAAGGCATGTCAGGAGTGGAAATTGTCAGGCATTTGCATCGGGTTGTGAGTGATGCCGGTGAATCTCCCGCAATCCTTGCCCGGATCCTGTTGAAGATCGCTGATGCCGATCTGAATGTCAGGAGTGCCGCTAACGACAGGATACATCTTGAAAGACTGGTCACGGAGATGGCCAATGTCTGATGAGAGTGATTTTGCTAAAGCCTGCAGGAAACTTGTTGAACTGGTTCTTGAAGATTCCACATTGGATAAGGTGCAGTTCAACAGGGAAAAGCTGAACATCAGCAGGCAATATGGCCTGTCAACGCTGCCTCGTAATTCCGATGTCATAGCCGCTGCCTCTGATAGTGAAAAGGAATCTGTGCGCGGCCTTCTGCGGCGTAAACCTGTAAGGACAATATCCGGTGTGGCGGTTATTGCGGTCATGACATCTCCCGCACCCTGTCCTCACGGTGTCTGTGTGCCCTGCCCCGGTGGTCCTGCATCTTCTTTTGTTTCCCCTCAGAGTTATATGGGAAGGGAGCCTGCCGCCATGCGGGGCATACAGTATGAGTATGACCCCTACAGGATAGTGCATGCACGCCTGAAACAGTTGCAGGAAATCGGGCACGAAGTTGATAAGGCAGAACTTATAGTCATGGGCGGTACATTCACCTCCCGCAATCTGGATTACCAGGAATGGTTCACCAAACGTTGTCTTGAAGCGATGAATGATTTTAAGGGACACCAATGGCGGGATAGCGTCCATAATGTTTACGGCTATATTCCTATTGAAGATGTACAGGAGGCCAATGAGAGTTCTGCGGTTCGCAACATCGGTATAACATATGAAACACGCCCGGACTGGACATCTCCTGTGGAGGTGGACCGGCTTCTGAATTTTGGTGCTACAAAAGTGGAGATCGGAGTGCAAAGTGTATATGATTTTGTACTTTCAAGGATGCGTCGGGGCCATTCAGTTGCCGATACCGCCGAGGCCAACCGCATATTGCGCGATAGTGGCCTGAAAGTAGGTTTCCATATGATGCCTCGTCTGCCGGGTTCGGATAATGAGCGGGACATGCGGGGTTTTAAAAAACTGTTCAGTGATTCGCGTTTCATGCCGGATTTCCTGAAGATCTATCCAACTCTCGTAACTGAAGGTACAGAGCTTGAAAAAATGTGGAGGGCAGGAAAGTACGATCCCCTCTATGATGAAGAAGCTGTGGAACTGCTTGCTGATATAAAAGCAATACTTCCTAAATGGGTGCGGCTGCAACGTATCCAGCGGGATATTCCTGCACAGCAGATATTGGCCGGTGTGAAAAAGAGTAATATTCGCCAGCTTGCAGGCCAGCAACTTATGCAAAAAGGTGGCAAATGCAGTTGTATACGTTGCAGGGAAGTTGGTCATAATATCCTGAAAGAAAGGCCACCTTCAATAGAAGATATTGAATTTATGGTGCAATCCTATTTTTCCTGTGGTGGGCAGGAACATTTCCTTTCGTTTGAAGATGTCAGCCAGGATATCCTGATTGGTTTTTTGCGTTTGAGATTTCCGAACAAGCCACATCGACCGGAACTTGAGAATTCGGCTCTTGTACGGGAGCTACATGTTTATGGTTCAATGGTTGCTGTGGGTGGATTTGCAAAGGGCCATGACTGGCAGCATAGGGGTTATGGTCTCAGGTTGATTTCAGAGGCTGAGAATATGGCAAAAGATGCTGGCTTTGAAAAACTCAGTATTATCAGTGGGATCGGGGTGCGTGAATATTATCGGAAACTGGGGTATATTCTGGAAGGTCCCTATATGGTAAAATATCTTTAATTCATTTCTGTGCATACTGTACTTTTTTATAGTTTTAGGGAAATACGGTATTACTGTAATACTAGTATACAATTTACGGTGGCTATATGGTTTCAGAAGTTGAAATGAACAATATTCTTGTAGCTTTGAATGAAATCAATGATAAGATCGACAGGCTGTTATTCCAGCAGGATTCATCTTCTCATGCTTCTCAGGAAGACGGTCTAGATGAGCTCGATGTGATGACGCTTCTTTCCCTGCCGGATCATTTGCGCACGACAGCTACCGTCTTATTTGAGATGGGAACTGCAACCGCTGCACAGATTTCGGAAAAAACATCAAAGGAAAGAGCGGTTGAAAGCAATTATCTCAATCAGCTTGTACGTATGGGTCATGTACATAAGTACAGAAATGGCAGGAAAGTCTTTTTTACAATTCTATCTACATAAAATGTATATAATGAAGTGAAGAAAAATTTATATTAATCAATCTGATTAATATTCATCAGGACAATTAATCTATAACACATCTTCATAATGGAGATTAGGCTTCTATACTTAAAAACAAAAGGTATTTCCGTCAGGAATTGGGGTCATTGTTCCTAATTTATGATTGATGGTGGTATATTTAATAAGTAATTAATATGTGGGCAAATCAAATGAAAGGTACGTTTACAATTGCAGTCCACTCTCCACGTGGGGGGACGGGGAAAACAAGTGTTGCCATAAATCTTGCTTGTGCTTATGCAAAAGAAGGTAAGAATGTATGCTTGCTTGATATGGATCTGAAATCTCCCAGCGCATTCAATGGCATGTTCCCTTCTTCAGGTAAGTGGATAAATGATATCCTTGATCACAAAAAAAACATACGTGAAGTAATAGTGGACGGTTCAAAAAGCATTTCTTCACGGGCCCGTTTCTATGTAGGTTACTCTAATCCTGAAATTTCTGCTATCAGGGAATTTTCTTCAAAGGACAGGAAATGGCAATCAGATGCACTCAAAGCATTGATTCAATCCAAAAAAAATCTTCGAAAGGAAGGTTTTGACGTTGTGATTATGGATACAAGTCCCGGGGTGGATTTCACATCGGCAAATGTTGTGGCAAGCAGTGATTATGTCCTGATGGTAGTAAAACCCAATGAGTACTGTCTCACAAACATAAAGCAGGCAATTGATGGAATCTATACTCCTTTGGGTAAAAAATGTGGGATTGTGGAAAACATGTGCCTTAATGGACAATCATTGCAAATGGGTGAAAAATATGGAGTGCCTGTGCTCTCTTCTATTCCATGCATGTGTGAGGTGTCCCTACAGGGTCTATCCAAAATATTTACTGTTGAAGAACCTTCCCATCCCTTTTCCAGTGCTATTGATAGGTTGAAGAATAGTATCAATTATTGATTCATTTTTCTTTTTCAATTATATCTTTTACTTCGCTATTGATATAATCCATTACATCTTTGACCTTGTGTTCTTCTTTTTCGTTCAGCACACTTGCATTTGCTTTCAGCAGGTTGATCCATACGATGAAAGCATAGAATATAAGGGCTGATATAGTCGCAACTAATATCCTTTCGAGTGGGTAAATAAATATTACCTCTTTATACATACTGCTTCCAAGGTCGAAAATGAAGAGCGCTGACAGGCTTCCTGCAAGATGATCTGTGGAGACTGCAAGCAGTGAACATGCAAAAAGATACATATATCCCTTGTTTTTGGAAATAAATGATATTTTATTTTCTATTCTGGTAAAGTTCAGGAAAAATGTAATGGATAATATGTGCAACCAGGGATAATAAAAAACCTCTCTGCCCACACTCGTTGCAAACCAGGCTGCGATTAACAGGGATGGCAGAATGACTGCTTTATTTTTCTTTCCCATTATTGCCAGTCCCGCTACAAAGGAGGCACTTGCAAGGAATAGTGGGCTTATGAGATAGAATGAGTTATTGAATATGATATCAACATTTACTATACGATATGCTGAAATCGCCGCAACGGACACAATAGCCCCATATATTGGGCCAAGAAGCAGTCCATTTAGTGTGCCGAAAATCAGTGTGGAACTAATTTTCGCATTCTCAACTCCTAAAACACCCTGTATGCCAGGAAGCCAGATGGCAAAGTATGTTGCAACAAAAGTGATCAATAGATGCAATTTTTTTATCTTTTTGTCGCCCGATATAATGGCATAGGTTTTCTGCAGCACAAATCATTATAATTTGTCCAAAAAATAAATAATTATGTATATACGGTTTGAGTTTCTTTCATCAGAAATCATATATATGTTCATTCCAATCTAGCAGCTGATCGAGCATGATGTTAATTGGAGAAGCACTTATAGGCGAGGAACCCGAACTCGCACATATTGATCTTATGATCGGTGATAAGGAAGGACCTGTTGGGCAGGCCTTTGCTACCGGTATGACTCAGTTATCCGCAGGACACACTCCCCTGCTTTCTGTGATCAGGCCTAACCTACCCACAAAACCTTCCACACTCATCGTTCCCAAGGTGACGGTAAAGAATATGGACCAGGCATCCCAGATATTTGGTCCTGCACAGGCAGCGGTTTCAAAAGCGGTTGCAGATGCCGTGGAAGAAGGCATTGTACCCAAAGAAAAAGCCGATGATCTTGTGATCGTGGCCAGTGTATTCATACACCCTCAGGCTTTGGATTATAATCGCATCTACAGGTATAATTACGGTGCGACCAAACTTGCACTGAAAAGGGCAATGGAGAATTTCCCTGCCGTAGATACTGTACTGGATGAAAAGGACAAAGGTTCCCATGCAGTTATGGGATTCAAAGTTTCCAGACTATGGGACCCTCCATACCTGCAGGTAGCACTGGATAATCCAAACCTGGAAGCAGTGCTCAATGTTGTAAGACAGCTGCCCAAGAGTGACCATCTTATCCTTGAAGCAGGAACTCCTCTGATCAAACGTTACGGTGTGGATGTAATCACCAAACTGCGTGAAGTCAAACCTGATGCTTTCATCGTGGCTGACCTGAAGACCCTGGATACCGGTAACCTTGAGGCACGTATGGTTGCAGATGCCACAGCTGATGCAATCGTGGTTTCCGCCCTTGCACCGATACCAACTCTTGAAAAGGCAATCTCAGAGGCTCACAAGACAGGAATCTATGCGGTAATGGATACTCTCAATCAGCCTGACCCAATGGCTGTGCTTAAGGAACTCAATGAGCTTCCGGATGTTGTGGAACTTCACCGTGCCATAGATGTAGAGGATACTGCATATGCCTGGGGCAGTATTGATGCAATCAAGGAACTGTCCCCGAAGATCCTTGTGGCAGTTGCTGGTGGTGTGCGTGTGCATACAATCCCTGATGCTCTTAAGGCAGGTGCGGATATTCTTGTTGTCGGACGTGCAATTACCAATTCCAAGGATATACGCCAGTCTGCAGAACAGTTCGTCGAAGGCCTGAACAAGCCAGAGATAGACCAGTTCAGGGTAATGACTGATTTCTGAGGAGATTTCCATGGACTCGCCCCTGATAGTTGTGAACTTCAAAACCTATGCACAGGGTACAGGTGAGGCAGCAGTAGGAATTGCTACTGCCTGCAGGGATGTCGCAGAAGAAGCGGGAGTGACCATAGGTGTCGCTCCCCAGCTCTGTGATATCTACAGGGTGTCTTCTCAGGTGGATGTACCTGTCTATGCCCAGCACGTGGATGGTGTTTCACCGGGTAGCAATACCGGCCATGTGATGGCCTCCTGTGTACAACAGGCAGGGGCGGTGGGATCTCTCATCAATCATTCCGAACGCAGGCTCAACTTGGCAGACATTGAGGCATCGGTGCGTGCAGCCCGGGCTGAAGGCCTGACCACCATTGTGTGCACCAATAATATTCCCACAACAGCAGCAGCTGCAGCCCTTGATCCGGAATATGTTGCGGTGGAACCCCCTGAACTCATCGGAACCGGTGTACCGGTTTCCCAGGCTGACCCGGATGTCGTGAGGGGCTCGGTTGAAGCTGTAAAAAAAATAAATCCTGATGTTCAGGTTTTGTGTGGGGCGGGTATATCCCGGGGAGAAGATCTAATAGCCGCAATGGAGCTTGGTTCCGTAGGCGTTCTGCTTGCATCAGGCATAGTAAAGGCAGAAGATCCCAGGTCAGCCCTGGAAGATCTTGTCAGCCAGCTTTAAAAACCCAGTTGCCACCATGCAATAAACAGAAGCATTGTGGCTATTCCTAATTTTAATCCCATTGAAAGTTCTATGTTGAAATACCTGATTATCATATTTGATATCCCGATGGGTGGCGGGGATATGAGAAGGGCTGCAATAAAGAGGGCAATGCCTGGAATGTAGTTATTATCAACAATGATCAGGTATAATCCCAGGAGTCCGAGATATATGCCCAGTCCTGCTACCAGAAGCAGTCCCATTTTGTAAAACCTGAGGTATTCGGTAATATCTTTCCCGAAAAGAGCTTTCCCTCCACTTTTTTGTGTTTGCTTTTTCAACCTATCACCCTGTGCTATCTCCGATAGGTTATGTGGCTGCTGGCATAAATAATTGCTTTACTTGCGCAGTGTACATCCCATGCCTTCCAGTAACTCTTCCATTTCCCTGTGTATTTCGGCGGCATCCAGGTCCCCGCGTATTTTCAAACGGAAGGTTGCAGTTGGCCCCTTTTTGTGCAGATATGTATCGATCGTTTCGACCTTTACCCCTTCTATGCGACAATCCAGGATTTGTTGTATTGTAAAAGGTTTGGCTGACTGGGGAACGAAAACAGAGATGTCACGCAGGATTGGTTTGAGTTTATTCTCTTTCCAGTGGTTCAGTTCATCTGCTGACAGGATTCTTATGTTACCTATTTTGAGTTGCAGTTCTTTTTTTCCCTCTTTAAGGGTTACATTATTTGAAGTAACCCTTTTCACAATTCCGACATGTGTCTTTCTGGAATATATATGCAAAAGTCCTTTTTCATGACCTGTGGAGTGTACGAGTTCCTCGAATTCGGCTACCTTGCTGTTTATAAGTTTGTCCGATCTACGTAAGGCGGAGGCTGTGTCACCAAAATGGAGGGCTGCTGCTTTCATTTCTTCACAGAATTGCCCTGTATCATGGGAACGTACCATTGAAGAAAAATGTCTGCATTGCTCTATGAAGATGTCATGTACGCGGATAACTTCAGGATTTTCCATCTGTATCAGGGCATAAAGTTCGGGGTTTTGCCCCAGGATACGTCCCACAAAGTCCAGCATAATATCATATACCGGACTCATGAAACGCCGGGAACCTTTCACATCAAAATCCAGTTTTTGCATAGTTGCACCAATTGTAATGTAGGCAAAATGGGTGAGTCCCTGCACAATGGATACAAAGTGGTCATGTTCATCGGGAGTTATGACTTCTATACTCGCCTCTTCTTCACTTAAGAGGTTGAATATATGGTCAAACCATTGATCACACCTGCCCTCTACCGGGGTAAGGATAAAGGTCTGGCCCTGCAGGGAGGGAATGGAAGGTCCAAACATTGGATGGGTTCCCAGAAATTCTACATTTTCAGGAACATATTTTTTCATGGCCTCAACAGGTTTTTTTTTCAACGATGTCAGGTCCATGAGCAAACTCCCCTTTTTCATTTTAGGGGCAGTCTGTGCTATGATGGTGGGTGTTATGTTGATTGGTACTGAAATTATCACAATGTCACATGTCGGAATAACAATGTCAGGCTCAGCTGTAAAATGCACACCGAGTCTTTCGGCAACTTCCGATTTTCCGCCGCGGCCACTGAGCCATACTTCATAACCACGTTTTTTGAAAAAGTTTGCAAACCACTGGCCCATTTCCCCGGTACCACCGATGATGAGTATTTTCAACCCAGCCCCTCCAGTACGGCGTTGCGCATTACTTCTACGGGTGGTTTTTGACCGGTCCAGATACGAAATGCTTCAGCTCCCTGGTGGACCAACATTGCAACCCCGCCAATCGGTTTGGCTCCTGCAAGTTCTGCCTGATGCAGCAGTTTTGTCTGCAGGGGGTTGTAAACTATGTCAAAAACAGCCAGACCCGGATGCAGTATATCCCGGCTGGCAATGGTTGAATCAATATGGGGGTGCATTCCTGCGGATGTGGCATTGATCAGTATGTCACTGTCTTGCAGCAGCTCTTTTAGATTCTCTAGCCCTGCATGGCTGCAACCAACATCCTCTGCAAGAACCTCTGCCTTTTCAGGGGTGCGGTTTGCAATTGTTACACCAGCTCCCTTCTCCGCAAAGTGGAAGGCAATTGCACGGGCTGCACCCCCGGCACCGACAAGAACTACGTTAGAGGCATTTATTCCCACTCCCGCTTCAAGCAGAGCCATTTCAGCTCCCAGCCCATCGGTGTTGTGTCCCCGTATCCCATCATTGAAGGATACAGTGTTGACAGCCCCTATCCTGCGGGCCAGTGTATCAGGGTTTGTAAATTCTAATGCTTTTTCTTTATGGGGAACTGTGATATTGAGACCGCCAAAACCCATTGCTTGTGCTCCAAGGATAGCATTTTTGAGATATTTGTGCCTTACCCTGAATGCATGGTATTCACAATCCATTTCCAGTTCCCTGAAAGCTGCATTGTGCATTGCCGGGGAGAGGGAATGTTCTATCGGATCACCCAGTACACCGAATACTTTTTTCATACGGTAGTCTCCAGAGCCCTTTTAAGCTGGTCTATTCTGATCTGTCCCGGAGCGACCGGTTTTTCCACGCAGCCGTAGGTCAGTAATGAACCGTACCTGCAGGCAACAACCCTGCTGTGACGTCCCAACTCCCCCATAGCGATTACACAAACTTCTCCCCTTGCCTGCAATGCAGCATGGAAAAGCTCCAGTATATCTTCGGGTTTTTGGGGCATGACTGCGAGTTTGGCAATGTCGGCTCCCTTATCCGTACATTCATTGAGAATAGCAACCATATCTTTTTCAGGAGGTGTGGTCTCAAAGAAATGGGAGGACATTATTACCTTTGTACCCTGTGATTTTGCCTCCTCTACAAGTCGATTTCGAAGGCAATCGGTACATTTGCGTTCGATATCGATCATATCCACATAAGGAATCAAGTCTTCCAGCAGGGTGATTCTTTGCTCTTCTGTTCCCTGCCAGCTGCCGCCCTCTGTATGTACACGATTGGTTGCAATACGAGGTACTCCACCCTGCTGATCCAGCAAGTCAAACAATTTCTTTGCCTGCACAGCCTCTTTTATTTCAAGAAAATCCAGCCTGATTTCCAGGATATCCGCCCCAAGCACTTTGGCGATGCGTGCCTGTAAAAGAGGGTCGCTGTCAATGGATGCGACAATTTTTACATCTTTTCCGGCGACAAAACCTGTCATGTTCATTTCTCTATGATTGTTTCCTGGACTTTCATCCCGAAATGCCTTCCAGTATCTTCCATATGCACCAGCACCTCGTCTCCTTCCTTCAGGGAGGCTATGGATACTGGTTCTTTACTGGTTGAAACCAGTTTTATTGTTTCTGCGTTCTGGAGGATGTTTTTCACGGTCTTGCCGTCTTTGGATTGGGCCTCCACAAGCATCAGGGGGCGGCGTTCGATCTTCACCCTGCCCACAATTCCCTTACGTTGCTGGCCCTCTGTATTGACAATAGTTACTTCATCGCCTGCTTCCAGCTCGGACAGGTATCTTGTCTTATCTCCGACCTTAACATAAGCATGAACTGCTCCGGCATTTACCCTGAATGGTCTGGATGCTACATAGGGACTTTCTTCGGATTCAGAATGCACAAGGAACATGCCGGCTGATTGGGAGCCCACAAGCATTCCTTCCCCTCTTTCCATCAGGTTACAGGTATCCACGCAAACCCTGTCGCCCATTCCGACAGGCTCTATCCTGGTGATGGTGGCAGGTACAAGATCAATACCCTCTACACCTGCTTCTTCTGCAAGTTTTACTGTTTTCTTCAGGGTGTCGGGATTTGCGGTATCCAGCAGGACGCCATCGGACCCATGCTCCATGGTCTCCAGAGCAAGTTTTGCCTCATCGGCGTCTCTGACACCGGATATTATATTCACTTCCTTTTCCTGGAGTTGTGCTATGAGGTTTTCCAGAGGGATGACTTTCCAGTCTGTACCGATAGCGATAAGGTAGTCACATTCAGTCCCAATCGCAGCGGCAAATTTCTCATATTTCTTGTCCTGGATTACTACAAGGGCAGCTATACTCTTTTTCTGGCGTCTCAATGTTGCCAGCTGTTCAAAGTCCCGGGAGTTGCTCATGTCCACAGGTAATGGAAGTGTCCCGTCGCCTTCTCCTCCGCGACCGATAACGATTATGTCTGCAGCAGTATCCGCATTATCGGTAAATGCAGCAATTTTGATGTCTCCAAGTTCTTTTGTTTTATCTACATCTTCTGCCTCTACCAGAACACAGTCGGCACCTGATTCCAGGCCACCTGTTATACGTTCTTTCTTATCTTCCCAATCGCCTTCATCGGCACGTATCCATACCTGCTTTTTCATTTTGTATCCTCACTGAAGTTGCTTGAGGGCTTCATCCACAGTTTGATTATTGTGTGCAATCTCTGTGATTGCCTGAGTCATCCGGGTAGGGCTTGGGTGCTGGAACACATTCCTCCCAATGGCAACACCACGGGCACCCGCATCCATTGCTTCACGGATCATTTCCAGGAATTCCCTGTCAGTGTTTGTCTTTGGCCCACCTGCAATTACTACGGGTACAGGGCAACCTTCAACAACCCTGGAGAAACTTTCAATGTCTCCGGTGTAGACGGTCTTGATCACATCAGCTCCAAGTTCAGCTCCTACTCGGGCAGCGTGGGCTACCATCTGTGGGTCCCTGGGGTTTGTGACCTTTCTGCCCCGGGGGTACATCATAGCAATCAGGGGTATTCCCCAGTAATCACACTGTCTACCTATGTGACCCAGTATCTTAAGTTGTTCGGATTCGGTTTCCGATCCTACATTGATGTGTACGGATACGGCATCTGCTCCCATGCGGGATGCTTCCTCTACGGTACAGACCAGCACTTTGTCATTGGGATCAGGTCCCAGTGAAGTTGATGCACTCATATGGAGTATGAGTCCTACATCATGGCCATATCCTCTATGACCGTGGAGGATCATGCCTTTTTGCATAAGTACTGCATTGGCTCCCCCTTCAGCAACACTATTTATGGAATCTGCTATGTTGATCAGTCCCTTTATTGGACCATCTGTGATTCCGTGGTCCATAGGTATGATAACCATATTCCTGCTGTCTCTGTCCATTATTCTTTCAATTCGAATTTGTTTTCCTATTTCTGGCATATTACCCCTCTCTGAATATCATGTTAGTATGTGACATGGTATCACCTAACTCTATTTATAATTTTCCCTTTTATTTTCTATAAGCGTTTGCTTATATAAAAAAAGTTGATATTTTGCCGGATTAAGCTTATATATGCAGTTCTCCTTCTGGCAGATATGGAAGAGTTGAGAATTCTTGTAATCAATAATCACGGACAATTCTGTCACCTTATTCACAGGACCGTAAGGGATCTTGATATGGATACAAGTATTGTTCCCAACACAACTCCGGTTGAGGAGATCCTTGCCGAAAAACCGCATGGATTGATCTTTAGTGGCGGTCCTTCTCTGGAAAGAGGAGGTCTATGTGAGGAATACGCAAAAGAACTGGATATTCCTATTCTTGGTATATGCCTGGGTCACCAGCTCATCGCACATGCCTATGGAGGGTCTACAGGAGCCGGCAGCCATGGCGGATATGCTGCCGTTGACGTAGAGGTTGTGGAGGAGGATGATATTCTCAAGGGCCTTGGTCCCCGCATTTCTACCTGGGCTTCACATGGGGATGAGGTTACAGAGTTGCCAACAGGTTTTCTAAAACTTGCCCGCTCTGATATATGCGCTATCGAAGCGATGAAACATCCGGACAAACCGCTGTACGGTATCCAGTGGCACCCTGAGGTTGCACATACGGACAAAGGAGAAGAATTATTCATGAATTTCTTCGAGGTCTGCGCAAATTATAATAAATGAAAGTCTTACTTGACCTTTACTTATTTTCATAGGTCTTCTGTAGCAGCAGGGCATCTTGTTCTAGATTTGGACTCTCACAAATCACAAGTCCCTGGGCCCTGAAGTCCTTCAATGCCTGCATGAGTTCTGAAAAATTGAGGTCTGATTCCTCGAGCACAAGGTGGTTCTTTTCTCCTTTGTCGGTATACTCGATTCCCGAAATATGCATGTGCATATTTCTCAGGCCTTCCTTGCCCAGATATTCCTCGACCTTTTCCAGCACTGCACTGAATTCTGCATAGCTGTTTTCCTCACCTTTTGAGCGGGCGTGCAAATGGGCAAAATCGATGCATGGCATGACACCTTCAATACTTGCTGAAAGGGCAAGGGTTTCTTCCAGATTGCCAAACTGGCTGGGTTTACCCGTGGTTTCCGGACGCAGGGTCGCATTTATTCCCTCATCTTCAAGTTGGCCTGCAAGTTCTTCCAGCAGGCTTTCCACTTTTGAAAAAACGGTGTTCCCATTTTGTTCATGATAGTAGGCTGGATGAAAGACTATTGAGCCGGCTCCACAGATATTGCCTATGTAGGCAGAATCATAGATGCGTTTGATGCTGGCCTGGATTTTTTCTTCTTCTTTTGAATTCAGGTTTATGTAGTAGGGTGCATGTACACTCAGGGAAATGCCTGTTTTGCGGGCTGTATCTGCGATTTTTTCCGCAGTTGGTTCTTTCATGCGCACTCCCCGTACAAATTCCAGTTCCATACAACCCAGACCGAGTTCTTTTACCCGCCGTACCCCACCTTCACTTCCCCTGCCTTTGGCACTAAGAGGTGTCCCGGCAGTACCGAAAAGAAGGGACAATTCAGATCATCCCCAACTTGTCCTTGAGTTCTTCCAGCTTTTCGGGTGAAAATCCTTCAAGAACGCTGAAAAAAGAATCCATATCCTCGTCTTCCAGTCCCCTGACATCCTCTTTTCCCTCAATTGCAAGGTCTGCCAGGTATTCCACATCTGCACGGTCCAGTTTTTCCAGACGATTGCGGAAATCTTCTCCTGATTCGGCAAAACGATGGGAAATCGGCCTGAGAATAAAGGGATAGGGATGTCCCATCTGTGAAATGTTGTTTCCGCCGGCTTCGGGGGCAAGTTTGTTGAAAATATCCATGTCTCTGTCTGTAAATTCTCGTCCCATGCAGGAAAATAAGATATTTTTCCTTTAAAGCTTTCCTCTCAGGCGACCGTGTATATCGATCTCACCTTCTGATATCCGGGTCGATGATATGGGCTTTTCATCCTCTGCCATGACATAGTCAATTTTGATAATTTCAAGTTGTTCTAGTCCATCCTGCCTGCGGAGTTTGTTTATTTTTTCTGCCACAGAATATGTTTCCGGGGATACCACAATATATCTGTAATCACCATTGACGGTGGTACCAAAAGGATCTTCCAGTTTTTCGATCTGGTAATTTTTATCAGGAATGTTTAGGCTGGCAATATAATCTTCAAGCTGGCTGCGACGTGTAGCATAGGAGGGTATGTTCCTGTCCTTTTTCTATGCCATCGAGTCGGATGTGAGGCCGATGTCAAGTAAATCTCCCGCAGCGATCTCAAAGGCCCTGCGAAGAAGTTTACGATGGCCGTCATGGAGGTATTCGAAGGTGCCTCCTACAGCAGTTTTTGGCATAGTTTGTGTGAGGTTTTCCCGGTTGATAAATATTTGTAAATATTAGTTGCATACGCAACAACTAAATAACTCCAATTTCATCCACCGGCTATGAATGAGGACGAGCACGTGCACAGTTTTGGGGCAATGATTGCCTGCCTTCACCGGCAGAATCTGCGTTACCTTTCGCAGGAACTGGAAATATATGGGATAGGAGGCGGGCAATTCAGGTTTTTGCTTGCTCTGTACCACGTTGAAGGGATTCGTCCGGAGGAATTATCCCGCATGCTGATGGTCAACCGGGCCACCGCCACTAGGGCACTGAAAAGACTAGAGGAAGCGGGTTATGTACGGCGGACCCCGGATCCAAAAGACAGACGTGCATTGGTGGTCAACCTTACAGAGGAAGGCCACCGTATGCATCGTTTTATCCGACAGCTTTCACAAAAAAGAAGCGAATGCATGCTTGCTGGTTTTTCAGAAGAGGAAAAAACCCTATTCAGGAATTTGCTGGAGAAAGCCATTTCCAATTGTGTGAGGGCGTGTAAGTGAAGGAGCAAAGCCGTGCCCTCGGGGTGGAAAGTGTCGGAAAGCTCCTCTTCAGGCTTTCAGCGCCTGCCACTGTGGGTATGGTTGTTATGGGACTGTACAATATAGTGGATACTATTTTTGTCGGCCGCGCTCTGGGCGGGGAAAGTGTCCAGGGGATTGGTGGTATTGCTGTCAGTTTCCCTGTAATAATGATAGCGATGGCTGTTTCCCTGGCAATCGGTCTGGGTGGTTCTTCCATAATTTCCCGCCGGCTGGGTGGCGATGATCTGGAAGGTGCGGAACGTACCTTTGGTAATATGGTCGGCCTGTCTCTCTCACTGGGATTTCTGGTTTTTATCTTTGGGTCTTTTTTTATTGTGCCCATCCTCAAAGCCTTCGGAGCAACACCGACGATATTACCCTTTGCCAGGGACTATTTACAAATTATACTTTATGGTACTCCTTTAATCACATTTTCCCAGGCTATCAATAATGTGGTGAGGTCTGAAGGCAATGCCAAAGTCGCTATGTATACTATGCTTATAGGAGCCGGCCTTAACATATTACTTGATCCCATCCTGATATTTGGTCTTGACATGGGTATCAGGGGGGCTGCGGCTGCAACTGTCATCTCCCAGTTTGCCACAACAATATTTCTGGTACATTATTTCCTGTCGGGTAAAAGCAGCCTGCAATTCCATACTGGCTTTATGAGACCGGATATGGAAATAATCAAAGAAATGGTTGCAATAGGCGCATCTCCCTTTGCACGTAACTCTTCCACAAGTGCTATAGTGGTTGTTGTGAATAATATCCTGGCATTGTATGGGGGTGACGTCTCTATTGCAATTTATGGTATCTTTAACCGCATGCTTATGTTTTCTTTTATGCCGATGATAGGGTTGTTACAGGGTATGCAGCCGATAATCGGATTTAATTATGGCGCACATAACTTTGAAAGGGTAAGAGAAACGTTGCGCATCTGTGTGCTAATTTCATCTGTGATTGCAGTGGCAGCCTTTTTGCTGTTGTTCTTCTTCGGATCTAACCTGTTTTCGATTTTCACAACAGATGCAACTCTTATAAAGGAAGGTACAGATGCTACGAAGATCATGGTCCTTGCGATACCACTGCTTGGTATCCAGTTTGTGAGTGGTGGTATGTATCAGGCACTGGGAAAAGCACGGCCATCTTTCATCCTTTCAACAGCCAGGCAGGTGTTTTTGCTTCCCCTTGTACTCGTTTTGCCCTGGTTTTTTGATACTACCGGTGTGTGGATAGCGTTTCCGGTTTCGGATCTTCTGGCAGTTCTGCTTGCAGTTTATATGTTCATGAAAGAATACAGGTTACTTGAATGGAGAGCATCGGTTTCCTGAATACTTTCAATTCGCTTTGGCTACATATAAATACGTTCAGGAGGATAGCATCATAATACAGTGTACAAGAGGGAAAACCAGTGCACCTAAAGGAGTATCAGATATGAGTGAGATTTTGCTTGAAGAACTTGATCATGTGGGGCCGGCAACAGCCCAGAAATTGAATGATGCGGGGTATAATAGTGTTGAAGCAGTTGCAGTTGCTTCTCCCTCCGAACTTGTGGCAACTGCCGAGATCGGTGAATCCACAGCTGCCAAGATCATAAGTGCTGCGCGCAGTGCAGCCGATATAGGTGGTTTCGAAACAGGAGATTTCGTGATGCAGAGGCGCATGGAAGTGGGCAAACTCCGCACGGGTTGCGAAGAATTCGATGAATTGATGGGTGGTGGGATAGAGACTCAATCAATCACCGAGATGTATGGGGAATTTGGTTCGGGTAAGACCCAGATTGCCCACCAGCTTGCTGTGAATACCCAACTGCCAAAGGAAATGGGCGGACTTGACGGTTCGGTCATAATTATAGACACAGAGAACACTTTTCGGCCTGAACGTATAGAACATATGGTTGCAGGCCTATCTCATAAATTTGAACAGGATTTTGATCCGGCCGAGTTTTTGAAAAATATACATGTGGCAAGGGCTTACAATTCCAACCACCAGATTCTTCTTGTAGATGCAGCAACTGAGATGGCCAACAAACTCAAAAATACGGATAAACCGGTCAGGCTGGTTATAGTGGATTCCCTTACGGCTCACTTCAGGGCAGAATATGTCGGCAGGGGAACGCTGGCTGACAGGCAGCAGAAACTGAATAAACATCTGCATGATTTGCAACGTTTTGGTGATCTCAACAATGCTTCTGTGATAGTTACCAATCAGGTAATGTCCAAACCGGATGCATTCTTTGGTGATCCAACCCGTCCGATTGGCGGCCATATTCTGGGCCATACTGCCACTTTCAGACTCTATATACGCAAATCCAAAGGAGATAAGAGGATCGTGAAACTCGTGGATTCGCCCTGCTTGCCCGATGGAGAAGCGGTTGCATGTATTACCACAGATGGCCTCTGTGATGCCTGAGAAAAATTATTTCATCAAATATGCATATTGTCCATGATGAAATTCAAAGCACTTGCAATAGATATTGACGGCACAATCACTTACAGTGATCGCCGTCTTCATTTTTTGGCAGCAGAACATCTGAGGAATCTGGGTATTCCGGTAGTTCTTGCCACAGGAAATGTGCTCTGCTATGCTGCAGCAACTTCCAAGCTTATAGGACTTGGAGGTAAAGTTATCTCTGAAAACGGAGGTGTCATATCCACAGGATTTGATACCAATCCTCATATTTCTGAAAGTATGGAGGAATGTGAAAAAGCATTTTCCTATCTTTCCAATCGTTTTGACCTGATTCGGCTTGATGGTGACCTGAGAAAAACGGAAATCGCCCTGAGACGCAATGTCAATGCAGATGATTTACAGGCAAGTCTTGAAGGAGCAGGATTTTATATAGAAGTTATTGACACCCAGTTTGCCCTGCATATAAAAAGCAAAAAGGTCAACAAGGGCACAGGTCTCGAAAAAATGGCATCCCTTATGGACCTGGACGTTTCAGATTTTATTGCAATAGGCGACTCCGTAAATGACCGGGAAATGTTCGAGGTGGCGGGCTATGGAATCGCTGTAGACAATGCCGACCCCGGGCTGAAGTTGATTGCGGATCATGTGACCTCCATGTCCTTTGGGGAAGGTACCGTGGAGGCCCTGCAAATATTATGCCGGAGAGACTTCTTTTAATCAAGATTGGTGGCTATCTGTTTATCCACAACAATATAATCCTTGATTGAGCGTACTGCTTTGAAGGGTATCTTCAAAAACTGGCCATCGGTAACATATTTAGATGTGTCAAGCCCAATGTCGGGTTTGACCATCAGGTCTTCAAGCTTACCGGTTTTGACTTCCATTACTATATTGTCGAGTATACCAATTTCTGTTCCGTCTGTTGTCATGACCTGTTTATTGGATAGGTTCTTTGCAAATACCTTTGGCATTCTAATTAACCTCCTTTTTAAATATATCCTGCAAATGATCCTGCATCTGTCTTGCGGATTGATCCGCCTTTTAGTTTTTCCTGAACCCGGTTGTAGAAGTCGATCATGTCCTCATTGACCGTTGGTTTTACTTTTTCCATAGCTGAAAGGAAATGCCTTTTACTTACCTTTTCATTATCGAAATCTTCTCTCAGGGATAACATTGCTGCCTCCCTGCATATAGATTCTATATCAGATCCAACGTAGCCTTCAGTCATTGTGGCAAGTTCCCTTATGTCAACATCGCTATCCAGGGGTATACCCATTGTGTGAATCCGGAATATTTTTTCCCTGCCCTCTGCGAGTGCGGCTCCGACCATTACAAGCCTGTCAAACCTTCCTGATCGCAGTAATGCCGGGTCAATAAGGTCAGGTCTGTTGGTGGCCGCAATGACAACCACTTCATTCAGGGGTTCAAGTCCATCCATCTCGGTAAGCATCTGATTTACCACCTGTTCTGAGACACGGCTACCTACATCACTACCCCCTTGCCTTGTCGAAGAGATTGCATCGATCTCATCAAAGAATATTATACAGGGCGCAACCTGTCGTGCTTTTTTGAAAGTATCACGAATTGCTTTTTCAGATTCCCCTACGTATTTGGACAATATCTGGGGTCCTTTGACACTGATGAAATTGGCATTGGCTTCGTTTGCCACAGCTTGGGCAAGCAGAGTTTTACCTGTTCCTGGAGGTCCATATAAAAGTATTCCTGTAGGGGGTTTGATTCCCATCTGGCTGATTTTATCGGGCCATTTAAGCGGCCATTCGACTGCTTCGCTGATGTCCTGTCTGGCCAGATCAAGCCCGCCAATATCATCCCATCCCACAGACGGTATTTCGACCATAACTTCCCTCATTGCCGAGGGTTCAATCTCCTTCAGGGCTTCCTCGAAGTCATCGGGCGTGACTTCCAGTTTTTCGAGTATTTCCTGTGGAATTTCCTCTTCGTCGAGATTGATGTCGGGAAGTAATCTCCTAAGTGCCCGCATTGATGCTTCCTGTACAAGGGCTAATAGGTCGGCTCCCACAAAACCCTGGGTATATTCTGCCAGATGTTCAAAATATTCTTCATCGATATTTTCGTTCAGTGGCATTCCGCGGGTGTGGATCTGGAGTATTTCGAGCCGGTCTTCACTATCGGGAACTCCGATCTCGATTTCCCTGTCAAATCTGCCCGGGCGGCGCAGGGCCGGGTCAATAGAATCAAGCCTGTTTGTGGCTGCAATTACAACTACCTGTTTACGTTCATCCATTCCGTCCATCAGGGTGAGAAGCTGGGCAACGACCCTTCTCTCGACTTCTCCGGTCACGTCTTCCCTTTTTGGTGCAATTGAATCGATTTCGTCAACAAATATTATTGAAGGGGCATTCTCCGCAGCTTCATCAAATATTTTTCGCAGCCTTTCCTCACTTTCCCCGTAGTATTTTCCCATTATTTCCGGGCCGGCAATGTTGATGAAATAGGCGTTAGATTCGCTGGCTACTGCTCTTGCTATCAGGGTTTTCCCTGTACCCGGCGGTCCATAGAGAATAACGCCCTTTGGGGGATCTATATTAAGACGCAGGAAGAGCTCGTGATGTTTCAACGGTAGTTCTATCATTTCACGTACCCGTTGAATTTCGGTTCTAAGCCCGCCGATATCTTCGTAGTTTATACCTCTGGCAGCTCCCTCATAACCCACTACAGGTTTCTGCTGGAGCTGGATCTGCGTATTTTCATTGATGATAAGTATGCCATCAGATGGTTCCGTGTCAACGGCTATTAGAGGAATGGCCTGACTGCCCGGGGTAGTTTGTCCCATTGAACTGATTATAGGAATAATGTCACCTTTTACAAAGGGACGTTTCAGAATGTTATGTTTGATCACCGCACTTGTGTTGTCACCAAACTCCATGACGATTCCTTCAGGGGGTGCAAGGAGTATCTTTTCTGCAGGTATTGGTTCTGCCTTACTAAGTGTTATCCTCTCACCGATTCCCACTTCTGCATTCTGTCTTGTATAACCATCTATACGGGCAATTCCCTGTCCCCAATCCTGCCTGTCAGCACGCCATACTTTTGCCGTAGTTTGGCGCTTTCCTTCGATGAGGACAATGTCTCCGGGGGAAAGCTGCAGGCTCAGGAGGGTACTCGGATCAAGCCGTATTATACCCCTGCCAAAATCGATAGGATGTGCTTTCTCCACTTTTATCTGTAACTCTTCCATTTAGTTCATCCCGAAAATATGTTGTACTGATATGTCTATCATTATTAAATTCCCAAATGATATATATTTATGGTACTGCCCTCGTTTTTCCTTCTTGCAAAGGTTTGATATAGGGGAAGTGTGTTTATTATTTGTGCCTTCTAGAAAGGCTAACTTAAATAAGGAAGTGTATTAGTTTGTTCGAACGTGTTGAATCAAGTGCTCCGGTAGAATCTGGAGAAACCTACGATGTTGTGATTGAAGATATTGCCAAGAAAGGCGACGGAATAGCTCGTATTGACGGGTTTGTCATTTTTGTGCCCGAAACAGAAGTGGGCGATGAACTTTCAATTAAAGTAACCAAAGTCCTTTCGAAATTCGCTTTTGGAGAAGTAGTCTGAAATTTCTATTTCACAAACCGACAGGCAACTGCCTGTCACCTATTTTTTACGTTGTTTTATTGAAGGGAATGTTTCAGGTTTTGTCTTTTTTGCAAATCAATAAGTTTGCATACTTAATTCCATAAAAAGAAATACAGGCTTGAGCCTGCTTGAATTTTATTTTTCTTCCCAGACAGCTATGATTTTGTCGATGGCTATATGGGTGTATTTATTATCTTTATTTATTGTCAGCACGCCGTCTGCGCATGCTTCCACGGTCCCCTTAAAAGTGTCGGGTCCGCCACAATAGATATCAAGTTCGGTTCCAAGATAATGTTCTACTATAAAAGATTGCATGAATTGACCTCCTTTTTAATAATTAACCTATGTTTTGAATGTTAATATTTTTTGCGGGCTTAAAGGGTAGTTCTTACCTAAATTGTTGATCGTCCTGCTCTTACTTGAAATATGGAGCTTACGGTCAGCTACCTAAAATATATATATAAGTCTTCGCATATTGAAAACCGGTAGGTCGGATATGTATTCTTTCATCCAGCTTTTGCTCTCTGAGATTATATCCAGTTTCAGCGGGCAATGGCTGTCTCAATATATGATGACAATTGTAATGATTCCATTATTATTTCTTATGGTTACTGCAGGGTATGTTCTTTTTGTGCCTGTCGAAAACAGGCGTCCTGAATTCAGCAGTATGAAAGGATTTTTTCATTTTGTGGTGGATGTTGTTATTTATGCCATTCCCATGCTAATTGTTTATGCACTTGTGCATATGCAAACAACTGCTGCCACATTACTTGGAGTTCCGGCAAACCAGAATTATGCCCACTATATCATGATCCTGGAAGGTGATGTAGTAAGCCTTATTCAGGAAATAGCAACTCCTCTGTTAACTTATGCAAGCGGGTTTTTTTACCTTTTAATGTTTCCTTTTTTATTGACATTCACATTTCTGCTGCTGGTTTACCTGCAAAGGCACAAAGCTGTTCAGGAATTTGTGGTGGCTTTCATTCTGATTTATCTGCTGGCATTTCCGTTCTACATATTATTCCCGGTTCATGTGACCGGTTATACTCTTTCAGGTGTCAGCCCGCTTCTCTATAATTTGAGTCCCTTCATAGCCGAAGGTGTGCGTATTGTGGATCCTGATCTCAATAATTGTTTCCCGAGTCTCCACACGGCTCTTTCGGTAATGGCTATGATAATGGTCCTGCATAATGTGAAATCACGCAGATATCAGGCTTTTGCCGTTATTACCACAGCAGCAATTCTTTTCACAATTCTCTATCTGGGGATACACTGGCTGAGTGACCTTGTAGGAGGTACATTGCTTGCTATTGTATGCTGTCTAATTGCTTTTCGCTACAGTGAGCATTTATTTTCCATCTATCGCTGGATTGTGGCCATGCTCTCCTGGAAATTAAAAGGTCCGGCACTGCCCTGCGTGGGGTGTAACAGGCGTATCAATTTTGATTCGGTTATGCAATGTGATTATTGCGGCACTGAATATAATATTAAAGGACGTGTGTTTTCATTGTTAAAACGCTTCAGAAAGCGTTTTTCTCCGTAACTATATTATTTTAGAAGTTCGTCGACTTCAACTGTGTCCTTGAGTATCTTGAAGCTCACAAACCCGCCGACAAGCAGATTCAGGTAGAATGTCAGTGCTCTCCATGCCACCACAACGATTCCCAGCACATAAGTGGGCACAAAAACGGAAAAAAGTGTGGTTGCCCCAATCTCCGCCACTCCGCTGGAACCTGGTGTTGCGGGTATGATTACCACGATCATCAGCAAAACCTGGGCTGCATAAACAATGATTGCCGAAGGATACTGGTTCAGGCCCATGAGGAGGACGGGCAACATGGAAAATTCAATGAACCAGAATGCAAATGTAAATAATATTCCTGCTAACAGCCCCCATCTTCCCTCTTTTAGAAAGACAAAGATACTGTAATGGAATTCTTCTAATTCAGTATCCACTTTTTCGGAGATTTTACAGAAGACGTGTTTTTTATCGTCTCCAAAGAGTCTGCTGCACTTATTTACTACCCACTGGAGAAATCTGCGTGTGTAATGGGGTTTCCAGATTGCATATAGAAGTATTGCAAGTATGAAAAATAAGAATAATTGACCAAACATAAGTAAACTGTCTAGTTTGCCGCCTCCTAGTACTTCTCCAAAGAGGGATAGTGCAAAGGGTGCGGCTGTCAATATTATTATAGCGTCCAGGACCCTTTCGCCAAGTACGACTGCAGTGGCACTTCCTACAGGCATTCGGTCTTTCTGTAAGAGGTGTATTCTCAGGGGCTCTCCTCCCACGGATGAAGGTGTCATAGATGCAAGAAAAGAACTTGAAGTAACGATTTCAAAAGATTTTTTTATACTGACATGATATCCCAATGCACCAGCCATCATTTTTGTTCGTATACTCCACATGACAAACCCCATCATATGGATACTTGCAGCGGCAAGGAGGTATAGTGGACGGATATTGTACAGGCTTTCTGTGGTCTTGGGGTCGATAGTGTAAATGAATACACCGACCATAGTTATGATACTGATAATGAAAGAAACAGCAAGCCATTTTGCGAACTTATTCATCCTGTGCACCTAATATTTTTTGCTGGATGCCATGCTGATAACGATTCTAATGAATCAGCATGCAGAGGCTATTCTCTAGATGTATATCAGACATTTATAATCTTTGGCATGCTATCTCTTCGAGTATCTTTCTCAGTTTTTCAGGTCCGTTCATTTCACCGGCAATTTTTTTCATTTGTTCGGTTTTATTCCGGTATTTGCCTTTTACAGCTTCTCTGACAGCTTCGAGTATTTCAGAAGACGAGGCTTTGTAATCCATCTGCTTTCCGCATCCTTTAGCTTCAAGTCCCTCTGCGTTATTTTGCTGTTCACTGTGTTCCCTGTCGGGGAATGACAACATTGGCACACCATAGGCAAGAGCCTCCATCATGGTTGTATGGCCGCCTGGAGCAATTGCCAGGTCGCAGCTTTTAAGGTAAGGAAACTGGTCGGGAATAAATGGTAGAAGTTCTGCATTATCAGGAAGGTGAGGTAGCTCTTCTCTGTCAAGACCCGGGCCGGAGAGTAACGTATAGTTTATAGTGCTGTCCATACTGGCAGCTTCGATTATTCTGCGAAAAATAGGTGCCCTGTAACCAAACCCTCCTATAAGGGAAAGTACATGAGGTCTGGGCAAATCCTGTGCTCTTACATCTTCATAATTTCTGGCAGGCAGAGGCCCTGTGTATTCCACTTTTGGAATCGTTTCATCCTCAAAATTGAGGTTTAGAGCACAGATTGTATTGGGTTGTGGATAATCGGGTATGATTGTCCTGTCCACGCGTTTGAAAATCCCGTTGTAGAACTTTTTTGCAACTATCCCCATACCCTGAAACAAATAATTTTCCTGAAAGAATATTTCCATATTGGATTGGTTTACCATCAATGCAACAGGTACCTTCCTTCTCAGGGCTGCTATAGTTCCAAGATAATAACTGTCCGAAAGAATTACATCCGGTTTCTCTTCATTAACAAGACTTTGAACATCGAAAAGGCCGGGTAACTGTCCCAACTTGATACTTTCCTTTATGGATTCCCCGAGGTTAAGAGAGCCCTTTTCTCCCACAAGACGAATTTCGGGAGGTATCTCTTTTACGTTCATACCATGTTCAGCCAGAAACTGTGCGGAATAGCCATAAGCACCACAGGTAACCTCATGTCCTGCCCTGGATAATTCCCTTCCCGCTGCAAGGCACCTGCCTGTATGACCAAGCCCTTCTCCGCAAACAAATATGAGTATCTTGAGTGACATATTTATTGTTCTTTTTTATTGATATATACTCAATTAATGTTATTCTTCACAATTTTTCCGCAGGTGGTGTTGTATTGAGTTTGACATACTTGACACCTTTCAGGGATATAAGATTTTCATCAAGTTTCTTTATACTCTCCCCGTCCCCGTCAAAGATTATGATTTCCATACAGTTTTCAGGGTCAAGATGGATGAATTGAAGTTTTAATTATATCTGTGTAACCATGTTGTGCATCTGCAATGGCATTGGACAAACCCCTTTTTGTGTGATCATAAATCAGGGTTATAGTGCCAACTCTTCTGCCACTGATATCGCCCATCCATTCATGATAATTTATATAGCTTCGAATAGCATCCCTTATTCCTTCAGACCGGGATGAGTAACCACGCTGTTCTATGATGGAATCAAATTTTTCCAGCAGGTTATTGGGGAGGGAAACTCCGATTCGCATAAGTTCTTGTTCCATGTTATCACCTTGATTTCAATAGTCTTACATATTAATAATATTTTGTGTTACTTTAGCTTACTATATATTATGCTATATGTAAACGGTGTGATAGATTTATATTGGATTTTGTGTATCTGTAAGGGGAGGAGATTGCATGATGTCTGATATTCAGATCAAAGATGAATTATACTCAGGAAAGGCCAAGACCATCTATACAACAAATGATCCGGAAGTATTTGTATCCCATTTCAGGGACAGTCTTACCGCTTTTGATGGCAAGAAGAAAAGTGAGGCTGAAAAAAAGGGTTATTACAATGCCCAGATATCTCGCAAATTGTTCGAGATGCTTGAGGATGAGGGTATAAATACCCATTATCTTGGGATGTTTGACGATGAACGGATGCTTGTGGAAAAAGTGGAGATCATTCCTATTGAGGTAATTCCGCGCAACATAGCTGCCGGTTCTATTACCCGTAAATATCCCTTCAATGAAGGGGACGAGTTCAAAGAACCCGTACTTGTGATGGACTATAAGAGCGATGAATATGGGGATCCCATGCTGAACGAGGATATAGCCATTGCCCTGGGGATAGCCACAAGTGAGGATATTGCAAAAATCCGTGAACTTGCCATGAATATCAATTCCATTCTCACAACTTATATGGAAAAACAGGGCCTTTTGCTCGTTGATTTCAAACTTGAGTTTGGTTGGGCAAACGGTGAAATTGTCCTTGCCGATGAGATATCCTGTGATACCTGTCGTTTCTGGGATGCAGGTACCCGTGAATCCCTGGACAAGGATGTATTCAGGTTTAACAAGGGTGATGTTTCCGGAACCTATGAAAAATTGGCACGCCGCCTTGTACCCGAAATATTTGAAAATTAAACTGTAAACATCATTGTTGGCAGGCTGTTGGATGCATGTTTTCAGTCCTGTCGTATATGTAAGCGGTTGTCTTCATCAAATCTGTCAGGTTTCAGGCGGCCGCTACATTCAATTTCTTTTTCTAAAAACATTTACTGATGTAGAATTGCTGTGAATGCTTATGGCAAAAAACGTGATAGCGTTGTTTGCTCCTTTACATAAGGCAGGAGTTTGGATTTATCTCTCCACTGGTAGAAGGGTGTATTGATGCGTGTCTTCATATTCATCAATGCCTCTTCCAGGGTTTCAAAAGAATACGGCTCTGTTGAAAGGGCATTACGTGCTGCTTCTCTGACTACCCATACACCCAGTGGTGCCCAGTAATCAGGAGTGATTTCCCTGATTGCAAATACTGCAGCCTGTTTTCTTATACTTTTAAGTTTTTCCAGGACCGGCAGACGGGCTGCATAATATCCTCCTGCCAGGGGGGAGTATCCTTTCTTCCCGGAGGTTCCTTCCATGTCCTGCCCGATCCAGGCTTTGTCTGCAGACCACACCGTACGTGCCATCCACAATTCCAGCAGTTCAAAAGAATAACTCCTGGGTATCAACAGTATTTCAAAATGGTTTCCAAGGCTCCCTCCGCTGTATAGTTGTATATCCTTTATTTCGGGGTAATCCAGTAAATCCTTTGTCAATTCTTTGCCCACCATATCATCTGTGGCGGTAATTGCCCAGCGTGTGGGGACAAGTTTTCTTTCCTGTCCGAGCAAACCGATGGAAAGAAGCCGGGTTATATGTTCACAGCCAATATTATGGCCATAAAGTTCCAGGGCAGCATCAGTGGCCTTTACATCGTTATCATAGGTCAGGTAGTCAACTTTATCGGGAACTTTTGGATTTTCTGAAATTTCAAAACGTTCCATTTTCCCGGCCGGTCCCATCGGTGTCAGTACACCATCGAATTTTTGGGCAGGTTTTAAGGGTTTGCTGAGCAGCACTTCTGTATCCACAGGTTTGCGTGAAAGTGCCATTTCCTGAGCTTTTTCTATCAGGCGACCTTTTTCAAATTGTTTTACTTTGACAGTAGTGTTAGCCCTTACCAGCTGACACCTTTTTTGTATGATATCGTCAATTCCCATGCCAAGTAGCGCATGAGGGTCCTCCAGTTTTGCAGCTTCATCGCTTTCCAGTAAAGGAGGTATCATGGGTCCGGCGCTTATCTCGGGATAGCCATACCTGCCAACAAATATAGCAGGAGGAGATGCTCCAAAAATCGTTTTTCCCCCTTGCTTTTGAGGGGAATATTTAGCGGTGGCCCTGAATTTTTCAAGTATGGGACACCGCGTTCTTCCACAAAGTCCCTTTCCTTTACATTCAATACACTGCGTTTTCAATCATCTTCACCGCACAGGATACAATATCCCACTTCTGGTGCATTCTTGTAAAGCCAGCCGGACTTCTGGACATGCTTGCATACTTCACACATACGTTTTACTTTTTGCTTGGGGGTTAAACCATCCGTTGCAAGGCAGAAGGCAAATTTACGGATTTCTTCATTTGTATTTTCGGAAAATCCGACTTCAGCTCCTCTTTTCTCACTTACGTACTGAGATACGGCGGCTCTTGACAGGCCCAGGAGGTTGGCCACCTGTTGCTGTGTGCACTTATGTTCATTCATAAGTTCACGCGCAAGTACGGCTCTTATGGCTGGCAATACCCTTTGCACCATTATTTCACAGGCAGGTTTCATTTAATGGTATCCTCGATGTTAGTTTTATTCAGATGACACTAAACCCTCTCTTTAATGCAGGATAAGGTGCTATATGTAACTTAAAAGACCGGCTCAAAAAAGATTTTGTGTTTCTTTCTTTTGCCGGGACAGATGTTTTTCGGATTTCTGCCATATAATTAGTCATTGAAAAAGTTTTAATTCTTGATCTGATCGGGAGAAAACCCTTTCTGGACCAGAACGTCTTTCATCCTTCCAAGATGATTGCCCTGCAACTCTACGGCATTGCCACGTACTGTACCACCGCAGGCGAATTTTGATTTGAGGTATGTTGAAAGTTCATGGAGGTCAATTTCATTGGCATCAAAACCTTCTACCACTGTAACTTCTTTTCCATACCTTCGCCTGTTTACCTTTACGGTTATTCTCTGTTGCTCCTTGGCCACTTCTTCGCAGATACACAATTCTTTTGGCAATCCGCAAACAGAGCACATTTCTGAACTCATCTTCTGGTTTTTCCTCCGAAAATTTAGTGTTATGTTGTCTGTATAATTTATATACAGACGAATAGAAGTTAAATGCGATGCTATTAAAAGTTAATGGTAAAATGATTGCAAGAGACGTTGAAATGGCCGATAATTTACTGAAAAGAACCAGGGGTCTGATGTTCAGGATGAATATCCTGCAAGATTATGCTATGTTTTTTTCTATAAACAAACCCTGCAGGTTTTCCATACATATGCTTTTTGTTCCCTTCTTCCTGGATGTTTTTTTCCTCGATTCGAATTATCGTATAACACAAATTGAATCACTTCGCCCGTGGCTGGGTTTTACCCGCGCAAAATATGCAACCCGGTATATGGTTGAAATGCCTGCTGGTTCTGTGGAGAAGTTTGGACTTGAGGTAGGGCAGAAGATGTCTCTGGAAAATACCCATTCATAAGAAATGTTTATTTACATGCCCTATTTATGGGTACATCATTCCAATTTAATGAGGTTCTCACATGCTACCTGAAGATGACCTGAAGATCATTGTAGAAAAGATGGGACGGCAGCCGAATGACGTGGAGCAGGGTTGTTTTCTCAATCTCTGGAGTGAACATTGCTCCTATCGCTCCAGTGCCCCCCTGCTTAAGAGTTTTACAACTACCGGTGACCGTGTAATCATAGGTCCTGGTGATGATGCTGCAATTGTGCGTTTTGGTGATGGCTGGGTACTTGCTCTGGGTATGGAAAGCCATAATCATCCGTCCTATGTCGATCCCTACAATGGTTCGGCTACAGGTGTGGGAGGTATTGTCCGTGATATTATCTCCATGGGTGCCCGTCCAATTGCCCTTATGGATCCTCTCTATTTTGGCCCCCTGAACACTCCTAAGAATCTGTATCTGTTTGAGCACATTATCGAAGGCATCGGAGGGTATGGTAACTGTATAGGTGTGCCGGTTGTAAGGGGTGAAGCATTTTTTGATGAAAGCTACAGTGGCAATCCTCTGGTTAATGTTGTATGTGTGGGGCTTGCCCGGGAAGACCAGCTTGTAACTGCCACTGCCCAAAAGGCAGGTAATAAGATCATACTTATTGGCTCCACTACCGGACGTGATGGTCTGGGGGGTGCCTCTTTTGCTTCCAGGGATCTGTCCGAAAGTGCCGAGGCAGAGGATCGGCCCAGCATCCAGATAGGCGACCCATTTACTGAAAAACTTCTTATTGAACTCTCTCTTGAAGCGGTTGCAGAAGGTGTCGTAAAATCCTGCCGTGACTTAGGAGCTGCCGGGCTTGCAGGCGCTTCCTCTGAAATGGCTTCCAAGGGTGATCTGGGTATTCATATAATTGCAGACAGGGTGGCCCAGAGAGAAGCAGGAATGAACGCTTTTGAGATTATGATAGCAGAATCCCAGGAGCGGATCCTTTTCGAGGTGGAACCTGAAAATGTGGACTATATGCTCCAACTTGCAGAAAAATATGATCTGAATGGGGCTGTCATCGGCGAATTGACCGAGAGACCTTATTTTACAGTTGACTTTGAAGGTAATACTGAAACGGATATTCCCATTCATCTATTAACCGAAGGTGCACCCACCTTTGAGCGTCCTTCAACGCCATTCACAGTTAAAAAAGATCCTGTGCCGGATGCAACAGGGGACCTGAAACAGGCAATTCTTGATGTACTTGCATCTCACAATGTGGCTTCAAAAGAATGGATATACCGCCAGTATGACCATGAGGTCCAGATACGGACCGTAGCCAAACCAGGAAGTGATTCTGCTATCCAGCGAATTGTCGGTGACAGGGGCATAGCTCTTTCATGTGGATGTAATCCCAGGCATACATATCTTGATCCTTACGAAGGAGGAAAGGGAACCCTTGCTGAAAATGCAATGAACCTTGCTGTAAAGGGTGGGCGTGGCCTGGCCCTGTTGGATTGCCTGAATTTCGGAAATCCTGAAAAGCCTGACATCTACTGGCAATTCAAGTACGCCATAAATGGACTGGCTGATGCGGCACGCGAGCTTTCCATTCCGGTGGTGGGGGGTAATGTTTCCCTGTACAACGAGAGCGAGGAGCACCAGACATCAATCCTGCCAACTCCTGCAATTGGTGTGGTGGGGGAAGTGGAGGATGTTTCCACTGTCCCATCTTCTCAATTTACAGGGACTGGTCAGTCTGTCATCCTTGTGGGAACCACAAAAGCAGAACTGGGTGGTTCGGAATACTATAATGTCAGGCGGACTCCAAATGCAGGGGATGTCCCTCAGGTGCCGGCTGATATGGTGGATATAGTTGAGTCCCTTATCACAACAATCAGGGAAGGTAAGGTTTCTGTGTCTCACGATATTTCACATGGCGGACTTGCAGCTGCTCTTTGTGAGATGTGCGGGAATGTGGGGTTAGAAGTGGATCTCTCTGAGATTGCCGGAGATATGTCCACAGAGGCTGTGCTCTTTTCCGAATCCCACGGTAGGGCTCTCCTTGCAACAGATGATCCACATGTAGTCTCTGCACAGCTTGGCAATATCCCTCACATTGTAGTCGGTACCACCGGAGGCGACAGTGTGAGGATTACAGTAAACACTGATCACATAGAAGTAGGTCTGGATGAGATAAAGGATGCTCGTGCTTCTCTCACCCGATTGATGATGGAATAAAATCAGGCCAGGGTGGTGATCTGCTCAACAGCTTCCACCAGGGCATCAACTTCTTCTTCGGTGTTATACAGGGCAAAGGATGCCCGCACCGTTCCTTCTATTTTCATGAAATCAATCCCTGGCATGGCACAGTGGTAACCGCTGCGCAGGCAAATCTGTCTTGTTTCATCCAGTATCATTGCCACATCATGTGGATTAAGCCCCAGGACATTGAAAGGTACAACTGCACCCCTGTCCGGAGGGCCGTATACTTCCACTCCTTCTATTTGTGCAAGTCGATATGCGGCATTTTGTGCAAGTCGTCTTTCATGTTTCTCGATGTCGCTGACACCTATTTCCTGAACATATTTCACAGCCCTGCCCAGTCCGATTCCTCCCGGAATGTTGGGTGTTCCCGCTTCAAACCTGGCAGGTGCTTCTTCCAGTTCGTAGCCGGTGGTGGTGACCGACCTTACCGCTCCTCCTCCTATAATGAGGGGCTTGATTAATTCCGGTTCTTTGATATATGTAACACCGGTTCCCTGGGGGCCCAGCAAGCCTTTATGCCCAGGGGTGGTGAAAAAATCACAATCCATCTGTTTGAGGTTCACCGGCATGTGCCCTGCTGATTGGGAACCGTCTATCAGGCAGAGGCTGCCGTGATCCCGGGCAAGTTTGCAGATGCCGTTCGCATCCTGTATAGAGCCGAAGGAATTGGATATGTGGGTAACCGCAACAAGGCGTGTGGAAGGGCGGATATGCTGCTCCAGGGCTTCCACGGACACATGGCCTTCATTGTCCGGTTCCACAATGGTAAGTTCAACTCCCCTTTCCCTGAGTTCCATCCATGGGAGCAGGTCTGAGTGATGTTCAATCAGTGTTGTTATTATGTGGTCGCCATCCTGCCATTCTATGCCCCGGGCTATCAGATTGAGGCCTTCGGTTGCGTTCTTGGTAAAAATGGTATTTTCTGCCGGACAGTTTAGCAAATCAGCTATTGTTTCCCTGGCATTTTCAAAATGATCAGTGGTCTGGCGGGCCAAGTGATGGGCTCCCCTTCCATGGTTTGCCGCATACTTGAAGAAATATTCTTCCATGGCCCTTACCGCCTGCACCGGGGTCTGGGTGGTGGCGGCATTGTCCAGATAGATGTTATCCTTTAATACGGGAAAATCTGCACGTATATTCTCTACATCATACATGCAGGCAAGTTATTGATAAAGAGTAAAATAGGTTTTGCAGATTATTTGGCCTGCATCCCGCCTACCATAAAGTGGTAGAGTTCCTTATCATCTTCATTGAGTTTGCCTTCTGTATGTCCTCCGACTACTGAATGGCATTTTCCCTTCTTGTCTTCACATCCTAGAATATCATGTTTTTTCATTATAGTTGTCATATAGTATAACCTCCTGTCTTCTTCAATTTCAATACTCTGCCGCCATACATGACCCCTCAGGCATCAGCAGCATATTAGAATATTAAACAACTTTATAGGTGTTCTTTCTATATATATTTGTTTGTTGATTGTTTTTGGCCGGGGTATGGAAATGAATTACATTGATGTACAATTCTCATTTTCCTTACATTTACTAATAAATTGTTTGTAATTGCAATGTAATTGCCCTTGCAATACCTTTTATCGTAAGGATTATTAGAGATGCAGGAGACTTCCCTTCCATGCCTATCATAGACATTGATCCTTATGTAAAGTATGCAGGAGACAGCCAGAGGGTGCTGGATGGTGAAGCAACCCTGGAAAAGGCCAGTGGAGGCCTGGACAAAATTGGTGTGACCCGTATTGCCAATATCACTGATCTTGATCGGCTGGGTATCCCTGTATTTTCAGGCATCCGGCCCACAGCTGCGGATGGTGCCATCTCCGTTTATTCCGGTAAAGGGGTCAACCCACAGCAGGCCCGTATATCCACGATAATGGAATGCTACGAACGCTGTCTTGCAGAACGCAACGGGGTGAATGCGGACATTGACGAAAATGTAGCTGCTGATGAATTCATGGCCACAATGGAAGAAGCTGGCGTCCATCATGACCTGATTCATCCTGAAGAATTCCTGATGCCACAACCCCTTGATTCTACTTCATTGATCGAATGGACAGAAGGCTTTGACCTGCTTTCAGGAAATGAGGTATACGTACCTTCTAATGCTGTTTATCATCCCTATGATGCTCCGGGGATGTCCGCCCATCTTTTCCGCAGCAATACCAATGGCCTTGCATCGGGTAATGTGATGGAAGAAGCCATCCTGCACGGATTGTTGGAAGTAATTGAAAGGGATGCTCTGAGTATGGCCGAATTCAACCGCAATCCAGGAATGGAACTTGTGCTAACTGAAGAAGACGGGCATGCCTATGAGATGCTAAAAGCCTTCAGGGACAGTGGTGTGGATATTCGTCTCTGGGTTTTGCTACATGACACCCCTGTCACAACAGTGGTCGCTGCTACGGATGATGTACAGCTGAAAGACCCAGCTCTGCTGGTCATGGGGGCGGGTTCTCATCTAAGGCCGGATATTGCTGTTATGCGTGCTATTACTGAGGCTGCACAGTCCCGTGTTGTCCAGATACACGGGGCACGTGAGGATACAACCCGGGAAGACTTGGTCCGCAAGATTGGTTATGAACGTATGAGAAGGATGAACGTTTACTGGTATGAGGAAGGTGTGGATAAGATATCCCTGGCAGATATGCAGGATATTTCCTCCCCGACACCTGCAGGAAACATCAATACCGTTCTGTCCCATCTGGAAAAGATTGCTCGCAATGCTGTTGTTGTGGATCTGAGTCGCAGTTCTATCAATATACCTGTAGTCAGGGTAATAATTCCCGGATTTGAGCAATACACTCTTGATCGTGAAAGGGTTGGTAAAAGGATACGGCTGGTAGGCAAAAGAAAAGGCCCTGAAAAAGAAAAACCCTGGAAACGCAGGCCAAAAGTATGAAAACAATAGTTTTTGCCGGCACCAGTATAGGCCTTGAAGAAGCAGGAAAACTCAGTGGTGCAACCGTCCACGGCCCAGTTAAGCGCGGGGATGTTACACAGGCTGTAAAACAGGGTTATGATTTGATTGGTATCATTGATGGTATTTTTTTCCACAGGGCTGCAGTTGGTCACAGGGAAATACTGGAAGCCCTGCGCAAAAATGTAACAATTGTTGGTGGATGTAGCATGGGAGCTTTGCGTGCATCCGAAATGGATCGCCACGGAATGATAGGTGTGGGTAAAATCTATGAATGGTATCGCGATGGTGTTATTGAAGATGATGATGAAGTGGCGGTCACCACAAACCCTGAGACCTATGAGTCCATTTCTGCTCCGCTTGTGAATATCCGGTGTACCTTCCTCTCTGCTATGGATGAGGGCATCATTTCGGCCGGTCAGGAGGCCTTCCTGCTGGATATTGCAAAAGCTACCCATTATTCTCTGAGGAGCTATTACGGCATAATAAAAAGTGCCCGGGACAAAGGAATGCTGGATGAGAAAACAGCAGCATTTTTACTTGATTTTTGTCGTGACAGGGAAGTCGATATCAAAAGAAAAGATGCCCTGGCGGTTCTTTCCAGAATAAAGGAGTTGAACATTTAACTTTATACGTCACAGTGGGGGTGCTCTATTTTGCCACACACTCCCATAGTCGGATGGCCCATGGTACTGCATATGGTATCGATAGCCTGAAGGGAAACAAAACTTTCAAAACGCTTCACCTCACTGCAGGCTTCTTCAGGTGAGAGGCCATAGTTTTTGAGCATAAGGCTCAATATCCTGTGTCTGCGAATCAGAAAAGCAGCATATTCTTTCCCTTTCTCTGTAAGTCTTACTCCACGATAAGGTACATGATTGACGTATCCCTCCTCTGCAAGTTCATTGATTGTTTTGGTTGTTGTAGAAGGGTCTACCTGAAGGTGGGCTGAAAGTTCATTGGTGCGTACATTTTCTTTTTTCTTATGAATATATTTGAGATATTCTATTTTACGTGGAGAAAGCTCAAGCCCTGTAATCTTTTCCATGGTGGGAGTTTAATTAAAAATATATTTAAGTCTTATGAGGTTTTGCTCAGAAGACAGGTTTAACATCTGCATATATCCATACAACAAGCCCGATAATTCCCACAATAGATAATATCATCAATGTCATACGGGCTCTTTTTTCAAGTTCCAATGCACCTGCAATCCGAATGTATGTGATTTTGTTGAGTGTGCTCACAATACCGGCAATGACTGCGGTTTCGCCAGCCAGCATGTACGAAATTTCTCCTTTTACTGCAAGGGATGCCATCGAAGCTGTCACTGCCGAACTGCTGGCGACACCTCCCAGTGCAGTTACATATGTGCCATACGTTCCTGCGTACTCGTTGGCAAAAGTTGCAAAGATCTGTAATACCAAAAAGATTGCTCCAAAACGCAGTGCAGGCTTGAGAGCAAAGGGGGAACCGATGTCAAGGGTTCCTTCCATTTTCTTAGATATATTCTTGTTTTTCCAGAAAATCCCTATTACTACCAGTATCATCAATAATTGCGGAGGTAACATATTCAGGGTGGTCTTGCCTGAATTATCTACAATCAGGGCAATTAACAGGTTACTGATGAACATGGAAAGGTTGGATAAAAGGATCCCGATGTAAAAAGCGTTTACAAACCCGGATTTTTCCTTTGCTATCGAAGCCAGGGCCGCAGTGGTGGCTTCACTGCTCACAAATCCTCCCAACAATCCAGAATAGGATATGCCTCCTCCTGCTCCGAAGCGTTTGAGGGAAATGTAGCTGATAAATCCAATAAACATCACGAGTACGACAATAAGGATTGTAGCTTTAAGATCCACAATGCCCCATAGTTCTTCAGCAGGTACCAGGGGATACAGGATGAAAGCCACGGCAAGGAACTGCAGGCTGTTCAGGATATCTTCATTGGAAAGATTCTGGGCAAAAGAATGGAGGGGGCGTTTTTCAATAGTCAGGAAAGTTATTGCAACTCCACCGGCAATAGCAAAAAGGTAATTACCGTTTGCTACCAGTATTCCCAGCAGAAAGGTGCAGAAGAGAGAAAGAGCACTTGTCATGCCCAGCTTGCCCCGCATAGTGTAGGTACGGTATATCAGGGCAATACTGCATGCTATTATCAAAACGGCCGCGGCAACTATAATATCATTACCGATTGTTTTTCCTGCAATTGTTGCCAGCATGCCTGTGACAGCAGCAAGGGCATATGTACGCACACCTGCAAAAACCGGATGTTCTGCTCTTCTATGTTCTCTTTCTATCCCGATGATTATACCTATCATCAGGGATAGGATGAGTTTTTGCAGAAAATTAAATAAAAAAGGATCAAGCCCGATGGTGGGTACAATTTCCATCACTCCACCCCCGGATTGTTAAAGTCCTTAAGCTCCTTTATTTGAGAATCTCTTCTTCAACTTCTTTCCTGCCTGCTTCCAGTTCATCCCCCTGCTCATCATCGTATTCAAGCAGCATGGTCTGGAATTCTCCTACGTGGGTCTTCTCTTCCTTTGCGATGTCCAATAGCACTGCCCGGATCTCCTCGCTGGAAGCAAGTTCGGCCATCTGTTCATAGAGGTTGATAGCATCAAGTTCGGCTATAATGCCAGCCCTTAAGATCTCCTTATCTATGTTCTCATCCTCTACAGCATCAAGGTCAATTGGTATCTTTGATAACATACGTATCCTCCGATTAAACATTATAGAAATCTTAGAATATAGTTCTTGCTGTATTGTCATATGTCTACGGAGTATCCTGCATAAATGTATGCAAAATTTGCCGGATATTTGCGTCTGATCTCATCCTGGTGGGATGTGCAGTGTCCGGCTGCTATGTATGAAAGTTGGCCCAATTTGGCCATGTCATTGAAATCGTGTAGGCCTCCGAGTACACCTGTGACATGACCCATTTTGGCAGCGCTGTCAATTATTCCCCCTAATCCCGGATGGGCACATCCGGTTATAATGTATAATTCATCTTCAGATTGCAGTATAAGGGATTGTTCCTTTATGCTGCTTCCCAGCTGACCGGTGGTAAAAACCCCCTTGCAGAGCTGCCGGGATCTTGTGACTTCGATAAGATGGGCACGTCTGGCTATCTCCTTTTTGAGATTTGGGGAGAATGCCTGGGGTACATAAACTTCCAGGGAAGCTGAATTATGTAATATTGCAGACAGCCCTCCTATATGGTCCCAGTGCTGGTGGGAGAGGATAAGTATGTCTATGTCTGAGGGTTTAATTCCCACTTTTTTTAGGTTTTCCAGTAGTGCGGGCCCGTTCCAACCCGTATCAAAAAGAAGCGTAGTGTCTTCCTGTTGAATCAGACAGGCAAATCCCCATCCTGCATGAAAACCTTCAGCTGCATTATTATCATAAACAACCGAAAGTTGCATATTCAATCCTCCAGATTGAATTTTTTGCGCAGGTAATAGCCGGAATAGATTGCACCTGCGGGATTGTGTGCAAGCACCCTGTCCTTGACAATCAGGGTGGTTACCGGGGCTTCACTGTTGCGGGTAAATATAATGTCATGGCCCATGCAGAGGCCAACGATGATATTGAGCTCGGTTTGTTTTTCGGCAAGTAAGAAGGCCTGTCCCTTCGGATTACAGGTAACTTCGAATTTTTCGGGATGTATCTTTTCAAGTTCATATCTTTCCTTCGGGATACCACAGACCTTGCAGCAGGTGGAATAAACCTCGAAATCCTTATTCAGGATTCGGGTGATAGTTGCTGCTTCATTGGCCAGTCCGATACAAAAAGCAATTCCCAGTTTCTGGTAACCCATTTTTTTGGCAAAAAGGATGAGTTCTTCCAGCCGGGTTTTTTGCATATAATATTGCCCTTCGATAGCAGCTGCAACCTGCATACAGTCGAGGTCTTCACCGGTATATTCGATATCTTTTGCAACTCCACTGCAATCTTTCCCGTTGCGACATTCCTTATTCTGGCAGGCTGCACATTTCATGATTACATCTCTTCTTTTACTCTTTCCCATACTTCTACGACACATTTTGCAAAAGAATTGTCGGTATATTCCACAATTGTTTTTCCCTTCACCATTGCCTCGGTGGGTGTTGTATCATAGGGGATTTCACCTGCAATTTTAATCCCTTTCTGTGTGCAGAATTTTTCTATTTCTCTTCTTTTTCTGTCGTTTATATCGGATTTGTTTATGCAAACAAGAGATGGTATATCGAAATGTTCTGCCACTTCTATCACTCTTTTAAGATCATGTATTCCGGCTACGGTGGGTTCGGTGACTACAAGGGCAATGTCCACGCCTGTAAGGGCTGCAATTACCGAACAACCGGTACCCGGTGGTCCGTCTATGATTATTGTGTCACAATTGTTTTTTGTAGATACCTCTTCGGCAATTTCCCGGACAAGTGTGACAAGTTTTCCTCCTGCTTCTTCCCCTATCCCGAGTTTGGCATGTACGAGTGGTCCGAAACGGGTTTTTGATTCATAGGCTTCCCCGCATTTATTATATTCCATTGTCACTGCGTCGGCAGGGCAGACATACTCACAGACGCCGCAACCCTCACATATGTACGGATCGATTTCGAAACCTTCCTTTATTGCCCCGAACCTGCAATGATCAACACATATCCCGCATCCTGTACACAGTTCGGGGTGTATGATTGCGGTAGGTAATGCGGTAAAATCATGGGTTTTTATTATTTCAGGTTGCAGCAGCAGATGCATGTTGGCAGCATCGACATCACAGTCTGCAATAGTGGCATTTTCTGCAAGAGCTGCAAAGGAAGAAGTGAGGGTGGTTTTGCCGGTACCTCCTTTGCCACTGATTACTGTGAGTTGTTTCATCTAACGCCCTCCTTTATAGTTTCAAACATCTGCAGGAATTTTTCTTTCCATTGTGGCATTGTCTCAACAAAAGGTATGCCCTCTGAATAAGCTTCAGCTATTCTGCGGTCATAGGGAATTTTCATTATGACAGGTAGGCCTGTTTGCTGGCAGTATTCTTCAACCCCCCCGTAGCCTACTCCTGCACGGTTGATTATCACTCCCGCAGGAATTCTCATTTCCCGGACAACCTCCGCTGCCAGTTTCAGGTCATTGAGTCCAAAAGGTGTAGGTTCGGTAACAAGGATGCAATAGTCAGTATCTTCAACGGTTGTGATCATCGGGCATGCTGTGCCAGGGGGGGCATCCATTATTACTGTATTTTCACCCGCACAGGCCTTGAGTTCTTTTATCAGGGGTGATGCCATTGCTTCCCCTATATTCAAAATTCCCGTGTAGAACTGTCCTGAAAGGGATCGCTCTATGTCCCCTATGTTCCTTCCTGTTTCACTGATGGCATCATGGGGACAGACGAGACTACAGCCTCCACAACCGTGACAGAGATCGGGAAATACCATCACTTTTTGTGGCAGTGCTGCAAGTGCATTATAATTGCAAAAATCAGCACATTTGCCGCAATGATCGCATTTTTGCTCATCGATTACAGGAACTGGGATTGTAACTTCTTTTACTTTTTCAAGTTCGTTGTGTAAAAACAGATTGGAATTTGGCTCCTCCACATCACAGTCAAGGAAGCTGGTTTTTGGAACGGAAAGGAAGAAATTAACAGCAACTGTTGTTTTTCCAGTTCCTCCTTTGCCGCTTGCAACAGTTATTTTCATAGTTATTCACTTCAGTTTTCCATGATTTCTTTGATAAGAGTTCCCTGGCCTATTTTGTCCATAATATTCCCCAATCTTTCTTTACCGGGGTTTGTGCGGTATTTTATGAATGCTCTAGCTATATCATTGATCGTCTCTATGATTTCTTCCTCGTCACAGAATGATTTGATTAATACTCCCTCTGTAGGACGGCGTGCACCATTACCTCCTATCCATAAAGAGTAACCGCGTTTATCTTCCAGGGCAGCTTCATGGGGACATCCTCTGACACACCATCCACAATTTCCACAAAGATCCCGGTTTATAACTGCTTTTCCTCCTTCTATGGATATAGCATTAAATTTACATAGTTCGGTACATCTTCCACAGCCAGTGCACTTTGTTTCATCAATGACAGGCATGAGCTGGCCCATTATACCTATGTCATGGTCTCTTACGCGGACACAACTATTTGGACAGCCTGCGACACCTACTTTCATTTTATGTGGCGTCAATTTCTGGGCAAAATGCATTGTAAGTTTGTTGGCAAGTTCTTTTGTACTCACCAGGCCTTCGGGGCAATAATCCATTCCCGGGCATGCTGTAGCATATCCCATTCCGATTGTCTTCAATCCCGCGTCGTATACCTCTGCCATAAGATCATCAATGTTTCTTCCAGGCACACCTTGGATCTCGATACTTTTCCTTGCAGTCATTTCCAGTGTACCGTCACCATATTTTTCGGCAAGTTCTGCAACTTTTCCCAGATATTCGTGTGTGGTAATCCCTGAATCGGTTTTTATTTTGACAAAGTTGGTTCCATTTATTTCTGGCCTTACACCCGGATAGTCACGAACCCAGTAGTAGCTGACTTTTTTTTCTGAATCGAGACGTTTGTCAAGTTCATGACGGAACTTTCTGATTTTGAATTGTGCCAGTTCTTTTGTCATTTCAATATCTACTTCATTTGATATCTCAATATAACCCGCTTCATTTGCATCATTAAGCAATTTCAATCCTTTGGCATTGCGGGCTATCAATGTAGTCCACCCCTTTGAAGAACCGGAGCTTCCTGCAGAAATATCAGCGACCTTTGATACTGCGTCCCTGCAAATCTTACAGCCATCCCAAACACAATCCTGAAGGTCCTTCAGGGAGATTTCAATATTTTTCTCATCCGTGGTTATAATCATTTCATCAAGTTGAATGGAATATTTTTTAATATCGTTAAGTTTGATTCCCTGTTTTTCCAGGAAATCGGATAACTTGTGATAATTGAAATTTTCCATGCAAAAGAGGCCAATTACATATTCAATTTTAGGAGTATTGGCACTTTCCCCATCCATTCCTTTTTCGACAGGGTGCACGTTAAGGCCATTGAAATATTGCATTCTACGGACGCCATAGGTCTGACATGGAGTTCCTACGACTGCTACTTTGTTGAAATTATCTTTTTGATCCCTTAGGGCGGATAATACAGGCACTGTTGAATATTTGGCTCCCTGGGATGAAGTTATATCTTCCCTTTCTCCAATTATGTTTGCTGCAGGTTTGGCAAAACCGGCTGTTGTTATGGCTCCGTCTATGAGCCCATTATCAATACAGTATGCAATAAGGGAAGAGACGGCTCCTCCGTCCTGTCCTTTTTTGATGAGATCCTCATCTGTTGCTCTTGCAGACACTATTTTTTCGTATTGACCCAACAAGCTGGGGGGTTTTGCCTTAAAATCAAAAGCATTAAGTGCAATCCGGGAAGCATCGGTCATTACCCGTTGGCATACATCTTTGCATGCTCCTTCTCCATTCCTGTAGCACTCGTCTTTAAGGTGCGGTCCGTTTTCATCAAAACGTATAAGGTCATATGGACAAATAGCAGCACATGCACCACAAAGGGTACACATGCCTGTATCTACAATATTATCTTTTAAGAACCATTTTTTATCTGCCATATGATCACATCAGTGTTCGTGATCATGGCCACTGCAGGAGTTGTTTGCACCAGCTTGCTCGAGCCTGTCATTTTTCCAGGCTTCTATGGCATCATTTACTTTTCCCTGTGCCCCCACGAAAACTTTGATGCTGAACTGGTCGAACATCTGAACGGCTTTCCATCCCAGGCCTCCACAGAGCATGGTTTCAACTCCTACATTTGCGAGTAATTCGGGAGGTAATCCAACACCGCCCATATGCTCACTGGTATTCTCCAGAACATCCACCTTTCCAGTTTCACTGTCGTATATTGTGTAATAAGGGACTTTGCCAAAGTGCTGGCCTACGGGTGAATCTATTCCACTATTCTCGGTTGCCGGTATACATACTTTCATTTTTTTCCTCCTCTTCCCTGTCCGCGACCCATACCTGCATGTGCTTTGGCAGTTGGACCTGATACTTTTCCCAGAGTTCCGTTATTATACTGTTCAATTGCTTCTTTTACTGATACGCCAGAAGTGGTTACGACTTCTATCCCTGCTGTGGAAAGGACTTCGTAGGCATTAGGTCCCACATTGCCAGTGATCAAAACATCTGCCTTCATTTTTGCGACTTCCTGGGCAGCCTGTATGCCTGCACCACCTGTAGCGCCTGCTGCAGGGTTCCCTACTGCTTCAAATTCTCCGTTCTCAGTGTCGGCAATTATGAAGTAAGGAGTTCTGCCAAAACGAGTTTCGATCTCTGAGTCCGATGTATTATTTTTGGAAGTTATACAGATTTTCATGATTTTTCCCTCTCAATATACTATATTAATCACATGAGAGAGGAAATACTTATAGTTTTCTCATAAAGGTATTATATAAAATCTCTTATGCTACATTCACGTTATCTGTGTTATTTAAAGAGAATATCAGAAAAATGCTGCAGTAAAGGTAGTTACTTTTGGAAAACAAATTGGGATAAAAAAGAGAGAAAAAGACTGGACTTAGTATGTCCAGTTCTTTGCTGCTTCGATCATTGCCTGAAGGTTCTGGGTTGGAGTCTTGCTCACAATACCGCAACCCGGTGCGAGAAGCTGTACTCCTGCATCGAGAACGTTCTTGGATTCTTCCTTGACGCCTTCGACATTGTCTTCGCCCTGGTTCCAGAGGACACTTACAGGGTCGAGGTTACCTAAGATGAGGGCCTTGTCCACATTTTCAACTGCTGCTGCAGGGTCGACATTCTGGTCTACACTGATTGCGTCTACACCGCAGGTTTCCATGATCGCAAGTCCGTTTGTTGTGTCTCCGCAGATGTGGAGAATGGATGGTATGCCCTTCTCATGGAGTGCTTCAACAATCTTCTGGTGGAATGGAACTACGAAAGTCTTGTAGAAATCAGCACCAATAAGCTGGTAGCTGGCTGTTGGATCAATGATTGCAAATGTGTCGGCACCGTTCTCGACCTGTTTGAGGGCGTACTGGGTGCAGAACTCAGTGGTGAATTCCATGAGTTTGAGACCAAATTCCTGGTCGGTCATGATGTTCATGAACCAGGAGTCACCGTTAAGGTGCTGTGCGAGGGAGAAGGGTCCGATCATGCTGCCGATGATTGGAAGTTCGTCGCCGTATTTGTCTGAGAGGATCTTGACTGCCTCACATACGTTTCCGATCCTGCCGTCTTCGATGTTGTACCCTTCGAATTGTTCGAGATCTTCGGCCTTGCTGACAACGTGGCTGATTACGGATGGCTGCTGTTCCTTGGTACTTGGCTTGATTCCGCATCCGAAAAATTCTGCTTCTGCTGTGATGTCGAAAGGAACACGCACTGCTTCAAATCCTACAACAGTGTGTCCTGCTTCTGCCAGTGCTGCCATTTTTACAGGGTCTTCATGAGCTTCTGGCCAGTAAGCACCTACTGCATCCATCTGTTCTACTGTTCCTGTCTGGGTGGCACAGATAGCAGGCATCCTGTCTACTTCTTTACCTTCAAATACGCGTGCTAATCTCTCTTTGGGTGTATATTCAACCATAACCTTTACTCCTTAAAACTTATTTCTATTCTAAAAGGTAATCTGGCTACGCATTTAGCATATATATATCTTTTCATGTTGAATTTTCCATTAAAAAAACGCTATCAATATACCTGTTTTTGTCTTGGGGCTCTCTTTGCCTTACATAACAGCATAAATCATTGAAGCCACGCCAATCATCAGAGGTTCCATTACCAGATCGATTTCGTTCTTTTTCCCGATGTCTTCAGGTAAACCACAGGGGATTCCAGGTGTGGATACGAGGCATCTTTCTGCCACCATGCCTTCTGAGATCGTGTTGGGGTTTGGTGTAGCCTCCAGGACCATGGAAAACTTGTGTTTTTCTTCGGGGTCATAGGGTATGATGCCCAGTTCCTTGCGCGCTTTTTCCAGAGTTTCCCGATTTGGGTCATAGGCATACACATCGAAATCCTTTTTTACAAGATGTTGTGCCCCTGCATAACCCACTCTTCCCAGGCCGATTACAAGTATATCCTTCGAATCGGCATATTTGTAACGGGAGGCAATCTCCGCGTAAACCACACCGGTGCATACATGATTGGTTGCAATTTTGCCGTTTCTCATATTATGCGCAATAAAAATGTGGTCATCTGCCATCAATATTATATCGGCATCACTGGAAACAGCTTCATAGTACCCGGTAACATCGGGATGCTCGGTTATATCACCATCAAGACCGAAATATTCGGTTATCGTAAGCAGGGATGACGAAAAATTGCTAATGATCCCATTGCCGGAAGTTATAGGCACAATCCCTACTTTTTCTCCGTCAAGAGTGGTGCTGTATATTTGTTTGCATATGTCAGCAATGTCCATTCCGGTTGCTTTTTTGATAGTATTGTTATTGTACTCAAGCTGTTTTGTAAGTCCTTCCAGATCTTGTGGTGTAAGTAGTGCCATATTTATCCTCCTTTTACTGCTTCATATCGGATTTGATGAGTTGAATTGCTTTTTTTCTTTTGTAACACATCTCATGCCGGGTAGCGCCAGTGCATATCAGGGTATAGGTTTGTCTTTTTCCCCTGCATTTGAATATTTCCAACCCGTTTGATTCATGGAATAGCCGGTAGTCATCACCGTCTGAAAGAACATGTTCCCCAACAGGGATAAGTTTCCCATCGACTGCCATCAGGTGCTCATAGTTACATTGTTTACCAACAGGAAGAGGTTTGTTATCCTTTATTTTTCCTGCAAAACTTCCCATTAGCCATTCGAGCAGGTTTACACCACCACTGTGATATACTACGGTAGGTGTCTGGCTGGGAAAACGTGCATCAATCTCAATAACCCGGATTCCTTCGGGGGAGAGTATTGCTTCCACATCCATGATTCCTTTAAGGTATAGATTGCTGGCCAGCAGATGTGTGATCTCCCTGAAAATTGGGTCAGTCTCCATCGGGGTGACCCGATGGCAATCATGTTCCTGGTCAATATGTACCTGTGTCTGCTGACCGATCATGAAATTGTTCCCGTCTCCCACCACTTCCAGTGAAACTACTGGTCCGGGTACATATTCTTCAATGACCATCGAATCATCAATGTTTGCCAGTTCACTGTCGTTGTCAATTATGCGTGCCCCCTTACTGCTGCTCATGCAGGGGGGTTTCACAAAATAAGGAGGATTTTGGGGTTTTTCCGAAGGAATGGGTATATCTATCGATTTGAAATATTCCTTTGAACGTTTTTTGTCCATGCTGGTATCATAAGCGGTAAAATCGAAAAGAAGGGGGCAATGTAGTTCTGGTTCTATTTTTTTCAAAAAGAGAAGGGTGTCAAGGTTTTCATTTGTCGGGATTATAGCATCTGAGTGGCGGGATAATTCTATGAGCCTTTCCGGCCTTTCTGTAATATCAAAGCAAAAATGTTCATCCACACAATTATGTATCAGTGGCTTGTTTTTCCTGTCGACCAGATGTACCCGAATCCCGGATTTTCTGGCAAGATAAGCCACTTCGAAGCCCTGCAGTTTGCCCCCAATCAGACATATCGTTTTCATTCTACCTTCCCAGTATCTGATTGAAATCTTCCTGCTTTGCCGGCTCCATTCCCATACTTTGAAGTCTCTCTACAACACTCCATGCATCACGATTGCGTTCTGTCAGTTCTCTGTCATAGTTAACCACACCTTCCAGGGTGGAACCGGAAGGAATGATGGATGTCACAACGTTTGCTCCTGCATCCAGCCGGTAAACCATACCCTCCATGCCTTCAAGGTCAAGGGAAGCAGGGATCAGCCTGTCCGGGAACATGAGTCTTAGAATCGATATGATTTTTAGTTCTGATTTGCTGCTTCCGGGTTCTCGGCTTGCCAGAGGTGTGCCTTCCTGAGGTACAAATGTCATTACACGTACCATATTGGGATTTGATTTACGCAGGCCTTTGAGGGATATAAGAGTTGATTCGGCTTCAGGTTCGATTTCGGTAAGGATTCCGTCCTCTACACAGTAACCAATTTCTTTTGCATCCTGGCGGCAGTTTATTCTCTGGTCGTATACCTGGCCAACCCTGAGCTTGTTGTATAATTCCTGATCATAAGTTTCCTGGTACAGTGCCAGGAAATCGGCCCCGTTATCATACATCTGCTTTAGGGTATCTTTTCTCACAACTCCCGGGGAGATCATGATCGGAAGGCCCAGTTTGTCCTTAACTTTCCGCACAGCACTGACCAGTTTTTCAGGATGATCGTGATAGTAAGGATCTTCACCCATTGTCAGATCTACCATGTGGATAGGATCATTTTCAAGCGCCTCACAGACCTTTTCGATCTCATCGGGTGTGAGCCTGTAGCGGTGGATCTTGTTCTTACAGTTATAATAGCAAAATGAACACTGATTTTTGCAGTATGTTGAAAAATACACAAAACTGTACAGAAATACCTTGTTCCCAAAAAAGTTATCACGGACCATGCGTGCCACATGGAACAGCTTCTGCATCTCTTCTTCATCCTCTATGGCCAGCAGGTCTCTTATCTCCTGGTCTTGGAGCTGGTATCCTTTATTTATTGAGGATGCAAATTTATCCAGCTGTTCATTGTCCATGTTTTCAAACAAATTATTCACCTGAGATTGGTTGTAATTCCGTTATAGTATGAAATAGACCTGCTTGAGCGCTTTATGTTTGTGTATTTGTGCTTTACCTTGAGTAATCTCTCAATTCCCATTCCTGCACCCATCCAGGGTTTGGTCACTCCCCAGTCGAGGTCCTGTGGAATGGGTCCCACAACGGCTGAAGATATTTCCATATCCCCATGCATTATGTCAATGGTATCTCCATACACCATGCAATTATCCGAGATTACTTCGTAATCGATGTTTAGATATTTGAGCAGGTCATCGATAATATTTAACAGGTTTTCTTTTGTGCATCCCGAACCCATCTGGCAGAAATTAACCATTGTAAACTCTTCAAGATGTTCTTTGCCGTCGGATTCCTTTCTGTAGCAGGTACCGATCTCGAATATCTTGAGGGGGTCGGGCATTATGTTATCAAAATTGTGAAGATAATTATATAATCCCGGGGCAAGCATGGGCCGCAGGCATGTATTCTCATCCACCCGGAAGATCTGCTTGTAGAGGGGGTCTTCTTCTGTGATGCCCATTCTTTCAATGAATTTGGCAGGTATCAGGACAGAAGTACGTACTTCCATGAATCCTTTTTCTATTAAAAATAGGGAGATGTCCCTTTCGAGCTGGGCCAGCTGATGTCTGCGGTCATCCTCATACATCTGGCGCAGGTCTTGTTTTCTTTTTTTAACAAGTTCTGTCTCCAGCTCCTTGAAGGTGGGGAGTTCTTTTATTGAACTAAGGTCGTCTGCAGGGCTAAGCAGTGTTGTAATCCTTTTCTTCTGGGCAGGCGTGTAATCCGGTTTTACAGGCTTTTCTTTTTTTGCCTCTACAACAGGTGGCATTTCATTTGCCTTGCTGGATACAGATTTTACCACTGCTTCCTTTGGAGATTTACTCTTTTTTGTTTTTGAAGATGTGATAACACGTGCCTGGCTTCCCCTGCCAAAATCTTTTGTGACAAAACGAGTAATACGCTCATCGGAAAGTTTGCAGTTTTTGCATGCTTTGCGATATTTATTGTTGCGTAGCGCCCTTGCAGAGCGACTTCTTCTTGAATTGCGTACTGTAAAGCGGCTTTGGCAGTCAGTAGTGATATGAATATGGTTTCTTGACACCTCGAAGTTCTTTACACCATGAAGTAACCCGTTCCTAGAGAGCCACACTCCGTTGGTGTCTATAAGTAAATCTAGTGGTTTCCTTTCCATAGGGGATTACTCCTGCTATAGGGGCGACTTCTGATATCTACATTTGTTGAGGTGTCTAATTTTGCAACATATCCAGACCGTCACTTTCTATTTTACTGGCGGAAACCCCGGGAATCTAACCCGGCTGAATGGATCTAGAGTCCATTTGATCTACCTGATCAGGTTTCCACAGGATAGTCTGCTTTATTTCTTTGAATTTGTATTTAACTTTATGGGTTTATGTTGGGGAATAACAGTTTCCTATCATAAATTATATTAATAATAAGTTCGCTGCTAAAAATTGCTTTATATAACTTCATGCATCTTGAAAAACACCAATTAAAGCCGGCAGATGATAATCATATGCTCCCCTTCAAAGAAAATATACTTGAGTTAATTCCTTCAACCCATGGCGGACTTATCCGGAAGACTTCACAACAATATTCCATTCCCCTGTCCGATATAGTGGATTTTAGTGCCAGTTTGAATCCTCTGGGCAGCCCCTTTGATAATCCTGAATGGGGTATGGACCTGCAGGATCTGTTTGCCACTTCCTTTGAAAGAATGGGGCAATATCCTGATAATCGCTATCTTGAATATAGAACTGCAGCGGCCTCTTTTGTAGGAGGGGGTGCAGGTGTTGTAAATGTTGTCCCCGGTAATGGTTCATCGGAAATCATCAGGCTTGTCGCCGGCTGTATTCTCAATGAAGGGGATGAGGTAATGATTCCCCAGCCTACCTTTGCTGAATATGAACAGCAATGCAGGGTGGCCGGTGCGAAAATTGTGTATTATCCGGTAGGATCCCTGCTTTCCATCTCTGCGGACGCGCTGGAATCGGTACGTATTCTTTTTGTGTGCAATCCCAACAATCCTACCGGTAAGTTGCTTGCAAGAGAAGATGTCCTGCGCCTTGCACGGCTTTGTGCAGAAACAGATACTCTGCTTTTTGTTGATGAGGCTTTTATTGAACTATCCGATATATCAAGTACTGTAGTTGATGTTGCCATCTCTAATGATCATGTTTTCGTAATGAGGTCACTTACCAAATCATTTGCACTGCCGGGTATACGTATGGGATTTGGTGTTGCATCTGAGGCAATGGCTGAAAAATTGAATACTGCCCGTCTGCCCTGGAATATGGGTTCTCTTGCCGAAGGGGTGGGATGCGCTTTAATGGAGATGGAGGGTGGTATGGAATCACCATTCATGGATATGTCCCGCCAGAAGATAACCCAATACAGGGATTATCTCGTAGAGAGGCTGAATGATATCTATGGTTTCCATCCTCATTCAAGTTCTGTAAATTATATACTTGTGGATATCTCCGAGCTCCTTATGGATTCTGTAGAACTTACAGAAAGACTTGCAAGACATGGTGTGCTTATCAGGGATTGCAGTTCTTTCCCGCTGATGGAAAAAGATTATATCCGTCTTGCAGTGCGGCCTCCTGAAGAAACGGATATACTGATTCATACTATCGGAGAGGTCCTTACAGAATCCGGCAAGGATTATGCCGAGGAAAAACTGAAGGAAACCATCAAAGATGCTTCTTGCGGATGTTCTTCAAGCCGCAATACCTGTGAGTACTATCCCTGTCATTTCGAAGGGCAGGATTGCACTTTCTGTTTCTGCCCCTTCTACCCATGCGAAGATACGCGCACCGGGGGTAAATGGATAGATAGCACTACAGGCAGCAGGGTCTGGAGCTGTGAAGATTGTGTGCTTGTCCATAATTCGGATGTTGTGCACAAGATGCTTGACATTCTCATGGAGGATGGTGGTACTGACATCAGTCTCAAAAAAGCCTGGGATGAAGTGATACATGTCAGTTTATAATTTGTATAATTTCTAATTATCAATTCGTATTCGGTTTATCCGGGATTGTGAATGTAAATGTGCTTCCCATCCCAACCTCACTTTTCAGTCCGACCTGGCCACCATGCATTTCCACTAGTTCCCTGGCAAGGGAAAGTCCCAGTCCTGTGCCCTTATATTCACTGGATTTGGCGGATTTGACCTGCTGGAAAGGTTCAAAAATTGTAGCCTGATCGGCCTCGGGTATTCCCATGCCGGTGTCCTGGACTGCAACTTTCAATTTGTCCTTTTCTTGATTGGCAACAATTGTAATTGTTCCTTTATCCGGGGTAAACTTGGATGCATTGCTCAGCAGGTTGTACATAATCTGTTTGAATTTTTTCCTGTCAGCATACACCCTGCTATCTTCAGGAGGTAAATCCATTTGCAGGTCTATATTCTTTTTGGATATGAGAGGTTTGATCAGTATGCTGATTTCATCCAGTGCTTCATGCAGGTCAAAACTACTGTATTCAAGTTGTTTTTGTCCGGCTTCTATCTTCGAAAGATCGAGAATATCATTAATCAGGCTTAGCAGGTGACTGCCGCTTTTGGTAATGTTGGACACATATTTCTTCTGTGAGTCATTGAGTTTCCCTCTTACTTCTTTTGAAAGGATATCGGAAAACCCAATCACCGAATTTAAAGGTGTTCTCAGTTCATGACTCATGTTTGCCAGAAATTCACTTTTGGTCTGGTTTGCCTGTTCTGCAGCCTTTTTTGCTTCGATGGCATTTTCTTCGGCATTCTTGCGTTGCGAAATATCCTGAAATAGTTCCAGAATGTATGTATCTCCTTTTATGGTAATTTCCTGTGCATTTTTCAATATAGGTTTTTTTATTCCGTTTTTGCACTTTATTGAGGTATCCATTCCCCTGAATTCTTCCTGTCCGTCTTCCCATATGGGGCACTGTTTTGAGCTGGATCCCTTTGGGCAAACAATGTCACATAGTTGTCCTACGAGTTCTTCCCTTTTATAGCCTGTAATCTCACATGTACGGTAGTTTACATCTTTTATAATGTAATCCTGGCCTATCATCAAGATGCCACCGGGCATGTTTTCATATATAGTCTTTAACTTTTCTTCAGCTTCGACTCTTTGTGTAATGTCATTTCCGATGGAAAGAAGGCCGGTGACTTCTCCCTCATCATTCTTTAATGCTGTGTCATACCACTCGACAATGATTTCCTTACCTTCTTTTGTGTCAATGGGGTTGACATTGCCTTTAGTAGGGTGGCCGCAAATCGCCTTTTTGAATACGGATCTGATTCTTTCCTTTTCTCTTACAGGTATGAATCTGGAAAACCAATCGTCTCCCTTTATTTCTTTAAGTTTGTAGCCGGTGATTTTTTCCGTATGTGGGTTACAATATACTATTTTTCCCTGTCTGTCAAGAACGGTCACAATCACTCTGGCAGTACCAATTAGACCGGTCAAGAGATCGAGTTCTTTAACCAAACTGTCTTCATTCTGTTTTTCTTCAGTGATATCCCTTATTATTCCCATGTATCCATATATTCTGGATTTTTCTGTAAAAAGGGGTGATATTTTAATCTGACAGTAGAAAGTACTTCCATCCTTGCGTTTTCTCGAACCTTCAATCTCATGAGCCTTTCCTGAATAGAGGTTTGAAAACATTTCTTTTTTCTGTTGTGAGGTCAGCTCTTGGTCATGGAGTATGGTTATTGGTTTGCCTTTTATTTCAGGCAGGGTCCATCCGAACATCTCTTCTGCAGATCGGTTTACGAAATTTATGGTAAAGTCAGGAGTAGTATATATTATGGCATCTGTGGAATGCTGGATCATATCTGCAAATATTTTTGATTTGCTTACGGGTGCATTAAATTCTAAAATATCCACATAAACCACATTACACATTATTGTACTTGCAATATTTTTCTAATGTATTTTTTGAATAAGCAAATCAGTATTGGTGGGAAAAGTATCTCTTTTTATTTATTCTTTGCGTATATTTTATTGATGTGATACAGCAATTGACTTTGCACCTTTGCTCTTGTTCACAAAAGATACCAGTCATTATCGTTTTCTGAACACTCGGGGTCAATTCCCACGACTCTTCTTTCAATCCCCAATTTATCGGTGATTGCATCGGAGAGGTCCTGAAGATATCCTTTCTGGCTCAGGCTGCCGTAAATGAATCTCTTGTTGGGGCGGATGTGCTCTTCCATTGTTTTTTGTCGGGGGACGATATTTACTTCAATATCCGTTTTCTCAAGACCCTTGAGCATCGCCTTTCTGAAGTCTCCTGTGCAGTAGGCTATCCTGTGGCCATAATTGTCACGGGTCTTCTCGAGGTATGTTGCAATTCTTTTGCTTTCCATACTTATAAAATCCCGCTTGATCTTTGCCACATTGCATTTGCCCATCATGAATTTGTAATCGGTAAAAGGATATTCAGTGTCTATTTCCCGTGGGGTTACTCCGCAGGTTCCGAAAACTACTATATGAACATCTTCGGGTTTTAGCAAATCAAAAATGATCCTGTCATACATCCTGTGGGATGGACTCGTATGATAGGGTTTTCTCATAGAACAGGGGACGAATATGCAGAATTTGCGCGTAGGGGCCTCATATTCATTGAGGACCCACTTATTGGCACGTATCATATCCGGATGATATATTAATCTCTCTGTATCAAGCGGTTCATCGGACCTTTCATTTTCTGGTATTATTGGGGTCACTTGACTACCGTTGCTGAAAAACTATATATATAATTAACGATTTGATTAGTATGGTTTTGTATAATCTGTGCAACTTTGTTTATGGGGCTTCAGGTGAGTTTTAAAATGACGGGTTCAATTTCGGAAATGCTGAAAGCGAATTGTGAATGCGATGATGTTGCCAAGTGTATTCTGGGCTTAAAAGACCTGGATCTAAAGGCTTATAAGATACTGCTTTCCAATGGTCCTCTGACAGCCGAAAAACTCGGGAAGTATCTGGATCGTGAGCGCAGTACAGCTTATCGTTCTCTCCAGAACCTGATCTCCTGCGGACTCGTTTACAGGGAAACCCATACCATTGATGTAGGGGGTTATTTTTATGAATACGTGGCTGTAAACCCTGCAGAGGTCAGGCGAATGCTTCAGGAAAGTGTTGACCAGTGGTATGATAAAGTGAGTCATCTGATTAATAAAATCGATAAGGAACTTGTAGGGGACGAAATTCCATAACTATCCGGATATTTATGTAATATGTTCATTTTTGACAAAGCATCTGCTTTTTCCTGATATATCCGGAGTTGACTGGTGAATCAGGCGATACTGAGAGTATTTCCTGTTATTTTGATTTCTTATTCCTGTATTTTGCCTGATGTTTCACTCATTTATTTATAGAAAGGCTTCTTTTGCCACTGTGTCTATTGCTTCTGCTATTTGGTGTGAATTATGAAATTCAGGAAAAGTCATCTCCTGTTGCTCTGTGTCACTGCCTTTTTTGCCATGGCAGGCGGTGCAATTCTTGCGCCGGTTTTGCCTGATATGGTGGTGCCTCTTGATACAACATCCCATGAGATAGGGCTTGTTATTTCGGTATATACCATCTCCACTGCAATTTTCACTCTCATAATTGGACATTTCGTGGACCGGCTGGATCGAAAAAAAGTACTGGTTCCCTGCCTTTTGATATATGGTTTGATGGGTCTGGCGAGTTTTTTTGCCACGGATTTGCAAACCCTTCTGATTCTGAGACTTTTGCAGGGTATGGGAGTAGCCGGAATGATGTCTCTTGCAATGTTGATTATCGGAGAAGCTTATTCTGGTAGTGAACGTTTGCATGCAATGGGTAGGGTGAGTACGACGATAGCAATTGGTATAATTGCGGCTCCTCTTATTGGAGGTGGCCTGGCAATTGCCGGCTGGAACTATCCTTTCCTGTTCTATGCTCTTTCCCTGCCCTTTGCAGTAATTATGTTCTTCCATCTGCCCGAAACAAGACTCCAAAACCTGGAAATCAATAAAAGAGGGTTACTGGATGCATTTGGTGCAATGCGGGATTTCCGTGTGGCCTACACAATATTTCTGGTTTTTGTGACATTTTTCCTGCTTTATTCAGTGGTAGTTTATGTGCCTTTTATGCTTAAGGAATATTTCGGATATACCGCAGATAAATCCGGAATTGTGCTTGCTTTTCAGGGAATTGCCGTTATTATTGTCGCTTCAAATGTACGCAGAATCGCCACAAAGTTTGAGATGATTTCAATGATTGGTATTGGCTTTCTCCTTGTGAGTGTTGCTATATTGTTGCTGACACAGGTGAACTCTGTACTTCCTGTCTTTGCCCTTATGTTCATTTTTGGCTGTGGCTATGGCCTTTCTCAGACAGTTATAGACGGGATGATCGTTCACATATCCCCGCCTCAGGTACGAGGGGGTGTACTTTCCATTCATAATTCCACAAAATATGTGGGGATGAGTTTGTCTCCTGCTCTGATGGGGATGGTTTACTTTTATTTTGGACTGCAAACTGTTTTTTTGCTTGCCGGTTTACTGGCTTTGTTTGCTGGGATTTCTGTTTATATGGTGAGAGAATGGTTTGTTGATATCTGAATTTAGTTAGGTTCGACAGTACAAATGGATATGGACTCGTTATATTTATTAATCCAGTGAATTATTTATCATATCGATGTGCTCTGGATTTTACACTATCTTTTTGAGGAATATTCATGGAGACTGATTCAGTACAGAAGAAACTGGCAGTACTTATCGATGCTGACAATGCACAACCTTCCATAGTGGAGGGACTTTTTTCGGAAATAGCCAAATACGGGATCGCAAGTGTAAAACGGATTTACGGTGATTGGACGCGTCCCAACCTGAAAAACTGGAAGGACAGCCTGCTGGAACATTCCATCCAGCCGATGCAGCAATTCAGTTATACTTACGGGAAAAATGCCACCGACAGTTCCCTTATAATCGATGCGATGGACCTGCTTTATTCCGAGCCCCTAGATGGTTTCTGTATTGTTTCAAGTGACAGTGATTTCACACGTCTTTCATCCAGGATAAGGGAATCTGGTCGTAAGGTCTACGGCTTCGGGGAACTCAAGACTCCAAAACCCTTTATTGCAGCCTGTGATAAGTTCATATATACGGAAAACCTGCGTAAGGAGGAAGACATAGTAGATACAGTAGCTGAGTCACCAATGCAGGCTCCGGGGAAATGGGATACCAACCGTCTCAAAGGTGACAGCAAGCTAGTTAAAATGCTAAGGGATGCTGTGGAAGATTCAGCTGAGGAAAGTGGCTGGGCCTTCCTGGGCAATGTGGGCAGCAATCTTGTGCAGAAACAGCCGGATTTCGATCCTCGTAACTATGGTTACAAAAAAATGTGGGATATTTTCCGGGCAATAGATCTTTTTGATATCGATGAGGTCCGGGCGGATAATTCCAGCAATAACCGGTTGATTTACGTGAAGGATAAAAAAAGCGATGGGAAGTGATTTTCTTTTACAATCGCTTTCTTGAGCTGGTTTTTAGATGTTTGATATGAAATTCTCGATTCTATCAAGAGCTTCTTTGATGTCTTCCCTGGAGGCTGCGTAGGCGCATCTGAGATACCCATTTCCGGCCCTGCCGAATACATTGCCTGGTATGGTAACAACCTGCTGCTGGTCGAGCAGTCTTTCGGCAAACTGTTCCGATGTCAGGCCTGTGGACGCAACAGAGGGGAATGCATAAAAGGCCCCGCCTGGGTTGAAACAATCCAGGCCGATATTATTGAATCCCTTGACAATAAGCCTGCGACGCCGGTTATATTCATTGACCATTTTCTCCACTTCTTCCTCACCATTCTTGAGGGCCTCGATTGCTCCGACCTGTGCGGTAATCGGGGCACAAAGCATGCTATACTGGTGTATGCGCATCATGGCTGCTAACACCGGTGCAGGGGCAAGTGCATAGGCCATTCTAAAACCGGTCATCGAATATGCCTTGGAAAACCCGTTGAGGACTATGGTGCGTTGCCTCATGCCATCCAGGGAGGCAAAACATGTATGACGTGTGTCATAGGTCATTCTCTCATAGACTTCATCCGAGATGACCATTATATCATGTTCTTCCACTACTTCCGCGATGGGTTCCAGTTCCCTTTTATCCATCACGGCACCGGTGGGATTGTTTGGATAATTGAGCAGTATGGCTTTGGTTTTCGGAGTGATCGCCTTTTTAAGGTTTTCGGAAGTAAGTTTGAATTTGTCTTCCATGCATGTTTGTACAGGAACCGGATTTCCACCTGCAAAGATGACCGCCGGTGCATAGGCAACATAAGAGGGTTCCACAATTATGATTTCGTCACCCGGATCGGTGATGGCACGCACCGCCAGGTCAAGTGCTTCACTTACTCCCGATGTCACCAGTATTTCGCATGTAGGGTCATAGTACAATCCTTGCTTCTGGGTATAGGTTCTGGATATTTCGTCCCTGAGTTCTACAAGTCCATAGTTGGATGTATAGGATGTTTCTCCCTGTTCCAGTGAATGAATGCAGGCTTCCCGAATGTGCCAGGGGGTAATATAATCGGGTTCTCCAACTCCGAGGGATATCATGTCCTCATTGTCGGAGACCATGTCAAAAAAGCGGCGAATACCCGAAGGGGGCACCCTGTCCAGATAACTGGCTACAAAGCGTGAAGTGTCTGTCAGTTCTCATACCTCCTTTAGGGGGAAACCGGCAGACGTTTTACATGTTCGGGCTCTTCCATGATCAACCCGTCTTCTTTGTATGTCTTGAGTACGAAATGTGTGGCAGTATTATGCACCTGTTCCAGAGTGGCTATCTTCTCTGCAACAAAAAAAGCGACCTGTTTCATGGATTTGCCACGGACTGTAAGGGCTATGTCATGTTCTCCTGAAAGCAGTCTGACAGAACGCACTTCGGGGAAACGGTACAGTCTTTCAGCGATACCCTGGTATCCCTGTTTGCGTTCCAGTGTCACTTTCAGTTCAATGATTGCATAGACATAATCTTCTCCTGCAAGTTCCCAGTCAATCACTGTTTTATATTTGCGGATTATCTTTGCTTTTTCAAGCTGGTGAATCCGCTTCTGAACTTCTTCCGGAGTCATGTCAACAAGGGCGGAGATTTCCTCGTGAGTTGCCCTGGCATCATTTTCCAGAATCTCCAGTATATCCCTTGTTTTCCTGTCCATGCTCTTTGAGCCACCTTTTTTTGTTTATTTTGTAAGGATTGCGTTGACAACGCCATCCTGGCCCGGGCGGCTGGTGATCCTGGCATCTCCAAGTTCGGTCTTGATAATGCTGCCCTTTGTGAGTATGTTACGCCTTACGTAGTGCTCGTTGGCTTCATTATCGGTAACATTCTCTATTGTAACTGCTGATGTCTTTCCGGTAGAGGGGTCGGTGACATTGGCAATTTTTTCCTGTAGAAGCTTTATTTTTTGGGCGCCGCCCCTGGTCTTTACGGATTTTCTTCTTGTTTCTGCGACATGTGTTGCTGCAGGTTCACTGCCGATTTCATATTTCCTTTTTCCGCGTGCTGTTTTTCTCTTGGCAGATGTGGCCGTTCTCTTTGATCTTCCCTGGGATATCATGATTGGAACCTCTGTTTTGTGATTTAAGTATAATACTAAGCTTTGCTATTAGGAGAGTTCATTAATTGTAATATCGTATATGAACCTTTCGAATATAGACTTCTCACGAGATTGGATAACCATAAATAATGCTTTTACTTATGATATTTATTATGCTTCGTGTAGTGTTCCTTGGTACAGGGGGAGCTCTCCCAACTGTGAACAGGAATCCCTCTTCTATTCTGGTAAACAGGGACGGGGAGTTGCTGCTTTTTGACTGTGGGGAGGGTACCCAGCAGCAAATGATGCGTGCCAGGACTGGCATGATGTCCCTATCTTCTATTTTCATTTCACATTTTCATGCAGATCATGTGCTGGGAATTCCCGGCCTTTTGCAAACTCTTTCTTTCCACGGCAGGGATACTCCACTGACTATATATGGTCCCGTCTGGGTGGAACAATTTGTAAAACTGGTCTCACTACTTGGCTACTGCCGATTGAATTTTGAGGTCAAAGCAGTACCCCTTGAAGCCGGGGATGTTGTCCAGCGAGAAGGTTATGTGGTCAATGCAATTGCAAGTGAGCACAGTGTTCCTTCTCTTGCCTATGCTCTTGTAGAAAATGAACGCCCTGGCAAATTTGACCGCCGTCGTGCTGAAGAGATGGGTGTACCTGTAGGCCCACTTTATTCCCGTCTCCAGAAAGGGGAATCTGTAGAAGTAAATGGCAGGATCATCCATCCCAATGAAGTGATAGGTCCTTCCCGTAGGGGGCGTAAACTCATCTATACTGGTGACACCCGTCCGTGTGAGGCCATTCTTGAAGCAAGTAAAAACGCTGATGTATTGATTCATGATGGCACACTTGCACAGGAAAAAGCGGATTGGGCCCGTGAATCATTGCATTCGACAGCAAATGAGGCTGCGGATGTGGCAAAAAAAGCAGGGGTAAAGCGGCTCATTCTGACCCATATCAGTTCGAGGTATACTGACGATTCTTCTGTACTTCTGGAGGAGGCAAAAGAAGTTTTTGAAAAAACCTGTGTGGCAGATGACCTGATGGAGTTTGAAGTCCTCTATGGGGAATAATGGGGCAGTCAGGTGTTTTTAAATGAAGGTCCAATCGATTTTCTCATCATTTTTGTCGTAAAGGGTAACTTCGGCCTGCATCTCTTCCATCTGGCTGGGTAATTCTCTAACTCCCAGATATAGGGTATCTCCTGGTCTCAAATCCCTTTTCGGATCAGTGCGGGCAAAATAAACATTCCCTCCACTTTTTATTTCTTTGACCATTACTCCTTTCCATTTCAGGTTGTTTATTATGTTGACAACTTTGCACTCAAACCTGTCTGATTCTTCTATTTCTGTCACTTTGTCACCTCTTCTCAGACGTAAAGGTGGGTATTTGTTTCCTTTTTCTGCAACCCTGACGCAGCTTTTTCAAAATAATGTGCTTCAACTTTTTCCATGTCATCCATTATTGCATTGTGAAGGGCACTTTTGAGAATTTTTTCCACAATATCTCTTCCCGAAAGGCCGTTGGTCAGTTTTGCAAGTTCATCCACGTTAGCTTCAGCTTTTATGGGGAATGTCTGTAGATTTAATTTTATTATTTCTTTTCTTTCCTCTTTACCGGGAAGTACAAACTCTATCTCCTCTTCAAAACGGCTCCTGACTGCCCCGTCAAGTACTGCTGTTCTGTTTGTGGCACAGATGGTGCATACTCCTTCACTTTGGCTGATGCCGTCCATTTCTGTGAGCAGGGCGTTGACGATCTCGGCTACATCGCCCCTGAGTTCCTGGTATCGCCTGTCAAGGGCAATGGCATCCAGCTCGTCTATGAAAATAATGCTGGGTGCAAGTTCACCAGCTTTTTCATATAGCTGGTGTATCTGTCTGGAACCTTCTCCCACAAATTCTCCTATAAGTTGTGTGGCTTTGATCGGGAGGAATGCCACATCAGTTTTATTTGCAAGAGCTTTTGCGACCATGGTCTTTCCTGTACCTGATGGTCCATGAAACAGGATGTTACGGGGTGCCCATTTGCCAAATCTCTCGGGCTCTTCCAGGTATCGCTCGATGAGCTTGCATTTGCGTTTTGCTTTAACCTGTCCTACTATATCATCAAATGCAATTTCCACGGGATATTCGATATCGGTTTTTTCTTTCTCTTCCTGATTTACTACAATTGTAGTGGATTGGCCTATTATTGTGTCTTCGGGCCTTACTTCCTGGATCCTGTATGCAAAATCAGGGAACATTCGTTGATCAAAGAGGTAATCGTTTTTTCGGGCAATGTAACCATTCCATTGCATTCTCGCGTAACATTCAAAGAGTTCTGGTTCTTCGATGCGCGGGTATTCTTCAATAATTCCACAGAGAGGATAACCAATAGGTTGCAAAATTACAATTTCTGCAGTAGCTTCTTTTGCCTCGATTGCTTCCTGGGGTATTTTTTTCAGACTGGAACGTTGTGCGGATCTTGCCATATTTTCTCCTTTATGTCATATGGGTCGTGTTGCAGTATTAAAAGTTTATCCATAGGATTTGATGACTATCACAATAATTACTCGCACTCATCTGATTGAAATAATAAAACATCTTGATTCCAGGAGAAATCATGTTGGTTCTGTTAGCAACGATTAATTTGATTTATAGGAATATATGAATTAATTTGGGTAACCTGTATGTCTGTTTTTATACAAAGAGTTTAGATTTATATATTGTATGCCTATTACTATATATATGAAAACATACTCTACAACAGCTTAGCAATTTAAGTTATGATCAAATAAGTCAGGTATTTTCCGGGAAAAGGAAGTTATATCGATAATTATCAAATCATATTTAGAGGTTTAAAGAATGGCCACAATTCTGGTAGTTGAAGACAATCCAATGAACATGGAACTTACAGTGGATTTGCTTGAATCTTACGGATATGAAGTAATGCAGGCAGAGGACGGTTCACAGGCTCTTGATGTTGTAGAGAAAAATACTTTTGATCTCATCTTACTTGATATGCAGCTGCCCAAAATGGATGGGCTTGAAGTTCTGGAAAAATTCAAAGAGATTGAAAATTCAAAAGATACGCCTGTAGTTGCATTGACAGCACATGCAATGAGGGGCGATGATAAGAAATTTATTAATGCAGGATGTGCGGGATATATATCCAAACCAATCGATATACATGAATTCCAACAAACTATCTCATCTTATGTCGACAATTGATTGTAGCTATTCCGGGATTTCAACCTTGGATTAAATGCTTTATGTAAGGGTTCCGCTCTTGCATTCATCACAATATATTTTCTGCATCTAATCTCTTTTCAATAAATATCTGACACTTTTTGCCAGGGATATCCAATACATTTCATGTACAGGGGTTTGTTTTTTCCTTTTCCAATAGTTTTAATATCTATGTGGCCTATAAAATGAGCAAATTAGCAGCATTTGAGGCAGGATTCATGGAACTTGATGAGAGAATTATTACCCGAGCGATAGTTGAAGAATTTACCAATGTTTTTCTGGACTATACTGATGTTGACGTGGCCCTGGTAGGGGGGGGTCCGGCAAACCTTGTTGCTGCACGTTATCTTGCAGAAGCAGGATTAAAGACTGTACTTTTTGAGAAGAAACTATCTGTGGGAGGCGGTATGTGGGGCGGTGGCATGATGTTCCCGCGTATTGTGGTCCAGGAAGAAGCGCGCAGGATCCTTGATGATTTTGATGTACCATATCATGAGTATGAAGAAGGTTACTATGTGGCAAACTCAGTTGGTACTGTGGGCAAACTTATAAGCGCAGCGGTTTCTGCAGGGGTTGAAATATTCAATCTGGTAAGTTTTGAGGATGTTATGATACGGGATAAAGATGAGGTATGCGGGCTTGTTATTAACTGGACAGCAGTTGAAATAGGCCGGCTTCATGTTGATCCTCTTACAATCCGTTCTCGCCTGGTACTTGACGGAACCGGCCACGAGGCTACTGTATGCAATACTGTGCAGCGCAAGATACCCGGGGCTTTTGGCGGTAAAGGGGTGGTGGGTGAAAAACCAATGTGGGCTGATACTGGTGAGCGTCTTGTAATGGAAAATACCCGGGAAGTTTATCCCGGTCTGATAGTTACAGGTATGGCTGCCAATGCCGTTGCAGGTTCTCCTCGCATGGGTCCTGTTTTTGGAGGGATGCTTCTTTCAGGCGAAAAGGCCGCACAGCTTGCAATTTCCCGTCTGAAAGACTGATAATGGAGAAAAGTTTATTTAAGAGAAATACATGTATAGGATGCCCTCGCGTAGGGCATTCTCAATATGCCGGGGTAGGGTAGCGGTTATCCTGTAGCCCTGTGGAGGCTACGATCTGAGTTCGATTCTCGGTCCCGGCCCCATTTTCTTTAATTTTCGCAGGAAAACTTATTTTTAATGTTTTTGAGGTATTAATTGTTTATTTCAAATTCAGGATATATCTCAGAATTATCCATTAATTCTTCATAAGCATCATGCCTGGGACTTATTATTACAATATGGGCTGGTGGATGTATTTTTCTCAGTTTGTTAATCGCAGAGCCGGCATTATTTTCCAGGCCTACAAGCGCTGCAAACTTACAATTTGAACGCAAGGGTACTCCCACAACCTTTACAAGAAGAGTGTCTGCATAGTTTGGTTCGATACGTTTTGGACAGGAACTGAATTTCATGCTCCCGTATTGCTGCAAATCATGCAGCGCAATCCTGACTTTGTTTTTGTCTTCTCCCCTGATTACCGCAAAGGATTTCATACAAACCCCCCGTTGAAGGCTTTGTAATTAACTAAATCATAAAACTATATCAATTTTTGTATTGTTTCAGGAAAGATAGGGGGATTATTTCCCCATTTCACGGGAGCGTTTTGCAGAAGCCATCACTGCATCTGTAAAAGCCGCCCTTATTCCGTTTTTCTCAAGTGCATGAACCCCGTGGATGGTTGTCCCTGCAGGAGAAGTCACCATGTCCTTGAGTTCTGCCGGATGTTTTTTTGTTTCAAGGACCATCTTTGCTGCACCAAGTACTGTCTGGGCTGCCAGTTTCAGTGCACTTTCCCTGTCAAGTCCTTCAAGCACGCCGCCGTCTGCCATAGCCTCGATCACGGGGAAAATATATGCAGGTCCGCTCCCTGAAACTCCTGTAACCGCATCCATGAGATGTTCAGGTACAAGAGCGGCAGAACCCATGCTTGAAAATATTTCCATTGCGACTTCAGCATCTTCTGCGGATGCATTTTTCCCTGCACTGACTGCAGAGGCTGCTTCGCCTACGGTTGCTGCAATGTTTGGCATCACACGAACGACTCTTGTATCTTCGTGTAATTCCTCTTCAATGGTGGCTGCAGGAACCCCTGCCGCAATTGAAATTATGAGTTTGTTTTCGTTAATATGGTCTGCAAAACCTCGTAGTACATTGCGAAGTATCTGGGGTTTGACCGCAAGGATGATGATTTCTGAATTATCCACAGTATCAAAGTTATCTGTTGATACGTTAATTCCAAGTTCATCTTTAAGTGCCTGCAGCGCAGGTTCATAAACATCGCTGGCATAGATATTTGCAGGTTTTGCTTTTCCTGCACGAACTATGCCTCTAAGCAGGCTTTGCCCCATCTTGCCGGTCCCTATTATGCCGACTTTCTTGTTTTCGAGGTGCATCATATCACTTCATTTTTTCTTGATGGTTACTATATCGCCAAGAGTAGTACCCTTGTTCAGGGTATTTGTATCCCAGTCATCTTCTCCCACTTTCTCGGTGAGTTCGATATCAAGGGCCTGTTCAATCTTTGTACGTACCGAATCTTCGGGTACGATGTCTCCCTTCTCTATCTTTTTGATCAGGGATGCTTTTTCCTTTATGTTGGAAGCAAGTTCTTCCTGGGTAAGGCCCTTTTCTTCCCTTGCCTCTCTTATGGTTTGTTCGTATTCGTCTATGAGTTCTTCTGTAGGAGCAGTTACCGGGTTCTTTTTGGGCTTTGAACTCTTTTTAATCCCCTGCCGCACAGGAGCATTCTTTCTGGATACTGGTTTCCGGGTGCTTACTGATGTTCCGTATTGTGAACATCGGTTACAGGCGTTGAGTTCGCTTCCCTCGACATTTATCTTAAAAGGCTCCCCTTTAATTTCTGCACCACATATTTCACACTGCATAAAAAATCATCTCTTACATGGAAGCTGCCATGCCTCTTTTCGAAAGTGCTATATACCTATGGACTTAAATATTATTCGGAGCTATATGAACGAAACGAGTGATGATACGTTAAATCAGGGGAATTACGGATTAAAAAATATGTCCGATATTGAATATGATTATATGGGTTCTGAAGGAGACGAAGACTTTTCAAAGTACCTTCTGGACAGGATGAAGCAACTTGAATCCCGCAACAGCAAACTTAAAGAGCAGTGCGACCAAATCGAATCTGAAAAAAAGTATGTAGAATCCCAGAAAGTGAAGTATGAAAGGGAAGTTCGCAAACTTCGCTCTGAGATTAACAGGCTTAAGACTGTTCCTTTGATCGTGGCAAATATCATTGATGTCATTGACTCCAATAAAGTCTTGATACGAAGCAGTTCGGGCCCCCAGTTCATGGTAGGGGTTTCCCAGTACATAGATGATTCCAGATTGGTTGCCGGTGTCAGGGTTGCCCTGAACCAGCAGACCCTTTCAATAGTGGATGTTCTTCCCTCGACAGAAGAACCGGAAGTTTCAGCAATGGAAGTCCTGGAATCTCAGGATATAAGCTATGAAGATATCGGTGGACTGGATAATCAGATTCAGGATATCATTGAATGTGTCGAACTTCCTCTCATTAAACCCGAGTCTTTTGAACGCGTGGGTGTGGAACCTCCCAAAGGTGTGCTGCTGCACGGCCCGCCGGGTACCGGTAAAACGATGATGGCAAAAGCGGTTGCCCATCGTACTGACGCAACTTTCATCCGTGTTGTGGGCTCGGAACTTGTGCAAAAGTACATTGGCGAAGGTTCCAGACTGGTCAGGGAAGTTTTCGATATGGCAAGAAAGAAAGCTCCAAGCATTATTTTCATAGATGAGCTGGATGCCATTGCAGCAACCCGGCTGAGTGACACCAACGGTGCTGACAGGGAAGTACAGCGCACTCTCATGCAACTTCTTGCGGAGATGGATGGATTTGAGAACCGAGGTGATATTCGTATAATTGCAGCTACCAACAGGGTGGATATCCTTGATCCTGCCATAATTCGTCCGGGTCGCTTTGATAGGATGGTAGAGGTTCCGATGCCGGATACAGAATCTCGTAGCTTGATCCTCAGGATTCATTCCAGAGGGCTTTCCCTTGCCCTGGATGTGGACTTTGACAAACTTGCCACCCTTACAGAAAATACGAGTGGTGCGGATCTGCATGCACTGACTACCGAGGCAGGTATGTTTGCTGTACGCAATGATCGTGATAGTGTGACAATGGCTGACTTTATGGCTGCCATTGATAAGGTCCTAAAGCCCCGCCAACCTCAGGTTAATGAGCATCCAGCCTCAATGTTTGTTTAAAAGGGGGTATACCCTTTTCTCTTTTTCATATAAAACCGGAAATAAGGATTCTGGGTATTGATGATTCAGCGCTGGTAAGTGACCGTATACTTGTGGTAGGGACTTTTTTCAGAGGGGGGATGTGGCTTGACGGAGTGTTATCCACCTACATTACCAGGGATGGTATGGATGCTACCGATTCATTAATAAAGATGATATCAGCCAGCAAACACAGGAATCAGGCGCGTGTGATAATGCTGGATGGAGTCACATACGGTGGTTTCAATCCGATTGATATCGTGCGTTTAAATGAATCTACAGGAATGGGTGTGATTGTGCTGATGCGCTCGATGCCTGATTTTGAGAATATAAAAAATGCTCTATATCATCTGGAATACCCGGATGAAAGGTTTGCGATAATAAAAAAAGCAGGCAGGATATCGAGGGTGGTAACTTCACATTCCCATACGCCGGTTTACATCCAGTGTGCAGGCATCGATGAAATTTCCGCCACCAGGATAGTCCAGTTAAGTGCCACCCATAGCAATATTCCAGAGCCTTTGAGGGTTGCACATCTCATTGCCACAGGTATTATTTGTGGTGAATCCTGCGGTAAACCTTGATGAGTTTAATCCTGGATTGAAGCCAGTACTATCTTTTCCCCTCTTTCCAGAATCTGCCTTGCCTTTTTCTCCGTTTTAGCTTCGGCAAAGACCCTGACAATTGGTTCGGTACCGGAGGGGCGTATCAGTAGCCACCCGTCTTCATACCATATCTTGAAACCATCGGTGGTATCAATCTCAATTCCTTCTCCCTGTACGTGGATGGCTACGTTTTCAAGCGTTTTTTTCAGATTACCACATTTTACCTTTGTTTTGGCATTATGGTATGCCGGAACATTTGCAGCCATCTGTGAAGGTTTCACTCCCTCTGCCATTATGTCAAGTAATTTGGCACAGGCCATTGCACCGTCCCTGCAGTACTGGTGTTCCGGGAAAATAAGTCCTCCATTGCCTTCTCCGCCAAAAACAGCGTCGATTTCCATCATCCTGCGTGCTACATTAATGGATCCTACGGCTGTCCAGTGGAGTTCTACGCCTGCTTCTTTTGCAATGTCCAGCATGCGCCGGGATGAACTGACCGGTGTCACGATTGGTCCCTTTTTACCGGAGATCACATATTTTGCCATCATGGAAAGCAGTATTTCTTCATCAATGAAAGTACCATTTTCATCAAAGAAGACTGCCCTGTCTGCATCCCCGTCCTGAGCAACTCCCAGGTCAACATCGTAATTTTTGACAATATCCCTGAGTTCTCCCAGTACATCGGGTGTTGGCTCGGGATTTCTCCAGGGGAAAGTGCCATCCGGCTGGGCGTTGATCGTTATGACCTCACATCCCAGTTTACGCAATAAGAGGGGTAATGTGAGAGAACCTGCACCACATCCCGTATCTATGGCCACTCGAAATTGTTTTGCGCTGATTTTTGTGGAATTGACCGATGAGATTATTCCATTGATGTAGTAATCATTGGCATTATAATCCCGGTTAAGTTCACCTGTCATGTTCCAGTTAGCAGTGTGGAATTCGCCGCTGTAGTAGATATTTTCGACCTTTTTCTCCCCCTCTTTGGAAAATTCGGTACCATCTGCGGCTATAAGTTTTATGCCATTATATTCCCTGGGGTTGTGGGATGCAGTAATAACAATTCCAGCATCTGCATAATCGCGCACATAATACTGGACAGACGGTGTGGGGCAGGTTCCAATGTCGATAACTTTTATGCCCGTTGAAAGTAAACCGGATATTGCAGCTGCTTTTAGCATCTCTCCTGAGATGCGTGTATCTCTTCCGATTGCTACAGTTTTATCTTCTCCCAGATGGGTTCCCAGACTTCTGGCAAGGTCGATTGCAAATTTAGGTGTAATGAATTCGTTAGCTATACCACGTACTCCGTTGGTTCCAAACAGGCCCATTTGTAAACTCTCCTACTTGCTATACTAGATGGCACTTTACTATTTTAGGTTTATCTGGAGGTGGTCTATCACCAAGAATTATATTTAATGACTTCCAATCTATGGACCATGCTAATGAAAGACGAAGGCCGGCTTGTAATCTGGCCGGCTTCCATAGATCGTTCCAAAAGCAGGAATGAAGGAAGGATTGTATCTCGTAAAAGTTCAGTAAAGGAGCCGAATCTGGAAGAGATGGAAAAGGCAGCTGCATCCCTTGGCCTAAATCCTGAGGTTCAAAAAGACAAAGCTTATCCGCGTTCCTGGTGGGAGAAAAGTGGGCGCATCATGGTGGATAAGAACGAATCCAGAACTACCACGGCAAGATTGATTTCTAAAACTATTAAAAAAGATAGACAGGGCTGAATGCCCTTTTTTTATAATGGATTATTTTTATGGCCAGGTGCCATAACTGGCGCTTAAGAGAATAACAGCAAGTCCACAAAGCAATCCAAAGACTATAACTGCTTTGGGGTCCAGGTGGATTGCCCTTTTATCCTCTTCATAATATCTCATAAGACCGGCAGAGGACATCAAACCGTTGTTACTCTGTTTCTTTTTTCCCATATTCTTCCATCTCTTTCCTTTTGTTTACTTGTATCCTGATTGTATTTTATACTTTAAAAGCTTGCGCCCTCAGGTTCTTACTTCATCTATCAAAAATGGTGGTCTGAAGATTCCTTTTTCTGTAATTATAGCCTCAATATATTCCATCGGTGTGCTGTCAAAAGCAGGATTTATCACAGGTACGTCTTCAGGTGCTATCTGTACCCCCTGCATGTAGCGCAATTCATCAGGATCTCGTTCTTCTATCTTCACGCTGTCTTCCCATCCCTTGAAATCAAATGTAGAGGCAGGTGCTGCCACATAAAAAGGAATTTCGTGTTCCATGGCCACGATTGCATGGCTGTAGGTTCCGATCTTGTTGAATACAGCATCTTCTGTAATGCGGTCTGCCCCGACTATCACCTTGTCCACAAGCTCGTGTCGCATCACATAACCACTCATGGAGTCCGAGATTAGTTTGACCGGTATATTGTCCTGCATCAGCTCCCAGGTCGTAAGCCGGCCTCCCTGGTTCAGAGGCCGGGTCTCACATGCGACCACATTGATATCTTTTCCTTGCTCCACAGCGGAACGTACCACTCCCAGAGCTGTGCCCCAGTCCACACAGGCCAATCTGCCGGCATTACAGTGGGTCATCACGGTGTCACCGTCTTCCAGCAGGGAAGCACCATGTTTACCTAGAGTTTTGTTGGTCTGCACATCTTCATCTGCAATGGCCTGTGCTTCGTTAAGAGCTATGTCACGTATGCCTTCGGTGTCGTAGGCTTCAGAGACGGCTTTGATCACCCGGTGTACTCCCCATCCCAGGTTTATGGCTGTGGGTCGGGTTGCAAGGATGATCCCTGTGGCATTTTTGAGATCTTGCAGGAGGCTTTCCATATCATTTGCACTGCTGAGTTTGCTGGCAAGGGCAATACCATAGGCACCTGCTGCTGCCAATGCGGGTGCTCCCCTGACCCTCAATGATTTGATTGCTTCACACAGCTGTGCAAGATTTTCACATTCGATTTCCCTGTATTCGACAGGCAACAGGGTCTGGTCGATCATCCTCACAGTAGAATTCTCAGCATTCCATTGAATTGTTCTCATTATTGTTTCACTCTGGTGATAATTAATTAGGTCTGGTTGAGATATTTTACACCTTTATATATATCTTCCACCTAAATACCCATTCATGGTCAGTTCAAGGGCGATTCATGATCCGGTGCATAAAACTATCCTGTTGACTCCTCTCCAGAAGGAACTCGTGGAAACCCCTCAGCTGCAGAGGCTACGTTCCATCCAGCAGCTCGGCCTTGTTGATATCGTTTATCCGGGTGCAAAGCACAGTCGTTTTGAACATAGCCTAGGTACCATGCATATGGCATCCCTGATGGCCGATGCCCTGTCTCTGCCGCAAGAGGATAAAGTGAAAGTGGAGGTTGCAGGTCTTTTGCATGATGTAGGCCACTCTGCATATTCTCATGCTGTGGAAGATGTCCTTAAGCGCAATCCTGATATCAATCCACAATACGGTGGCATAATAAGGGAAAATCACGAAGCTTTCAGTGAATATGTCATAAGAAATTGTTTTGCAGGCAACGGAAATATTGCAAGAAAAGTTGAGGAAGAGCTGGGTCAGGATCCTGTTGATTTTTTCGACCAAATCGCCCTCATGGCAACAGGTAAGTCATCTTTTCTGGAAAAGCCCTATCTGGGACAGTTGATATCCGGTGACATAGATGCTGATAGGATAGATTTTTTGCTTCGTGATTCCTATCACACTGGCCTATCTCTGGGACTAATAGACGTGGACCAGATAATACAGAACCTGAGCATCCGCAATGGCAATATCGTACTGGGTAAAAAGGATGGCTGTAGTTATGATGAAGATATGACATTGACGGTTGCTGAATCAATGCTCATAGCACGCACTCATCACTATAATGCTATAGTGCATCATCCTCATACACAGTCTGCCAGGATTATGTTATTACGATCTCTTGAAAATGCTCTGGCTATGTTCGGGGAAAAGAAGGATGCAGAATCTGTGAATGACGAGGTGGGTTTGTTTTTCACAGAATATAATGATGCTGACTTGCTTTATTTCATAAAAACATACGGCAATGATCAGGCACAACGGCTTATCAGTTCAGTCCTGGCGGGAAATATCTGTGACCCAATTGTGCGATTTAACCAGAAAAACCTCAACCCGGCAACCCGTATGGCCCTGTCTACAATAGCCCGGCATGGTGTGGCAAAGAAGATGTTCGAGGAGCAGCTTGAAAAGAGAATAGGGGATGTTTTTGTAGATTTGAGTGTTGCCAGCGGAGTGCCCCGCAGTACAAGAGTTGTTGTGAACGGTGAGGATAGTTTCTTTTACGATGAATCTGCCCTTGCAAACGGTCTGGTAAGGGCAATTTCCAGGCAACTGTCACTGGTTGTTTTTTCTCCGGTCGATGGTATCGGATGCCCCGAAGCTGCACAACTTAAGGATGTTGTAGGCCACACTGTTGAGACCCTTTCTCCTCAGTTGCTGAGATTTATACGCCAGGAAAATTATCTGCCCGTAGAGGGGCTGATATTGTTGTTCTATACCGTTAATTCCATCTTCTGGAAAGAGGAAGGTGGCTTTGTCTCGATTCCACGTTTACGTAATATAACTTGGATATATCGTATGGTCCAGCGGTTCAGTGAGGATGTAAGACTTCGTAACCTCTTTGACTATAATTTCCACTGCAACTACGGTTTTCCTTACAGCAACAGGGTTTTTGAGGACATCCAGTTGCTCGTGGCAATGGGTATTGTGGACGAAGACCTGCGTTACTATGAAAAGGATAACAGGTTTCACCAGCGCTATGAGTATGTCCTGACGATGCACGGAGTTAAATATGGAAAACAACTTTCAGAAGCCTACAGCCGTGAATTCAGGGAACTTACAAAAGTACTCAGGCAGGATAAACACTCTATCCCCCGGGATATCGTAACAATTCCTGCCCGCCGTTATCAACAACCTTGAGGTGTATATATGAAAGAAAATGAAACGGTGCTTTTGCGCACCCGCCATAAAGATAAATTCCGGGAATATTTGACCACGGTCTCGGGTAAACAGTTCCACTGCGAATTTGGTATTGTTGAAACGGCCGAGTTGCGGGATATAGAACCCGGCGGTACGATTGTGTCCCATATGGGGCAGCAATTCTCTGTTATCAGGCCCCGGGCTCCGGATATGTTCAGACTTGCAAAACGCACGGGTGCACCTATCATGCCCAAGGATGTGGGCCAGATTATTTCCCATGCAGGTATAAATTCTTCGGACAGGATACTCGAAGCCGGCACCGGAAGTGGCGTGCTTGCCATTTATCTGGGTTCTGTAGCAAAGGAAGTGATAAGCTATGAGATACGTGAGGATTTTGTGGAGAATGCCCGGGCCAATTTGTCCATGGCCGGCCTATCCAATGTGGAAGTTCGCTGCGGGGATATTGTGGATGTGATGAGGCAGGGCACTGATTTTTTCGATGCTATAGTACTTGATATTAAAGATTCTGCAGAATCTGTCAAATATGCCTGTTCTAGCCTGCTTGACGGAGGTTTCCTTGTTGTTTATTCACCTTTCATTGAACAGGCAAAAGCTGTATACCTGGAAGCTGTGGGGGCAGGATTCTACAGTGTACATACACTTGAATGCATGGAAAGGGAGTTATCTGTATCCGAAAGAGGCACAAGACCTGCCCCGGCACGCGTAGGCCACACCGGTTATCTGACATTTGCCAGAAAATGACCGAGGGCAGATTTTTATTTTCCATTTTCACATAATGGTCTACAATAGACAGATTATTCTGCAGCATAGGAAACTCAATTTGATTAATTTAATATAGGTTCTATTCATTAGTTCATTTCGATTAACGTGTCTGGTAAGGGATTATGGAAAAAAAGTGTTGAATCAATCAGGAAACCTTTAGAAGATGGACATAGAATTGCCCTGGAAAAAGGTATTAGTGAAACAGCTATAATTGATTTTAGTTCGACATCCAATCCTATGGGCAGTCCCTTTGATCACCCGGGTTGCAAACTCTGTCTGGAAGATCTTTTTTCCCGTGTGGGATCCATGTATTCCCACTTCCATGATAATGAATATTCAGAATTAAGGGCCAGTGCTGCCAAATATTTTGGAAAAAATATTTCTGCTGATAACATTGTTCCTGCTCTGGGAGTTGAAGATGTAATACGCATGGTATCTTCCTCGGTAATTGAAACAGGGGATACCGTTATTCTGAGCAGGTCGCAGAACCCTGCCAATGAAAAACATTGTATAATCAGTGGTGGGGAAGTGAGGTATGTTTTTGAGGAGGATTTTAAAAACATATCATCAGATGTGCTTAACAAGGCAAAAATAATCCTGCTTACCAACCCTGACAATCTTTCAGGCCAGCTTTATTCAAAAAAGGATTTGATTTCTCTTCTACAACGCTGTAATGTCCATTCCACCCTGCTGGTGGTCGATGAAAGCCTGTTAGACTTAACAGACGTATCTGCCACTTTGGTTGATGAAGTACCTTCTGTTACCAATCTTCTGGTGATACGCTCCCTGAAAAACACCTTTTCCCTTCCCGGGGCAGGAATCTCTTTTGGTATTACTGATGTGGATTTTGCAACGATTCTGAACAGGGTCCGCAACTGCTGCAATATAGGGCCAATGGATGAAGCAGTTGCTCTGTCCTTGTTGGATATGCCTTCCGATATTGCGAATGATTATCTGACTGCTTCAAGACAATTTGTCCGGGAAAACCGCCAGTATCTTATGGAACGGCTGGGCAAGGTGCGCAGGTTCATACCACATGAAAGTAATACATCCTTTGTACTTGTTGATGTAAGCGCTGCGAGTCTCGATTCGGTCGAATTGACTCACAGGCTTGCTGAAAAGGGTCTTCTTGTAAGGGATTGTTCCTGCTTTTATTCCATGGATCGTAATTTTATCAGGGTCTCGGTGAGACCGAAAGAGGATACTGATAGGCTTGTGGAGGCTATAGGGACAGTCGTAGTTGACAGTGCCCGGGATAGTGCCATGGAGAACCTTAACCAGATACTGGACGAAGAACCCGTCAGGCCTCTTGGTGCTAACACGGCCTGTCCATATTATCCCTGCCATTTCAAGGGTCAGGATTGCACTTTCTGTTTTTGCCCCTTTTATCCCTGCGGGGATGAGCGCACAGGAGGCAGGTGGGTTTGTCGCTCAAGTGGAGGTAGGGTGTGGAGTTGTGAAAAATGTGGTCTGGTCCACAAAAAACAAAATGTACAGAAACTCCTTGATGTCCTCAAAGGTGAGGGGGAGATGGAAGACAAACTCAAAAAAGCCTGGGATGAGGTAATGGAGCCCCTATTATGATGGATTTTATTTTTGCCGGTTATATGCATATGATTTATGTGCTTTTATTTGCTGTGTTAATTGATCTTGCAGTAGGGGAACCTCCGGCTCGCCTGCACCCGGTGGTCTGGATCGGGACACTGATTGGCATTTTCAAAAAGTACATTCCTTCATCGGGAAGAAAAGCCTATGGTGTTTTCATGGGTCTTTCATGCATTCTTTTTGCATCCCTTATTGCCTATATTGTACTTTTAGTGTCGAGTCAATCCCTGGTGCCTGAACTTGTGGGTATAGTTATTGAAGCCTATTTCCTCAAAAGTACTTTTGCTATCCGCAGACTGTTATTTGCCGGAGAAGAAGTTGCATCATCTCTGGAAGTAGGGGCTCTGGAAGAGGCCAGAAAACAACTTTCTATGTATGTAAGCAGGGATACCTCAAAACTTAGTGGCTCCCATGTATCTTCTGCTGCCATAGAAACCGTATCCGAGAATTACGTAGATTCTATTCTCTCTCCCCTGTTCTATTATTCTGTAGCAGGCCCTTTCGGTCTGATAGCAGCTTATGCTTTTAAAGCCGTAAGTACCCTTGATTCCATGGTTGGTTATCGGGATGAAGCACATAGGGACGTCGGTTTCTTCTCGGCAAAACTGGATGATGTACTTAACTGGGTTCCTGCCCGGATTTCCCTGTTTTTCATCTGGCTGGCTGTATTTTTCCTGAATATAATGCCAAAAACTATGTCTTTTGATCCTTCAGGTGCCTGCTCCTGTTCAACTAATGATTGCAAGGTCCCGGATTCTCCCAATTCAGGATACCCAATGGCAGCAGTTGCCGGTGCTATAGGTGTGAAACTGGAAAAACCGGGAGTCTATGTGCTGGGACAGGGGCTTGCATCCCCGGGAGCGGAATCTATTAAAAAGGCAAACCGGCTTGTAGAAGGAGCAGCTCTTATATCTATAGCGTGCTTTTCGCTTGTAATTTATGTTTTTACAAATTTCATATGGAAATTATATATAATCTAATCAAAGTGATACAATGAAACTGTCTGATGTAGAATCCAGGAATATAAAAGGAGAACAGCCCGAAGAAGCTGATACCGGCTATACTTATGATATAATGGATATCCTGAAGGAAGAGGGTATTACTGAAGAGGTACTTGTGGAAGCTTCAATGGGACTTTACACACCTCACCCCGGAATCGAGACACGTGAAAAGGCAGAAGCCCTTTTTATAAGGGAACTTCGTCTTGCAATTTCTGATCCCAATCTTTGTATGCTGATCTATTCCGGTATCCTGCTTGAAAGAGAGGGTCGCAATGGGACACTGCCTAACATAAGTCGCGATTCCTATGAAAGGGACCTGACCTTCCTGATAGCTGATGAGGTACTGGGGATGAGCATTTCCAAATATATCAGTGGGGACAAGGGAATGTTTGAGTTTGTCAGGTTCGACAAACAAAAGCCGGGTATACTTGCAGAACTCGGTCCTTTCATGGATGATGTCATCGGTGGACTTATCGGAGGCGTTTCTGCCAATATGTATACCAGAGGAATGGCGGAGATTGGCAAATCCAAAAATAAAGATGACGACGAAAAACATGGCGGTGGTGTGATAGCCGGATGAGCGGATTACTACTCGCAGTCAGGACGGGTTTTGGTTTCTTATCGACAATTCCCGTGGGAATTACCATGGAAGGCCTTGATGAGCTGGTTAAACGAAGTTACCTGTTTGTCTTTACAGGCATTGTACTGGGTCTTTTGATTGGCATGTTTACAGGAATTGTGGAGTATGTGTTCCCCGCAAATATTTCCGCAGCCCTGGTTATTGTTTTTATTTATTATCTAACAGGCCTCAATCATCTGGATGGCCTGGCGGATTTTGGTGACGGGTGTACGGCTCACGGTTCTCTTGAAAAGAAGATCAAGGCCCTTAAGGATATGTCGCTGGGTATAGGCGGGGTGGCATATTGTGTCATAGGTCTGATTTTGCTCTATGCCAGCATTTCCTCTCTTCAGCAGCAGATATACATTACCGGGACAATATCATCGCTACCACAGTGGACACTTTTGCCCCTATCCCTGCTTGTGGCGGAAATCGGTGCTAAACAGGGTATGCTCACAATAGCAGCTTTTGGCAAATCCATCCATGAAGGCCTGGGTTCCATGGTGATCGATAAGACGGACGTCGGTAAATATCTGGCTGGCCTGGCAATGGGTGGTGTTGTATCTGTCCTCAGCCTGGGTTTAATCGGCCTGATAGGTTTTGTGGCAGCCATATTGGGGGCTTTCGGGGTTCTCAATGTTTCTAACAGGCATTTTGGTGGTGTCAATGGGGATTGTATAGGTACCGCCAATGAAATTGCCAGACTTACCTCTTTGATTGCCATTACTCTGGCGCTAATTGCCATCAATGCAGGATACGGAGGTCTTTCATGGATGCTTTTATAATGGCCGGTGGACAGGGTTTGCGCCTGGGTATGGGCGAGAAACCCTGTGTGGATATTCTGGGTAAACCCATGATATGTTATGTTGTGGATGCCCTGGAGGAGTCAGAAAGCATTGGTGATGTTTATGTGACAGTATCTCCTTTCACCCCTCACACCGAAGAAGTTATAGAAAATCGTTATGGGGGCAATGTCAAAACCATTGATACTGCCGGTGATAATTATGTTGGTGATATGGTTTATGCTGTGGAACAGGCTAACGTTGCAGAACCCCTGATGGTAATCATGTCTGACCTGCCCCTGATAACAGCCGATCTTATTGATTCCATTGTGGAGGAATACTACAGGTGTGGAAAACCTTCAATGTCGGTATTTATACCCCTTTCCCTCTGTAAAAAAGTGGGTCTGCGTCCGGATACCGTTTTCAACTGGAGTGGAAACCTTATAGTTCCCACTGGAATAAATATCCTTGACGGAAGCAAAATCCGGGAGGAACAGGAATATTATAATTATCTACTGGAAGACCCTGAAGTAGCCCTGAATGTCAATACTGCAGAGGATTTGCAGCGCTGCACTGATATTCTGGAAAAAAGGCAGAATAAATAATTCGGGGTTCTCTATGACAAATTGTGTCAATATTAAGGGCAAGGATTATTCTCTGGAGACACTGCGGCTTATTGTGGGTACGCAGAATCTGGATCTCACAAATTCTTTTGCTGAAGAATATCTCCTGTTGTGTGAAGTTGTGGACAATCCTTTTATTCTTCCTTTTTTCCTTGAAAAATTCTATACTATGGACATAAAGGACCCTGAAAATTTCCGGTTGGCGCTGTGGAGGGTACAGGTTGATTCTGACCTGCGTCTTGGAGAGGACATAAGTAAACATCAGCAACGCAGTTATGTTACGCGCACACTGGAAAAATTGCTTTTCAGTGAGGTGTTGCTTGAAGTTGTCACAGAGCCGGATACTTCTGATGGAAGTGGTTTTTTGTTAACTTCCGGGGAAGATACATGAATTTTTATAGCAGGAATCCCTTATTTTATATGTAAATAAATTCCATTGTGATTAATCACAGGTGGACATTTTTGCTATTATGTTCTAATTAAATTGTGAAATATTTATAAGGTGTTTCAAATGGAGGAAACGGCAATTCCTGAAAGGGTTAGTACTGGTATTAGTGGACTGGATGAGATGCTCAAAGGCGGGTATTTTAAAGGTACTGCAAACGTTGTTTCCGGGAAATCAGGTACCGGTAAAACGATTTTTGGATCCCAGTTCATTTATGAGGGGGCAAAGAACGGGGAGAAGGTGATGTGTATAATCACATCGGAAGAATCCAAATCCATTGTTCGGGAAATGAAAGCATCCTTTGATTGGGATTTCAAGAAACTTGAGGATGATGGTTTACTTTCTTTTGTCGATATTACTGACCCGGGACTGCGTCTCCAGAAAAGTGTGGAAATCGCACCCTCAGAGCTTATCAAGAGTTTCAAAAAACTTATTGAAAGCAAGCTTGATGAGGTGCAGCCTCAGAGGGTATTCATTGATTCAATTGAGGCCCTTTTCCTTGCCATTGAGTCAAATTACAAACTGAGGACCCTGATAGATGATGTGTTTGGTGTCCTGCGCAGCCGTGAGGTAACTTCTGTCATTTCAGTTGGTAAGATGTTTGATCTTGATGCGATGGTGGAATATGGTGCGGATTCAGTAATCAAACTGGAACGTGTCAGGGTGGGTAATAATCTTCAGCGTACCATCTTTGTTATGAAATTGAGAGGTTCAAGCACGATCAATGAGGTGCGTGTGCTTAATATTTCGGATAATGGTATGTCGGTGCTTGCCCAGTCTCCGTATCTGGAGTAAATCTTCTTATTTTACTTCAGTCCTTCCTGGGTTATTGTGAATTCCCTGCTCAATCCTTCCGGACGGGAGCGATGTTTGAGCAGGTTGGCTTTTCTTTTATTTTCACCTGTGCGCTCAAGCTGGATTATGGTTTTTGACATATGTTCGACCGTACTGCCGCCAACAGGTTTCAGTTTGCCCGTTCCTATGTCTGAATAGACCTGGTTTGTGATAACAACTACAATTCCTCTCTTGCGGGCCAGGCCGTGCAGATAGCCAATCTGATTGGCAAGTTCTCTGCGAGTGCGGATACTTTTCTCTTCATCTTCAAGGCCAAAACGGTAATAAGCAGTTGCTGAGTCAACAATTATAAGTCCGATGTTCTGGGCACTTATTTTCTCTATCTCGTGGATTGCAGAGTACTGTTCCTCGAAACTGTGGGGTTCGTAGATGATTATGTTCTGGGCAATTTCCCTGGCATTTTCACCTGCGATCTGCCTGAACCTCTCCGGTGATATTGCCTCAGTATCAACAAGGATTGCTTTTTTGTTATTATTTACACAATAGACTGCAAGCTGGAGGCAGAGGTTTGTCTTTCCGCTCCCGGATTCTCCGTATATCTGGGTCACAACTCCCGGTTCGAATCCTCCTCCAAGAAGTTCATCTATGGGCTTGCATCCTGATGTAAGTAAGTCGGTTATATTGCACACCTCAATTGGTTCAAGTTATTGCTATTATCGGTGTTTAGGTTATACGTCTTTTGGAAAAGTTCTTCTTTTTTATTTGTTACCATATCGGATAATACAGCAAAATTCGGAGTTTCGTATTGTTTCATTGTATATCATATTTGTTATCAAATACTATTCGGTGTATTCAGACATAGGGTGAAAAAGCATTATAAATGAATGAATCCTATTTCGTATCTACTTACTGCGGGAAGTCAGTAGTTTAGGGGAAATCGGGATCTGATCCATGATTGTTGATTCCTTTCTATCTTCTTTGGCTCTCCTGATTGTGTTTATTGTTGCAAGGATGTAATATAATGTCTGAAATTATTGTCTATACCACCGATGTCTGCCCGAAATGTGCCCGTCTGAAAGCGACGCTAAAAGAGAATAATGTACAGTTTGAAGAAGCAGATATGACCTCTGCGGAAGCACTTACAGAACTGCGCATAAATGGTGTCTTTACAAGTGAAGCACCAGTATTGCAGATAGGGGATGATTTCCTTACATCTGACAACATATTCAAAGGTAGTGATGTGGATATGGACGTCCTTCAGGATTGGATTTACTAAATTAAATGGGGGCTTAATATGGATTCTATGGCAGAAGAAATTGAAAAGAAAGTGAAAAATACCGATATAAGCGGTGTCCCTGAGGACACCACCACTTCGTCCAATATTGTTGAAAAAACGTCCGAATCATCTCCAAGACAGCAGACCCTTGACGGTAGTTTTGTTTCAATCATGCCTAAAGTCAGGACCACTGATGGGCATATGGTTGAATGGGACCGCAATATCGTTGTAAACCAGTTGCTGAAAGAAACCTCTCTCAGTGAACGTTTCCATGGTATCCCGGCCGTTACTCGCGATGAGGCCCTTGTCATAGCAAAGGAAACGGAAAAAAGGATTCGTAGTATGAACCTCAGGTTCCTTTCCGGCCCGCTCATCAGGGAAGTTGTTAATATGGTCCTGATTGAGCGCAATGATGTGGAATGGCGTAATATTTCCACCAGGGTAGGTACTCCTGTTTATGATGCCTGCGAGATCGATATGGGTACCGGCTTTGAAGCCAAGGAAAATGCCAATCTCCAGGAGAATGCGGAAACCTCCCATAAGAAGAAAGCCGATAAGATCTCTAAGGAACAATATCTTTTACTCCTGCCACCCAAACTTTCCGACCTTCACCTGAATGGTGATTTGCATATCCATGACCTGGAATACATGGGAACCCGGGCTTTCTGTCAGGACTGGGATTTGAGGTATTTCTTCTATTATGGTCTCATGCCGGATGGTTCCGGTGCCAAGGCCAGTGTTGCAGGTCCTGCAATGAAAGCCGAAGTCGCGGTGCTTCATGCGGTAAAAGCTCTGGGTAGTGCCCAGACGAATTTTGCCGGCGGTCAGGGATTTTATAACTTCCTTACGTTCCTTGCGCCATTTTTAGAGGGTAAGTCCTACAAGGAGATCGAACAGCTGATGCAGATGTTCGTTTATGAGATGACTCAGATGATGGTAGCCCGGGGAGGACAGCTCGTCTTTTCCTCCGTACAGCTTTCTCCCGGGGTTCCAAAACTCTGGAGAGATAAACCTGCAGTTTATCGCGGACGTGTCTGGGATGGTTCTGATGGTAGTGACGTTAGGGTTTATGGTGAGTATGAAAGGGAGGTCCGTCTTGGCTTCCAGGCGCTTATGAATGTCATGCTTGAAGGTGACTACTGGGGTAAACCCTTTAATTTCCCCAAACCGGAGATATCCATTGAGCCTGATTTCATGGAAGAGGACGAGATGTTCAATCGTGCCCATCCGGAACTTCCGACCTATGATGATCTTTATAACCTGACATTCGAACTTACCGCCAAGTTTGGTACTCCTTACTTTGATAACCAGCTTCCTCCTTACAGGGGTGCAGGTGAAGGAATCTCCTGTTACCAGTGCTGTGCCTATCAGTTTTCTGCAAATGCAGAAGATGATGATGAATTTGAAGAAAAGCTCAACTTCACGGACGGAAAGCACTTTTCCATGGGTTCATGGCAGGTTGTTTCCCTGAATTGCCCAAGGGCTGCCTACGAGGCACAGGGGGATGACAAGGAACTATTTGCAAGGCTTAAGGGTTTGATGGACAGGGCAATTGAGGTATTCCATACCAAACTCAAATGGATGACCCCGATCATTGAATCCGGCAGGATGCCTTTTGCCACCCAGCAGCCCAAGGACCCGGTTACCGGCAAGAAAGGTGCTGTTGCTGTTGATATGGATAGTCTTGTGTTTACCATCGGTGTGGTGGGTATCAATGAGATGGTCCAGTACCATACAGGTTCCCAGATGCATGAGTCAAAAGAGGCTTTCAAGGTTGCTGTCAGGGCAATGACAGAAATGGAAATGCATGCCCGCAAGATCTCTGAGGAACATGGAATTGAGATAGCCCTTGCAAGAACACCTGCTGAAACCACCTGCCAGAGATTTGGTGTTTCTGACCTGCTTCATGATGAGTACAGGGAAAAGGCTGCTTCGGTTCTCAAGGGAGATGTGGAATCCTCGGTTTCCAGACTCAAGGAAACACACGATTTGCCTGTGTATTACACTAATGGTACACATGCACCACCGGGCGCAGACCTGTCCCTGATGGAGCGGATCAATGTGGAGCATGTGTTCTTCCCGATTGTTGATGGGGGTAATATCATGCACATCTGGCTTGGTGAAGGTTCTCCCGATGCAAAGGGACTGAAAGACTTTACAATGCATCTTGCACGCAACACCCAGACCGGCTACTTTGCTTTTACAAAAGATATGACCGTCTGTATGAATGATTTCCATATGATGTCCGGGTTACAGGATTGTTGTGAGAATTGTAATTCAGATAATGTGGAGCACCTTTCCAGGGTAACCGGTTATATCCAGTCTGTAGGCGGATGGAATGCTGCCAAGAAACAAGAACTTGCGGACAGGATGAGATATGGCTCCCCGGACATGCGTTAAAGATTTCGAGGTAAACTTTGGGGACTATGTTCCCCTTTCTACCCTCGATTGGCCGGGCAAGGCCTCAGTAGTTTTCTTTTTAAGGGACTGTCCTTTCAGGTGTCCCTACTGCCAGAACTATTCTATCTTGAATGGTTATGAGCTGGTCGAAAGTTCCCAGATCAGACAGTTGATGGAAACCTCCCGTCCGTTTGTAAGTTCTGTGGTAATCTCCGGTGGTGAACCCCTGCAACAGGAGAAGGCAGTTTCCGGAATCGCTCAAATGGCCAGGGATATGGGGCTTCTGGTCGGGATACATACCAATGGTGTACACACTGATGTTTTAGAAGACCTTATTGAAAATGAATTGGTTGATGGTGTTTTTATCGATGTCAAAGCCTCTCTTGAAAATGCCGAGGATTATGGCAGGATGATCGGCTATGGTTCCTATCCTGCTGTGACAATTTCCCCGTTAGATGCTGTGAATAATGTACAGCGTTCCATAAAAATGGCTGCAGAGAACAAACTCCTGCAGGAATTAAGGACAACCGTGCTGCCGGGCTTTATGGATAAACCCGAGGATATTGAATCAATTGCTTCTTCTATTGTAAAATGTGCTGGCAGGGATATTCCTTATTTTATCCAGCAGGGTGAAACGGAACATTCAATGGACAGGAACCTGAGGGAACTGTCTCCCTTGAGCCGGGATGAACTTTTATCCCTGGGTAATGCTGCAACTCCTTTCCTGAATAATGTCTGTATACGTACAGGCAAAAATGGTACTGAAAAAATAACTTCAAACCAATCTGTAGCTTAAGTAAGTTCTTTATATGTGCCGGCAGTACCTTTTATAATGTATGTTTATGAGAAGCATGCCTGCTGAATCATTGCCTGTCCTGCAGGTAGTTGATTTAAAGGTGTGATTTCTGGCTTTTTCCGATGTCTTCTGATTTGATAAACCAGAACATTCGTATTGATTATATGATGCGAAGGCAGGCATTGGATATTTCCGGAGGTTTCGATGGTATCAACGATAAAGGATATTGATGAACGCGCATTTATCGCACAGCTGGCTTCAGTTTTTGGCAGGGGAAAAGATGAATTAAAGGTGCCTGCCGGGGATGATGACTGCAGTCCTTGAATTTGGCGGGGAGTACCTTGTGGTTACTACGGACATGTTGCACCAGAAGACCGACTTTCCCGATACAATGACTCCCTGGCAGATCGGCTGGATGGCTGCTGCGGTGAATTTCAGTGATATTGCTGCAATGGGCGGCCAGCCTCTGGGTTTGCTTGCAGCTGTGGGCTATCCCCAAAACATGTCTCTGGAAGACGCCGGGGAAATCGCCCGGGGAATGCGAGATTGTGCAGAATTCTGTGGCACTTCGGTAATCGGGGGAGATGTGGATTCCCATGAGGAACTTACTGTCACAGGAACTGCCATGGGCAGGGTTTCCAAAGAAGAACTTCTCACCCGCAAAGGCGCAAAACCGGGTGACCTGCTCTGTGTTACTGCCACCCTGGGAGGAGCCGGGGCAGCCCTGGAGGCCTATCTGAAAAATATGAATGTTGATGATGATTTCATGAAACCCCTGCTGGAACCGGTCCCCCGGATTGCCGAGGGCAGAAAGCTTGCAAAAAGCGGTGCTGTGACCTCTGCCATGGATACCAGCGACGGGCTGGCACTGTCGCTGTATGATCTTGCATCTGTTAATAAAGTGGGATTTGTCCTGAAGGAAGAATCCCTGCCAATAGACAAGCGTGTGTTTGAGATTGCTACAAGCAAGAAAGAAGCCCTGGAAATGGCACTGTATTCAGGCGGGGATTTCGAGTTATTGGTAACGGTTTCAAAGGATAAGTTCAAAGCGTTACAGGCCGAATCTTATTTAACTGTTGTAGGAGAAGTTGTTGACATTGATGGGGCTATTAGTTTGATTGGCAAAGATGGGGCAAACTTTGCTATTGATCGAAAAGGTTATTTACATATGGGAACATCTGATCAGATATGATTATACAAAGGAGATTATGGTATGAAAACCGGATTTAAGATTTTATTGATAGGATTTATGATTATTGGAATGGGTTGTGGAGTGGCAGCTGCAGAGTCGGCACCTAACGCTTCTGTAACTAACGTATCTTCTGATGTTGATAGTGCTACAATAGATTTCAATGTAAATCAGAGTGATGCTTCGACTCGCATTGCCTACGGTATTTCTAATTCCCTTTCCTCTTGGTCTGATTGGAATTATGAAGATTCTAATAGTCGCAGTATTGTTCTTTCAGAATTAAATGATGGGACCATGTATTATTACAGCGTTTATGCTTACAATGGTACTAATGATAGTTTTGTGTATAATACCACGATTTCTACATTTAACACAGATTCTCCAACTGCACCTAACGCTTCTGTAACTAACGTATCTTCTGATGTTGATAGTGCTACAATAGATTTCAATGTAAATCAGAGTGATGCTTCGACTCGCATTGCCTACGGTATTTCTAATTCCCTTTCCTCTTGGTCTGATTGGAATTATGAAGATTCTAATAGTCGCAGTATTGTTCTTTCAGAATTAAATGATAGGACCATGTATTATTACAGCGTTTATGCTTACAATGGTACTAATGATAGTTTTGTGTATAATACCACGATTGCTACGCTTAACACGACTTCTCCAACTGCACCTAACGCTTCTGTAACTAACGTATCTTCTGATGTTGATAGTGCTACAATAGATTTCAATGTAAATCAGAGTGATGCTTCGACTCGCATTGCCTACGGTATTTCTAATTCCCTTTCCTCTTGGTCTGATTGGAATTATGAAGATTCTAATAGTCGCAGTATTGTTCTTTCAGAATTAAATGATGGAACCATGTATTATTACAGCGTTTATGCTTACAATGGTACTAATGATAGTTTTGTGTATAATACCACGATTGCTACGCTTAACACGACTTCTCCAACTGCACCTTCAATTTCTGATATATCTTCATCTAATATTGGTGGTGACCGCGCTACGATAAATTATGTAGTTAATCAGAGTGATGCACCTACCAGAATTGCTTACGGTACTTCTTCTGATCTGTCTTCTTATGAATGGTCAGGTTGGTTTAATGATTCAACAGTTCACAACGAGACCATTTCAAATTTGAATGGATCTACGAAGTACTATTACAGCATTTATGCTTACAATGAAAGCAACAATAGTGTATTTTACAATTCATCTATAGAAAGTTTCACAACAATTTCTAATTGGGGAGACCGTATTTGGGATGAAAAAGCAAACCAGTCCAATAAATACACATGGGATGGTCGCAGTTTCTCCGGCTTCTACTATGATCTTGACACAGGTGACACATCCGAATCCATGACAATCACCATTGATGGTCGCAGAATAGATGATGGAGATCTTGTCTATACTACAAAACCCATCGACAAGGAGTTTGAATTTGGCTCCTGGGGAGAGTATCAGATAATCGGATTCATGGCAGAGAGATATTTTGCCGGCTATTCTGTAAATACTTCCAGCGATGTTACAGGTGATGATGTCAGTCTGATTTCTGACGGTGTCCTATCAAAGGTTTTGATAGATACAGACGATGATGAATCTGTCTACTCCGGATCATCTCTCACTCTTGAAGAAGGCTATTCTCTCAACATCAAACAGGTTGATGTGAATGGTGATAGTGTATGGATAAGTCTTACTAAAGATGGGGATGAGGTCGATGATGCAATTCTTTCCTCCGATGAAACCTATGTTTATGAAAAGGATCTTGGGGGAGTAGATGATGTTCCTGTAATTGCCGTACACATTGATGATGTATTCAGCGGTACTGAGACAAACGCTGTTTTCATAGATGGCATCTTCCAGATTTCAGATGACTATGTGGAAGTAGACAGAGGAGATGAATTTGGTGAAATGGAAGTAACGTCTCTTTCTTCTACTGAAATAAAGATGGAAAATGAAGACTCTATAAGTCTTGATGAAGGTGACATTATTGACATCATGGGCAAACTCAAATTCATAGTAGCAGACGATAATGATGTATTGAGATTTGCACCTTTTGTTGACATGTCCGAACCCGGCACCTATGAACTCAGGGGTACCATTGCTGAAGATGAAGGATTCAGCTGGACACCTCTTAATTTTGAAGGGTTCTATTATGATATCGATGAAGGATTAAGAAGTGAGTCTCTCAATGTGACTAATTATAATGGCCGGAATATAGACGCAGGCGATCTAATCTATAAATCCACTCCTGTAGAAGTCGAGTTTGAATATGGGCCATGGGGTAAATACAATGTGATAGGTTTCATGGCCGAGAAATACTTCGCCGGTTACTCTGGTGATACAAGTGATGACATCACAGATGATACTATAAGCCTCATGTCCAGCGGTCAGCTCTCTAAGGTCCTCATAGACGATGACGATGAAAAATCGGTTTATACAGGCTCTTCCCTGATTCTGGAAGAAGGTTATGCTCTCAACATCCGGGAAATTGATGTCAACGGTGACAGGGTAATGATTCAGCTGACTCAGGATGGCGACAATATTGAGTCAGCTATAGTATCTTCCGATGATGAATATGTCTATGAGAAAGATGTCGGTGATGAGGACGATGTACCAATAATTGTTGTTCATTTCAATGAAATATTCAGCGGTACCGAAACCAGTGCCGTATTCGTTGAAGGCATCTTCCAGATTTCTGAAGATTATCTGGAAGTTGAAGATGGAGATGACTTTGGAGTAATGACCGTTGATAGTACAAGTGGAAGCATTATCCTTGAAAACGAAGATAACATCGACCTTGATGAAGGTGACACCATAGACATCATGGGTGAGATCAAATTCAAGGTTGCCGATGACAGCAGTACTGTCCGTTATTACCCATTCGTTGAAGTGGAAACAAAACCCTATGACTCACTGGACATTGACATCGAACCAACCACAGTTGTCGAAGGTGATGAGATCACTTTCACAGTAACATCCCGTGGGGCTGCTATCAGGGACGCATCAATACTCATCCATGGTGACAGGGTCGGAATCACTTCAGATGAAGGTGTTTTCGAGTATGATGCTGATGATGCGGGTAAGTTTACTGCAACAGCTGAAAAGGAAGGTTATGTTTCATCAAAGGGCAATTTCGAAGTGATTTCCCCGGATGATGAGAGCAAAAAGATCAGTATCGAAGTTTCCCCGGAGGAAGTCTTTGAGGGTACACCGATAACAATCTCTGTGGTCAAGGCGATCGGCTCTGAACCACTGGAGGGTGCCGAGGTATTCTTTGATGGCAAATCCCTGGGTGAAACCGATGAGGATGGCACGATAACCTACAATCCCAAAGAGCCCGGTACACACAAGATCGAGGCCAAGGTTGATGGTTACCTTGATGCGGAATTGAATATCAAGGTCAATGAACTGGCAGCAAACTTCGAATTCAGTAACCTGAGGATTGATCCACTGCCTGCCACTGCCGGTGAGGAATTCACGGTGATGCTTGATTCGATCAACACAGGTAATGCAGAGGGTAGTTACACTGTCGAGTTATCGATCAACGACAATGTGGTCGACAGCCAGGAAATAACTCTCGGACAGAACAATTCCACAACCATTGAATTCACCTCTACTGCAGGTGAACCGGGTACCTATCTTGTAAAGGCAGGCGGCCTGTCAACAACCATGGATGTGGAAGAGGGAACCAGTATTGTATGGTATGTGCTTGGAGGCCTTGTCCTTGTACTTGGTGGAGGTGCAGCCTACATATTTGCCACAGGCGGAACTGCCAAATTCGCTGAGATCGCAGAATCCCTGCGTTCCAGGCTGGGCAGGTAAAACCAGAATATGAGCGCTTACAAAAGCGCTCTTCTTTTTGTTATTCCATTTCCATTTTTCGTGCCACATTCTCGATTGCCTCGAGAAGACTATCCCTTGGCATAATGGTTGATACGGGTATTTTGATAATTTTTTCTACCGTAGGGCTTACGATAGGTGCGCAAACAAGTGCCCTTGCTCCTTCCCTTTCAGCCCTCACAGCTGCGATGATTGCTTCTTCCATGGAGGTAGCCGCATATTCACGTATGGTGCACAGGTTTCCATGAATTTTCCTTTTTGTCTCTTTAATATTATCCAGTACCGGACGGGACGCTATAACGGCTATGAATTCCCCGCCCTCGTATCCTTCCAGTTTCTTAATGGTCTTCACTATCTGGCGCATCGTGCGTAAATTGGGTTCCCGGTTGCCGGACATAAGTTTGTAAAGGGTACTTGGTGGAATGGAAGAATGCTCGGAAAATTCTATAGCTGTAAGGCCCAGGTCTTCCTTGATGACCTTCAATAAAGTATGCTGGAACGCTTCATCGGATTCAAATGCTGATTCGATAACTTTGTCTGCAATACTCATTTTCCTATCTCCATTTATTTATAGCATTAAAAGGTAATGATGGATGGTATATTAATACTTTTAGGACATAATATAGCGGTACAAGGCAAGTTTTAAATAATGTCTCGGTGAAATTTACAATATTGACTATATAGTAGACTATAGTGATAAATATAAAAAGGTGGATCATAATGAAAAAAATAAGTAAAATACTATTCCTCATACTTGTTGTGGCAGGTTCTGTCTTCCTTGCAGGCTGTGCTTCTCAGGATGGAGATGGCACAGAAGAGGCGGCGGACGTGACCACTCTTAACATAGGTTATCAACCCAGTACCCATCAGCTTTCCTATATGACAGCAAGGGAAAAAGGATGGTGGGAAGAGGATCTTGCTTCCTATGGTGTGGAAGAAGTGAAAGAATATGAATTTCCGACCGGTGCTCCTGAAATGCAGGCAATGCTTGCAGGAGACCTGGATGTGGCCTATGTCGGCGCTGCACCATTCATATCAGCCTTGAGTAACGGTCTTGATGCCAAAGTAGTTGCAGGCGTGAATTCCCAGGGATCCGATCTTGTATTGCGTCCTGAACATTCCTATGAAGGTCCTGAGGATCTCAAGGGATTGAGCATCGCAACGTTCCCGCCAGGTACAATTCAGGATACAATTCTGCGTGACTGGTTGAAAGATAATGGTGTAGATCCTGATGATGATGTTGATATAAAGCCGATGGGCCCCGGTGATGCCATCTCTGCAATTTCCGCAGGCCAGATTGATGCTGCATTCCTTCCCCACCCTGCTCCAACACTGATTGAACAGGAAGGTAACGGCAGGTCTGTTGTATATTCCGGTGAAATGCTACCTGACCATGCATGCTGTGTGCTTGTTGTAAGTGGAAACCTGATACGCAATCATCCAGAAATGGTAACCGAGATTGTAAATACCCACATAAAAGCCACAGATTATAATCTTGAAAATCAGGATGAAGCTGCACAGATATTTGCAGAAAGACAGGGATGGGAAGTTAATGTGGTCCGTACTTCCATTGATGAATGGGATGGCCAGTGGATTGCTGACCCTGCCATAATTGCAGATTCCACTGTGGATTATGCACAGGTGCAGTATGAACTTGGTTATGTCAATGAAAAGTTTACCCGGGAAGACATATTTGATATGAGCTTCTATGAACTGGCCATAACTGAGTAAAATAAACAGCAACCTTTTTAAAGACCTGTTGATTATAGGTCGCCGGAAGTGGAGGCTATTCCTCCACACATTTCCGGAGGTATCATGAAAACCAAACCGGTTTCAAAAAAAGGCATAGAAATCATTTCCCTGGTAACAGCCATTATTTTATGGCAACTTTTAGCTGATCTTGTTATAGGGAATACCTTCATTCTTCCAAGTTTTACAGATGTAGTTTATGCTTTCATCACAATAATCGAAAGGGGAGTTCTGTTCACCGATCTTACGATAAGTCTGCTGCACTTTGGAATAGGTATCATTTCGGCTCTTGTTATAGGTGTCCCAATCGGGATTGCAATGGGATGGTTCCATAATGCAGACAGGGTAGCAGATCCCCTGATTGAGATTGTGCGCCCGATTCCTCCTCTTGCATGGATTCCCTTTGCAATTGTGTGGTTTGGTCTGACTCACATATCTGCCGGATTTGTAGTTTTTGTAGGAGCCGTTTTCCCGATTATTATCAATACATTGACCGGTTTCAAAAGTGTTTCAAAAGTTTATGTGGAAGCCGGCAAGGTGCTGGGTTGTATGAAAAGTACCTCTCTTATTCGTTATATTGCACTACCCTATTCACTGCCCTCTATAGCTGCAGGCATAAGAATTGCCATGGGTGTTGGCTGGATGTGTCTGGTAGCAGCTGAGATGTTCGGTGTCAGTAAAAACGGTCTGGGATACAAGATATGGTGGCATTATTATCTTCACCAGATGGATTTTGTGCTGGTCTACATGCTCATTCTGGGCTTTTTGGGGCTATTGATAGATCGTGTTTTCCGCTGGTATGTGGACGGGAAATTGCTTAAATGGAGAAAAGGAGTCGTTGTTTAAATGGGCAGACTTGTGATTGAGAATGTGGGGCAGAGTTTTGAGAAGGATAAGGGTGAGTCTACCGATGCTCTCAAAGATGTGAACTTTGAGGTAAAAGATGGTGAATTTGTCTGTATCATTGGGCCATCAGGTTGTGGAAAAACTACCCTTTTGCGCATTGTTGCCGGATTGGACAGGGCGGATTCGGGCAGGATCCTACTGGATGGTGAGACGATAACTTCTCCCGATCCACGCAGGGGGATGGTCTTTCAGGAATATTCATTGTTCCCCTGGAGAACGGTTATAGACAATGTGACATTTGGTCTGGATATGAGTGGTATGGATAGGAAAGAATCCAGGAAGATTGCTGAAGAATATCTGAGGCTTGTAGGCCTTGAACAGTTCCGGGACAGTTATCCTTACGAACTTTCAGGAGGAATGAGACAAAGGATCGCTATTGTCAGGGCCCTTGCAAACGATCCTGCAGTTTTGCTTATGGATGAGCCTTTTGGGTCCCTTGATGCCCAGACACGCAATAAACTCCAGCAGGAACTGTTACAGATATGGGAATCTAAGAAGATAACAATTCTTTTTGTAACACACAGTGTGGATGAAGCAGTTTATCTCTCCGACAGGATTGCTGTTATGACTTCCCGTCCCGGGCGAATAAAGGAAATGGTTGATGTCGATCTACCTCGTCCCAGGGACAGGACAAGTATCTCTGCAAATAAACTGCGTAACAGGCTGCTGAAAATGCTGGCTGAAGAAAATAAATAACTCATTCAGAATGTACGATTACTTTCGTGCCTGATTCTATACTTTCAACATTGACTTTACCAATAAGTTCCAGTTCTTTTTTTGCCCTTACAAACTTTATATTGCAACCAGGCCGTACTTTCATCCAGCCATCTGTAATGGCGTGGCCACCGATTGTGCAACGATCAAGCAGAGTCGCATTCCTGCTGGCATAAATATCCCCGTCTACCCTGCAATTTGGGCCCAGTATCACTTCTTCTGCATGGAGATTTCCTCTCACAACTGTACCCTTGCCAAGTTCTACGTTGCCGGCAACTTTCAGATTTTTCCAGAAATTAGTATCTGATCCTGTAATGAGATTTCCATCCAGGCTTATATTTTGCTCAAAATAGGACTTTTTCCGGAGAATGTAGGTATTACTCTGTGGATGGAATTTCATGATATTCTCATTGTCTTCATTCATGGTTTCAATATTATAAATGGCTTGTATTTTAGCCCTTCTGCTTTAAGCGTTGATATACAGAGCAAGAGTTATCAGTGACTGTGCAGTAGCCGTAATATCTCCGTTATTTTTACCCCAACTACCATTATCATTCTGTTTTTTCAGTAACCAACGGATCGATTGGTCTATCTCACCTGAGCGACCGGCCATTATCAGTGCCTGCAAAACAAGATTGCTGGTTGCTATGAATTTCCAACCACCGTTTTCCTGCACCCGTGACAACAACCAGTCCGTTTTTTCCCTGATAAAATCAGTGTAGTCTTTTCCTGTCAGTTCTGATTGTTTTATGAGGCAAATTATTATCAAGGCAATCGTACCGGGATGTTCCCATGTACTATCAAAATCCTTTATGATTTTCTGGCATTCGCCGGGACAGGGCACTTCGAGATCTGCAAGGGCAATCAGGGCATAGGTTCTATCATATATATCTTCTAAATTACCATTATTCTGTTTGGTTTTGATATAATGGGTTACTGCAGGATAATAGATTCCCATTGTGGCAAGGGCTGAGGCACCTCTGCAAATTTCCCTGAAAGATTGTGGCCTGTGAATCTCTCTTATTAGGGTGGATGTACGGGTATATCCTCTGCCCCAGTGGTAGCTGGCTGTTGTGCTTCTGGCATATTCCTTGAGGGTCACAGGCTGACTTTCATCCAGCCAATCAAGCCCTCTTCTTGCTGCATCCTTATATTTAATTTCCTTTGCCTGAATCTTACAATCCCCTGGCTTTCTTGATAGGTTTTTTATAGAGTTCTTCAAGATGCTCTACTATATTTTCAAGAATTGGGCCTGGTATTCCCACAAGCATTTCATCCCTGCCTATATCGGTTGTCCTGCGACATCCGAAACATCCCATGGAGTAATTTATATCTCCGGTCTGGATGGGAATTATAGTTGAATCTACGCAGGTGGCCTGGAATGGTGCTGTGCTCATGGTTACCCTTCCTCCCGTTTCAAAAGTAAACGCTGGCACAATCCAGTAAAGGGTTTCGGGAAGATCGATCAAAATCACCACATCGGGTTTAAAGTCAGCCTTTGCAAGAGGACAAACCACTGTTGCCTGCATGCTGCATTCCTCGAATTCCGCTCTCTCCTCTATCATCTTAGCAGCTGCTTGAGGTGTATCGAACATGCCGATTTTGGAGTGGAACTCACCACTTTTAACATTGTCTGGTGTTTCTAAAAGTCCCAGACTGGAACCGCCTACCACGCATGCATGTTTATCTGCCGGTATCACAAGACATTCACCCTTCCTTGCCTTCATGATAGACTGGCAATGACGGGTTTTTTTCTCGGGTTGGTTAAAGTTTGCAGGAACATCTTCGCCCCTTTTAACCAATTTCACGGCTACTGGTTCGTATCTTAGTTGCAGTATTTCCTTGAGTTTGTCACTTATTTCTTTATTTTCCATCAAAATCCCCTGCCCTTAAAAATAAACTGGAAGATTAGTTGAACTTTTCTTCCACAGAACTAACGATTGAATCGAATTTTTCTTTCCAGATGGATTTATCGTCATTGACATATACATCTCCTTTGTCTCCTGTTGATGAAACATCGGGTTCGATAGGCAATGTGGCAAGTATGGGGGTGTTGAAATCTTTTGCAGCCTTTTCTACAGATTCACCGCCGAAGACCTGTATCTCTTCATTGCAGTGGGGGCAGATTACACCGCTCATGTTTTCGACCATTCCGATAACAGGTACTTCCAGCATTTCTGCAAATTTCAGGGATTTCCTGACACTTGTAAGTGCTACGTCCTGGGGGGTTGTGACAACGATGGCACCATCGACCCTGCCCAGCAACTGTACTATGCTTAATGGTTCATCTCCTGTGCCCGGAGGCAGGTCTATGATCAGGTAGTCCAGTACTCCCCAGTCAACTTCTTCAAGGAACTGTTTTATGGCACCCATCTTGGCGGGTCCTCTCCAGACCACGGGGGAATCCGGATCGTCCAGCAATAAACCTATGGACATGACCTTGAGGTTATCTGCAACCTGTACAGGCAGAATACCTTTTTCTCCTACTTCAGGTCTCTGGTCTGCGATACCAAACATTGTGGGAATACTTGGTCCATGAATATCACTGTCAAGCAGCCCTACCTTTTTCCCGCGCCTGGCAAGGGCTGCAGCTAGGTTTGCAGAAACGGTACTCTTTCCTACACCGCCTTTGCCACTCATGACCATGAGCTTGTTTCTTATTCCACGCAGATTCGATACAATTTTTGGTTCTTCAACTTTGGAATTTACCAGACTTTCAGCTGACTGTATATTTTGACTCATTCTAATTACTCCATTTATTCAGTAGTGTAATTTCCGCCTTTGATATCGATGGCCTGTCCTTCAACAAGAGCTCTGGCGACTTTTTTTCTCGCATTTTTCAGTTCTTCCCAGAAAGCTCTTCTGGAAATTCCCATCTCAAGGGCAGCTTCTTCCTGTGTCAGCTCATCCACATCCACAAGTCGGATGGCTTCCAGTTCCTCAAATGCGAGTTCTACTACCTCAACTTCAGACCTTGGTATCCCGCAGGGTTTAAAGCACATAATAGTGGGCTCTGCCCGTATCCTGCGGGGGCATTTTGGTCTTCCTCTCCTGCATTTCATAAGTTAACCAATCACCCATAGGTGAGCAAATATATAAAGGATTCCAAATTGCCCTGCAAAAAAGCTATTATATTTACAGGGGAATTTAATATTAGGTTTAGGAGTCAGGTATATGAAAAATAATATGCTTCTCTGGGATGAGACAATTTTCAGGGATCCCACCGTACTGGAGCTGGATTATCTTCCCGAACAATTTATGCACCGGGATTCCCAGCTACAATCTCTCATCTATAGTTTAAAGCCTGCAGTAAAAGGTATGAGACCTATTAATTGTCTTGTATATGGTCCGCCCGGCACCGGTAAAACCAGTGCTGTATTAAAGGTTTTTGAAGAAATAGAAACACATACATCGGATGTGGTTCTGGTTAAGATCAATTGCCAGATGGATTCCACTCGCTTTGCTGTTGTTTCACGCATATATCGCAAACTTTTCAATATAGATCCTCCGTCTTCGGGGGTAGCCTTCAGGAAACTTTTTGAAAAGATTGTACTGAAACTTATCGAAAAGGACAAGGTAATGGTGGTGTGTCTGGATGATATCAATTATTTATTCCACGGAGGACATGCCGATGAGATCATGTATTCCATATTACGGGCCCATGAACAGTATCCCGGTGTGAAAATGGGTGTTATTGCGATTGTAAGTGATACGGGAAAACTTTACAGGTTTGATCCAAAGGTGAGTTCTGTATTCCTGCCAGAAGAGATTGAATTTCCTTCTTATTCTTATGATGAAGTAGGAGACATCATTTCTTCCAGAATCCAGCTGGCTTTTTATCCGGAGGTAGTGCCGGAGGAAGTCAGGGAAAAAATAGTGAATTATGTCGATTTGACCGGTGATCTGCGTGTTGGTATCGATCTACTCAAGAGATCAGGCCTGAATGCAGAAAAAAGGGCAAGCAAAAACATTTCAGAGGACGATGTGGATAAGGCCTATGAATCATCACGTCTTTTGCATCTGAGGCGTAACATATCATCCCTTTCAGATAATGAAAAAGAGATCCTGCGGCTTGTGGCGGAAAATGATGAAATCAAAGCAGGCGAACTTTACGAACTTTTTACGGGCAATAATGAATTGGGATATACCCGGTTTTATGGGTTGGTGAATAAATTGAAGGATTCGCATTATCTGGATGTTTCGTTTTCGGGTGAAGGTATGCGGGGCAGAACCCGTATTATTCGTCTGAATTATCCTGCAGATGATGTAATAAAATGTATTCGGGGTTGATATTCTGGAAACTCGTACAAAGGTCTGGCTGACACACGAAGGCAAACCTGTGATTGGTGCCGGTAAAGTGCGTCTATTAAAAGTGATAGATGAAGAGAAATCCCTGAAAAAAGCCTGTGAAAAACTCGACATTTCCTATAAACATGCCTGGAATATATTGAAGAAGATGAATTTGAGAATCGGACACGATGTTGTAAGGACTGTCAGGGGAGGTAAGGAGCAGGGTACTTTTCTTACAGAGTATGGAAGGGATCTGATAAATCAATATGAGATGAATCGGGATTATGTTGACAGGATGGTGGAGGAAGAATTATCCTCTGAAAATATGGGTGAGACCAACAATATTCCCGGTAAGGTTAGGAAAGTAGAATCTTCTGATGGAATTTCTCGAACCCAAATTGAAGTTGAGTCTGCAGTATTAACTTCTATAATGGGAGAAAAGGAATTAGGAAATCTGCATCTCGATGAGGGGGATGAAGTAATTGCTACTATTCGGGCTGTCGATATAGATGTTTCTCCTGCGAAATATACTAAATATGGGGGGGAATAAACCTGCGACTGCTTTCCTGGAATGTCAATGGTTTGCGGGCAGTTGCTAAAAAAGGATTTCTGGAATGGTTAACTTCTGAATCACCTGATATTCTGTGTTTGCAGGAGACAAAAGCCCGCCCTTCCCAGCTCCCGCCGAATATCAGGCGCATAGATGGTTACTATAGTTATTTTAGTGCTGCTGAAAGAAAAGGCTATAGTGGGGTTGCCCTTTACAGTAAGGTCCAGCCACAAGAGGTTCGTTATGGTTTTGGTATAAACCGTTTTGACCATGAAGGAAGGATTTTGATTGCCTTTTTTGATCATTTTGTACTTTTTAACATTTACTTTCCCAATGGTAATTCTTCAGATGAGCGGCTTCAGTATAAAATGGATTTCTATGGGGCTTTCCTGGAATATACACAGGAATTAAGACAAGAGGGTTATTCTGTAGTCGTATGTGGAGACTTGAACACCGCACACAAAGCGATTGATATTGCAAGACCTAAACAAAATGAAAAACGCTCAGGCTTTCTTCCTGTGGAAAGGGAATGGATAGATAAGTTTCTCTCTCACGGTTTCCTTGACACTTTCAGGCTTTTCAATGAAGAAGAAGGTAACTATACCTGGTGGGACCTGAAGACCAGAGCAAGGGATCGTAATGTGGGGTGGAGGCTGGACTATTTCTTTGTAAGTGCTGATCTAAAACAGGGTGTAAAAGAAGCCTTTATTTTGAGTGAAGTGACCGGTTCAGATCACTGTCCTGTAGGATTAGAACTGGATTCCTGAATAAAATATAAAAAAGCAGAGCGCAAAAACGCTCTGTAGTAAAAATTACTTTACATTCCGCCCATGCCTGGAGGCATTCCACCCATACCTGGTGGCATTCCGCCGCCCATGCCTGGTGGCATGCCGCCTTCGCCACCGCCGCCTGATGGGGATGGGTTGGAGGATGCAATTACATCGTCGATCCTCAGGATCATGACGGATGCTTCTGCTGCAGCGTTGATTGCCTGTGTCTTGATTCTCAGAGGTTCAACGACACCTGCGTCCCACATGTCAATTACTTTTCCGCTGTAGACATCAAGACCGGCGGTCTTGGCGCCCTTCTCATGGTGGGAGCGAAGTTCTACAAGCATGTCGATCGGGTCAAGACCTGCGTTTTCTGCAAGGGTTCTTGGGATAACTTCAAGGGATTCTGCGAATGCTTTAACTGCCAGCTGTTCCCTGCCGCTGAGGGATGATGCGTAATCCTGCAGTTGGAGGGCCACTTCTACCTCTGGACCGCCTCCGCCGGATACGAGTTTTTCATCCTCTATGGCTACGCCGACTACACGAAGTGCATCATGGAGTGCCCTTTCAATATTGTCGACTACATGTTCGGTTCCGCCACGCAGGAGGATGGATACGGATCTTGGGTTGACACAGCCTGTAATAAAGACCATGTTGTCGCCAGCAATCTTTCTTTCTTCCACGGCTTCGGTCTTTCCAAGGTCATCTGCGGTCATTTCCTCGATGTTGGTAATCAGTTTACCACCGGTGGAACGTACGAGTTTCTCCATGTCACTCTTTTTGACACGTCTGACTGCAAAAATTCCTTCCTTTGCAAGGAAATGCTGTGCCATGTCATCAATACCTTTCTGGCAGAAGACAACGTTTGCACCGCTTGCGACTACTTTATCTACAAGACCTTTAAGCATCTTTTCTTCCTGGTCAAGGAAGGACTGGAGCTGGTCTGGTGAAGTGATGGAGATTTCCGCGTCGACTTCAGTTTCCTTGAGCTCGATGGCACTGTTGATAAGTGCGATTTTTGCATCGGTGACTTTCTTTGGCATGTTGGAATGTACACGCTCTTTGTCAAGGATCATTCCTTCAATGAGTTCTGAATCCTCGATGCTTCCACCGACTTTCTTTTCGACCTTTATGTTGTCAATGTCGATGGTTTCGCCATCAGTCTTGTCAACAATGCTTGCAACGGCGGATACGGCAATTTCGCTGAGTACATCTTTGGAAGCCTCTGCACCCTTTCCTGTCATGGCAGTATTGGAGATGTTAATCAGGGTGTCCCTGTTATCAATTGTAACATCCTGTGCAAGTTCCTTGAGCAATTCGCCAGCTTTCTCAGCTGCCATCCTGTATCCGGATGCGATGATTGTTGGATGTACATCCTGCTCGATCATGTCTTCTGCTTTTTTGAGCAGTTCACCGGTGATCACAGCAGCAGTGGTTGTTCCGTCCCCTACTTCATCATCCTGGGTCTTGGAAACTTCCACGATCATCTTAGCAGCAGGGTGCTCGATATCCATTTCCTTGAGTATGGTCGCACCGTCATTTGTGATCACTACGTCCCCTAGGGAGTCTACAAGCATCTTGTCCATTCCCTTTGGTCCGAGTGTGGTCCTGACAGCTTCAGCTACAGCTTTTGCAGCCATTATGTTGTTGCTCTGGGCATCCCTGCCCCTGGTTCTCTGATTTCCGTCTCTTAAAATAAAAATTGGCTGTCCGCCAGACATCTGTCCTGCCATTACTTTTACCTCCGTATTATATACATCAAATTGATATTCCCTGCATTATACAGGTCGTTTGTACATGTTTGTGGTTCTATATAAACATTGCTGCAAAGGGAATATCCGTTAGCCTATTGAAAATTATATTCTAAAAAAATAATATAATAAAAAGAAAAGAAAATCAGCGAACAATGGCTTTTTGGGATCTTCTTTTGAATCTCCTCTTTGTACCTGCAGAAGAATATCTCTGTGCAGGTGCAGTGTGTGCCTTGTTAGCTTTGGCTTTTTTAACTTTGATTGTGTTGCCTTTACGTCCCTTTATTTTTACCCATTCAATACTTCCGGTTTTGCCCATAATTATCACTCTCTATGATATTGATTATTTGAATATGTGGATTACTTTAGAGGAAATGCTAGTTATTAAAGGTTGCGGAAAAAAAGAAAAAAAGAAGTGAGGATTGTAATCCTCACTGGGTTCCAAGTACTTCATCGTACTTTTCAGGATTCTCGGTAAGCCAGTCAGATGCAGCCTCTTCAGGAGATTGGCCTTCATCGATAGCGATCATTATTGATTCGATATCATTAAGATCCATTTCATAGTTCTGGATAAGCTGGTAGAACTCTGGTCTGTCCTCTTCAAAACCGGGTCTTGTGAGGATGACAAGGTTGTCACTTCCTCCATATATTCCCTTTGGATCTTCAAGGAATTGCAGGCCTTCCATACGTGCGAATGTCCAGTGTGGCCTCCAGAGGGTAGCTACGATCCATTCCTCATTGTCAAGGTTATCCTGAAGTGTTGTGGCCATTCCCACAGTACTGCTGGAATATAATTCATATTCTTCAAGGTTATATTCCTCGAGGGCCTGCTCTGTGGTGACCATTATTCCTGCACCGGGTTCAATACCAGTGATTTTGCCATCGAATTTGCTGGCATTGCCTTTCAGGTCTTCCACGGTGGTAATTCCGGAATCATATACGTAGTCTGGAACAGCAAGTCCAATTTTAGCACCTGAGGACACGACTTGTGCTTTGTTCAGACTGTCTCCGTATTGATCCCAGTATGAAGCCTGGGTTGCAGGTAACCATGCTTGGATAAGGACATCAATGTCTCCCTGTGAGGTTGCCTGGTATAGACCTCCTAAATCTGCGGATACAGTTTCGTATTCATAGCCTCCTTCATCAAGGATATGCAGAAATACATTTCCAGTTGCACGTGAGTCGTCCCACTGGACTACTCCAATTCGTACTGGCTCTTCTGTAGTCTCTTCACTAGGAGTTTCATCGCTCTGGGATGTGCAACCTGCACCGATTAAAGCGATTGCCACTATAAGGCATGCTAATATTTTCAAAAGCTTATATTTCAAACTAATCACCTTTTTTCTCAAAAATTAAATAGATAAAATTATTAAAAACAGGAACAAGGGTTAACTACCCTTATTCAGTTCCAAGCCATTCGTTAACTTTTTCTGGGTTGTCGCTAACCCACTTCTCAGCAGCTTCTTCGGCACTCATACCTTGGTCTATATATGACATGACCTTTTCATTATCGGTAACAGTCCATTTGAATCTGGTGAGTATTTCATATGCCTGAGGTTTGTCTTCTTTAAGACCTGGTCTTGCTATGGTCACAATATCATCTGATCCATAGACATCTTTTGGATCATCCAGATATTTCAAATCCCAGCGTGCAAATGCCCAGTGTGGATTCCACAGAGTTACAATGATTGGTTCTTCATCAGCTATGGCACTTGTAAGTGCGGATGTCATTCCAGGACCACTGCTTGCTTGCAGCGTGTATCCGTCAAGACCGTATTCCTGAATGGCTTCATCTGTTTGTGACATGATACCTGCACCAGGGTCTATACCAGTTATTGTGCCTTCAAACTTTGATTCATTACCTTTAAGTTCGGGAATCGTATCAACATCAACATATTGAGGTACAACCAATCCCGTTTTGACATTTGGTGTATTTACATTGACATTTTCAATCTGGCCACCATATTGTTCCCAGTAGTTCGCCTGGGTGTTTGGTAACCATGCACATACTGAGAAATCAGCATTACCATTTGCAATACCCTGATACATTATACCAGCTGCAACATTATTGAGTTCAACTTCATATCCATCTTTCTGGAATACTTCCTGAACTACATTTGTTGTTGCAACTGCACTTGCCCATTGTACATATGCAATTGTTACACTTTTTTCTTCGGTCTGTGTCTGGTTTCCATCATCAGTATCACCTTCATCTCCCTGCTGGGCACAGCCTGCAGCAAAGAGGGAAAGCACTAATAAAATTCCTACTAAAATTGCTTTATATTTATTATCCATATTTTATATTCCTCCTGTGTTGATTGGATAAAAAGAATGAAGGCTTTAGCACTTATTTTGGGGTAAGGTGCTGTGTAAGCCTGTCAAGTACAATAGCGATTATGACAATTCCAAGCCCTGCTTCGAATCCAAGTCCTATATCAACTCTCTGGATTCCTATCAAAACCTGGTATCCAAGGCCTCGGGCTCCGATCATTGAGGCAATAACGACCATTGAAAGGGCAAGCATTATACATTGGTTTACACCGGCCATTATGGTCTTTAAAGCTACAGGTATTTCCACCTTGATAAGTTTTTGCCATGAGGTTGACCCAAAAGCGTCGGCAACTTCCACAAGTTCTGTAGGAACCTGGGTGATTCCAAGGGTTGTAAGCCTGATTGCAGGGGGCATTGAGAAGACAACGGTTGCAATCATACCTGGCACGTTACCAAGTCCAAAGAAGATAACTGCCGGGATAAGATAAACAAAGGAAGGCATTGTCTGCATAAGGTCCAGAATCGGTCTAAGTATCCTGTAAAGAGTCTCACTCTTTGCCGCAAGTATGCCCAGCGGAATACCTATTATTAGAGCCAGTGCAGCAGACGAAATTACAAGAGCAATGGTCTCCATGGAGTATTCCCAGAGATCCATACTCAGTATTACTATGAATCCAAGGGCAGTACCCAAAGCAAGCTTCCAGTCCTTGCGACCGATTACGTATGCAAGGACTGCTAGCAACACAACAAACAACAGAGGTGGCATTGCCATCAGTACGTCTTTGAAAATATCTATAAAAAATTTAAAGACGCCGCTGAATGCATCAAGGGCAAAGCCAAAAGTATCACTAATCCAGTAGACTGCAGCTTCGACAACACTGCCTAACGGCAACTGTGGTACTATCATTGTTCTGCCTCCTCAACTTGTTCTTCATCTTCAGTGGTCTTAAGTGCAGCAAGAATACTGCCTCTGACAACCACGCCTACAAGTTTATCATTTTCATTAACAATCGCAATTGGCTGATCTGTTTCCGCCCGGATTGATATAAGGTCTTGAAGCGGAGTATCGAGTGTAGTTTTCGGGAACTCCTTTATGATGACATCTTCCATGGTTTTTCCGGCTTTCTGTGCTCGCACTGCATCATCAGCTTTCAGGAATCCCTGAAGACGCTTGGCTTTATCTACCACGTATATGGAGGATATGCCATGCTTTTCCATGAGTTTGAGGGCGACTTGTAGACCGGATTTGAATGATACAACCGGGTCGGGTCTCTTCATTATATTCTCAGCGGTAAGAATCTTTGTCTTATCCACACCTGCAACGAACTTTGAGACATAATCATTCGCAGGGTTTGTAAGAATTTCTTCAGCGGTCCCGATCTGGGCAATTTCTCCATCTTTCATCAGGGCAATACGGTCACCGAGTTTGAGGGCTTCATCCAGATCATGTGATACAAAAACAATGGTTTTCTGCATCTTTTCCTCAAGTTCCAGCAACTCATCCTGCATCTCACTGCGGATAAGTGGGTCAAGGGCGCTGAAAGCTTCATCCATTAAGAGTATCTCCGGGTCTGTTGCAAGGGCTCTCGCAAGTCCTACCCTCTGCTGCATACCTCCGCTCAACTGGGATGGTTTGCTGAACTCATGACCTTTCAGTCCAACAGTTTCGATTGCAACTGCTGCCTTTTCATGTCTCTCATCCTTTGAGAAATCCTGTATTTCAAGACCGTAGGCAACATTATCAATGATAGTTCTGTGTGGCAAAAGAGCGAAATTCTGGAAGACCATACTGATCTGCTTTTCCCTGATCAGCCTGAGTCTTTCACTGGATGCCTTTGTAACATCCTCATCGCTAATAGTTATTGATCCGGATGTGGGTTCAATAAGCCGGTTCAGACAACGCAAAAGGGTTGATTTACCGGAACCGGAAAGGCCCATGAGTACAAAAATTTCTCCTTCATACACGTCAAAACTAACATTATACAGGCCTACTGTCTGGCCAGTCTTGTTGAAGATTTCATCTTTTGAAAGACCTTCTTCAACATAGGACAAAGCTTTTTTTGGTTTTTTACCAAATATCTTTGTTAAGTTGCTAACTACAATTTTCTTCGTTCTTTCTTCAGAAATAAAAATAACCCCTTTATTTTTTAATAGGTTATTTAGTAAAAGATCATGACAATCTTTTTTGTAAATGTACTCTCAATATTAAGCAGGGCATAATCGTTTGGAATTCAAATTAAAAATGGCTTTATTCTTTTTATACTTTATGGTGATAAATATTCTATGAAAAAGTGGCGCTATCTGCTGAAAATTCCAGTCTATGTGAATAATTATATATTGTCAGGCACCTCATTTAACATTAAATGTCGCTTGAACCTATCCATATAAAGGCCATACAAGAAATCGCATCCGGTATTGAAATGGACGTAGATAAGAAAGATGAAGACAGCGATGCTACTAATCTTCTTGATTTTTTGAAAGAACTAAAATACGGCTCCAGAATTGTTTTGAAATCCATCGGGAGGCTATACAGGGGAAAGGTAGACATGGCCCGCATGTCACAATCAAAAGACCCTGTTGAAAGAACTCTTTCTTCTGATAGTGGAAGTACCAACACTTTTCTCTTTGATTCGGGGCTCGCACTGGATTTCTGTCATTGTGCAATGGCTTCCTCACCGACGGACCTTGGCATCCATTCAAAAAGAACAATTGTTGCTGCTACTTATTCCTCTTCTGCAAATGTTACTATTAACACCTCACATGACTGGAAATTATTTGATAGGGGCAATGGAAGAAGTCGCCTGGTAAAAATTGAGGCAGGTCTGCTGGAGACCAGGGAAAAACGCCTCGTTCACAATATTGCTCTTTACCTTTCCGAATCCGAACACATTCTCTGGATGAAAGATATTTTCTCAAAGGGAGATTTTTTCATAATGGATGGGCCCATATACCCTAAACAGTTAATGTACTGGATGGTTGTGCCTTCAGAGGAAGTCAGAATAAGATATGACCCTTCGGCATTGAATATCTTGCAAAACTATATTGACATCATGGATCATTCAATGGATAATAACCTTCCACTGGTAGGATTTGTGAAAAATCCTGAAGATATGCAGATTGTACAAACGCTTAAAAAACAGGAAACGGAACTGGATATACCCTGGCTGGTGGATGCCCAGTTTTTCAAAAATGTCCTCCATCCTTCTGCTGAAGATTCACATAATTGTATTACTTATACAAACTGGTTCATGCAACCCAACCAGTTCTATGAGAATATGCTCCAGACCACAAGTCCTTTGATGGATAGTTCTCTTTCCCACAAGTATGATGCAGAGGATTATGCATTGACATTTTTTGTAATCTATGTTCCTGCTATGAATGTTCTTTTTAAAGTAGAATCTCCTTATGGTTTGACAAAAGATGATGACATGAGGCACCTGATCACACGCAAGGTACTATATGATATTTCAGTAGGCGGTATTCCACCGACTCTCTCCAAGGTGGATTCGATAGCAAAGATACGCAAAAAAGAAAGGAAACAGATTCTGGGGCAGTTCAACAAACTCAGGGTTGATACGAAATACAACGATATACGCTGGAGTGATACAGATGGATAATGATGACGATATACTTGCTTATGCCACAGGTACTAAGGGGGGCAGTGTATCCTCGAGAGAACCGGTTGAAGATTTTGAGGAATATGTTCCTGATACAGTGGATAATCCGGATGAATCATTCTTTGATGATGCGCTGGGTACAATTACAACAGGGATCGATCCTCTGGAAATAACTGAAGCAGGTGCACGACTTACTGGTTACATTACTGCTTCACACAGGCCGAATGTCAGGCTTGGTACATATGTACTGGTTCCCTATGGAGATGAAGATCTGTTTGCAAGGGTCTGGAAGCTGCAGTACCTTCAGGAATTTGAAGTGGATGATGCGACAGAATTGCATTCCAGACGCATGTTAAAGGCCAATAATACCAATGAGATAGATTATAAATTCCTTGCATATCTCGACCCTCTATGTATCCTGTCTCCCGCAAAGGCAGGCCTAATGCGTCGCATGGCCGACAGGCTTCCCCGGCCCAATACTCCAATATTGCCCGTTTCTGAAAAACTCAAGATCCAGACAGGTCTCAACATCCCTACTGAAGGTATTTTTCTGGGACATTTGAGTGTGGGGGGTGAACTTGTCAGGACACATGCTTCTCCTCCAACAGTTGCCTACTACCTGCGTAACGATTATTCAATGGGGGATCCGCTTATGTTCCGTCATATGCTGGTGTGTGGAAGTACCGGTACGGGGAAAACCTTCCTAACAAAGAATATTCTGCGCCAATTCCTAGCATCGGACAACCAGTATCTTGTAAGGGGTGAACAGGGCAGAAAGAAAAACCCGTGTCTTGTGATTATGGACCCGCAGGATGAATATTCCCAGTTGTTTGAGGATAATGCGGAGATAGGATATGCCGACGAAGTAACCTTTGCAGAAGAGGATGTCTTGCACGGGGGACATCAGGATACAAGGACATTCCTGGCAAGTGTGGATGGTCAGTCCTATCCGGGTAAATCCCGTGCACAACAAATGGAATTTACAATTCCTTTCGAACTTGTAAGGAATAATTCCTGGTTGATATCAGCAGCTGAATTGACGGAAAACCAGTATATAGGCCTTGAGCTGTTGCTTGAGGATTATTTCAGGACTCCTGCAAACCATACCTATCAGGGATTTACGGATTTTATTGCAGATGAAGGCACACGTTCTGTTTATGTGGATAGTGGAAAAATCCATGAATCTTCCTATGATGCCATTGTGCGTAAGGTCAAAAACCGCTCATTCAGCAAGGTATTCGACCAGCCGGCAAAACCGATAACCGAAATACTTGATGAGGTTTTCAAGCCGGGCAGGGTCAGTGTTTTTCCGACCGAGTATATAAATAATAGTCGTATAAGAGATCTCATTACTCTCACCTTGATGACAATTGTAGTTGATAACAAACTCAGTACATCAGGCAACGATTCTGTTAAGAAAACCCCTGTATTACTGGCTCTTGATGAAGCACATAGATATCTTTCCGGTGCGATGTCGGCTCATTCCAGACGTATCGTATCCAGATTCGCAGATGCAGCAAGACAGGGGCGCAAGGAGACACTTGGTCTTTTCCTGATTACCCAGGATCCACAGGATATCGATGATACGGTGCTCAAGCAGATAAATAGCCGTATTATTCTTAATCTCTCAAACGACAATGCCATAAATGCATTAAATGTTCCACTGGAATTTGAAAAAAGGATTCCTTATCTTCGCAAGGGGCAGATGATAATTCAGAGTCCGGATAACAGTGATATTGTAGAGGTTACCGGTCTGCATAAATGTGTGGTAAAACACGCCTGATCAGGCACGGGGGATAGTGACCCAGAATACGCTTCCCTTTCTATCTTCCCTGTCTTCAACACCTGTCTGGCCTCCATGTATCTCCATTATCTTTTTTACAATGGCAAGTCCGAGTCCGGTCCCTTTTATGCTGACTGATGATCCTGCCCTTTCGAACCTTTCGAATATTAGTTCTTTTTTATCATCGGGTACTCCCTCTCCCTCATCTATGAAAAGTATCTTCCACATGCCATTATCTTTTATTATATCGATGGTTATTTGGCCTTTTTCAGGTCCGTATTTGATTGCATTTGAAAGGAGATTGGAAAATGCTTCATGGATTGATTTGTGGATGTTTGCGGGATACTCTCCGCTATCATTTATTTTCAGATCGATCTCTTTTTCTTGAATTTCTTCTTTATATTCGTCTGCGACTTTTTTCAGCATCATGGAAAGGTCTGATCTTTCGAATTTGATGTCTGTGAGTGTATCAAGTTTTACAAAAACAGATGCATTTTCAATAAGTTCCAGTATCCGGTTTATGTTTCTGTTGATAGTAAGGGCTATCTTCTTTTTTTCTGCGCCCTCTTCCCTATCTGCCAGCAACTGTGAGTAACCCTTAATTATTCCTGCGGGATTTTTCAGATCATGGCTTACTATATCTCCGAATAACTCTTTGATATGATAATTTTTTTCAAGGCTTTTGGTATATTGTTCTAATCTTTTTTCTGCATCCCTTCTTTCTGTTATATCTCTGATTATAGCCATATCAGCAGGTCTGTTGTTGTGTTCTATGTAAGATGCACTGATCTCTACAGGAACCCTTGATCCTTTTTTGCTGAGCATTTCGGTTTCATATCTTTCAGGGATATCAGGGTCTTTTTTGAGCCTGCGATGATATCGTTCGCTGATCATATTGATGTTTTCAGGAGGAAAGATGTTTTTGAAATCCATTCCCTTAAGTTCTTCAGGTTTATATCCTATAATCTCCCTGAACTTAGGATTTGCAAATATTATGGCCTCATCCTGAATTATTATTATCCCGTCATTACTTTTTTTGACCAGGGTGGAATACATATCCGTAGGATTTTGTTTTGATTTGTCTATTTTTCCCACAATTACTCCCCTCTTCATTTAGCGATAAATTAGTTCCTAATAGTGCTATGTACTGTTTTTGTTTTATCTTTTTGCCGAAACGTATATATTCAGGTAATACCTATGAAGGGCCGCACAAATGGGCCGGTAGCTTAGTCAGGCAGAGCGATGGACTCTTAATCCATAGGCCGAGGGTTCAAATCCCTTCCGGCCCGCCTATTTTTCTTTTCTCATATATATCTAAGAACATAATGCATCTCTTCTTCAGTTTACGAAAAGGCTGAACAACAAAACCTATATACTACTTTCTTAATATTTATTGATAAGGAATGGGGTTCCGTGGGGTTGATAGTTAGCCATCGATCTCATTCCTTGATATAAATGGAGGATTTGAAAATATGTTATATATGGATGTTAGTACATGGGAACCTACTCTCAGTGACAAGGTAATTGAACATTTCAAGGAACTGAAACCACCTGCAGGTATCAATATAATAAAACAGTGGGTTGACCTTACAGGAGGACGTTATTTCATCCTCTACGAATGTGATGATGCAGAAGCCTATGCGGCTTTCAACCTTCCGTGGTCCGATATCTGCGAAATAGACAGTGTTCCTGTGATGGAATCAACTGATTTCATAAAATTGATGTCAAAGCAATAATTTATAAGGGAAGTTCAATCTTCCCCTATAAGTTCTACTTCTTTTTTATCATTGCCGATTTCGATCTCAACAATTCCAGGGTTAAATGGGGTTGTATCATACGTATAACGAATATCCCCTTCAGGACCGGCTCGAATGACCTGTGAGGCTTTTACATCCATCTGGATCGTTTCTGTATTTTCCTGAGCATCCCCACTGATGTTTATATTGAAGGTGCCGGAAGGTACATTTGTGTCTATGTATGTGGCAACTGAATCTTCAGCATCCCTGTGCTGTCGGAAAGGCATTAACATTTTAACGGTAAATGTCATGTTCTTAACAGGCCTTGTCTGGACTTTAAATTCATTTGCCCCTTCTGGAATTTGCACCTTGTGGAAATCATAACTGTATCTGCCGTCATGTACAGCAACCGCAACATTGAATCTCACGATCATGTTTATGCGGGTGTCAGGTTCAGTATTGCCTGTTATTGTAATGTTTTCCCCGGGTTTGAGCCTCTTGTGTGATACGTCCCACTCAATATCGGAGTCCTTTGTGTCTGGCTTTTCTTCGATAGGTTTCAATATAGAGTTTATTATTTTGTAGAAACCCAAAAAAATGTTATATCCGGTTGTTGAAATAGAAAATCCCCCTTATTTTTATAAGCATGATTGAACGTATGCCAATTTATTTCTCAGCCCCGTTTTCAACTAGTTGTTATATGTATTATCAGTTATTATCTTATATAAAATTCACAGGAGAGTGAGATTTATGCCCAAGGTTAGTGTGGATATACCCCAGCAGTTGCTGGATGATCTTAATTGTCACGTAGGGGAAAACAGGAAATTCGTGAGCCAGTCGGATGCTATCCGGACTGCAATACGTAAATTACTGGATAGAATGGATGATGTGGATACAAGGCACGGAAGAGTTAAAGAATAAGATTTGATTTCAAATATTCCATACATTCTGTACCATTTTCCAGATTTTTCATTTCTGTAATGAACAACCCATCATAACCCTCTATCCTGTCAAATATCTTTTTCCAGTCAATACAACCCTTGCCAAGAGGGAGGTGTTCATCCCGTTTTTCATGGTTGTCATGTATGTGGGAATGGATCATTATTTCTCTACAGGAATCCAGAAACTCATCAAGCAGGCCCATTGTATTGGCATGGCCGATATCCAGTGTCATGCCCATATTATCCGAATCAACCTTTTCTATTATTTCCAGTATCTCAGCAGGATATTTTCCGAATATATGAGGCATATCTGGCATATTCTCCAGTGCGAGCATAATTCCTTCTTCCTCTGCAATCGTGCTCATCTCTTTCAGGGATCTTATCGTATTATCCCAGGCTTTTTCGGGATATAATGCTCCTTCAGGAGAGAGATAACCGGGATGGACTACTGCAATTTCAGCAAGACCTGATGCTGTGTGCAGGCACTGTCCCATCTGCCTTATAATTTCTTTATGTATGCCGGGATTGAGGGTTGCAAGGTTTATGTCAGAAAATGGCAGGTGTATTGTGAAGGTTAGGTTTGTTGTATCCTTTATCTGTTGTAGCCTGCCAATGTTTTCAGCAGTAATTTTCTGTTTTCCTTCCTGTACAAGTTCGATTGCTGAATATCCCATCTCTTCCAGTTCATAAGCCCATTCAAGCGGCTTTTCCCCGCTTGCTCTTGCAGAAAACCCGATTGCAGGTGGCAACTCACTCACCTTCTCTTAATGGAGGCATATCCTTTTCATAGACAGGTTTTCCTTCTTCTGTGGGGGGTGCTAACCAGTTTATTATGTCTTCCAGTTCTCCTCCATTGCATTGAATTTCCACGTGGATCGACCCGAGTTCTTCTTCTCCTGCAGGGAAACTAATGCGTCCCACAAAAGCAACCTGTTTATTGAGCATGAAACTTATTTTTTCTTCCGGGCTGTGTATTCCTTTTTCGAGAACGGACCTTGCAGTATCGAGAATTTCTTCATCCCTCAGCAGGTGGTGGAAGATTTGCAGGTCACGATGGTTGCAATCTATAACTGCGATATTATCATCTAAACGGGGTGCAAGACCACTAATCCTTGTAAGGCCCTCACATACCTTTGAGGCATCCTCTGTTGGATTTACACAGGCCCATAACTTAACGCTGGCCATTTATCCTTTCCACCGTATCTTTTACGTGCTGTCTGAATTCCTTGAGACTTGCGGTGTTGTCAATGGTTACATCGGCAGTTTCCATTGCCTGGCCCATTCCCCATTTCATTTCCCTTTCATCCCTTCTCTTCAAATCTTCGATTTTTTGCATATCATCGCTTCTGCATCTTTTGCGTACACGTTCAAACCGGTTCTCAATAGGGCTGCTTATAGCTATTAATGAAAATTCATTTCCAAATTCTTTCTTGAAAGTTTCCACCTCTGCAATCCCGCGGACGCCATCGATCACAACAACATCGTCACCTTTCTGTTTGATTTTCGGGATACATCTCCTGGCAACGGCATCCATACCTTCTTTGTCTCTCAGGTCATTGGCTATCATTCCCGTGTTGCTGTCTGTTGGCTCGAGCTGGCGGTGCTTGACCTCTTCCCGGATCACATCTCCCATATTGATTACATTAAGTCCCATATTCCGGATCACTTTAGAGGCTTCGGATTTCCCGGAGGCGGGCATTCCTACAAAGGCTATTATTTTCATGAGTTGCTTCTCCTTTCCTGCCCTATGATATGTTATTATTTATATATCGTTATCCCATAGGAAATACCATGCGAATCGGAAAGGTAAGACTTGGGGGAAACCTCCTGCTTGCTCCAATGGCAGAGGTGACAAATCTTGCCTACCGGGTAGTTTGCAGGCGCAGGGGGGCATCCTTTGCCTTTACCGAGATGGTTAATTCCGAAGCCATCCTGCATGGCAATAGAAAATCGTATCAGATGGCATCAAGCTGTGCAGATGAAGGTATATTCGGTATCCAGATATTTGGTAATTCCCCGGTCTCTATGGCAAAAGCAGCAGGTATACTTGAAAATACAAAATTCCCCTCTATTATAGATATTAATGCGGGATGCCCGTCTCCCAGAATCCGTAAAACGGGTGCAGGTTCAATGCTCATGGAAAAACCTGATGTGCTGGAAAATATTGTGCGTTGCGTGGTGGAGTCAGTAACTGTGCCGGTTACTGTAAAGATACGCGTATTCAGGGATGTGTCACAGACTGTAGAACTCGCATCAAGACTGGAAAACGCCGGTGCCTCAGCCATAACAGTCCATGGAAGGACTGCCACCCAGCAATATTCGGGGTTGGCGGATCATTTGTACGCTCGCAGGATTAAAGAGGAGTTATCAATTCCTGTTATTGCAAACGGGGATATCCGGAATGGTGCTTTTGCTGCCCAGCTCCTTGAATATACAGGATGTGACGGTCTTATGATAGGGCGGGCCGCAATGGGGGATCCTGATGTCTTTTTAAGGATAGAGACATTCCTTGAAAACGGCACAGAGTTTCCTTCTGCTGATTGTGATCAGCGAAAAAACCGTCTGGAGGAATACCTGAAACTGCTGGAATCGTATGGGTTGGAGAAAAACGTTAACCTGGCAGCACATTCCGCCTGGTTTACCAGGGGTCTTGCAGGTTCCAGGTCATTTCGCAAATCCATCCAGAATGTAAAAAATAGTGATGGTATTATTTCCAGGATGGAAGTGCTATGTAGCGAGTCATAATTGCTTTCTTGTAGTTCTTCCAATATAAATTTTTGTCATTTGTTATCACCGAAAAACTAAATAGGAATTAGCTATTCTACACAATTAAACATTGCATTTATTCCAATTACCATCCAAACGGTAATTGTTGGTGCACGCGGACTAATATCCGCTATCTACAATTATATGTCCATTACATTTGTTACGGAGAATACAGATGAAAGAAATAAGAATACATGGTCGAGGCGGACAGGGTTCGGTAACAGCCGCCGAACTACTGGCAGGCGCCGCTTTTGAGGATAGCCAGTTCAGTCAGGCATTCCCGGCCTTTGGTGTCGAAAGACGTGGAGCACCGGTTCAGGCCTTCACACGGATAAGCGATGCTCCTATCAGGCTCAGGAGCCAGATATATGAACCGGATTATGTAATCGTTCAGGACCCCACACTCATTGAAGTAGTAGATGTAGAAAGCGGGGCAAAGGATGATGGTATCATACTGATTAACTCTGATTTTGCTCCGGAAGATTTTGATCTTGACACCAATGCCCGTATAATGACCGTTAATGCAACAAAGGTAGCTCTTGATATCATTGGCAGACCGATTGTCAATACTGTTCTTTTAGGGGCCTTTGCAGGTGCTACCGGCGAGGTCAGGGCCAGTTCAATTGTCAATGCGGTAAAAGGGCGCTTCTCTGGTAAGATCGGAGAGAAAAACGCAGAGGCTGTGCAGAAAGCCTATGATTTGATGGCGGAGGAAAAATAATGAGCATTCCACTTGGAGGAGTCTGTGAACCAGGTACTACGAGGTTAAACAAGACCGGTGGCTGGAGGACTTTCAGGCCAGTCTATGACTACGATAAATGTATCAAATGTAAATTATGTGAATTGCTCTGTCCCGACATGGCGGTACTACCCAGGGACGACGGGTTCTTTGAATTTGATTACGACTACTGCAAAGGATGTGGAATCTGTGCCAATGAATGTCCCACGGAAGCCATTGATATGGTACTGGAGGAAAAATAAATGACAGTTATACGTACCCTTGAAAAGGATAAGATGGATGTGGCCGAAGGTTCCTATGCAGTGGCTCATGCTGTGAAGGTATGCAGGCCAAATATTATTTCCGCATATCCTATCACACCACAGACCCATATTGTGGAGGACCTTTCCCAGTTTATGGCCGATGGTGAGATTCCCAACTGTGAATATATAAACGTGGAATCCGAGTTCTCCGCCCTTTCAGCCCTAGTGGGATCCGCAGCAGCAGGTGCACGGTGTTATTCAGCCACCACCTCACAGGGTCTGGAACTGATGCACGAGGTTCTTTTCAATGTGTCAGGGATGCGCCTGCCAGTTGTAATGACCATAGCAAATCGTGCGGTCAGTGCCCCTATCAACATCTGGAACGATCATCAGGATTCCATTTCCCAGCGTGATACCGGCTGGATCCAGATGTATGCTGAGGACCTGCAGGAAATTTCGGATATGACCGCCCAGGCTTACAGGGTTGCAGAAGATAAGGATGTAATGATGCCTGCAATGACCTGTATGGATGGTTTCATCCTGTCTCATGTTTATGAGCCCGTGGTATTGCTGGAACAGGATCTTGTGGATGAATATCTGCCTGCTTTTGAACCGGAATATACACTCGATCCTAAAAACCCGCTGACCTTCGGTGCCTTTGCAGATCCGAGTGCATATACGGAATTCAGGTATCTGCAGCAACAGGCAATGGATAATGCACTACCCAAAATAGAAGAAGCTGCCAATGAGTTCTATGAGATATTTGGAAGGTACTATGGTGGCCTGATTGATGAATATGAGACAGAAGATGCTGACATCATACTCATGGCTATGGGTTCACTTGTGGGAACCATCAGGGATGTCGTGGATAAACTCCGTGCGAAAGGAGTCAAGGTTGGTTTGCTTAAAGTAAGGACTTTCAGGCCATTCCCGGCAGAAGCAATAAAGAATGTTATCAAGGATGCCAAAGTCGTTGTCGCACTTGACAAGAACATCTCTTTAGGACTCAATGAAGGTTCTCTCTTTACCGAGACCAAGGCAAGCCTGTATAATACTAAGGTTGATGTCCCGATAGTGGGCAGGATGCTTGGCCACGGTGGTCGTGACATTCCCGTAAAAACCATTGAGGACATTGTAGAGGAAGCCAAAGGCATAATCTCTTCGGGTATCAATACTGAGAGCAAATATGCTGATCTGAAGGAGGAATTGTTGTGAAATCATTGTTTACATCAGGACACCGTGGTTGCGCAGGTTGCTGTGACGCAATGGTGGCCAAGTTCACCCTTATGGCCGCAGGGGAAGACTGTATCGTTATATCTCCTACCGGCTGTCTGGAAGTTATGAGTACACCCTATCCTGAAACTTCCTGGGAGGTTCCATGGATACACTCCCTTTTCGAGAATGCAGGAGCTGTGGCTTCTGGTGTGGAAGCTGCCCTTAAAGCAATGGGTAAGAAAGGTGATACCAAGGTAATCGCTCTGGCGGGAGATGGTGCTACCCTTGATATAGGGATGAGGTCCATTTCCGGTGCCTTTGAGCGGGGTCATGATATTACCTATGTATGTATCGATAATGAGGCATACATGAATACCGGTGTGCAGAGAAGTGGTGCCACACCCTTTGATGCATCCACCACAACAAGCCCTGCCGGAAAGGTTTCCTATGGGAATCCCAGACCCAAAAAGAACATGCCTGCAATTATGGCAGCTCATGGTTCTCCATACATTGCCACAACTTCCCTTGGTTATCCCAAGGACATGATCAAGAAGATCAAGAAAGCAACAGAGATTGAAGGTCCCACCTACATCCATGCCCATGCGCCCTGTACCACAGGTTGGGGTTTTGACACTTCAAAGACCGTGGAAGTTGCAAAACTGGCAGTACAGACCGGTCTGTGGCCGCTGTATGAAATGGAAAACGGTGAAGTTACAAAGGTACGCAAGATAGGTAAACAGAAAAAACCTGTCGAGGATTATCTCAAGATGCAGAAGCGGTTCAAACATCTTTTCAAAATGGAAGGTGGAGAGGAACAGCTCAAACTGATCCAGGCACTTGCAGATAAAAATATTGAAGATTTCGGGCTTGAATAAGCCTGAATCTTATTCCCTTTTTCTATGACAGCAAACAATCTTTCTAATTTCCCTCAAATATGGGGACTTCTTAAAAAAGAATATCCTGATCCCCAACCTGCTCTGCATTTCAAAACCCCGCTCCAACTGCTTGTAGCCACTATCCTGTCGGCCCAGAGTACGGATGTGCAGATCAATAAAGTCACACGTGAGTTGTTCAGGAAATACCGTTCGGTCTTTGATTATGCGGATGCGGACATCAGTGAACTGGAAAAGGATATCTATTCCACAGGTTTTTACCGCAACAAGGCCAAACACCTGCAACAGAGTGCCAGAGTTATTATCGAGGACTTTGATGGTGAAGTTCCGTCCACGATGGAAGACCTGTTAAAACTCCCCGGGGTGGCCCGCAAGACCGCTAATATAGTGCTTGCAAGAGGTTTTGGTGTAAAAGCGGGAATTGCTGTGGACACTCATGTCAAACGTCTTGCTACACGCCTGGGTTTTACTGTAAATAAGGATCCTGTCAAAATTGAACGGGATCTGATGGAGCTTGTTGACAGGAATGAATGGGACGATTTTTCCCTGACATTGATATTACATGGCAGGAACATATGTTTTGCCCGCAAGCCCGCCTGTGGGAAATGTGTTGTAAATCACCTCTGCCCCTCGAGTTTGGTTTGATATCTCCTCTCCTTATAGTTCATTTCATTCAGACCTATATGTAACAACAAGAGTGTGAATCCATTTTTTCCACAAACTATACAAATCTAAAAAGCCTCTCTTTTTATTATGTCACGTATTGTTGTCCACGTAGACATGGACTACTTCTATGCTGCTGTCGAGGAGCGTGAAGACCCTTCTCTTAGGGGCAGGTCTGTAGTGGTCTGCATGTATTCGGGTAGAGGGGAGCACAGAGGCTCGGTAAGTACTTCCAATTATACAGCCCGCAAATATGGTATAAAATCCGGTATGCCATGTTCCAGAGCCATTAAACTGAATCAGGATGCTGTTTTTCTTCCTGTAAGAAAAGAGTTTTACACTGAAGTTTCTGACAGTATCATGGAAGTACTGCGCTCTCATGCGGATAGTGATGAATCTTTTGAGCAGATAAGTATAGATGAGGCATTCATCGAAGTTACGGCAAACTGTAACGATGATTTTGAATGTGCCCTTAAATTGGGTGAAGATATTAAACAAAAGATTCTGGAAAAAGAACAGCTGACCTGTTCTGTGGGGATTGGCCCCAACAAACTCATTGCTAAAATGGCATCCTCGGAAAATAAACCCAATGGAATTACTGTCATTTCACAACATGATGTAAAACCATTTCTGGAAGATCGGACTCCTTCTCAACTCTGGGGTGTGGGGGATGTCACAGCCGGCAGGCTTGAACAGATGGGCATAAAAAAAGTGGGGCAACTTGCTTCTTCGGATATTGTGTCTCTTACAGATGCTTTTGGTAAAAAGAAAGGCTCATGGCTCAAAAAAGCGGCACAGGGGATGGATGAGTCTCCTGTCAGGCAGCGGGAAGGCAGTGAGCAAATTGGAAGGATAGCCACTTTACCGGAAAATTCATCGGAGTATGATCTGATAATGCCAGTTCTGGATAACCTTGCCGATGATGTGATCAGAAAGACCATTGAAAGAGGCGTTTCTTTCCGTCAGGTTACACTGATCGTAATCACATCTGATTTCAAAACCCAAACTCGTAATCATACCCTTCAGAGGGCGGTTGCTGAGAAAGAAATTCTGAGGTCAAATCTGGACAAATTGTTAACAACCTTCCTTGAGGAAAACAAATCGGCCATTCGCCGTATTGGAGTTAGGGTTGCCGGGTTACAGGAAGTATCGTCTCAGACAACGCTTGCTTCTTATTTTTGAGCCATTTAAAGAAGAGATTCGAATGATTTCGCACCGTCCAGTTTTTCGGGACTTATTATGTCATTTTCCAGGATTTCATCTTTGATGTTGATTGGAACATCTGCTCGCAGGGCAAGGGCGATACAATCACTGGGTCTTGCATCGAATTCCATTTTTACATCATTTTTGCTCAAAGTCAGACGGGCGTAAAAGACTCCTTCTGCCTTTTCGTCAATCAATACGTTTTCAACTTTACCTTCCATTCTTGAGAGGATGGACATCAAAAGGTCATGGGTCATTGGGCGTGGTGTAGTTTCACTGTTTAATGCATTATTTATGGACAGGGCTTCCAGATGCCCGATATAAATCGGCATTATTTTTCCGGCCGGACTTTCGAGGATGACAGTCGGTGCTATTCCCTCATCCATTTTCATCAGGTAAACTCCCTTAACATTAACCTGGCAGGTTTCGTCTTCCTCTGGCATGCCTTTATCATGAAATTCAATAATATTAATATCTTATCAATTGATTTTTATTGATGTAAATAATGCAGGGGATTCAAGAGGCCTGGAGGTTTTTTGGACCCGAACCAGTTACCTCCCAGATACAATTTATGATCTGTAACAGGGTATTCTTCCCAGATTTCAAAATGCAGCATGGCAGGATTTTTTTCTTTGAGTGCCTGGATGTATCGTGGTGATGTGCTGTTTATCATCGCAGGGTTGAGTACCTGCCCGACTTCTCCAATCTGGTCATATTTTTTGACCCTTGTACCTTTTTCCGGAATGGTCATGTCCATTTCCCCGTATTTATAATATGTCCCGGAGTTTCCCCGGATTATTAGATGGTAGGTTTTATTCCAGTACTCTATCATTGAGGGTGAAGTCATGATTCCAATTTCTACAACTTCCCCTTCCTCTATGGCGAAAACCGGGGTTCCTTTTTCTGCATATAGGTCAATGCCACAGTGATGGCGGTCTTTTCTGTCTTCCCAGAAACAACCCGCTTCACCATCAGCAGGTACATGTAACGGTACTGGAAGGGGGCATCTTTTTTCATTCCCTGTTTCCATAGCCCCCTCCTCCGGGAGTTTTAATAATGAATGTATCTCCTTCTTCCACTTCGATTTCATCAGCTGCTGCGAGTTCAATAGTTTCCCCACTTTTCCTTTTTAGGAGGTTTTCGCCGGTGCTTGCATTTCCCCCGCCTGCCATTCCTTCTGGTGGGTATTTCCTGTGACTGGAAAGAATTGCTGCCTTCATTTTTTTGAGAAAATGTATCTTTCTGAGTACACCGTTGCCTCCCTGAAATTTTCCTTTTCCTCCGCTACCCCTCCGAATATTGAATTCTTCTATTCTCACAGGAAAACGTAATTCCATGATTTCAGGATCTGTTATCAGGGAATTTGTCATGTGTGTCTGCACCGCATCTTCTCCATCAAAACCATTGCCTGCTCCTGCCCCTCCACAGATGGTCTCATAATACTGGAATCTGTCATTGCCGAATGTAAAATTATTCATTGTTCCCTGGGACGGTGCAAGTGTACCGAGGGCTCCGTAGAGACAATCCACGATGTATTGGGAAGTTTCGACATTGCCGGCTACAACAGCTGCAGGATATGACGGATTAAGCATCGAATTTTCGGGAATGATTATCGTAATAGGTCTGAGACAGCCCGAGTTAAGCGGAATGTCATCCTGCACAAGTGTCCTGAATACGTAAAGTACCGCAGCTTTGCAGACTGCAGACGGTGCATTGAAATTGCTTTTTGTTTGAGGCGAAGTGTGTGTAAAATCTATAATTGCTTTTGTGTTATCCCTGTCAATTCTTACCCGTACCGCAATTTTACTGTCATCATCCAGCCTGTACTCAAAGTTTCCGTCTTCTAAAACATCAATTACTTTTTCCACTGCCTTTTCGGCATTATCCTGTACGTGTTGCATGTATGCAGTAATGGTTTTCAGGGAATAGGTATCAACAAGTTTTCTGAGTTCTTCTATTCCTTTCTGGTTGGCAGCAATCTGTGCTTTGAGGTCTGCGATGTTCTGTTCGGGATTTCGAGGGGGATATGTTGCCTGGTTGAAAAGTTCAAGCAATTTTTCTTCCCGGAATTTTCCTTGCTCTGTAATTTTGAATTCTTCAATAAGGACTCCCTCTTCCTCTATCCTTGTGCTTAATGGTGGCATGGAACCCGGAGTGATCCCGCCGATATCCCCATGGTGGCCTCTGGATGCGACGTAAAATTGTGGTTTTCCATTGCTAATAAGCGGGGAAACTGCGGTAATATCAGGGAGATGGGTCCCTCCATGATAGGGGGAATTGATAATGTATGTATCACCTTCGCTGAAATCATTTTCATGATTGCGGATCACCTCTTTTACTGCATCTTCCATTGAGCCCAAGTGTACCGGGATGTGGGGCGCATTTGCAACAAGATTACCGCTGCCATCAAAGATTGCGCATGAGAAATCCAGTCTTTCCTTAATATTTACCGAATGGGCTGCATTGCGTAACCTGTATCCCATCTGCTCGGCGACCGACATGAAACGGTTATTGAATATCTCAAGCATGACGGGATCGACTTCAATACCAATATCCGCTCTGGGCTTTGTTATCCTTTTTTCCAGCAGCAAATGATTGTGTTCTGTCACGGAAGCCTGCCATTTACTTTCCAGTATAATAGTAGTTGTATTTTCCATGATTAGGGCAGGCCCTGTAATCCGATTGCCGGGTTTGAGAACATCTCTTGTGAACAAAGGTATCCTGTGCCATCTCCCTTCCATGTAAACTTCCTTTGAAGACGCAGGGTTTGGGCTTTTATCTGTTAATAAATGGGTTTTTTCTGCAGGCGTCTTGCTCTTGCCGATAATTTCCACATAGGCAGAATCCACGACCAGTTTTCTATTTTCGCTAACAAAACCAAAACGTTCTGTATGCAGGCTGTGAAAAATTTTTATCATTTCGTCTATAGGTCCACATGGCACATCAAAAGTAGTTTCAGTACCTTCATATTTCAGGCGCACCCTTTCCACTTTTTCGATGTCAATATTCCTGTCACCTGTTGCAAGCATGCGTTCCATTCCTTTTTCAAAAAGGTTTTTTGTAACATCCGCCAGTTCCTTTTCAATTCCCTCTTCAAGATACTTTTCCAGAGCCTTCTCCTCGATCACCCGTCTGTCTGCAAGTCCCATCCCGTAAGCTGACAGTACTCCTGCAAAGGGATGAATCAGTATTTTTCCAATACCCAGAGAATCAGCTACAAGACCCGCATGTTGGGCTCCCGCACCTCCGAAACAACAGAGAATATAATCTTCAAGATGATACCCTCGTTTCACCGAAATATGCTTGATGGCATTGGCCATATTTTCTACAGCCACCTTCAGGAAACCTTCGGCGACTTCCTCCGGATTCATGCTTTTGCCGGTTTGCAGCTTTATTTCTTCTGCAAGTTCACGAAAATTTTCCACAACAATATTTCTGTCAAGGGGTAAGTCTGCATTCTCGCCGAAAATTTGGGGGAAATTCTGTGGGCTGATCTTGCCCAGCATCACGTTACAGTCAGTAACTGTAAGTGGACCACCTTTCCTGTAGCAGGCGGGTCCGGGGTCAGCACCTGCAGAATCGGGTCCTGTCTGGAACCTTCCATCTTCAAAATGCAGAATTGATCCACCGCCTGCGGCAACTGTATGTATGTTCAGCATGGGAGTGTGCAGATGTGTTCCCGAGATGGTGGATTCGAGGGTTCGTTCCATTTCTCCCCTGTAATGGGCTACATCGGTGGATGTCCCTCCCATATCAAAACTGATTACGCGGTCAAACCCTGCCGTCCTGCAGACTTCTGCCGATCCTACGATACCGCCTGCTGGTCCCGAGAGTATACTGTCTTTGCCCCGGAATCTGTCTCCATCTACAAGTCCGCCGCTGGATTGCATGAAGAAAAGATCAGTCGATTTTTTCTGGTCATTGAGTTTGTTGCGAACCAGATTTACATAATGTTCCAGCACCGGGGACAGGTATGCATCCACAACTGTTGTTTCTGCCCGGGCAACCAGCTTGCTTAACGGGCTTGTGCGATGAGAGAGGGATATATTGGTATATCCTGCATTATGTGCAATTTTTTCGATTTGTTCTTCGTGAGCATGATAGCGAAATGAATGCATGAGGGCAACTGCGACAGAGCGGTACCCCTTATTGTAATATTCCATAAGTTTTTCTTTGATATCGTCACAGTCCAGAGGATTTACTATTGTTCCGTCTGAGCTGTACCTTTCCCTGGCTTCAATAACTTCTTCATAGAGAACTTTGGGTTTTTTGATATCAAGTGCAAATATAGAGGGGCGGTTCTGGTATCCGATTTTCAGGATGTCCCGGAATCCTTCCGTTATTACAAGAACTGTAGGCTCTCCCCTGCGCTCAAGCAGTGCATTCGTTCCTACAGTGGTTCCCATGCGGATAGATGTAATTTTTTCTGCAGGAAGGGTTTCATCTTTTCTGAGATTCAGGACCTGTCGGATTCCTTCTATAGCAGCGTCTTCGTATTGTTCGGGATTGTCGGACAGGAGTTTGTGTGTCAGGAGCTTCCCTTCTGGTTTCAGGGCGACGATGTCGGTGAAGGTACCGCCCCTGTCGATCCAGAAGTCCCAGGAATTTGAATTATTTTGCATGTTTTCACAGCGATTATCCTGCAAAATTGTTTATATCTGGCTTACAATCTTCTGTCAATGCCATTTTAGGAGTTTGATTTACAATTATTTCATTACATAAATTCCATTGAGGCTCTTGACTTTATCATGGTTCCCCTGACAATAGCGGGAAATCTGTTTATATGGTTGTTAATCGCTGCATTTCTATATATATTTAAAGGTAAGTCCTATGCAGTCTATTACTTGTCACTTTTGTTAATAATATGGCTGGTTGTTTATGGGATGAAATCGTTATTCATGGTTCCCAGACCAGAAACAGGACGTATCCTGGTGGAAGCAGCCGGTAATTCATTCCCCAGCGGCCACACAGCACTGGCTTTTGGAACTGCCACTTTTTTGCATCCAGTGTCAGGCAAATCAAGTTATATGTTCTGGATATTTGCCATGATGATGGGAATCAGCCGTATTACAGTAGGTGTACATTATCCTTCGGATGTTGTAGCAGGTGCAATAGCAGGTATTATTCTGGGTTATGCAGGTTTGCTTTTGTATCCTGCATTTGTAAAAAAGTAAATCGGTTTAGAATTGATTAAGCCGGGTTTGCCTGCACTGACATTTTTCCCCGGGAATTTCCAGAGGATATACTTCAGTCAGACATCCCATACACAGGTCCTCTTTGTCAATACCTATGGCTCTGACCAGTCCATCTACACTGAGGTAGCCAAGGGAATCTGCGTGTATGGTATTACAGATATTCTCCACTTTGTTGTTGGACGCGATTAATTCATCACGGGTGGCCATATCAATCCCCATATAGCAGGGGGCAATTATAGCGGGGCTTCCAATTCTTGCATGTACTTCCCTGGCACCAGCATCCTTTATCATATTGATTATTCTTCGGGAAGTAGTTCCCCTTACAACACTGTCATCGATGAGTACTACCCTTTTTTCCTCTATGTTTTCTGCAATAGTGTTCATCTTGAGCCTGACAGCTGTTTCCCTCATTTCCTGGCCTGGAAGAATAAAGGTCCTGCCAATATAACGATTTTTCATCAAACCTTCCTGATACTGGATGCCCGATTCCCGTGTATATCCGACAGCAGAAGTTATGCCCGAATCAGGTACCGGGGAAATAATATCCGCTTCAACAGGATGTTCTTTTGCAAGTTCCCTTCCAATACGTTCCCTTACTTTGTAGACAAGCTGGCCATCAATTACAGAGTCAGGTCTTGCAAAATAGATGTATTCAAAAACACAATGTGCTGCATGTGTGGTATTGTATACCTGATGACTTTCTACTTCACCATCTTTTAATACAACGACTTCTCCGGGTCTTACGTCCCGGATAAGCTTGCCGTTTAATGTATCAATGGCAACACTTTCGGATGCCACTACCAGCCCAAGGTCAGTTTTTCCTATGCAGAGAGGTTTGATTCCAAGCGGGTCTCTTGCGGCGATCAGGAGGTCATCGATCATTATGGCCAAAGAATATGACCCTTCAAGCCTGTTCATCACATTTTTGATTGAATCTACAGGTCCGTGTTTTAGCAGTTCCTTGACCAGAAGGTGGGCAATAACTTCGGTGTCAGAATCGGTAATAAAAATCCTGCCTTCAGATTCCAGTTCGTCCCGCAGGTCATGGCCGTTTACCAGGTTTCCATTATGGGCAATAGCTATAGTACCACTTTTGTAATTCACAATAAGGGGCTGGCAATTTTCTATGCGCGAGTGGCCCGTTGTGGAGTAACGTACATGGCCAATACCTACATGACCTATCAGTTTAGCAATGTCTTCCCTTGCATAAACTTCCGGGACAAGTCCCATTCCTTTCATTGAATGGGTAGTACCGCCATTGTAAACAGTAATGCCGGTGGATTCCTGACCTCTGTGCTGTAGTGCATAGAGAGAATAGTAAATCTGAAGTGCGGCGGTTTTTGATTGGGATTTTGTATCGTCAAGCAAAACCCCCACAACACCGCATTCTTCCTTCATTTGCACCTCAGCAAAGGAATAAGAGTAATCAGTATTTGCACTTGCGCTGCCACTTGTAACTTCTCATACGTGAGGTCTTACCAAATCCGCAGGATGTGCACTGCTTGGTATGGATGTTAAGAGATACGCTACCGCAACGTCTGCATTTAGCATGTGTACGTTTCTGTCTTTTTCCTCTTGAGGGAGTACCTTTTGACATTATTTATCACCTTGTAATATGGATGGTAGTAATCAGTATTCTGAAGGGTATCATTGATTGCCCTGATTATTCTTATATGTTACGGAGATACGTATACAACATTATCGCCACGGACAACAACGCTGCCAATCTTGCGGATTATTTCTCCTTCCTTGATCTCTTCAGCTTCATCCAGCACCAGATTCATGTGAACGTCATATCCCTGTAGTGTTCCACGAAATTCTCTTGCACCTTTCAATCTTACGATTACGGCTGTATTTAATGCGTTGTTCAGTATGTCCAGAGGTCTGTTTCCCATATTGAATTGCCCCGTAGGTATAATATTTAAATCTAGTTTACCCAAACTAATTTAATTGGGTGTTTGCATGTAATAATGTAAACCTCACATGTTGCAAATACTATATATAAAGCTATCGCAGATATTCTGCATCAGTCAAAGAAATTATCATCAGGTGAAATTATATGAGCAATACAAAAGTGGCCCTTACGATAGCAGGTTCGGATTCCGGCGGAGGTGCCGGTATAGAAGCAGACATTCGCACTTTTTCAGCATTGGGAATGCATCCCACATGTGCTGTCACATGCATCACCTCCCAGAATACAATGGGACTGCAGGATTCAATGGAGGTTCCTATATCCCATATATCCTCCCAGATTGATGCGGTATGTACGGATATGGACGTAAAATGGGCAAAAACAGGAATGCTTTCTTCTCCTGAAATCATTGCTGCGGTTGCATCAGAGGTTAAGAAGCACCGTCTTAAACTTGTTGTGGATCCGGTAATGACTGCCGAGGCAGGAGGTACTTTGCTTGCTGAATCTGCTCTTAGTACCCTGAAAGAAACATTATTGCCTCTGGCTTTCGTTGTAACACCCAATATATATGAGGCAAAAGCCCTGTCAGGAGTTACGATAAACACCTGGGAAGATGGGCAAAAAGCAGCTCGCAGGATAGCAAAATTCGGTGTGGATAATGTAATAATTACAGGAGGTCATTTTGATGCTTCGGATCTTGTCTATGAATCCCACAATGACACATTTACAACAATATCAAGTCGATTTGTTAAAGGAGGAACTCATGGCTCAGGCTGTACCTATTCGGCGGCTCTGCTTGTTTATCTCTCAAATGGATTGAGAGTTCCCGAAGCTTCAAGGTGTGCCAAAAGGTTTGTAGAAAATGCCATTTCCAGAAGTACCGATGTTGGAATGGGTGTATCCCCTGTAGACTCACTTGCTTTTCTGCGTAATTCAGCTGCAAAATATCATACCCTTGTGAATACTACTGATGCACTTGATACCTTGATTTCGGAAAAGACATTTTCAAAACTTATCCCTGAGGTAGGGTGCAATATTGCCATGGCAACCCCTGAGGCTGAAACAATATCCGATGTAGCCGGTGTACACGGTCGTATAACCCGTTCAAAAGGCAGGCCTGTGGCATCAGGGTGTGTTGGGTTCGGTGCCAGTAAACACGTCGGGAGTGTGGTACTTGCTGCTATCCATTCCAATCCTGAAATCAGGGCATGTCTGAATGTTAAGTACAGCAAGGAGGTACTTGCTGCCTGTAGTCAGATGGGTTTTGGTATTGCTTCTTTTGAACGCAAGGACGAACCTTCCCATGTGAGTACAATGGATTGGGGCACGGCTTATGCAATAGGAAAATATGGTAAGGTTCCGGAAGTCATATATGATGAAGGCGATGTCGGGAAAGAACCCATGATAAGACTGCTTGGCAGGAATGCTACAGATGTGGTGGAGATGGCCCTGAAAATAGTCGAAAGAATTAACTGATCGGTTTTGGGTATAGGTATAAGTAAGTACAGACTTTATACCTTATACTGGTTATTTCCAATATTAAAGGGGGATATTGTATCGCAGTAATGTTCGATGATTTTTATTCGACTATTGTAATAGTTATATTGACATTACTGGTGGTCCTTCTTCTCCAGTATCTTTTCAAGAAAACTTTGATTTTCAAAGGTGACACTTTCATAAGGAATCTTTTCTTTACCCTTATAATATTCCTGGGTATGATGCTGGTTATATTTTCCCTGCCGATATCCAGTGATTCAAAACAGATTATTGTAAGTGCGATAGGTATTATTGTTGGTGCTACGGTAGCTCTTTCTTCTACCACTTTTGTTTCAAACGGAATGTCAGGTATAATGATCCGGCTCATCAAACCATTCTATGTGGGTGATTACATAAGAAGCGATGAAATCTTTGGCAGGGTGACGGACAAAACTATACTCTATACACGAATTCAGTCCGAATATCGTGATCTTATCACCGTGCCAAACCTGAAAATAATGTCCAATCCCCTGACTACCATCCGCTCGTCGGGAACCATAATCTCTACTAATGTTTCACTGGGTTATGATGTATGCCGGCAGGATATTGAAACAGCCCTTCTAAAGGCGGCTGATGAGACAGGTCTGAAGGATCCTTTCGTACATGTTCTTGAGCTGGGGGATTTCTCCGTCACCTACAAGGTGGGGGGTCTGCTGAAAGAGACTAAAGCCTTGCTAACTGAACGTTCTAATTTTAAGAAGGCAGTGCTGGATTCCCTTCATAGGATGGATATCGAAATTGTATCCCCTACATTCATGAACCAGAGGGTCATGAAGAATGGTAAACGATTCATCCCGCCCCTGAGGGAAAATAAAAAGGATGAGGAGGAATTCCGGGCTGATAGGGATTATATTCCCAGGGTATCCACCGAAGAAATCATTTTTGATAAGGCTATAGAGGCTGAAATGCTGGATAAAGCTCGAAAAACGCTGGAATATTTCGATAATAAAAAGGATAAAGTGGAAAAACAAATTTCCTGCCTTCCTGACGAATCTGCCGAAATCCAGAAGAATAATTGGTCTTCTATAAAGGATCGATTGGGCAACATAGAGCAGATTGTTGAGGCACTGGAAAAAGCTCCGGAACCGGGAGAAATGGAATCATCCCCCGAAGGCCTGCTCCATTCCAAGGTACTTGAACACCTCCGTTCCATCATGGACAGCATTCTTGAAGATTATAACCAAATGGTGGAAACAATGGAATCTGAGTCCTGTGAGATTGAGGATAAAAAATCTGATGAGTTATCCGATAGTGGTGAATCTGTCAGTGAAAATGATGTTAATTAAATAACTTATTTAGGATCACTTTTAAATACCAGATTGCTATAGTGGCGGAATATGGACGTTGTATCATTCTTTATTTACTCTTTTGTTAGCATCTTCGTTATCGTGAGTCCGATCGGAGCAGTCGTAACGTTCATCTCTCTTACAAGCAGCATGACACAGGAAGAAAAAAACAGTATAGCAACCCGTGCAACCCTTCTTGCCTGTGCTATATGCATTTTCTTTGCAGTTACCGGTCACGGCATCCTCAATGTTTTCGGGATTAGTGTAGATTCCCTGAGGGTGGCTGGTGGAATATTGTTATTCAAGGTAGCTTTTGATATGCTGCTCTCAAGAGTATCCGGAGAAAGTGTAACGGAAGAGGAAATTCATGAATCCCTCAGCCGTGATGATGTCTGGATATTCCCCATTGCCCTTCCATTGATGACAGGACCTGCAACAATCACAACCGTAGTCGTGCTGTCGGGTACATCCCCTTTAATTTCTCATAAACTAGTCGTATTGCTGGCAATCCTGCTGACATTTGGTATATGTTTTGTGACTCTATACTATTCCCGTCGTCTCTATAAATTAATAGGATACACCGGAGCACATGTTATCACCAGGCTACTCGGGCTTTTCCTCGCAGCTCTTGCGGTGGATTTTGTAACTCATGGTGTGTGGAATATATACAGTAACCTTGCAGGAGTCACCTGACCGACATTACATCACAGCCGGCATTATGGATTACTCTTTCTGCTACACGTCCCAGCCGGAATGTCCCGTCAGAACCCATACCCAATGTACCCATAACAATCAGGTCGACCTTCTTGTCGGAGGCAAAATCAAGGATCTCGTTTGCCGGTTTGCCTTCGATATGTACTTTTTCGACATTTACGTCTTTATTTTTCCCGAGTTCTTCGACGTAGGAAAGAATATTTTCTGCTTTTTCCTCGAGGTGTTTCTTGCGCTCAATTTTCCAGTTCTCATCGGCAATCTTTGCAAATTCGCGCCATTGGGCCGGAGATATGTGTTCTGGAAGCGACACCTGCATTGCCGTTTTCCAGTCCCTGTGTATTGCTTCCCTGGTAATGCCTACAGGATTCATTTCCATTACATAAAGTGCATAGACCTTTGAGCCACAAGCCCTTGCCAGTTCTATTCCCTTTTGCACTGCTTTTCGTGCATTTTCAGAACCGTCGGTAGTTATCAATATAGTGTTATATACCATGGTACTCCCCCATAGAAACAAGGAGAGTACTCCAATAAATAAATAGCGAATTTAGCGCAGTATTACTGCCATCACATCGCTGACCTCAAGGACATCCACGGTCCTGCCTGCAGACGTTACTTCCTTTATTATTTCCACACTTTCCGGTTCCAGATTTATTTTTTCTCCATCAACTTCGATATCAATGGATCTGGATTCCTTCATCTGTGCAACCCTGGATGCATCCATGCTTTTCAGGGTAGCGATTATACTGCCAGCCTGTTTGCGGAATTTTGGTCCGATGATTCCCATGTTGGGTTTCACATCGACGGGCACATGTTCAAATTCAGGTTTTCCTTCTATAACTTCCACTGCAGAATTTGTAGCTCCCTCAAGATCGGTAACATCATCCATTACAGAATATATCTCGATCTTTTTGAGAGGAGCATTAAGAGCCATACCACAATCGGATTTATACCTGCGGATACTGCTTGCGAGGTCTTTTATTATTTCGCCCTGCTTCTCAGCAGTTTCATCGATTATTTCCCTGTTTGAAGAGGGCCATTTTGTTTGGTGGACGCTGCCTGTAGAAATATGGGAATAAACTTCCTCTGCAAAGAAAGGCGCAAAGGGTGCAAGCATGCGGGTCAGGGTTTCCAGGGTTGTGTAGAGAGTATAACGGGCTGCTTTCTTTGAAGTTTCATCCTCTCCATATAGTCTGGCTTTGACAAGTTCGATATAGTTGTCTGCAAGGGTTTCCCAGGCAAATCCGCGTATGGATTTGTAGGCTTCGTCGAACTGGTAGTTATCCATATTTTCTGTTACGGAAATAATCAGCCTGTTGAGTTTGCTGAGCAGCCAGCGATCTACTGTGCCCAGGCTGGATGTGGCAACTTCAGGAATTTCGGGTAATAATTCTTCCAGATGGGACATTGAAAAGCGGAAGATGCTCCACATCTTGTTAAAGTATCTGGACCCTGACACCACATCTTTCCATCTGAACATTACATCAGAACCCGTCGAACCTCCGATTGCAGCCCACTGGCGGAACGCATCAGAGCTGTACTGATCAACGACCTCTTCGGGAGAAATGATGTTGCCCCGGGATTTGCTCATCTTGTGTCCGTCTTCCCCTAGCACCATGCCATTTATCATGATAGAGTCCCAGGGTCTGGAATCCTGAAGAGCCTTGGAACGCAGTATGCTGTAAAATGCCCACGTGCGGATAATATCGTGGCCCTGGGGTCGCAGCTGTGCAGGTGATCTCATTTCATGATCTGTAAGCCAGCCTGTAACATGCAGGGCTGTCAGGGATGAATCCATCCAGGTATCCAGTACATCTTCTTCAGCTTCAAAATCAGTCGAACCACATTCACAGGGTGTTGGAGGTTTTGTCTGTGTGGGATCTAGAGGCAACCACTCCTCTTCTGCGATCAGGGATTTGCCACATTGTTTGCAGTACCACACCGGTATAGGAGTAGCAAAAATACGCTGTCTGGATATACACCAATCCCATTCCATGGTGTTTGTCCAGTTCTCCAGGCGTATCTTCATGTAGTCGGGAATCCAGTTGATCTCATTTGCTGTCGCAAGGATTTTGTCATTTTCAATTTTGACAAACCATTGCCTTTCAGACAGGATTTCTATCGGTGTGTTGCAACGCCAGCACATTCCCACGTTCTGGTCAAGGCTGTCCTGATCGTAAAGGTAACCCTGCTCTTTGAGGTCCTGTATGATTGCATCCTTGCATTCTGAAGATTTCATTCCTTCGTATTTGCCGGCAATACCTGTCATAAATCCATTGCGGTCAATAGCCTTACGTAGAGGTAGGTTGTGCTCGATCCACCAGCGTACATCCTGTTTGTCACCGAAGGTACATATCATTACCACACCTGTACCGAATTCCGGATCGACCTCTTTGTCTGCGATTACAGGCACTTCATGGTCAAATAAAGGTACTTTTACATTTTCACCAATATTTTCTTTATACCTTTCATCTTCGGGATTGATTGCCACAGCGACACAGGCAGCCAACAATTCAGGTCTTGTGGTGGCAATCCTGACTTTATCAAAGCTCAGGTAATTCAGTTTTGTGTCCCTTGCTTCATATTCGACTTCTGCAAAGGCAATAGCTGTTTCACACCGCGGACACCAGTTCACCGGATGATCGGCCTGATAGATACGTCCCTGTTTTTGCATCTGGACAAAAGAGCGCTGTGTTTTCACGAAGTATTCGGGTTTCATCGTGATGAATTCGTTACTCCAATCCACCGAAAAACCCAGCATGCGCATTGTCTGGCGCATTTTCTCTATATTCCCAAGTGTAAGTTCTTCGCAGAGTTTCCGGAATTCAGCTCTTGGGACCTGGTTTTTAGTAATACCATGTATCTCTTCCACCTTCACCTCGGTGGGAAGGCCGTGACAGTCCCATCCCTGTGGAAACATGACGTTGAATCCCTGCATGCGTTTGTATCTTGCAACAAAATCGATGTAACACCAGTTAAGGGAATTTCCGATATGGAAATTGCCCGTAGGATAGGGGGGTGGGGTATCTATTATATACTGGGGTTTATTCTCATCTTCCCAATCAAAATGGTACATTGACATGTCCCAGGCATTCTGCCATTTTTTTTCCACTTCTTGGGGGTTATATTCTTTAGGGATCGTCATCAGGACACTCCGGTAATTATAATAAATAAGTTTGATATTCAGTACCGGATGGCATAATATATCTATATCCGGCAAATCTCGAACAACATCTTGTCTAATATTATATTAAAGGTTTGCTTATGTGTAACACAGGCTTTTATAGGATAGCATGGCCACAAAATATTATTCGGCAAACTCAATTTAAGTTATACAATGAGTGAAACAAAGGTGCCTGCTATGATTATTGCCACGATTGATGCAGATAAAAAAAGACCGGAGTAATATATAAGATCCCTGTCATGTTCCTGCACTCCGTACATCAGGCCAAAAATGGTAATAAATATCCCGCCAACAGCTATAGCTATCAGATCACGATATACTGTGTACAGAAAAAGAATTGCAATGATATAGAGTACGGCTATAAGATACGGATTGCGATATAATGATTTTTCTTTTTTCATTCTGTCACCTGGGTACTTTTTATTAGGTAGGGTCTGCAGGGGCGTGCGGTTATCAGATTTTTAAAAATAATGTTTTTTGTGGTGGTAATTATAATATTCAAATCACAAAAGGTATAAAAGGAAAATTGGGTAAATTATTCTTTTTCTTCCGGAGGCTTCCAGCCAAAACGTTTCATAACCATCTTTATACGGGCATTGACTTCTCTTTTGTCAAAGGGCTTTGAAATATAGTCATCAATACCCAGTTCCATTCCCTTTAGTTTGTCATCTACTTTTGTTTTGGCTGTGATCATTATAATTGCAATGTCTCTTGTGTCCCTTTCCTTTTTCAGGGTCTCAACGACCTCATAACCGTCCATATCTGGCATCATTATATCCAGCAATATAAGGTCGGGTATTTTTTCTCTTGCAATTTCAATGGCATCTTTCCCGTTATATGCAACCAAAAAATCGTAGGGTTCATCTTTAAGGGACAATTTCAAAAGGTCGGGAATATCGGGTTCATCATCCACAATAAGTATATTTAGCCTTTCTTTTTTGATCTTTTTCTGGATATAGTATAGATTTATTTTTCCCTTTTCCACTACGTATTTCACATCAAGACTTTTCAGTCCCATTTCAACATGCATCTCTCCGGTATCTGAGATCTCGATGACAACATCGAAAAAGGAGGCCAATGTGCCTTCTTTTTCACCAGCAACGCCTTTGTTGAGCATTGATACAGCGCTTCCCTCCTGCTGGTGGACATTTGACATGATATATTCCAGGAAATTCTCAACAACCTGAAGATTGTCCTTTGAAAGGATATTCAGGTCATCAATAACCATTGTTGACCCGGGCATTTCAGAAAATAGTTTTGAGGTATGTGACCCGATTTTCATATAATCGGTCTGGGAAGAATAGTAAAGGGTATTTTCTTTTTTTTCTTTTGAAGGGTCTTCAATATCTATAAACCACATTCTATCCAGGTGGTCTTCAATTTCCATCCCATAATCTCTAAAATTAGCTATTACCTTGTCTCTTGAGTTTTTCAGACAGAGCCAGATTATATGTTTTTGATCATCATTTTCCAGTATGGACTGAATATAAAAATAGATTAACCTTTCACTGGATACACTTGCAGGAGCCAGAAAAACAGTAGTCTTGTCGGCAAGTCCTTCACGAAAAGTATCCATAATCTCTGCGGTATCTTCGCCGGACATTTCCCTCTACTCCTTCTGATATCTTTATTTGGCGTTTTAGAATATTAATGTTTGGGACCTCTGTTCATATTATAATAAGTCCCAAACAATCTTTGCTTAATCCCCGAGTTGCTCTTCTACCATCCGGCGACCCAGTGCAAGACCTTCATCGATCTTTGAACTATCCTGGCCTCCACCACGTGCCATTGAAGGTTTACCTCCTCCGCCTCCGCCGGTTAGATTTGCTATTTCACGTACGATATTTCCTACGTTAATTCCCTTTGATACTGCACTGTCACCGGCAGCAGCTGCTATTTTGGCACCTTCATGATCACTTATGAGTAATGCAACAATATCATCACTTGAAGCAAGTTCTCCTGCCATTCGGGTAAGTTCATCCGCATCTGCCCCGTCGACTCTTGAATTTATAAGGCGAATCTCTTTTAACTGTTCAGCATTTTCAACTAATTGGTTTACGCGGGATTCTGCCAGTTCTTTCTTGAGCCGGGTATTTTCTTTCTTAAATTCCTTCCATTCAGTGAAGAAGCGTTCAATGGTTGTAGGTAGTTGTTCGGTAGCTACCCTCAAAGTTTCTGCAGAACTTCTGAGGAGTTTATCCCTTTCCTGGAAAGCTACAACAGCAGCTTCGCCTGCTGCATATTCAATACGTTCTACTCCGTCCTGTATCCGTTCTGTCTTCAGGATCTTGATAGGGCCTACCTGGCCTGTAAAAGTGCAGTGGGTTCCTGCGCAGGCTTCAATATCGCTTCCTACATGCAATACACGGATGCGGTCGCCTGGTGGTACTCCACCCTGGTAGAGACTAAAGCCGTATCTTTTTTCGGCTGTACTGCGGTCCATCCACTCACTTATTACGCGTTTGTTCTCCATTACCATCTGGTTTGCAATCATCTCAATCTCATTGATTTCCTCGGGAACAATCCTTTTGTAATGGGAAATATCAAGTCTGGCACGGTCGGCGAATTTCTGTGCACCCGCCTGCCATATATGTTCTCCCAGCACCTGCCGGGCTGCATCGTTTATTATATGGGTCGCAGTATGATTTCTTGCATGTGCCATGCGACGTTTTTCATCCACTTTACCCGTAACCATATCTCCTTTTCGAATATGGAGCTCATCTTCGATTTCTTCTATGGTATGGATTACTATGCCGTCAAATATCTGGACATCGATCACCTTTAGTAAAGCATCATCTACCATGAATGTGCCATGGTCTGGCGGCTGTCCTCCTCCCTCCGGATAGAGAAGTGTGCTGTCGAGCACTATATTGTTGTCAAAAACATCAAGAACAACAGCTTCGAATTCCATTCGGTTTGGTTCATCATAGAAAAGACGTTTTGTAGGAGGAAGTTTTTTGAGACGATCTGCATAGGGGATTTCTTTTTCGTGTTCCTGTACGGATTTGCTGTGTCGCTCAGCTACAAGGGAGTAAAAATTGTCGGGTAGTTCGACTTCCACTCCAACTTCAGAGGCAGCTTCTCTGGAGATCTCAGCCGGTATGCCATGACTGTCATACATATCTATAACAGTATCAAGAGGCATTTTTTCTCCCTTCTTTTTGTAGTGCTTTGCAGATTTTTGTATGAGTTTCTTCCCACGCTGCAGGGTTTCCTGGAACTTCTTTTCTTCGTTATCCAGTATGTCACTTATTACATCAAATCTGTCGGCGAATTCAGGATATTCGGGGAGATGGTTGATATGCATCTGTACAATGTCGGATAACGGGATTTTGATGTCAAGATCCTGCATCATCTTCATTGTACGTCTGATTACAAGTCTTGCAAGATATCCTGCTTTAACATTTGAAGGTATTATTCCGTCACCCAGCATGAATGTTATACAACGGGCATGGTCTGCAATGGCGTATGCCGTTTCCACGGGCTCCATTATGGTGCCCAGTTTGTCAGCAGTAATTCCTATGTTTGAAGCTACCTGTTTGCGCAATTCCAGCAGGTTTGCTTTTTCGCTCACATCCATCAGGCCTGCAAGCCGGGCGTTCTGGGATAAAATATTTGCATAATCTTCATCTTCCAGCCGATGCTCCACACCTGCCAGTTCCATAAGTTCCCCGACAACTTCGGGGAATATAGCATCGTATACAGTAGGGGTTCCCTGGGATGCCCATACCAGCCTTTCCAAACCGTACCCTGTGTCCACGATGTAGTTGTCCATTTTCCTGTAGGTATCACCTTTGATAACGATATCTCCGTTTTTGGATTGCTGCAGGTTCATAAACACAAGGGTTGCCACTTCCAGGCCGCCTATGAGGACTTCAACACATGCGCCGGCGTTTCCTCCGCCTGCCCAGGGCTCTTCTTTGTAGGTTACAGCGAAGGGGTCTACTCCAAGTTCGTTGAGCAGTCCGTCGCAGAGTTGTACTGTCCGGTCTTTCCAGTATATCTCATTACTTTTTTTGTTGAATGCGTGATGTGCCATCATCTCAAAGGTAGTCAGATGACGGCCACTTCTTCCGACTGCATCCAGGTCAGAAAGACGAATGCATGGTTGTGATATGGTGAGTGGGTTTGCAGGAGGGGCAACCTGTCCGGAAGTTACAAAGGGCTGGAAATCTGCTATGGAGGCGATAGTTAGATAGATATCATTTCTCCAGCGTGCTATCACAGGGTATCTTTCGATACGTGTGTGTCCATTTTTTTCAAAGTAACTAAGATAAAACTCCCTCATCTGTGCAAGATTAAACTTTTTCTTGAAGACGGGGTTGTCGATGAATGAATAAGGGTCACAGGGTGCATCTCCGCATGTGTCCCTGTCTCTGTCACGGGTCCAGAAATAGCTGCCACATTTTTGGCACTGTTTTCTGATAAAACCGTTTTCGTAGAAGAAATTTATATCGTATTCCTCTTCAAGCATAATAATCCCGGATTGAATAGTTAATCGTAATAATAGAGCCTTAGATTCTTATGCCTAATGCCCCCATGTTTAAAAATATTTCTCATATATGCACCTTCTCAATCAATTATTATTCAGTATTTATATTTATTACACCATATTTTTTGAACACATAAATCCATCAATACGCTTATTTTTGACTAATTTGTGTACATCTATGTTATATGCATGTCCATGAGTAGTTAGCCTTACTGAGGAGATGATATTAATGCAGACTATTAATTACATGTCAATGGTTTTCAGGGGTGCAGTAGAAGATTATGAAACAACCGGTGTTCATCCTTCAGTATTCCTTGATTCAAGCGGCGAACTCCAAATATATCTCTGTGATCCTGTTGCAGCGGAAGAAGAATTTGAAACTACTTATGGAATGGGCGACTACGAAGTTAACGGAGCCCAGTTTGTGAGTGACATTTCTGAAAATGAGAATATTCACGAAGTGAATTATGCAAAGTTAGTAACTCCCTTTTCTATGAATGATTGAACTCCCTTTCTCTCTTACTTTCCTTCCCTCCTTTTTATACGAGTCAGTAAATATATAATCAAAACTCTTTTGTAATTTGTCTCTGTGCCTGTGTCTTATAGATAGGAGGCAACATGCAGATAAAGGCAAGTCCCGGGTTTCAGGTAAATCCTCATGTTTTTTATGTATCGGCAGTCCTGGTGTTATTTTTCGTATCCATAGGAGTCTTTTTTACAGAAAAACTATCTGTAATTTTTGGATCGTTACAGAATATAATTGTGGTTAATTTTGGATGGTTCTATATTCTATCAGTTGCTTTTTTCCTTCTATTTGTTGTATGGTTGTATTTCAGTCCCTATGGAAACATAAGGCTGGGCAAGGATTCGGACCGGCCGGAATATAAGGACACAACCTGGTTTGCAATGCTTTTCAGTGCGGGTATGGGCATAGGGCTGCTTTTCTATAGTGTTGCAGAACCAATTCTTCATCTCGCGTCTCCCCGGGACACCGCACCGGGTACAATAGAGGCGGCAGTTGAAGCGATGAATCTCACTTTTTTCCACTGGGGACTCCATGCCTGGGCAATATATATCGTGGTGGGGCTTTCCCTTGCATATTTCTCCTACAGGCATGATATGCCTCTTACCATTCGCTCTACAATGTATCCATTGTTTGGTGACAGGATATATGGAATACGTGGAAATATTGTGGAAGTACTGGCCATCTTCGGCACATTGTTTGGTGTTGCCACCTCACTGGGCCTGGGTGTGATGCAGATCAATGCAGGAATGGATTATCTTGGCCTGATGTCGGTATCTGTAAATAACCAGATATTGCTGATTGTATTCATAACTCTTGCAGCCACTACTTCTGTGATGTCGGGTCTGAACAGGGGCATACGTATATTGAGTCAGGTCAATATCCTGTTGGGTCTTACCCTTGTCACATTCGTCTTTATCGTAGGTCCTTCTGTTTTCCTTTTGGGTTCATATGTACAAAGTATAGGTTACTATTTGCAAAACATTGTTTATCTTACATTCCAGACCGATGCATTCACTGGCCTCGAATGGCAGAAAATGTGGACCATGTTCTACTGGGGCTGGTGGATCTCCTGGTCACCCTTTGTTGGCATGTTCATTGCACGTGTATCCCGGGGGCGCACAATCAGGGAATTTATCAGGGGAGTATTGCTTGCTCCTGCAATTGTAACTTTCATCTGGATTATTGTCTTTGGTAATACGGCAATTCATATGGAAGTATTTGGCAATGGTGGTATTGTAAATGCTGTCCAGACAAGTATTCCGACTGCCCTTTATGTCCTGTTGGATAAATTGCCGGGTTCTCTGCTAAGTTCTGCTCTTGCAACGATTGTCGTAATGACTTTCTTTGTCACATCGTCTGATTCGGGTTCTCTTGTGATTTCCATCCTTTCCTCAGGGGGAGATCCCAAACCGGCAATTCCCCTGAGGCTATTCTGGTCCCTGCTTCAGGGTGCTGTTGCAGCTGTTCTTCTGTTGACAGGGGGGCTTGTGGGTTTGCAGACAGCTGCCCTTACCACGGCTCTGCCGTTCTGTGTCGTTTTAATTCTGATGTGTTACAGCATATCGAAGGGATTAAAAACCGAGGTTGATGGCTACAGGGTCATAGCTTCGGAGAAAAAACCGCCGGAAAATACATCAGATAATAAAACTAAACAACTGGTAGGAGAACTTTTCGAAGGTGGGTCCAAATGAATATGTGGGAACAAAAATTGCGGGATATTTTCCAGATGGAAAAGAAAAACTCCGGGGAAAGGACTACGGAGGAAATGAATGTCAGATTTGCAGAACTCAATATGAGGGATTTTTTCAAACATGTGGTATTTCCTGCCTATGACGACCTGAAAAAGGAAATTGAAAAATATGGCAGGATTGTTGAGGTCAATGTGGATGATACGGGGATGAATTCCGCCTCTCTGACAGTTTATGTTCCCTCCGACAAAAACCCTGATGAACAGGTTGAGGAATTCTATTTTGAGATAAGGGGTAGGGCCTACCAAAGGGCCGGTTTTGCTTTTCCGGCACATGCAGATGAAGAGCAGCCACGTATCCGTAAGGTGGAAATATTACTTCGCAATGGTACTGTCGATGAATATGATATAGAGAATCTGACCCGGGAAGATATCATCGAATGCTTTGTCGCTGAATATTCCAAGTGGATCAATTACTGATCTATCAAATTCATTACCTTTAAAACCCTTAAGGTTAATCTGGCCTTCCATGTCGAAAAAAATTCTGCTGACCAATGATGACGGTGTGTATTCCGCTGGTATACGTGCTGCTTACAAAAGTGTGGATTCACTGGGCGATGTGACGATTGCTGCACCGGCTTTTCAGCAAAGCGGTGTAGGGCGGTCTATTTCTATTTTTGAGCCCCTGCGGATGAACCGTACAAAGATAGATGGCGTGGATGCTTATGCAATAGGCGGTACTCCCACTGATTCAGTGATACTGGGGATATTTTCGGTTATGAAAGAAAAACCCGATCTTATTGTATCGGGATTCAATATCGGGGAAAATATCAGTACGGATACCGCCACTACCTCAGGAACCGTGGGTGCGGCACTGGAAGGTGCAAGTTATGGTATCCCTGCAATTGCGGTTTCCATCCAGGTCATAGAACAGGGTCTCAAGTTCGATGACCTGCGGGATTATGAACATGATTTCGAGGTTGGTATCAGGGTAGTGAACAGGATTGCGAAAAAGGTCCTGGAACACGGGCTGCCTGAAAATGTGGATGTATTGAATGTAAACCTGCCGCATGATGTGAAAGAAGATACCGAGATTGAGATCACCCGCCTTGCAAGGAAGTTTTTCAATATGGAAGTGGAAGAGCGTCATGATCCCAGGGGCAGGCCATATTACTGGCTGGCAGGTGACCCGATGCCAGATGGTGAAGAAGGTACTGATGTACATGCCGTTACCCGGAAGGGGCACATATCGATAACACCTCTGAGTCTGGATTCGACTTCTCGGGTGGATAACTCGGAAATAGAAAAATTATTTTGATTATTTTTTGATGTGGATGTCGATCTCTTTCCATGTTGGATCGACACCATGCAGACTTTCTGCAGACGCGGCTGCAGTCTTTCCCAGGATTTTCTGTACAAAATCGTTTATTTCTATATTTTCACCATCAACATTAAGTTCGACTTTCATTTTTGACACTTCCCTTTTTTTGCATATAGAATGAATTCCAATATTTATTTTTCTTTTCTATCCTTCTCTTTTTGTATTAGAGATTCTAATTTGAACCTGATGTCAGGGAGTCAATTTAATATTTATGTCCAATTGTTCTTCATCCAGAACCTTTTTAACAAATCACCATGTTTTTTCATCTGAATATATGGATTTCCTCAAGAAACTATTTGGTAAGGACAGGGATGAGCCTGAAGAGTTACATCTGGAATTTGAAAATCTCTTTGAATGGAGTAAAACCAGGTATGAAAGGCAAGTTAACGCCGCAAAACCTCTTATAAGTGATCTGTATTCGGTGATTGACAATAAACTTGAACAGCTCAGGATCGACAAAAAGGCCTTCATGGCTGCCACGCCGATTGAATCAGCTGATAAGAAAATGGGTAAGATCGCAGATTCAAACCGGGATGTTATTGTTAGTAATCTGGAAATACTTGATGAGAAAATCATTGTCCCGAATGATAATTCTGTAGAGGGTGCTTATGCCTTCTATACTGAATCGGTTTCCCATCTGGATACTTTTCTGGACAATACCCGAAAAAGCATGCTTTATGCAAAGAGTCTCTATCCCACTGAATATAATAAAATAAACGCAGACCTTGCAAACCTGAATCATGCTTTAAGTGATTTATTTTCGGCAATTGAAAAGCCCCGGAATAAGCTGGATATGATCAACAATATATTTGTCGATGTTGAAGATATTCATAATCTTGAATCTGAAATAATGGATTGTCGGGATAAGATTCAGGAATTAGAGAATAAATATTCCTCCCTGGATGAAAATGTACAGGATGCAAAATCTGATCTTGAAAAGTTGATTGCAGGTTCGGAATATCCACGGGCAGAAGCAATTAACAGTGAGATTGAAGAGGTCAGGCAACAGCTCCTGAATGTAGAAGCTGATATTAAAAGAATGTTCACCCCACTGTCCAAAGCATTATCCAGAATGCAAAAACAGGATGAAAACGGAATTCATACCCTATCGCCACAAGTTCGCAATATACTTGATATTGTCGTGAATGATCCTGTCTCGGCACTGGATCACGATCTTGATCCTCTATATGATGAATTAATTCTGAGGCTTCAAAGTGATTCACTTGGTCTGAAGGATAAAAAGAAAGATAAAACTCTTGAACAGGTACATTCAATAAAAAACTCTTCTTCTCTCAAATCCTTATATGAAAGTAAAACGGAATACAATAACATTCTCAGGCAGTTGAGGGGCCAATTGGACCAAATGGATGTGTATCGCCAGAAAACTTCCATGGAAAAGGATATTTCAAAAAAGCAAGAGGCTTTGCTTTCCACACAGGATAAACTGGAAGATGAAAAAAAATGTCTGGAATCCCTGGAAGAGCAGCTGGTAAATGCAAAATCGAAATTGAGTTCACATGTGAATGATGCATTTGAGGAGGATATCGAGATACATTTCAGGTAACAACCTTACCTGTTAGCCTTCAGTTACGTTTCCTCTGTAATAAGGCACCCTTTTTTTCACAACTTCTTCCAGCAATCGTGGAATATCTTCTGCATTTGCACCTTTTGTATCCACAAGATTATCATTAACCAACAGGCATGGTTTGAGTTTCCCGTCGGCTGTCACACGCAGCCTGTTGCAGTTGGCACAGAATTCAGTATTGTCGATGGGTCTTACGACTTCAACTTCAGCACCGTCGATGATGTACTTTTTGCGGCGGTGCATTTTACGTACCCGGACTTCATCGGCCTTTTCTTCAAGTTGTTTTTCAATTTCTTCCACGTCAACCTGATATTTTATAACATCCTGGAAATCCATTAGCTGTATGAGTTGTAATATGGTGTTGCCTTTGTGCTTACGGACAAATTCAAGCATCTGATCGATTTTATCTTCATTGACCCCTTTGAGCATTACCATGTTCAGCTTTACAGGAGTAAGGCCAACTTCGATTGCTTTTTCGATTCCCCTGAGAACCTTGTGTACATCACCCGGATTTGCTGCAGTAATCAAACTGTAGTTTCTGTCATCAATACTATCCAAACTTACATTTATCCGGTCCAGTCCTGCGTCCTTGAGGCTCCGGGCCCTTTCTTCCAGCAGTATCCCGTTGGTAGTTGCAGATACATCCTTCAAGGGGGGCAGGCTTTTCAGTATATCCTCGAAATCCCTGCGGACAAGCGGCTCTCCGCCAGAGAATTTCACCCTGTCCACTCCATACATGCTGGCTGCCTTGATGATATCAGATATTTTCTGGGCTGACATTTCATCTGCCACTTTCATATTCCCTTCATTGTGGCAATAAATACAATTGAGATTACATCTGTCAGTAATCGATATTCTGAGGCTCTTTATGGTGCGTCCGTAGGAATCAGTGAGATGTTTTTCAGGAGTCATGCTATATCGGGAATTGGTTTTTAAATTGGGATGGTGAAGGGGGTATATAAACTTAAGTTTATCCGGTAACAGTGAAGCTTACTGCCCCATATTTTAAATACCAAATCAAACCAACTTGTGCCATGAAGAAATCAATAGTTATTGCAGGCACACACAGTGGAGTCGGTAAAACAACCGTTTCCATGGGTATTATGGCGGCCCTGACCCGCCGGGGGATGAACGTCCAGCCCTATAAGGTGGGGCCGGATTACATCGATCCCACTCATCATACCGCAATCTGCGGCAGACCCTCAAGGAATCTTGATACATTCATGATGGGTGAGGAAGGTGTCCGGCAGAGTTTTCATTGCAGCTACGGGAATGCGGATATAGGAGTCGTTGAAGGTGTAATGGGTCTTTTTGACGGAATGAATTCCTCGGATCTTGCAAGTTCGGCTCATGTGGCCAAATCCCTGGGTGCTCCTGTGATTCTTGTAGTTAATGTGCACGGCATGTCCAGAAGTGCTGCAGCCCTTATCAAAGGCTACTCTGAATTTGACAGTGATGTACGTATCGATGGTGTGGTTCTTAACCGCGTGGGAAGTCCCAGACATGCTCAAATGATCAGGGATGCCCTGGGGGATGTGCCGGTAGTTGGTGCCCTGCCTCGTAACCAGGACCTGACCGTCCCTTCCCGTCATCTTGGTTTGCACATGGCTGATGAACGGGATTATGATCTGGAAAGACTGGGTAACTTCATTGAAGAGAACATTGATCTGGATAGTGTGCTATCCCTGGCAAACGACCCTCGCCCGGCTGCCCCTGAGGAATGCATCGTCAACAGGGAGGTCGATGTGACAATAGGTGTTGCAATGGACAGTGCTTTTTGTTTCTACTATCAGGATATGCTGGACTATTTTCGCAGGTCAGGGGCTGAAATCAAATTCTTCAGTCCGCTTGAAGGTGAAATTCCTGATGTGGACGGCATGTACTTTGGAGGCGGGTATCCCGAGCTCCATATAGCAGAACTTGAAAAGTCACGGACAACTCACAAGCTCAAGGACCTTTCAGCAGACGGAATGCCAATCTACGGTGAATGTGGTGGTCTGCAATATCTCTGCACTTCCTACGAGATAGAGGACAGGATCTACAAAATGGCTGATCTTTTCCCTGCCGAGACCGTCATGACGAAAAAACTGCAGGCGCTGGGCTACACTAAAGGGTATGCCGATTCCCCCATATTCAGGGGAGAAGTACGTGGTCATGAATTCCATTACTCTGTAACAGATTGTGCTTGCGACAGCCGTCTGGCTTACACTATGGAGCGGGGTAAAGGAATTGTTGATGGTATGGATGGTATCTATGAACACAATTCTGTGGCAAGTTACATGCATGCCCACCCCGGCTCATTCCCGGTGGATGATTTTGTACAAAGCTGTCGCAAGTACAAACAACGCTGATCTCAGGTCTCATCCATGCTGCCGCTTCTGTAACCTTCGAGGTCCAGGCAGACATGGGTGATACCTGTAGTTTTCAGCTGCCTGATCAGATCATCCTTTTTCAGGACAGCCGTTGTGATTTGTTCAGCGGGGACCTCTATACGGGCAAGGGCCCCCCCGTCATGCAACCTCATCCTGCATTGTAAAAATCCCATTCTGTGCAGAATGTCTTCCCCCTCTTCGGCCCTTCCGAGTTTCCCGGCGTCCAGCATTTCGCCATAGGGTATACGTGAGGCCAGACAGGCAGAAGAAGGCAGGTCCCAGAAGTCGCAATCTTTTTGTTTCGCTATCTGCCTGATATCCGCTTTGGTGATATTTGCAGACACGAAAGGATGAAGTATTCCCTCTTCCCGGCTGGCTGCAAGCCCGGGTCGCAATGTCTGTGTATCCGAGACATTGGTACCGTCGGCAATAACTGTATAGCCCAGGGAGGCAGCATATTTCCTTGCAACTTCTATTACTTTCTTCTTACAGTGATAGCAGCGATCCCTCGGGTTCATTCTTATATTTTCATATTCAAGGGGATCTATATCCAGTATATGCAGCTTTAATCCGTATTCATTGGCAGTTTGTTTTGCCCTGCGTACCGCATATTCGGGTATGAATGGGGAATTCAACAGGATGCAAATATGTTTATCTCCATGTACTTCCCTGGAGACAACCGAAAGCAGACTGCTGTCCACACCTCCTGAAAAAAGAATTGCAATTGGGCCGGTGGATTGTATGAAATTTTCCAGTTGTTTCAATTTGTTATTTGTCATGTTTTTCATATTATAAATGGCCGCACTCTGGGCAGTCCATCCTGCGGCATATTTTCATCCTGTCTAACGTTCCGCTCCTGCCATCCCACATTACAATATGGCCGCTATGTAAATCTTCCCGGCCAAGCAGATACTTGATCACCTCGTTTGCCTGCATCGTACCTACGATACCTGCGGTGCAACCGATGATCGGGAATATTTCTTTTGGTGGTTTTTCGGGTATGAGGCATTCGATACAAGGTGTTTTTCCCGGGATGATCGTTGTGACCTGGCCGTGGAATCCGTGGACAGCACCGTGGACCAGAGGCACACCTTTATTGATTGCCATCCTGTTGAGCAAAACCCTGGTGTCGTAGTTATCCAGGGCATCGACTATAATATCTACTCCCTGCGCTAGTTCATCCGCATTATCGGCATTGATCTCTGCATTGATTGCTTCCAGCTTTATATTGGGGTTGAGTTCACCTAGCTTCTCCTGAGCAGATAGGCTTTTGGGTTTCCCGATGTTCCGGTGCCAGTGTAATATCTGCCTGTTGAGATTGCTCAGCTCAACGGTATCCTTATCGATAAGCCGGATATGGCCGATCCCGGCAACGGCCAGGTAATTCAAAACGGGAGAGCCAAGCCCCCCGCAGCCGGCCACAAGTACGGTTGCCCCTTTGAGTTTATCTTGGCCGTCTTCTCCGATCATCATGATCTGGCGGCTGTAAAGTTCCTTATCCACATCATTCAGCATCGGGCTTTTCCTCCAGGGGCTTCAGGCCCTGTTTTTCCCTGTAGTCATTGATTGCCTTGTGGATACCTTCTTCCGCAAGCACCGAACAGTGCATTTTTACGGGGGGCAATCCCTCAAGAGCTTCGGCCACTGCCTTGTTTGTGACCTTCCAGGCCTGTTCAAGGGTTTTGCCCTTGATAAGCTCGGTTGCCATACTGCTGGAAGCAATAGCAGCCCCACATCCGAAGGTCATGAATTTGGCATCCGCAATCACATTGTCCTCTATCTTGAGGTATATTCGCATAATATCTCCGCACTGGGGGTTCCCCACTTCCCCCACCCCGTCGGCATCTTCCATTTCCCCGACGTTATGGGGATTCATGAAATGTTCCATTACTTTTTCACTGTACATCATCTGTATCACTTCCTCAGTTCCTCTGGTGTCATAGGTGACATTGCCCTGAGTCTTTTGATAATCGGTTCTATTATCTGGAGAACGTAATCCACATCATCTTCCGTATTCTCCTTACCCAGGGTCAGGCGTAGGGATCCGTGTGCGATTTCATGGGGGAATCCACAGGCAATGAGCACATGGGACGGTTCAAGGGAAGCCGAGGTGCAGGCACTGCCGGTAGAAGCTGCAATAGAGAACGAATTCAGCATCAACAGGATGGATTCCCCTTCTATGTACTCAAAGATCACGTTCACATTGTTGGGCAGGCGTTTTTCGGGATGGCCTGCAAGGTGGGTGGCCGGAATCTGCAGAAGGCCTTCTAACAACCGTGTTCTCAGCTTTTTCATGTGAGCGGCATGTTCTTCCAGTTGAGATATTGCCTGTTCGATAGCTGCGCCCATTCCCACAATACCGGGAACATTTTCTGTGCCTGCCCTTTTTTTCTTTTCCTGGGCACCCCCATGGCTATGGTTATCGATCCGGCTGCCTTTTTTGATATACAGGGCACCTACTCCCTTTGGCCCGTAGAACTTGTGGGAAGAGAGGGAGAGTAAATCCACATTCAGGGCTTCCACATCTACAGGTATCTGGCCAATCCCCTGCACTGCATCCGTGTGAAAATAGATACCCTTCTTCCGGGCTATCCTGCCGATCTCCGGGATTGGCTGAATTGTGCCGATTTCGTTGTTTGCCAGCATTACAGATATCAGGATGGTATCGCCCCGGATGGCTCTTTTTACATCCTCTGTTCTGACCTGTCCGTATTTGTCCACTGGTAGATAGGTTACCTCAAATCCCTGTTTTTCCAGCCACTGGCATGTATGCAGGACTGCATGATGTTCAATGGCGGAAGTGATTATATGGTTGCCCCGTTTCCTGTTGGCAAATGCAACGCCCTTAATAGCCCAGTTATCGGATTCGGTCCCCCCACTTGTGAAATATATCTCTTCGGTGTCCGCATTGATGGCATCGGCTACCTGCTGACGGGCTTTATCGAGCGCTTCTCTGGATATGTGGGCGATGTTGTAAGGTGAGGAGGGATTGCCAAAATTCTCGGTGAAATACGGCAACATTGTCTCTAAAACCACTGGATCCGTAAAGGTGGTGGCTGCATGGTCCAGATAGACGGTATTGCCTGTATTCTTATTATTGTTTTTCATTTTTGTCTCCGTTACTTCTCCTGTCTTCGTTATCAGTTTTCCTGTGTCATAATATATTTGTTTCACAATTGTGAATGGGTTTTAAATGTTCATATACTTTAACTTTTCGTGTACGACTCTCCTTTCTATTGGAATATCCCGATTTTGCACTTTGGATTTAATTCATTCACAATAGTGATATACCTGTAGGTTAATATCAATAGAAAATGAAGCGTGAGAATATGAAAATTGAAACTCCGTGTCAGGTTGTGGTGTGGGATGTCCTGCCCGCCATAAGGGCCGCCCTTGCAAAAGAATTGGTGGATAATGGTGTAACCCAACAGGAAGTGGCCAGGCTTTTCGGGATGGCGCCGTCAGCGGTTTCCCAGTACCTTACCAAAAAAAGGGGGTACAGGATTGAATTTGATGACAACATAAAAGTTTCCATTGCAAATCTTGCGGCCGATATCCAGAATGGTAAAGTAGATGATCTGTCGCACAGATTTTGCGACATCTGCCGCCAGCTGAGGGCGGATGACGCCTGTCCTGCTGGTGAAGACTGATTTTCCATCTTTTTTCTGTTTCTCCAGAACTTATATATACAAGAACCAACAATTCACAATTGTTAATTCACTATTGTGAATCAAGGTGAAACGTATCGGCCGGGTGGCAGAGCGGTTATGCAACCGACTGCAGATCGGTGTAGGTGAGTTCGACTCTCACCCCGGCCTTTAGGAGGATGAAAATGAAAGGTGCCAAAGACCATTTGATAGGGAAGACCTTTGAGGCCCTTTTTGAGCTGGAGGATATGCGTGAGGTCATCCGCCGTTCTCTTCCCACCGGAATGTCGGCCACGGAAGAGACAGCATTTATGGAATCTACTGCTAACCTTAAATCGGTGATCGAAGACCTCGAAAAAGGCACTTCTGAAAATCAGACCAATTTCCCCCAAATCGTTGATCGCATAGGATTGCGATACCGGGAAGAAGGAAGCATAAATATTCAGCCCATCCAGGCTGCAGGCAGACTTACACCTGAAGCCAGAAAGGCTCTCATCTCCTACGGGGATGGATATTCCACCTGTGATTCATGCCGCAAGCCTTTTCGTCTTGACAAAATTAGTCGCCCTCCGATTGCTGATTTCCATGAAGAACTGGCAGGTTTTGTGAATATGGATACTGCCCGGGTGGTTCCGGGGGCAAGGAGAGGTTTCCAGGCAGTTACATCGTCTCTTGTGGGAAAAGGGGATTCAGTAATTGTTTCATCTCTTGCTCATTATACTGAATTCCTGGCAGTTGAGGCTGCAGGAGGCAAGGTCAGGGAAATACCACTGGATCATGGCAACAAAGTGGACATTGATTCAATGGCTGAAAAGATAGAGGATGTTATCAGGGAGGACGGGAAACCTCCATCCCTGATGATGATGGACCACTATGACTACCAGTACGCAAATCAGCACGATATCAGGTCCATAGCCAAAGTTGCACATGATTATGATATACCTGTGCTCTATAACGGTGCATACACTGTGGGTGTGATGCCCGTTGATGCCAAGAAACTGGGTGCAGATTTTGTAGTTGGTTCCGGTCACAAAAGTATGGCTTCTCCTGCCCCTTCTGGAATACTGGCCACCACTGATGAATATTCGGACCTTGTCTTCCGCACAACCAGGATGAAAGGGGATGTCACGGGCCGCAAATTCGGTATCAAGGAAGTGGAGATGATGGGATGTACTCTTATGGGAGGCACCTTGCTTGCTATGATGGCATCATTTCCACATGTTAAAGAGCGTACGCAAAACTGGGATGAAGAGGTCCGCAATTCCAACCGCTTCATTGAAGAATTTTTGAAAATAGAAGGCAATAAGGTACTTTCAGAGTATCCGCGAAGGCATACACTGACAAAAGTGGATACAACACATACCTTCGATAAAGTGGCAAAGGAGCACAAACGCCGTGGATTTTTCCTGAGTGATGAACTATCCAAACTCGGGATTGTCGGCATGTTCCCGGGTGCTACCAGGGCATGGAAACTGAACACCTATGGCCTTAGCAGGGAAAAGATAGACTATCTTTCAGATGCATTTAAGGAAATAGCAGTAAAATATAACCTTAATGTCGATTGAGGTGTAAACAATGAGCAGATCAAACAATTATAATCCGGAAACCCTTTCCATACATGCAGGACAAAAGCCGGATCCCACCACAGGTTCAAGGGCTGTTCCGATTTACCAGACCACAGCCTATGTTTTTGATGATACAGAACATGCGGCAAATCTTTTTGCCCTGAAGGAATTTGGCAATATCTACACTCGCCTGATGAATCCTACCACCGATGTCTTTGAAAAAAGGATGGCTGCTATTGAAGGTGGTACTGGTTCCCTGGCTGTTTCTTCCGGAATGTCTGCTATTTCCCTTGCCCTGCTGACAATCACCCGCCTGGGTGATGAGATTGTGGCCGCCGATAACCTCTATGGTGGCACTTACCAGTTATTCAATCATACCTTCCCCAAACTGGGGCGGAGTACAACCTTTGTGGATTCGACTAATCCGGAAGCCTTCAGACAGGTTATAAATGAGAATACCAGGGCTGTGTATATCGAATCCATAGGAAATCCCAAACTCGATGTACCGGATTTTGAGGCAATTGCGGCCATTGCCCATGAGGCGGACATACCGCTGGTAGTGGACAATACAGTTGGTGTCGGACTTGTGAAACCCATTGAACACGGTGCTGATATCGTTGTCCTGTCCGCCACCAAATATGTCTGTGGCCACGGTACTTCGCTGGGAGGTGTCATTATCGATTCAGGCAATTTCGACTGGGGTAGCGGTAAATTCCCTGAGTTCACAGAACCCGATCCCAGCTACCACGGGCTTGTGTACTGGGATGCATTCAAGGACGTTCCCGGGATGGGTAACATTGCTTTTGTCCTGAAGGCCCGTGTCCAGTGGCTAAGGGATCTGGGGGCGGCAGTAAGTCCTTTTAATTCATTCCTTTTCCTTCAAGGGCTGGAGACCCTTTTCCTGCGTGTGAAAAAACATTCTGAAAATGCATTTGAGATCGCCCGTTTCCTGCAGGATCATCCGAAAGTTGCATGGGTGAATTATCCTGGATTTGAAGATCATATCAGCCATGAAAGGGCTGAGAAATATCTTGATGGAGGATTTGGCCCGATAGTTGGATTTGGTATCAAGGGAGGGCTTGAAGCCGGTAAACAATTCATTGAAAATCTGGAGCTGTTCTCCCATCTTGCCAACATAGGGGATGCAAAGAGTCTCGTTGTTCATCCCGCTTCGACTACCCACCAGCAGCTTACCCCAGAAGAACAGGCAAGTACCAGTGTTACGCCCGATTACATCCGTTTGTCCATTGGTATCGAGGATGCAAAAGACCTGATAGCAGATCTTGACCAGGCGTTGAACGAGGTGGATGTATGACCGAGAGGTCCGTAGGTTATGTGGAAACAAAACACCATCATTTAAAAGAACCCTTCAGGCTTGTTAGTGGTGATGAACTGGCAGAGGTTTCCATAGCTTATGAGACCTATGGCAAACTGAATTCTGACAAGTCCAATGTAATTCTTATATGCCATGCGCTCACCGGCGATGCCCATGCTGCCGGTTGGCATGAAGGTGATAAAAAACCGGGCTGGTGGGATATTGTAATCGGGCCGGGTAAAGCCTTTGATACCAATAAATATTTTATAATATGTTCTAACGTTCTCGGGGGATGCAAGGGAACAACAGGTCCGTCCTCCACTAACCCCCAATCCGGTTTGCCATATGGCCTGTCTTTTCCCCGTATTACTATTGAAGACATGGTGAACCTGCAACACACATTGCTTAATAATCTGGGTATTTCCAGATTATACGCAATAGCAGGGGGTTCCATGGGAGGCATGCAGGTTCTGCAATGGGCGGTATCCTATCCCGGTTTCATGAAAAGATCTATTGTGCTCGCATCCACAGCAATTTCCTCCCCTCAGCAGATAGCCTTTAATGAGGTTGCAAGGCAGGCAATAATCAGGGATCCTTATTGGAATGATGGGGATTATTATGGAGTGGAATTGCCCAAACAGGGTCTTTCCCTTGCACGCATGATCGGACACATCACTTACCTGAGTGATGATTCCATGCATGATAAGTTTGGAAGGGATATCAGGGAAAACGAAATGTTCCAGGTGGAGAGTTATCTACATCATCAGGGTGACACTTTCACCAGCCGATTTGATCCCAACTCCTATCTTTATCTTACCGGAGCAATTGACAAGTTTGATCTAAGTAATGGTTATTCCCTCGCAAAAACCTTCAGTAATATAGAATCAGAATTTATGGTCATTTCTGTATCTTCGGATTGGCTTTATCCTTCATACCAGTCCGAGGAAATAGTCCAGGCTCTGGGTTCCAATGATGTAGATGTGCAGTATCGTAAACTCATTTCACATTTTGGACATGATGCCTTTTTGTTGGAAAAAGGGCAATTAAATTATCTTCTATCCACTTTCCTGGGTCATCTCACTGTGGGGGATGTCATGTCGGAGGACGTATCGACTCTCCATGAAGGGTGTACACTTGAAGAGGCGGCGCAATTAATGATTTTGAAAAATGCAACACATATCCCTATCCTTGCAACAAGTGGGCGTATTACGGGTATAGTGACTTCCTGGGATATCACAAGGGCTGTTGCTAACAAGATAAGTTCCATCGAAAACATATTGTCACGGGATATTTTGACATCCCGTCCGGATGAAAGCCTTTCTAGTGCAGCTCTTGTAATGGAAGATCATGCAATATCGGCACTTCCTGTGGTTGATGACAGAGGTTGTCTTGTAGGTATCCTTTCCAGTGATACTATCAGCGCAATGGTGGGGAAAGGTACAAAGTGAGACGGGTGCTGTGATTTATGGCAGTTACTCTGTCCCTTTCTTTTCCTTTGTATTCGCAGGCTTTTTGAATTTATTTTTATACCACATTTTCCTGCGATAATAGTTCAGGGGATGATTAATTTTTTTGCAAAGTTCATCGGCTCCATGACAATTACCATAGGTTTTCATGGTGCTGCATGAGGGGGGAGTATATTTTGTACCAGAGGAACCGGCAATATGTTCAATCTGGTATCGTGTTTTTTCTTCATCAAAATCCGGGGATACATTGAACATGTTGATTATATCATCTATTGTCATGCCGATACCTGTCAAAAAGGAAGTCATTGCAAACCTCATTGAATGGGCAAGGTTTACCCCTGTACGAACATTATTGATAGCATAATTGATACAGGGGGGGAACAGTTTACTGTCTACCTCTCCCATCTGGCCATTTTCAACATCGCCTTTCTTTTGCTGGAGTATTTCCTTCAATCTTGACAGTGCACCTGAACAATCGGTGCAGGTCTTTTCGGGAACTTTGAGGGGGAGGCTTTCGTGAATACTTTTTTTTATTGCTTCCTGCAGCAATCGGGCAAAATCTTTTCTTTCAACAAAAACGTTGCCATGTACCATTCTCTGGTTTATCAGTTTCCACTCAATTGCTTTGAGGGTTGTGGAATATTTCAAAAAATCTGCAAAATGCAAATGGAAACCTCTTTCATGCTGTTTTGCATGGATTCCGAATTCTTCTCCTATTTCCCTGAGAAAAAAATCTTCTCTCTCTAACAGCAGGGAATATGCAGCTTCGGCCTCAGCATGAGAATATTTGCGGTTAAGGTAGGGGTCATTCAGGCAGGATACGAGTATTTTTGCATAAGGGTAGGAAAGAAGTTCTGTGAGTACCCGTCCTTCATCTGTATTTGTGAGAGAAGGTTTACGGATGCCTGAGGTCAGGGACTGGATTAATCTTTCTTCACCCCTGAGCCTGGCTGATTGGAACGCCCTTGAATTTATAAGGCGATCCAGCTCAAAATCCAGTTCTCCGACATATTGCGAAGCGGCGGATGTAAAGGGGTACAGCGCAAGTTCTGCCCTTTCCATAATTTACTCTGACTCTATTCTGGGGGCCAGCAGGTATCCAACCTTGCCCCTTCCACCTGCAATTTCAAAATTGATCTTGATAGGGAAATCATTTCCTATCTGGAGGGTTACCTCATTGGATTTAGAGGCAGGTTTCACGATGTCAGAAAGATAATCTAGGGAAAACAATGATCGTGCAGGTCCCGGTGTGATGCTTATCAGTTCATCACGGGGCATTTCCTGACGCATACGTTCTGTATCGCCTTCTGCTTCCAGGAAGAAAGTTTCTCCTTCAACTCCCATTGACATATGGTCACTTATTTTCTCGGCTGCTTTTACGGTCCTGCTGAATCCTTTACCGTTAATAACGATCTCTGCAGGCAGTTCGAGCTGGGGGATCCTGGGTTCTGCACGGATTGTAGACGGGTCAAGCAATGTAAGTGTATATGATATCCCGCCAATGCTTATGGAGAGTTTCCTTGAATCCTCTTCCAGTTTCATCTTCACTTTGTCCGTTTTTTCTGCGACACCCAATATGTCCAGAACTCTTGTAAGGTCCAATCCAATTTCGCTTTCCTCTGCCTTGTATTCATCAAAGGCATCAGCCTGAAGTTCAAAGCTGACCATGGCAACGTTGGCCGGGTCCACAGCTTTCACGCCTATACCTTCGGGTGAGATGTGTACTCGGGCTTCGTCAACCAATACAGATAATGATTCAATGGAATCTTTCAGAAGTGATGCATCAATTGTTGCCTCTAACATTTTGTCGCTCCGCCTGATTATTTTAAAATCTGAAAATCATTATACGCGACAGGTTATATAAGTTTTTATTTTGTCGGAGGATATCAGTCATATTCTCTCCAGGTGTAACTGCATTTTGTACACTTAAAGAACCTCGTCTCTGATTCATCTGCTGAACGTAGCTGTCGCATCCACCAGTATGCTTTATTATTTCCGCATTCTGGACACTGGGCAAGTGTTGTAGGTAACCCTTCATCGACATTTTCCTCAAGCACTGTAACCTCACGTTCATCACGTTTGGTTTTCGAAACCATGGTTTCTGCGCCTTCTTCCCTGCTTTTCTCATATCCACATTTGCGACACTTAAGGTCCCCGTCGCTGGGAAACATCATACTCTTACATTTTGGACAAAATTCCATCAATATCATCTCCTGCATCATTTATGATCCGCTGGTGGTCAAAAGCGAGTTCTGGCAGATTGCCGGGATCAAAACATCCAACTTCTGCAGCATCGGTATCTGCCCGGGGTTCGCCTTTGCCTACTGCCAGGTAGGCCACGGATACTGTGTGACCCCTCGGATCACGGGAAGGCTCTGAATATACACCAACCAATTTGAGTATTTCGATTAGAAGCCCTGTTTCTTCCATTACTTCTCTCTTTACCGCTTCTTCTGTGGTTTCGCCAATCTCTACAAAACCACCGGGCAGGGCAAACGATCCCCTGTAAGGTTCATTTTTCCTTCTTATAAGTACTATCTTCCCGTTTAATATGATTACGCCATCGACTGTTAGTAGGGGAGTTTTTGGTCTCATTCTGACAAAACCTTAATAGGATAGATACTATATTAATATTGGATACTTATAGGTGCTTCCAAAATGACAGACTACATTTTATTGATAGCAATAGGATTAATGATTCTTTCAGCTATCCTTCCTGGTAAATTATCCTATCGTAAACTGATAGGCGCTTTTGGATGGATTTCTTTTGGTGCGCACTGGGCTTACCAGCCAATCCATTACATGGGAATTAACGATTATTTTAATGTATTCCTTACAATAATGATTGCCTGCTTCTGTCTTATGATGGCCTATTCTATGATAGATGAATATAGGACAGGAATACTGCCTGTTACGAACCTGGATATCACCTCAATGGTGACCAGCGCTACTGCAATAGGTTCGCTTTTTTACTTCCCGTTTGCCCAGTTACCTTCACTTAATTACTGGATTATTGCTACTGTTACAGATAACATCACCTGGCTTCTTGGTGTTCTGGGCTATCAAGTTACTCAGGATGCCTGGAACCTGATCTCCTACAACGGCTATACAGTGGAGATTATCCTTGCCTGCACTGCCATTGAAAGTATTGCCCTCTTTAGCGGCCTGATCGTTTCTGTCAGGGCACCTGCTTTTAAGTTGTTCCAGGCATTTATAGTTTCAGTACCGGTTATATATATACTGAATATTTTTCGCGATGTTTTTGTTATTATAGCTTATGGGGAGCAATGGTTTGGTGCGGAAAGTTTTGAGATTGCCCACCATATGATTGCCAAGATGGGGTCGGCTTTAGCTCTATTTGTAATCGGCTATGCTGTTTTGAAGATTCTTCCCCAGCTCTTCGATCTGATTGATGGGCTTGTGTCCCTTTCAAGGTTCAGGTTAAAGGGAATTATTGATAAAATTGCAGGAAACAGGTAAATGCTTGCAAAAGGTTCTCATAGCTGGGTCTTTACGGCCTTATTGCTCACAATTGCAATGGGATTTATGTATGTAACTTCACGATTGCAGATATTTATCCCTCAATTTATGCTGGATATGCCTCTGCTGGGAGGAAATACTTTCTTTTTGAGCCTTTTTTCCGGCTGGCAAATATTCCTCTACTCCACTTTTGGGTTTGGGTTGCTGACAGTATTTTTTGTCGTCTTTTTCCGTGATCCTAAGCGGGATTCTACTCTCTGTAAAAGCTGTATCCTTGCCCCTGCCGATGGTAAAATTTCGGATATCAGGGGCCGTAAGGTTTGCATTTTCATGAACATTAACAATGTTCATGTCAACCGTGCTCCTTTTTGCGGTAAAGTTTTATCTGTAAAACACTTCAAAGGAGGCTATCTGCCGGCATTTACCAAGGATTCCTCACGCAATGAGAGAACAAATATCATGCTGCAGACATCCGCAGGAAAAATAGAAGTAACCCAGATAGCCGGTTTCCTGGCACGCCGGATAGTTACCTATGTGGAGGAAGGGGATGATGTCCTGCAGGGAGAAAAGATTGGAATGATACGGCTGGGTTCCCGGGTGGATGTTACTATCCCTGAAGGATTTGATATTTGTGTCAGTAAAGGGGATAAGGTATATGCAGGCGATACCAAAATAGCAAAAACCCCACATCATGAGAGGTAATGGATGGATATTTTCAAGGACCTTGTCCTGCCGGACATAATGACATTAACAAACGCGGTTTTCGGACTTATGGCCATCTTTGCGGCCTTCAGCGGACATATTGAGCTGGGGTTTGTTTTTGTGCTGGTTGCAGCGGTAGCTGATGGGATGGATGGTTATCTTGCACGTACCATAAGCCAGGGTCCAATGGGGGAATACCTTGATTCCCTTGCAGACGCTGTTTCTTTCGGAGTGGCTCCCTCATGCCTGGTCTTTTTAGGTGTATCAGGTCCCCTGCGTTATGCAGCGGGTCTTTTTGCCTGCCTGTATCTGGTTTGTGGGATATTGCGGCTTGCCCGTTTCAACACAAAGAAAAAAACGATCCCGGATTTTGAGGGATTGCCAATTACGGCTTCTGCTGTGGTTTTATCATCCTACGCCCTGCTTGCACCCCGATATATCTATACCTGGGTTATCTTTGGCCTGGTGGTGCTGTTGTGCTATCTGATGATCAGTGATCATCCTTATCCCAAACTTCGAGGTCCCAGGGCCATGGGTGCTGTATCAATACTCTTTTTCTCAACAATACTGTCCTATTTCCTGCTTAATTCCTATATGTGGGTATTCTCCACTATCCTGTTCCTGTCCCTGATGCTGTATCTGGAATCTCCGATAATGAGGATTCCCAGGCAGTATTATGAAAAATGAATTAAAGTGGTTTAATTAATTAAAAAAAGAAAAAGGAGATTATGTATGTTCTTCTCCCTTTCTGACCTTGAAGTTCAGGCCACGCTCATCCGCATCGACAACAACAGTATCCGATTCCATCACCTCTTTACTGACAATACGTTTGCCTACCTCGGTTTCAAGTTCGTTCTGGATGACCCTTTTCAATGGTCTTGCACCGTATGTTTCACTGTAGCCTGCATCTCCCAGGTATTTTTTCGCCCGGTCGGTGATTTCAAGATCGATCCTGCGCTCTTTAAGCCTCTGCACGAGGTCCTCTATCTTGATATCCACGATGTAGGTCAGCTGGTCCTTGGTGAGGGCGCGGAATATGGCAATCTCATCAATACGGTTGAGGAATTCCGGCCTGAAGTGTTTGGTAAGCTCGTTCATGGCCGTCTCCTGCATCTTGCTGTAGGCAACTCCTTCTTCCAGTTTGGAGATGGCATAATCCACACAGATGTTGGAGGTCATGATCACAATCGTATTCTTGAAATCCACTGTCCTGCCTTTTGAATCGGTCAGTCTTCCGTCATCAAGCAACTGGAGCATGATATTGAACACATCGTGATGGGCTTTTTCTATCTCGTCAAACAGGACGACTGAATAGGGATTCCTGCGTACGGCTTCGGTAAGCTGGCCCCCTTCATCATGGCCGATGTAGCCCGGCGGAGCACCGATAAGCCTTGCAACTGTGTGTTTTTCCATGTACTCGGACATATCAATGCGGATCATATGATCTTCGCTATCGAAAAGTTCAGTGGCAAGAGCTTTGGCGAGTTCGGTCTTACCCACACCGGTAGGTCCCAGGAAGATGAAACTGCCGATTGGCCTGCGGGGATCCTTGATACCCGCATGGGCACGAATCACAGCATCTGAGACGGCTTTTACTGCCTCATCCTGGCCGATCACTCTTTCATGCAGGCGATCTTCCAGATGCACAAGTTTATCTCTTTCTCCCTCCATGAGTTTGGTAATCGGGATTCTGGTCCACTCACTGACTACATGGGCAATGTCTTCTTCATCCACCTCTTCCTTGAGCAGCATGTTGGTCTGTTTTTCCTTCAGACGATTTTCCTCTTCCTCGTATTCATGCTGCAGGGGAACCAGGGTACCGTATTTCAGCCGGGATGCTTTTTCAAAATCGCCCTCTGTTTCTGCCAGATCCAGCTGGGTTTTTGTGTCATCTATCTGCTCTTTGAGGCTGTTCAGTTTTGCAATGGTGGCCTTCTCGTTTTCCCAGCGAGTGCGCATTGCGTCGGATTCGGCCCGGATTTCCGAGATCTCCTTCTCCAGGCTCTGCAGCCTTTCCTTTGAAGCAGCATCCTTTTCCTTTTTCAGAGCTTCCTTCTCGATCTCAAGTTGCATAAGTTTCCTGTCTGCTTCATCCAGACTGGCCGGTTTGCTGTCAATGGCAGTTTTGACCTTCGATGCTGCCTCATCCAGCAGGTCTATGGCTTTGTCAGGCAAAAACCTGTCTGAGATATACCGGTCACTCAACACGGCGGCTGCCACAAGGGCACTATCCTTTATCCGTACTCCGTGATGCACTTCATATTTCTCTTTCAGCCCTCTCAGGATAGAGATTGTGTTTTCCACATCAGGGGCATTCACCATCACCGGCATGAACCTGCGTTCCAGGGCAGCATCCTTCTCGATGTATTTCCGGTATTCATCAAGGGTGGTCGCACCTATGCAGTGCAGTTCTCCCCTGGCCAGCATCGGTTTGAGCAGGTTGCCCGCATCCATTGCACCTTCTGTGGCTCCTGCTCCTACAATGGTATGCAACTCATCGATGAACAGTATAATCAGGCCTTCGGATTCGGCCACTTCTTTCAGTACTGCCTTGAGTCTTTCCTCAAATTCTCCCCGGAACTTGGCTCCTGCTACTAGGGAACCCATATCCAGAGCCACGATACGTTTGTTCTTCATTGCATCGGGGACATCCTTTTTTGCGATACGCTGTGCCAGCCCTTCAACAATTGCGGTCTTGCCCACACCTGCCTCTCCGATTAGTACCGGGTTATTCTTCCTGCGGCGGGACAGTATTTCTATCGTATGCCTGATCTCATGGTCCCTGCCTATTACCGGGTCAAGTTTTCCCTGGTTGGCAAGTTCTGTAAAATCGATACCGTATTTTTCCAGAGGTTCATATGTATCCTCCGGGTTTTCTGATGTCACTCTGCGGTTCCCCCTGATTTCCTTGATCGCCTGTTTCAGGCGTTGTTCATCTGCCCCGAATTCCTCGAGCAGTTTCTTGCTGTAACTGTCCTTTTCCCGGACCAGGGATACCAGTATGTGCTCTACACTGGTATATTCATCATTCATCTTACTCGCAAGGGTTGCAGCATTATCCAGTACCCGGATGGCTTTCTGGGTGAAGTAAACATTCTCGCTTCCCGGACCTGATACCTGCCCAAGCCCTGACATGTGTTTTTCGAGTTGTTCTTTAACCATTGCACTGGAAATGTTCATTCTCTCAAGCAGAGACGGCACAAGTCCTTCCCTTTGTTCCAGAAGGGAAAGGAACAGATGCTCCGAATCAATCTGCTGATGATAATATCTTGCAGCAATGGTTCGGGAATTTTGTATTGCCTCCTGGGCTTTCTGTGTGAAATTATTCAGGTCCATACTGATCCTCCATTATTTAATTCAATATTTCAGGGCTTTATACTTTTGGAGTGTTTTTCTGAAGACATTCTTCCCCCAAAGAGTAATGCCTCAAAAAAAGCCCTGCAAGATGGCAGGGCTTGTCCGATGCCATCAGATTATTATTGCAGGTGCATTTTCATCCTTTTCCTCATCGTATTCAGCGACAAGGGCTTCGGTGGAGAGTACCATTCCTGCAATTGAAGCTGCATTTTGTAAGCCGCTCCTGACTACTTTGGTCGGGTCGATTACACCTGCATTGTAAAGGTTTTCAACGATTCCTTTCTTGGCATTGTAACCGACTTCTTCGTCCGCTTCGGCTTTGATAAGAGCTATTACCTCCGCTCCTTCCTTGCCTGCATTGTGTGCTATCTGGCGCAGGGGTGCTTCTAGGGCCTTTTTCACGATGTTGGCACCTACCATCTGGTCTTCTTCGAGTTCAATTTTTTCCAGATATGGAATTGCATGGAACAGGGTCACTCCTCCACCGGCAACTACTCCCTCTTCAACGGCGGCTTTTGTGGCATTGAGGGCATCGTCGATCCTCATCTTCTTTTCTTCGAGTTCGGTTTCGGTTGCAGCACCCACTTTGATTACTGCCACGCCACCGCCGAGTTTGGCCAATCTCTTCTGCAGTTCCTTCTTCTTGTATTCAGCATCAGTGATATTTATCTGGGACTCTATCATTTCCATACGGCTTTCGATGGCATTTTTGTCCCCTTTGCCTTCGATGATAGTAGTCTTCTGCTTGTCCACACTGACCTTGTGGGCACTTCCGAGCATATCGTCGGTAACATCCTCGAGTTTCATTCCCTTGTCTTCACTGACAACAGTTCCGCCTGTCAGGGCGGCCAGGTCTTCCAGCATGTCCTTCTGGTCGTTACCAAATCCAGGGGCCTTGACTGCACTGACTTTGAGGGACCCTCTCATAATATTTAGAATAAGGGCTGCCTGTGCATCTCCTTCTACATCCTGTGCGACAATCAGGAGGGGCTTTCCTTCCTGTGCGACCTTTTCGAGCACAGGTACAATCTGGTTTACATTATTGATTTTCTTGTCTGTAAGGAGGATATATGGATTCTCAAGTTCACAAACCATTTTTTCCTGATCGGTTGCCATATAAGGTGAGACATATCCTCTGTCAAACTGCATACCTTCAACAACTTCTAAGGATGTCTCCATTGTTTTGGAGTCGTCTACGGTAATTACACCATTGTAACCGACCCTGTCCATAGCATCGGATATCAGTTTGCCTATTTCCTCATCATTGTTGGCAGAAATTGTTCCTACCTGTATGATCCTTTCCCTGTCCTTTACTTCCTTGCTTTGGGTCTGCAGGTATTCAACTACTTTAGCGGTTGCTTTATCGATTCCCCTTTTGATCTCAATGGGATTAGCGCCTGCTGTGATATTGCGTATGCCTTCACTGATCATTGCCTGTGCGAGCAATGTTGCTGTAGTTGTCCCGTCGCCGGTATTATCCTGTGTGCGTGAAGCAACTTCCTTGACAAGCTTTGCCCCCATATTTTCAAACTTGTCCTTCAGTTCGATTTCTTTGGCAATTGTGACACCGTCATTGGTAACTGTAGGGTTGCCAGATTTATCAAGCACGACATTTCTTCCCTTGGGCCCAAGAGTTACTTTAACGGTGTTGGATACTTTGTCGATACCTGCCAGTAAGGCCTGTCTGGCGTTTTCGTCGAAAGTTATCTGTTTAGTAGTCATTTATATCCCCCGATAATTTATTCTTCAACTATAGCAAGTACGTCCTTGAAATCTATGAATAGGTATTTCTCTCCGTCCATTTCCATTTCATCACTCTGGAAACCACCATAGATGATATGATCACCTTTTTTAACCGGTAATTCTTTGCCGTCTTCATATGTGCCTACGGCCACAACATTTCCTTCTTTTTTCTCTTTCTGGGCACTTTCCGGGATGTATATTCCTCCGGAAGTGACCTCCTCTTCCTTTATGGGTTTGATCAGAACTCTTTCTCCAACTGGTTTTACATTCATGTTTATCCTCCTGGCCTTTTTCAGACTGACTCGGTCAGTATGGAATCTTAATGGTGGATATAATATTTAAAATTTTTCCTTTTTATAGGAATTATATGCGTTTTGTAGATATCATTTATACATAACACAGTTATTTTTATATACTATGATTCTGTTAATCATCTCTTATGAGCCGGCAGATTATTTTGTTAAATCTGGAAAAACCCAGGGAAAAAGATCCTGAAAAGGATTTGCACTGGTTATGTGATAGCTTTGGACTGTCTTCGGGAAGGGATGTAGAAAACACGGCAAATCAGATCGTAATGACCTTGCTTGATAACATTGCCGAGAATGAACGTGTTTCATCGGAAATGATAGCTGAGGCTCTTGGCATAAATCTCTCCCGTGTTAATCACCATGTAAGGAATTTGGTAAAGGCAGGACTTGTTTACCGTGAAAAACGCCTGCTTTATCTCAGGGGGGGAAGTTTGAAGGCAGCAGTACATGAAATGCGCAAAGACTCCGAGAGGATGTTTGATGAACTGGAAGTCATAGCTTCAGAGATTGACAGGCAAAAAGGTATCAGTAACCGTTGAATAATCTGTTTTGTCGTATCCAGTTTGTAAATTACTGTATTTAATTTCCATACTTTTTCTTCGGTATATCAGTTTATTTTATATGGGTAGATATTAAGATACTTGTCTATGGCAGGATATGTTGGCCAGAATAAATTTAGGGATTATTCAAATATTGTCGTGTAATACATGAATAAGAAAAATGCGAAACCTATGATAATTGAAATGGAAAAGGTCACAGTTTGCAAAAAAGGTAATATATTACTGGACAATTTCTCTCTTAATATTAAAACTGGAGAAAATGTTGCGATTATAGGTCCAAATGGAGCAGGCAAATCCTCTTTTATCAGAACGGTTACAGGAGATCTACGTCCTCTTCACTCGGAAAAAACATTTGTCCGCTTATTTGGAAAGGAGCGCTGGAATGTTTTCGGGTTGCGCAATAAAATGGGTATAATCAGCGGTGACTTGCAGGACGAATATATGCGTAATATTCCGGGAATCGAGGTAGTAGTATCTGGTTTTTTTAGCAGCATAGGCCTCTATCGCAATCATTCTATTAGCCGGGATATGAAAAGGCGTGCCCATGAGGTGCTCGGCTTTCTTGGCATTGAATATCTTGCCTTACGTCCCATAAACGAAATGTCAACAGGACAGGCCCGCAGGCTACTGGTTGCCAGGGCACTTGTGCATGACCCTGATGTACTGATACTGGATGAACCTACAAACAGCTTAGATCTCAGGGCACGGCATATTTTCAGGCAGTCCATGCGCACGATTGCCTCAAAGGGTAAAAACATAATTCTTGTGACACACAATCTCGAAGACCTCATCCCTGAAATTGACAAGGTGGTCCTGCTCAGTGAAGGAAGTGTATACAGGGATGGGCCAATGGATGAAATATTAACTGCCGAAAACCTGTCTGATATATTTGGAGTACAGGTGCAGGTTTTCTCTGAAGGTGGTTACTATCACGTCTGGTGATTATCCACGTATCATGGACTGGATTTCTGAACTGACTGTAGGGAACACATAAACCACTTTCTTGAACTGGGAAAGTGTCAGTCCAAGCCTAATTGCCATTGCAAAGATATTAATCACTTCTTCCGAATGGGACCCCAGTATGTGAGCGCCTGCAATCTTTTGGCTTTCTTTTTCTATGATGACCTTTGAGGCTGCATAGTTTTCCGAAAGGCGCCTGCTGTTATACCAATGACTGCGATCATGGATCAGGACTTCATACCTGTCAGTAGATTCGGACAGGCTAATACCTACACTTGAGAGAGGAGGCAGGGTAAATACCGTGGAGGGAATACCGGTATAATCCACGGTTTTGACATTTCCTTTTATCATATTGTCTGCTGCAGTAGTTCCCTGCAAACTTGCAACAGGAGTTAAAGGAGCTCCGGGCTTTACACAATCTCCGGCTGCATATACATAAGGGTTGGAGACACTTTGCATGTAATCATTCGTCTCCACGAATCCGTCTTTGGTCTCAACATTTCCCTTTTCAAGTTCCATTCCCTCAAGGGCTGCAATCCTGCCGGAACCGTTGACAACCAGGTCACATTCAATTCGGGATTCTTTCCCCTCACGATTCCTGGTATTCACAGTAAATCCAGATGAAGTACTTTCAACAGAGCTGACCGAGATACCGGTATTGACATTTATGCCGGCTTCTTCGGAAGCTTTTACCAGCAATTTGACCATATCCCTGTCAAATTGTTTGAGCACTTCGCTTCTTTGTAAGATAGTTACCTGACTTCCTGCCCGGGCAGCGATATGGGCCAATTCAAATGAAATATAACCACCACCCACAAAGACAATTTTACGGGGCAATTCATCGAGATTGAGAAATTGCTCACTTGTAATCAGGTTTTCTTCGCCCTTAATTCCGGTTTTTCGGGGCACTGAGCCAGGTGCAATCAGAATGTGTTTGCCCTTTAGGATTGTATCTGCTATTTTCACTTCGTTTTTGGAAACAAACTTTGCCCCGCCATGGTAGGTGTCAATATCCATATTTGTGAACTTTTCTTCCTTGTTCTGAGGGAAATTATCTACAAAAGTTTGTTTAAAGTCCATTAACTTATTCCAGTTCACGGAAGATTGTGGCATGATTCCCAGTTTGTTGAAACGATTTACCTGTTCAACAGTTTCGGCAACACCCACAAGTACTTTTTTTGGTACACATCCTCGAAGTGCACATGTCCCCCCATATTCCCTGATATCTGTAATCGCGATCTTCATCCCTGCCGCAGATGCCTTGTTCGCACAAACGGTACCTGCTACGCCTGTCCCTATGATTACAATGTCATATTCTCTGGCCATTTCCTTCAACCCTCTGGGGAAAATTAGGCGGTTGGAAGATAAATGGCTATCGCAAATCGAAGTTTAAAAATCAAAAAGAGTCTTCTGGGATTTGGCAGGTTTTGGATTATCCTTTTCCTTTCCGTCCATTTGATTTTCTTCTGCAGGATCTTTTTCTGCTGAAAACATGGAATCAAGGGTTGATTGTCCATTGTCTTTTTCGGGAGCATGCATGAATACGTCGATATCTTCATCTTCCTTTTCATGCATCATTTCCCGGGAAGCATCATAGATTTTCTGGATCTTCTTGGTTACCTTTTTGCTTTCAGTCAGGTAAGCAATCTCATCTACATCGAGTTCAAGGGTATATGCTGCATCAACTGCATAGTCCTCGTTTTTGAGTAAAAGTCCGTACATTCGAAGCAGGTCTATACGACAATCCCGGATTGGCTCATTGCAGTGTAATCCCACTTTTGCAGCTATGTTATCCCTCATGTTTCGTTTGGAGCGCAGTTGGCCCATCCGTCTCCACATGGAGGGGGGTTGTAACTTGCGGAAACCGGAATGGGAGTGTTTCTTTGCCATTGCCGTTCCTCCGCTTAACAGGAATCCGGCATATCTCCAGAGTCCGTAGTTCTGCCGCAACCGTACCCTGCCAAGATATGTATCAGCTCTTGAAAGATTCTGATAGGCGGCTGTAATGTCTTCATTTATTGTTTCATCCTTGTCCAGATACTGGTTGGGAAGGTTCTCGTCCACCCACTGAATAAGGTCTTCAGGTGTTTCATCCAGGGAAAAGGTTGCCCTGTAGGCTTCAATCGGCTCTCTGCCTTTGAAAACTTTGGTAAGTACTTTGAAAATAGATTCTTTTGTATCCCTTTCGGCTGTTGTGACATCCGCAACTTCTATCTCTTTTTTATCTGTTGCTGTTGCCTGCAGATCTTTTATGGCACTTCTGAGGTCACCGCCTGTATTTTCAGCGATTTTTTCCAGCACGCCTGTACCACACATAATCCCTTCCATTTTGCATATCTTTTTCAATGCGGGCAGGATGGAGCGCTGGGGGATAGGATTGAATTTTATGTTCACACAATGAGAACGCAGGGTCGATGAGAGGGCATACAGGTCATTGGCAATGAGTATAATAGGTTGATTGGATTTCTTGATAACATTCGTAATGGCCCGGGTCCCTCCCCTGTCAGCCGATCCGTGCATATTATCTGCTTCATCCAGTATAATGAGGCGCTTTTGTATCCCTGTAAGTGTACTCATACGTGAAGCAGAACCAGCCACCTTCTCGATAATCCCGGCAGTCCGCTGGTCACTGGCGTTCATCTCGATAATTTCCCACCCCATCTCATTTCCCAGGGCATGGGCAGCTGATGTCTTTCCAACACCGGCAGGTCCACTCAATATGGCTGCTTTTTTTTCAGGAACTCCGTGCTCCCATTCTTCTTCCCAGTCACGGAGGGCCTGCAGGGGTTTATTGTTCCCCACAACATCTGCCAGTTTGGCAGGACGGTATTTTTCTGCCCAATCTTGCGCTATTGTCATCTGTGACCTCACCTATATTAAAGCGAAAACTAATTAATAATTGTGTTGTTTGTTGATTGTTTAACTTTGCATATTAATGAGGGCGGGCATGCAGAAAAAAACAGACGGATTGCTGGATATCATACGTACAAGGGCTCTTGATAATTGTCCCCGGGTTGCACTGGGTGTGCGCAATCCCACTCCCAAACTGATCCAGAGTGCAGAAAAAGCCGAGGTTGAAGGTTATGCCAGGGTGGTTCTTGTAGGCGACCAGCGTGATATATCGGCAATCGGGACAAACCTTGAAGTGATCGATACCCCGCAACCGGAAGAAGTTCTCGGCAGTCTGCTTGCATCCGGGGATGTTGATGCTGCTGTAAGGGGCACGGCAAAAGCCTCTGGTACCCTGTCCCACCTCAAAGAGATACTCGGCATCGAAAAATTATATAGGGTTGCTTTCCTGCTAACTCATGACAATAATCCATTTTTCCTTGCACCTGTGGGTATCGATGAAGGCCACTCCCTTTCCGATAAAATAGAGCTTGTAAAAAGAAGTGCTGCATATATCCGCAGGTTTGGTATCGAGCCTGAGGTTGGCATCCTGTCGGGAGGGCGTATGGGGGACCTTGGCCGGGACGAACGTGTGGATCGCACCCTGGCGGATGCGGATTTTCTGGCAAACCGATTAAATGATGCAGGAATAGATGCGAAACATTACACGATCCTTATAGAGGATGCCATCAGGGAATCTAACTTCATCCTTGCCCCGGATGGCATATCAGGTAATCTTATCTTCCGTTCACTCGTATTTCTGGGAGGGGGCAATGGAATAGGGGCACCCGTACTTATGGACAGGCATGTGTTTATTGACACATCCCGGGTGGGGGGTCATTATACCCTGGCCATAATGCTTGCCGCATCTCTTGTTTCTAACAAAAGGGAGGTTGTGTAAGTTGGATACAGTTTCAGAAAAATGGCCTGTTACAAAAGGAGATTTCAGTGCAGGCAATACTAAATCCTGTATTGCTGTGGTAACCCTTGCAAGTTCGATGCCTCTGTTCGAAAAAGCAGCGATCTGGGGTAGTTGCAAAACGGAAAATCTGGGGGCTGAGAAAGTTGTAATGAATGTTGTTTCCAACTGCAATATCAGGTACGTGCTTCTCTGTGGTGGTGAATCCCGGGGTCATCTTGCCGGGCAGACCCTGAAAGCCCTTTACGAAAACGGTATTGATGAAGATGGCAGAATTCTGGGTTCAGAGGGGGCGATTCCCTTTATTGAGAACCTGGAAATTGAAACCATTCAGCGTTTCCGCCAGCAGGTGGAACTTATAGATCGTATCGGGCTTACTGATCTTGATGAAATATGCTCGATTGTTGATAATTATCATGATTCGGAGAAGCCCTTTGAAGCTTTTCCTGTATCCTTTAGAAAAGCTGTCAGGAAATACCAGGCACCTGAATCCATAGGTGCTGATATAGTTATCAGTGAAAAAGTGGTTATGGATGCTTTTTCCGGCTTAATTTACGAGATTGCTTGAGGTTTTCAAATGTTCAGGTTCCAAAAAGATCAAAAAATTGCCAATATTGCCGGCGTGAAAATTGGAGGAAATCCCGGTGAACTGCCCACAGCCCTTGCAGGCACAATATTCTATGAAGGACATGATATCGTGGGGGATGCGAATGAAGGGCTTTTTGATCGCAAAATAGCAGAGGACCTGCTCAATTCCCAGCGTGCATCATCTGATGAAACAGGTAATCCCTGTCTGGTGCACATATTCGGTAATACCGAACAAGCCCTACGCAACTATATTGACTTTGTCAGTGAGATCACGGATTCTCCTTTCCTTATCGATTCCCCGGACCCTCTGGCCCGGATGGCTGCGACAGAATACGTGAGCGAGATTGGCCTCGGGGACAGGGCAGTTTACAATTCCATTAATATGACCATCGGCGAAAAGGAGCGCCAGGTGCTAAAAGATTCAGATATAGATAGTTCCATAGTCCTGGGTTTCAATGCCATGGATTCAGGTTTTAAAGGCAGGATGCAACTTCTGGAGTCAGGTACCTCTTCAATGGACAAAGGCCTGATCGATATTGCTCTGGAATGCGGGATGTGTAATATACTGATTGATCCCGGAATTACTCCTATGGGCAATGGTTCCGGGGTCAGCCTGAGGATTACTCTGACAGCCAAGGCCAAATGGGGGTTGCCGGTAGGTTCGGGAATTCACAACGCCCCTTCTTCCTGGGAATGGCTCAGGGACAAAAAGAAACACGATCCACTTGTGTTTAAGATGTGTGATATCGCTTCTGCCGTAATGCAGCAGGCTGCAGCCGGTAATTTTGTACTTTATGGTCCCATTGAGAATGCACCCTATATCTTCCCGGTGGCTGCGATGTCAGATATCATGATCTATGAATCTGTCGAGGAATTTGAAATAGAACCTGCTTCTTCCCATCCATTTAACAGGTTAGTCTGATTATATTGTTTTATACATAAGTCAATGGTCGATACTAATGAAGTGATTCAGATGAGACAACTGAAAATTGACATTCATGATAGCCTTTTTGCGAAACTGGAATTGATGCCGGACAGTGACAATTTTATATGCAGTTTGCTCGAAGAAGCTCTTGATCCTGAAAAGACAATGGATGATTCAGGCTTGATGGCTCAAAAACTCATGTCAATTGAAAACAGATTGAAATCTATTGAGGACCACCTGGCAGGCACTTCCTCGCCCGATCCAGTCCGCCCTTTTCCTGTGCACGATACTGTATCTCCGGATGAAAAATCTGCAGTGGCTGCAAATCCTGCACCCGAAGAAGTTGCCAAACAGGAGGATGATCCGTTCTATAGTAAAATGAAAAGGATAAAGAATAATGAAAAAGTGATCTCTGTGGACGAAACACCTTCTCCTCTTAAACAGAGTATACTCCAGTACCTTCCCGATGGCATGATTATTAAAAAGCAAGTCCTTGTAAGCCTTCTTTCGGTCCGCTATCCAAAGGATGAAATTGAAAAAGATATCGAAGATATGATCGGGGAAGGTACCATCTCCCTTGCGGATAAAGAAGACGGCACCTGCATTCAACGTTGTTGATTTATTCCCTGATAGCGCCTTTGTTGGCAGAACTTACGGATTTCCTGTAACGGGCAAGATAGCCTTTCACCTCTTTTACTAGAGGTTTGAAATTTTCTTTTCTCTTCTGCATCTCTTCTTCATCGATGAGAAGTTCCAGTTTCCTTGCAGGGATATCGATCTCTATCATATCCCCTTCCTCGATTAGACCAATTGGTCCGCCTTCCATGGCTTCCGGGGAAATATGGCCTATACAGGGTCCCCTGGTTCCACCGGAGAATCTGCCATCTGTGATAAGGGCAACTGAATCGGCAAGTCCCATGCCTGCAATTGCCGAGGTTGGGGAGAGCATTTCCCTCATTCCCGGGCCGCCCTTGGGACCCTCATAACGGATTACCACAACATCTCCGGGTTTGATGTCATTATCAAGAATTGCATGCATGGCTTCTTCTTCGCTTTCAAAGACCCTTGCGGGCCCCTTATGCTGCATCATTGCAGGCTCAACAGCTGCCTGTTTGACCACTCCTCCTTCAGGTGCGAGGTTTCCTTTCAGTATCGCCAGGCCTCCTTCCTGATGGAGGGGTTTTTCAAGGGTCTGGATAATCTTCTTATTTATGGCAGGATTTATGATCACGTATTCGTCGATATTTTCTCCAACTGTTTTTCCGGTGACCGTTTTTTCACCCCGGTTGATTTTTGATCTCAATCTCTGCATTATTGCATGCACGCCACCAGCTCTTTCAAAGTCGATCATGTGATATTTGCCACCAGGTCTCAATCCGATGAGGTGAGGGATTGAACGGCCCAGGCGGTCAAATGTATCCAGAGGCAGTTCCATATCAAATGCGTGGGCAATAGCCGGCAGGTGCAGGGCTGTGTTGGTACTTCCACCCACCGCCATGTCTACCATGATCGCATTCTCGAAAGATTTCTGGCTGACCACCTTGCGTGCTGAGAGCCCTTCATCCACCAATGCCATGATACGTTCTCCGGATTCCTTGGCGATGTGGATCTTTTTGGCATCTACCGCATGGGCCGTGGCACAGCCGGGCAAACTCAGTCCCAGCGCTTCGGTCATACACGCCATTGTATTGGCGGTAAACATTCCGGCACATGATCCGGCACCTGCACATGATACATTTTCCAGTACCTTCAGTTGCTCGTCGGTGGCTTTGCCGGTGCGGTGTTCCCCGATCCCCTCGAATACGGAGACCAGGTCCCGTGGTTCATCTCCCGAAAAACCAGGTAGCATAGGTCCGCCGGTAACCACTATAGTCGGAATGTCCAGTCTGCCGGCAGCCATGAGATGTCCGGGTGTGATTTTGTCACATGATGTGATCATGACCATCCCGTCCAGGCGGTGGCCTTCGAGCATGAGCTCGATCGAATCCTCGATAACTTCCCTGCTGGGGAGGGAATATTTCATTCCTTCATGGCCCATGGCAATACCGTCACATATGCCTATAGTATTGAATTCAAAGGGTACCCCTCCGGCGTTGCGGATACCTGCCTTGACGGCTTCGGATACTTTATCAAGATGAATATGACCGGGAACAACTTCGGTCCAGGAATTGACTACCGCGATAAACGGTTTTTCCATTTCTGAATCGGTAACTCCGGTAGCTCTGAGGAGGGAACGGTTGGGTGCCCTCTCTGTCCCTTTTTTGATACTGTCACTTCTCATGTGGAAACCTCTGGGTAATTACTCCATGTTTATGAATCATTAAATATAAGTAAGCTTTCAGTTTGTCCTTATAGGAAGGTCCACGGTATCCATGAAAGTTGCAATCATAGACGGTTATGTTGACGAACCCGCATGTTTCGGCGTTCCCCCCTATATTTCTCCCTACATACGCTATATAGCGGGAGCCCTGGTAGAGTGTGGTATCGGTCGGGATGATATATCCTATTTCACTATAGACGGTATCAGGAACAGTAAAAGGGAAGACCTTGCCCCGCTTTCCCGATCTGATCTCGTGGTAATCCTGTCGGGAATGACCGTCCCCGGAAAGTACCTGCGCTCCTCACCCATCACCCTGAAAGAAATTGAATACCTTTGCAGGGCCACGTCGGGTGTGAAAGTGATCGGTGGGCCTATACGCCTGGGTTACAGCAGTGAAGGCGGCATGGCAGCGTCAACCCTTGAAATGGCTGATGAAGATGTATTTGTTGCACGGCAGGACATCGAGGCATTTGTGCATGATATAATTGGCCCCGGTCCCTGCATAGAGGATCCTGATAATGTTGAACACCGGATGCGTACGGTTGGGGAGATCGGCAGATGGGCTGACAGGGGTGCCTTTATAATCAGGCGACATCCGGATTTCCCGAATATAATGTGTGAGATGGAAACCTATCGCGGATGTGGCAGGGATACTCACTGTTCTTTCTGTACTGAATTTTTTTATGGTCCGTCAACCTATCGTCCCGTGGAGGACGTAGTTACCGAGGCCGGGAGTCTCTATAGGGAAGGTGCCCTGTATTTCCGCCTGGGTCGCCAACCTGATCTTTTCACCTATCATGCATTGGATTGTGGGGATTCTCTCCCAGGGCCAAACCCGCAGGCGCTTGAATCCCTGTATTCGGGGATTCGGAAAGTGGCTCCGGGTCTGGAGGTACTGCATATGGATAATGCCAATCCGGCAACTATAGCCACCTACCCGGATGAATGTAGTAAAATAATGAAGACCATTTTGAAATATCACACACCTGGGGATGTAGCAGCCATGGGTATGGAAAGTGCCGATCCTGCTGTAATCAGGGCCAACAATCTCAAAGCAATGCCAGATGATGTGTTTGAAGCTGTAAAATTGATGAATGAGATTGGAAGCATAAGGGGTGACAATGGTCTTTCACATCTGCTTCCCGGGCTTAATTTTGTCCACGGTCTGGCAGGAGAAACAAAAAAAACCTTCGGTTTGAATTATGATTTTCTGAAAAATATTCTGGATAATGATCTTTTGTTGCGCAGGATAAACATTCGCCAGGTTATGCCCTTTAGTGGTACTCCTGCAGCAGAACAGGCGTTGCCTCTGGCCAAAAACCGAAAAATTTTTTTGAAATACAAGGAACAGGTCCGCAAGGATATCGATTTGCCCATGTTGAGAAGGGTAGTGCCCCGGGGTACTATACTCAAGGATGTGCTTTGTGAGGTTTGGGGTGAGGGTTCTGTGGGTACCTTTGGCAGGCAGATGGGCTCCTATCCGATACTTATAGGTATCTCAGAAAAACTTCCTCTGGGCGAATTTGTTGATGTGAGGGTAACAGGTCACGGTTTCAGGTCCATTTCAGCAACAGTGGTTCGTGAATGACAAGTTTTATCATGAATAGTAAATTAATCGGAGCATGAGAAAACTCCTATTTATTATAGCAATTGCCGCAATTCTTCTCATAAGTGGCTGCTCGACCCCCGCTGAAGTTGCAGAGGAAGGGGACAATGTCACCGTGGATTATGTTGGTGAGCTTGAAAACGGTACAGTATTCGATACTTCCGTGGAAGAAGTTGCCCTGGAGGCGGGTATACACAACCCTGCCAGAACATATGAGCCCCTGGGTTTCACCCTGGGAGGAGAGGGAATGATCAAAGGCTTTGACAGCGCAGTGCAGGGAATGACTGTAGGGGGAGAAAAGACAGTTCAACTTTCCCCTGAACAAGCATATGGTTCCTACAAAGAAGAGCTTGTCAGGGCAGTACCCTTTGATGATTTACCCAATAAAACAACACCATACCAAATAGGAGACCGGCTTTCAACCGCTTATGGCCAGCAGGTATCAATTGTCGATGTTAATGACACCGCTGCAATGATTGATTTCAATCATCCTCTGGCCGGTGAAACACTGACGTTCAATATTACGCTGGTGTCCATAGAAGAATAAAAATAATTAAATGATTGAATATCCACTCAGGATACTCAATCTCTCTTTTTATTTAGCCATAATCAGGATTTAATATATTTTCCTGTATTATGGATCCACTTTTGATTGTCAGGTCCGGCCAGATCTTCACATTGGAATGAATAGTTGAATTATTCCCTATATGTACCCTGGGGCCGATTACTGTCCCGTTTTCCAGGCTGCAGTTTTGTCCAACCACCGTAGCGTTATCAATCACAGTACCCGATGTATTACAATTACTTCCTATGGTCACATCATTGAATATGTAGGATGAAAGAATCCTGCAGCCATCCTTGATGACACAGTTCGAACCAATTGTCGTATAGGGGCCGATCAGGACATTGTCACCTATTGTTGTGTTCTCACCGAGTACCACGGGCCCTACAACAGCTGTGTTGGAACCGATCACCACATTGTTGCCGATTTTGAGAGGTCCGTTGATACGGGAATCCTTGGTGTTGAAGTGACCTTCGATGGTTGTTCCAGGCATTGATTCAAGCATCCAGCGCTGTGCCTGGCGATAGGCTGCCGGATTGCCCACATCGGTCCAGTGCCCTCGCACAAGCAAACCATTGATTCTTCTGTCTTCTGCCATCAGTGATGGGAATAGGTCTTTGGCAAAATCATAGGGCTGGTTTTCCGGGATCCATTTGAAGATTTCCGGATCACACATGTATATACCCGTACTTGCAAGATTACTGAATATTTCACCAGGTCCTGGTTTTTCAAGGAATCGATTTATACGGTTGTTCACGTTCATATCCGCGATACCGAATTCCCTGGGGTCATCTATGGAGAGCAGACCGATTGTAATTATTGCGTCATTACTTTCATGGAACCTGTACATTGTACGGAGTTCAAGATCCATGACATGGTCCCCGCCAACTACCAGGAACGGTTCATCACAGAGGTACTTCTCGGCGTTCTTCACACCTCCTGCAGTACCCAGTTTTTTCTCCTCGTACACGTATTCCACATGGGCACCGAACATGCTGCCGTCACCCAGTTCCTCCCGGATCTTATCACCCATGTAACCCAGAGTGATTATAATCTCAGTGAATCCTTCTTTTGCAAGATGCTCCACAAGGTGTACTACTGAAGCTTTGTTGATGATAGGAATGTTTGGTTTTGGTCTGTCAAAAGTCAAAGGCCTAAGTCGGGTCCCCTTTCCTCCACACATAATACAGGCTTTCATGTATAGGAATGATATTTTTAATGGCTTAAAATTGTACCGATTTACATTTTCTTGATATCGTTTTCATTTTCCACTATGATCTCCTGATCACCCTTATATTCGTCCACCTCTCCCTTTATCCTTAATTTATCCCCGACAGCTATCCGTGAATCTATGTCCATTGCACCGTTATCTTCAGGTACAAATACAGTCAGCAAATCGGAATTATAATCTATCTGAAGAATCAGGTGATTTCCGTTGAATGTGGTTTCTTTACTATATAGGGTTCCTTCGATTGTCACAGTTTCCCCTACTTCTGTAGAATCTGTTAAGGGCTGTTCACCTGTTTTGTTAAAAGAGTTGGGAAAATAGGTGACATAAGCTACAGCCAGGGATAATATCGCCATTGTCAGCAAAATTGCAATTACCTTTTCTTCCTTTTCCATGCTTAATTTCCTATTATCTTACTATGTTCGACCAATGTGTGTGACCTAGAAATATTTTTGTATCGATAACTAGTCTTTTATGTGATAGAAGATAAAATTCCTTGTGATGGCAAATATTGGACGGATTCACTGGCTCAACGAGAAACCGATTGGAAGCGGAACATACGTACTCTACTGGATGCAATCTTCCCAGCGTGTGGATTATAATCATGCACTGGAATTTGCTATACAGCAGGCAAATAAAATGGATTTGCCTCTACTGGTTCTATTCTGCCTGACAAAATATCCGCAAGCCAACCTGCGTCATTATACATTCATGCTTGAAGGTTTGGTTCAAACAAAAAAATCCCTGGAAAAATTGGGTATACAATTTGTGATGTTAAAGGGAAACCCGGTTGATGTTGTCCATGAGTTTGCCCGGGATGCAAGCCTGTTGGTTACCGATCAGGATTACCAGAAATTACAGCGCGGTTGGCGTGAAAATCTTGCTGCATCGATTTCCTGTCCTTTTGCGCAGGTGGAAAGTAATGTTATAGTGCCGGTGGAAAATGTTTCCGATAAGGAGGAATGGTCGGCAGCCACCCTGCGCAGGAAAATCCATAAACATCTTGATGAATTCGTGCATCCCTTTGAATTATCTGCTTTGGCCAATTCTTCCCTGGAAATTGATCAGGATTCTCTGGATCTGAATGATTTTGAACAAATTCTGAATAGTATGGATATTGACAGGAGTGTAAAACCCTCTCCGAGATATAAAGGGGGTATTCATCAGGCCAGAGAAAAGCTGTCAGATTTTATTGCACACAGACTGGGAGATTATGATGAAAAACGTAATGATCCAAACCTCGATTTCCTTTCGGGAATGAGTCCCTATCTGCATTTCGGTCAAATTTCACCGCTTGAAATTGCACTAAAGGTCCAGGATGCTAAAAAGGGTGGATCAACCGCATATATGGAAGAACTTGTTGTTCGCAGGGAACTGGCAATGAATTTTGTGTATTATGATAAAGATTACGACTCCCTTGACTGCCTTCCTGATTGGGCAAAAAAGACTCTTGCAGAACACAGGGATGATTTCAGACAGTACATATATACTCAGGAAGAGTTTGAGCAGGCCCGAACTCATGATCCCTACTGGAATGCAGCCCAGAGAGAAATGGTCCTGACAGGAAAAATGCACGGTTACATGCGCATGTACTGGGGCAAGAAGATACTGGAATGGACAGATAGCCCCGAGCAAGCATATCAGATCGCCCTATACCTTAACAATAAATATGAGCTGGACGGCAGGGATCCTAACGGTTATGCGGGTATTGCCTGGTGTTTTGGCAAGCATGACCGGGCCTGGAAGGAACGTGATATTTTCGGGAAGGTGCGGTATATGAATGCCAACGGGCTAAAGCGGAAATTTGATGCTGGTGGTTACGTGGAAAAGATTACCCGTCTTGAAGAAAAGCTGGGTTATCTTACGGACAAATGATGTCGGGTTTGTTATAAAAATAAAAAACCGAGATGGAGGAAAAGCTTTTCATGGCCTTTCCCTTCTCCTCATTAATAATACTGTGGCAATCCCCAGAATCCCGACCACAAAGAGTGGATTGGCGGTTGGAATATTTATTTTTACATTATGATGGGGTGGAACCATAGGTTGAGTTTCCATGTAAATGCCTGCATCAAGAATGTATAATGAGTCCTTATTCATTATCCTTTATTTTTTCTGCAAGTTCCCTGCCAAGGTCGACAATCTTGTTGGTGTCTTCTTCAGTAGAGGGTCCTTTCACACCCAATGCTCCCACAAGCTCTATCTTTGTTGATCCCAGTACGTCCTGCACCTGTGACAGGGCGCCTCCTCCCCATCCGTAGGAGCTCAGGGCAGCTCCATATTTGAGAGGTGGACGGAGGATTTTGACAAGGTTTGCTGCATGCAGGGCAAGTGGATGCATGCCTCCAAGCACCGTGGGTGTGCCAAGCACTATTGCCCTGGAATCTACCAGATCCATGGCGATGTCACCGATATCCGCATTTTCCAGATTGTACAGGCATACATCAATACCTTCCGATTGGAGTATCTCTACCATTTGCATTATCATATCCTGTGTGGACTGCCACATGCTGACGTAAACAATAGTTGCTTTTTCTTTTGTTTTCCCTGAAGTCCAGTCAGAATATGCATCAAATATTTTCTCAGGATTTCTATATATGGGCCCATGGCTGGGTGCGATCATTGCGGGGGATAATCCCTGTGCTTTTTCCAGCCCTTTCTTTCCCATCTTTCTGAATGGCATCATGATTTCGCCGAAATATTTTTTTGCCAGGCTCATCAGGTCCTCTACATCCTCATCATACATTCCAAAAGCTGTATGTGCCCCAAAGAAATCACATGGGAAAAGTACCCGGTTCTCTTCCAGAAATGTGAACATGGTTTCGGGCCAGTGGAGCCACGGTGCACTTATGAAACGCAGCGTCCGATTGCCAAGATCTAAAGTGTCCCCTTCCTTTACCACCATTATTTGTTCCTGGAAAACACCGTAGTAAGTTTCTGCCATCTTTGCCCCTTTTTCTGTTGTTACCAGCATGGCTTCAGGTGCCTTTTCCATTATACGGGGTATGGAATGGGAATGGTCCGGTTCGGCATGGTTCATGATGACATAATCTATAGACTCTATATCATGGACCTGGCTGATCTTCTTCTCTAACTCTTTCTCAAATCCCGGATTGACGGAATCGATAAGGGCTGTTTTTGCATCACCTTTTACAAGATAAGCATTGTAGGAAGTTCCCTGCGGCAGGGGTATCAGTGCATCGAACATACGCCGGTCCCAGTCCTTTGCTCCCACCCAGTACACATTATCAGAGATCTCAGGCACAAAATATGTATTCATTATATACAACTCCTTTTTGAATTTGTACAAAATTTAAAAATAAAAAAAATAATTTATATTAATGTGAATGCCACATTTCATCCATCATTACCGATAGCATCCACCGGACATGTATCCACTGCCTCTTCACAGGCTTCCCTTTCACTGTCATTCTCAGGTTGTTTATATACATATGCAGTTGATTCGTCATCAGTCATCATGAAATTGTCCGGTGCATCGGATGTACAAAGACGACATGCTATACACTGGTTATCTACATAGTATGGTCCATCAACGTTTTGTGGAACTTTGTTTGCTTTGTCTGCCATGATATTACCCCCACTTAGAAATTAGTAATATACCCATGCTCAGTCTGCTTTTCTGATATATATGAATACTGGATGCTTATATGGAATCTGCAATACAATAGCAGTATCAATGAAACTGATTATATGTTGCAAAAATAAGTTTGTTAAGGGTCAGTCTATAGAATTAAGCCAGAAAAGATATCAAAATTATGGTGGACCGGTCGGGATTCGAACCCGAGGCCTCTACCATGCCAAGGTAGCGATCTTCCGAGCTGATCTACCGGCCCACATTTGCAATTCACAGTTGCAATCATTACTAATAAACCTATCGCCAATCTTGCTTCCCCTCACTATTATTTTCCTACCTTTAATACCGGTTTTGGATTTTCACGGGAAACACTTAAAATAACAAACAGCACATCTTTTTATAATTAGGATTGAGGAGTGGAAAAGATGCCCGAATTAGCAGTAGTATACCTGAGTACTCAGGGAAACACCAAAAAGATGGCTGAGGCCATAGCTGAAGGTGCCAGGACAAGACACGTTGAAGTAAAGATGGACAGTTAATGGGACCCTGCAGAAGCCGCTTCTGCCGATGCGATTGCTGTAGGTTCTTCCACATTCGACTATGCTATGCATCTGCCAATTTCAAAATTCATTGATAAAATGGTGCAAGCCGGAGTGGAGGGCAAAATAGGTGCTGCTCTTGGTTCTTATGGCTGGAGTGGGGAGGCCCCTGTCCATATAGCAAATAAACTACGTAAAGCAGGTATGGAAGTTATAGACCCTGTACTGAGAATCCAGTATGCTCCAAATGAAAAGGACCTTCTGGAATGCAACAGGCTTGGCAAAGACCTGGCTGGTAAAATGAAGCAGAAATAATTGAGAATAGATTTTAATCCGGGTAAGACAAGTTATGTTTTCCCCTTTCTTTTTATATCCAATTACCTTTTAGTATCAATCTTATAATTTTGCCAAAATATGCTAAAAGGGAGTCACCTAGCCGAAACCTTAAAGTATGAGGGTGTGTATTTGAGTGGTTGCGCGATGACAAATCGTGTTCCAATGGGCCCGTAGCTTAGCTTGGTGGAGCGCACGGCTGATAACCGTGAGGTCCTGCGTTCGAATCGCAGCGGGCCCACCATTATATCTGTTTTTGTAAAAAGTTTTCTTCTATTGAGTATCTTTTAGTGTCTGTACTTCCATAACTTTATATATGGAATGGATAATATAAATCTTAAGTACATATATGAAGATTATATACTCTGGTGAACGTCCCATTCAAATTATTTATCGGTGTTTCCATGGAAGAAGATGAACTATTTTCAATGACTGAAAATCAAAGAGAAATTGCAAAGTTGCTAAGAAGGCTGCACCTTTCAAAACCAATTGCAAGGACACTTGCCTGTCTTTCATGTGGTGAAGAGGTTTCCTCCCGGAAAATAGAATCAATGTCACAGTTAAGGCAACCTGAAGTGAGCATTGCTATGAATTTCCTCCTGAAGAAAAAGGGCTGGGTTGAATATGAGGAAATAAAACGCAATGAAGGAAAGGGGAGGCCTATCAAAGTCTATAAACTTGTAGTACCCATGGATTCCATTATTGAAAGTATAGAACATGAAATTCTTTCAGAGAACCAGATTCTGCTGGAAAATATAAATCGCCTTAAAGAATTCTCCTGATTGGCATTTCTTTTTTCATCTGATTCTTTATGAGTTTCCCTTTTTTGAAATACATATGAGATATCCGTCTCATCCTTTTGCCCTATTGGGGAGTGGTACATCATTATTGTCTGTTTCAGGCAATATATGTACCCTTTCGGGCTAATTTTATATATTGCTTTCTGAAGACCTCTTTTAATGAATGATTCGAAAAAACCCTCAGGTATTTTTATTTGCCATTGTGGGGGCAATATTTCAGACAATATTGATATTAAAAAGCTCAAGGATTCCTTTCCGGATTGTAAAGTATTTGATTATGAGTACCTGTGCTCCAATCGGGGTCAACAATACCTTAAGGACGAGATTGAAAATAGCGGTCTTGAAAGGGTAGTTGTGGGGGCATGTACGCCCGCCAAGCATGAAAACCTTTTCAAAAAATGTGCTTCCCAATGCGGAATAAATCAGGAATTTCTCAGAGTTGTCAACTTAAGGGAACAATGCTCCTGGGTGCATACCGATTCCGACAGGGCCACCCACAAAGCGTTTTCGATGCTCAATTCAAGCATGCTTCGCCTTTTTCGGGCACAGCCCGTTGAGCAGTACAGTTTGCCTATAAATCCTGATGCCCTGGTAATCGGTGGTGGGATTGCCGGTATTAATGCCGCCCTTAATCTTGCCAATAGTGGAGTGCACACTTATCTTGTGGAAAAAGAAACGACAATAGGTGGCAATGCCGCAAAGATTGGCAAGATATTTTCCCCGGAGAAACTGGTCGAGGAATGCGCCATGTGTTCTCTCAGTCCCCTGATGAATGAAGTTGCTTCTCATCCCAAAATAGAACTGCTAACTGATTGTGAGATCAGAAATATAGATTCAATTACCGGTAACTTTCAGGTAAGTATTACTCAGAATCCCCGGTATGTAACCGATAAATGTGTCTGTTGTGGTAAGTGTGCTGCAGTATGTCCTGTAGTTACAGAAAATGAATTCAACTGTGGTTCAAAGGACAAAAAAGCCGTATCAATAAAATTTGCCCAGGCAGTACCCCAGATATATTCCATCAATCCTGAACATTGCATAGAACTTAAGGGTGGCAGGTGTGGCAAGTGCAGGGAGGTTTGCAATGTAGATGCTATTGATTTCTCCCAACAGGACAAACATATCGAAATACAGGTGGGAGCCATTATTGCTGCGACCGGTTTTGGTGAATATGATCCTTCCTCCAAACCCCAATATGGTTACGGTCGCTTTCCCAACGTTCTAACCCAGATGGAACTTGCCCGGATACTTGGTGTAAATGGCCCTACTCAGGGTAAATTACTGCGCCCCTCTGATGCAAAAAGGCCGAAAAACGTTGTTATGATCCAGTGTGTGGGTTCCAGGGATGAGAAATCTTCGGGAAACCGTTACTGTTCCCGCTACTGTTGCATGGCAGCTCTTAAACATGCCAGTCTTATAAAGAAAAAATATCCGGATGTGAATGTCACCATCTGTTACATTGATATGCGTGCCTTTGGCCTGTATGAACACTACTACCGTGCCGTACAGGAAATGGCTGTCCAATTCGTGCGTGGTAGGCCTGCCGAGATTGCAGAACGAGATAATTCCGAGCTTGTGGTGAAGGTCGAGGATACCCTGAACCAGCAACTTATGGAATTGCCGGCTGATATGGTGGTACTCTCTGCTGCCATGGAGCCATCAGAAGGTACACAGCAGATTGCCCGGATAATGGATACCAATCTAAGTGAAGACGGTTTCATCAAGGAACGACATTCCAAGCTCAGGCCGGTCGACACTTCAAAGGAAGGCATATTTGTCTGTGGCAGTGCCCAGTCCCCCAAGGACATAACAGACTCAATAGCCCAAGCCGGGCTTGCTGCCTCCCGCGCTCATGCTTTCCTGGCGGCAGGTGAGATATATCTGGATCCGCATATTGCAGTTGCAGACCCTGATGTGTGCACTTTATGCGGCAAGTGTGTAACATGTCCCTTTGGGGCCATTTCCATAGAGGATAAGGTAAAAATCGATCCGCTCGTGTGTAATGGATGTGGCTATTGCACCTCCCTCTGTGATGAAGATGCGATCCATATCAGGGGCTACAGCAGGGAAGAACTGGTAGCCGAGATAGAAGGTCTGGCTCAAGCAGGGGATACCATTGTCTTTGCCAGCTGCAACATCGCATATTCAACCATTGATAATATAGGAAGTAGTGCGCAGGATTATCCTGCTTCTACAAAGATCATAAGGGTGCCGACAACTACCATTGTGACAGCGGAAATGCTTGATATGGCATTCAATAGGGGTGTTTTTCATGTTGTTTTTGTGGAAGAACCACCGGATAACCAGATTGGTGAAATAATCTATCCACTGGCTGAGGCACGGTTTTTTGAATTAAAAGCAGAATATGGTGATCGATTGCATCTCAAGAAGGCTTATATTCCTCATGCAAAGGGACTCAGTGATATGTTCTCTTCCCTGGAAGAGGTGGAAGAATGAATGAAAATCATGACACTCCGGAATGTGGATCTCTTGTAGAAACCGTCAAGAAAAGCCTCCGGACCTCGGATTCTATCGGTATCGAGCGCTGTATGCAGTGTGGTGCCTGTACTTCTTCGTGCCCGGCGGCACGATACAGTGATTACAATCCCCGCAATGTAATGAAAAGGGTCAAAGAGAACGATTGGAGTGTAATTGAAGACAAGACAATATGGAATTGCTTCTATTGCTATACATGTAACCTGCGCTGCCCGCGTAACAACAGTCCTTCCCAGATTGTGCAGGTATTGCGTCAGATGGCAATTAACAAAGGTATTGGTATTGAGAGATTGAGTGTGCTTTTTGAATATCCCGAATCTTTCGCCAGGTTGGGTATCAGCCAGATACCTGCACCCTATATCGGACAGATGGAGGAGGACCTGGGTAAACACTGGCAGCATTTCAGGGACAATCTGGAGGATATCCGGGAGGAACTCGGCCTGGGTCCCCTGGCCATAGAAGACGAAAGGGGCGAGATCAAAGCGCTACTTAAGGGTATCGGGTTTGAGGATCGTTTTGTCAGGCTTAAGGAGATGGCTGCAGAAGAAGGTGAGGATGAATGAAGGAACTTGCGGATGTACCTGTAAAAGGATTATTGCTGTTTAAATCCTGTCTGGTTAGTTCGGAGTATCCAGGCATTGAAAGTTCCACTAAATACGCATTTGACAGACTTGGAGTGGATTATCTTGTCAGCGGGGAGCAGTCCTGTTGTACCGGTCTGGGACATTATTTTGACCTGTTTGACCAGATGACCACCACCGCGATTGCAGCCCGCAATTTTGCTGTGGCCAAAAAGGAAGGTTACACCAATATCACAACAATGTGTGCCACATGCTATGCCATCAATAAGAAATCCTGCTCCCTGCTCAATAATAACAGGCAGGTCATCAGCCTTGTCAATGACAACGTGGAGGCTGCAGGGCTTGATGACCTGAAATATGAAGCGGACAGTTTCGATGAAGTTGGAAACTTCTATCATGTGGTGGAAGTGCTGGCAAAGAATGCCAATCGAATCGGGGAATTATCAATCATTGATTTTGCCGGTGTGAAGATGGCTGCCCATCATGCCTGTCATTACTACAAGATCGATTATGAGGACGTTGCCGGCAATCCGGAACATCCGGAGCTTATCGATCATATTGCAAAGGCCTGCGGTGGAGATGTGGTGGAATGGTATGAGGACAGGACACTGACATGCGGTGCGGGATTTTCCCAGCGTTATGTCAATCGTGAAATGTCCCTGAAAGCCACTCATGCCAAGCTGGAAAGCCTGAAAAGGGCAGATGTGCAACTTGTACTCCATATGTGTCCCAACTGTCAGGTACAGTATGACCGTTACCAGCCTGTTATAGAAAAGGAGTTTGGAGAGGAGTACGATATGGTGCATATGAACATTGCCCAATTCACTGCTCTTGCACTGGGTGGTGACCCTTGGAAGATTTGCGGTTTCCAGACACATTCTGTTGACCTGACTGATTTTCTGAAGACCCTCTGAGTATTGGAAAAGATTATGGTACATAAAATCTATACAGGGTAAAAACGTATTTTCCCCAAGAATCTCACAGGTGTTTATTTTGAGTACTATCAGCGAGAAGATATTCAGCCGGGCAGCCGGCAAAGAGGCAAAGGCCAATGATTTTGTGATAGCTGATATTGATTATGCAATGGCCCACGACGGTACCAGCATTCTGGCAGTCCGTTCTTTCCGCCAGATGGAAGTTGAAAAAGTGTGGGATCCTTCACGTATAGTGATTCCCTTTGATCATCTGGCACCAGCGAATTCCGATACTACGGCTGGTCTGCAGAAGGACATCAGGGGCTGGGTACGTCAGCAGGGCATACGCAATTTCTATGATATTGGTAACGGCATCTGCCATCAGGTGTTACCTGAGAAGGGTTTTGCAATGCCGGGTAAGTTGATCGTGGGTGCCGATTCTCATTCCTGTACATATGGTGCTTTCGGTGCCTTCGGTACCGGTGTAGGAGCAACGGATATGGCCGAAATATTCGCATCCGGCAAACTCTGGTTCCGTGTCCCTGAATCTATCAGGATTACAGCGGAGGGAAAACTGGATGACAGGGTTTGTGCCAAGGATCTCACCCTCAAGATCATCGGGGAGGTGACCGCATCAGGGGCGACCTACAAAGCGGTTGAATTCTATGGTGATGCCATAGAGAATCTTTCCATGGCAGGCAGGATGACCCTTTCCAACATGGCTATCGAAATGGGTGCCAAGGCGGGTATAGTACCTCCTGATGCCACGACCTTTGAATACCTGAAAAACCGGGCAGTCAGTGATTATGAACCTGTTTATTCGGACGGGGATGCAGATTACGTAGCCGAATATCACATCGATGTGAACTCCCTTGAACCGCAGGTTGCCTGTCCCCATGAGGTGGACAATGTTTGCGGTGTGTCCGGGATTGCAGGTAAAAAACTCGATCAGGCATTTATCGGTACCTGTACCAATGGCCGGCTGGAGGATCTCGAAGCTGCGGCAGAAGTCCTGAAAGGGAATGAGGTTGCCGTAAGGACGATTATAATACCGGCTTCCAGGCAGATTATGAAGGAAGCCGCAAGCAAAGGCTTAATAGAGATTTTCCTCGATGCTGGCGCTACTATGGGTACTCCCGGATGCGGTCCATGTCTGGGTGGTCATATGGGGGTTATTGGTGAGGGTGAAGTATGTATTTCCACTGCAAACCGTAACTTCCGGGGGCGTATGGGTACAGGTGGCTATATCTATCTTGCTTCTCCGGCAACGGTTGCTGCTTCGGCTATAAAAGGTGAGATTACCGATCCGCGTAATGTATGAGATGGTACAATGGAAGAAATAAACAGGGATAAACTGAAACATTTGCTTGGACACTGGATAGAACACAACGAAAACCATTGTGAAAGTTTTGAAAACTGGATTCCCCAGCTTGAGGACGCAGGGTTCCAGCAGGCTGCAGAATACGTTTCTGCTGCCTCTTCTGAAATGGAACAATCAACAGATATGTTGAGAAAAGCACTGGAATCCCTTGAATAATTTCAAGGGATTACCATTACCGCAGTTTTTGCATGTCTTAGGACCTTTTCAGAAACGCTTCCCATAAGATAGCGCTCCAGGCCTGTGCGTCCCAGTGAGCCCATAACTATTATGTCTATTTCATTTTCTTTTGCAAAATCCAGTATTTCCTCCGCGGGATTACCTGTCAAAAGAGCTGTATCAACAGCTACTCCCTGGGGATCTCCCAGTTCTTCCACATACTGAAGGGCTTCCTGTCCTTCTCTTTTTATGTCTTCGTGGGGGATGTCAAAATTTGTGATTCTTGCTCCATAAGGAAGGGTTTTTGATGAAAGTTCTTTCATTACGTGTACTGCAAATACTCTTGCACCATAGATTTTTGCCAGGCTTATTCCTTCGGATGCCGCCTTTTTGGAGTGTTCTGAGCCATCTGTTGCAATTAAAATCTTTTTTACATTATTCATTAAATTCCCCATTACATAATAATGAAGGTAGATTATATTAACATTTGGAAGGCTCCTCATTCATATATCTTCGAATAAAGGTACGTTCCAAGCACATAACCCAGCAATGCTACTACCAGTGTACCGGGTGCATAAATAGGAATATTTCCGCCTGCCATGTAAAAAATCAGGTTAACTGTGGCAACATATATTATTACTGTAGTGATTAACACTATCATCTGGAATATCCCTTTTTCAGGTGGCATGATTGTTCACTATATTAATATTTGAAATCTGCCTATTCATTATTTGCGGTGCTGTCTGCTTATAGGCTTTCCCTGCAGAGGCGATTAACACCGTTACGGACTTTTACCCATTCAGATTACAGTACTTCTAATATTCTTGTTACAGTAGCCGTACTTAATTTGATTTATATAGGGCTGGTATCCAATATCAGTACTGTAATAATATTGCAACAGGCGATTGTCATGAAAGAAAGAGTACTGATACTTGGAGCCGGCTATGCGGGTGCGGTGATTGCAAACACACTGGCCCGTGAGTTCAGGCGCAAAATTGCAAAGGGTGAACTTGAAATTACAGTGCTTGACAAAAACGATATGGGGGTCAATCAGGGTGGTTTTACTTTTCTGCCCTTTGGTTTATACACCCCTGAGGACCTGGTCAGGCCGAGGAAAGAATCGTTGAGTCCCAGGATTAAGAGTCGTTTTGGGGATCAGGGTGAAGTCACGGGTATTGACCTGAACAGGCAGCAGGTAACTGTCAAATCCGGTAAAAATTATTCATATGATCATCTTGTGATTGCAATGGGGGCAAGATCGGATGCTTCCGGTGTGCCGGGTCTTGAAGATGATCTCAATACATTCTATACATCTATGGACGATGCCCTGGAAGTAGGGGAACTTATCCGCAATTTCAAAGGTGGCAGAATAGTGGTTTCGGTTTCCAGAATGCCTATACCCTGCCCGGGTGCCCCTGTGAAATTCTCCTTTTTGCTGGAGAGTTACCTGAGGGATATACGTAATATCAGGGATGATGTGCAGCTGACGCTTCTCTGGCCTATGGAACCAATAGGTCCGCCGGAGTTTAATAAACTGGTTACCGGTCGTCTTGAAGAAAAAGGAATTGAGGCCATCAGGCAGTTCCAGCTTGGCAAGGTTGATGCTTCAAACAAGATGGTTGAATCTACCGACGGCAGGCAGGAAAACTATGACCTGCTTATCACAGTTCCTCCACATAAGCCACAAAAGGCTGTACTGGATTCGGGTCTTACAGATGAGAAAGGGTGGATTGACGCGGATAAAACAACCTTGCAATATCGGGGTCCGCTCGGGGATAAGGATAATGTGTACATTGTGGGGGACAATGGTCCGGCCGACATCCTGAAAACAGGAATCGGTGCGCACTATCAGGCACAGGTGGTATCCCACAATCTGATCAATACGATCAATGGCAACAATATCAAATCGAAGTACAAGGGTGAGACCGGCTGCCCGATAATTACGGATATGGCCTCTGATGCTCATACCGGTAGAGCATACATTGCTACCTGGAGTTACAAGAACCCGCCCCAGTCGTTCGATACCACTCAGCTTGGCTGGTATCTGTACCGGATGTATTACTACCTGCACTGGGATATGAGTATAAAGGCATTGATGTGAGGTGATTGGTATGGCTGAAGATATAAAGAATGTTAATATAGGAATGACACAGGCAGACATCGACGCCTTCGTGGATATTGTCAGGACTGCCCGTATCATGCAGAGTTACCTTAATGATGAAACGGTCCACGGCGTTGCAAATGTGATGACACCCATGCTAAAACTGCTCAACGGAGTTGCCAGTACAGATCTTGTGGATGTACTGGAAAGGAGTATGCAGGATCCCGGTCTGGACAAGGCTTTGATGAACCCTCCTAAGGTTGGTATGTATGGTGCACTTCGTGAGATGGGAGATGAGGATTTCCAGAAAGGGTTGGGGATAGCCATTGAATTCCTGAAAGCCCTTGGCAGGGCTTCGGAGGATATAGGGGAATAATTTTCCGCTCTTTCCCGTTTTCCTCCTTTCTTTTTTCACTTCAATTCTGTTTTTCCACCACAACCTTTATGCTTGCTGCCTTCCTAATTTATTTTAAGGTGTTTTATGCGTTTAACCGAAGACAGGGACATCGGTCGTGTGGCCTGTTGCAAGGAGGCCATCGATGCTTCCAGGGCAATCTATGACAGTTTCTCACTGCTGGACTATTTCCATGACTGCGAATTTGCAATGCATTCCCGCCGGTTTGCCTGGGGAGAGGCTGTGGCTTATGTATATGAGGCCAGGGATGCTATCTATATATTGCTTCTTTTTTCCCGCCAGCAGAAAAGGGGGCACGGTCACAGATTGGTTAATTGCATCATTGGGCATGCCCGCTATAAGGGATACAGCCGTGTTTATGTGACTACCTCTTATAGATCTCCACACCACTACGCTGCCGGCAGGTTCTATGTTTCATGTGGTTTCCGTATGATCGGCTCGGATGAGGAACATATGTATTATGGACTGGATGTAAATACAGCTCATGTGTCTGATTGCACGAATGATTATGCCAATCCTCCTGAATTGTTGTACAGATTGTCAGACTACTTTTTGATATTGATTGCACTGTTGGTTGTATTCTTGAAACCCCAACGAGATGAGCCACAGGTTGTGAAGATGTTGAGGAAAATTATTTCTGAAAAAGAAAAAAGTCAGTGAATTGATCAGGTGGTGAGCCTGTTATAGAGCATGGGAAGTCTTTCAGGAAGGGTAGTTGCATTATCAATAATGGTATAACCCACATCGGAAAATATCGAATGCATATAATCGCTTGCTTTTGAATCAACGGTTATACAGAAAAAGTGCATTCCAAGGGCTTTTCCTTCCTGAATTGCCATTTTTGTATCTTCAATTGCAACTTCATTCTCGTATTTCCCGTCTGCAATCCCAAAATCATAGGGTTCACCGTCGGATAATAATACCAAAAGTTTAATTTTTGCATCAATTTCTTTCAGTTTAGTTATGGAATGTCTGATTACAGGACCCAGACGGGTGTTATCTGCGGGTTCCAGTGCATCGATTTTGCATTCAACATTTTCTGAAAAAACTTCCCCGAAATCTTTTATGGTATAGTATTCCACATCATTTCTGGTATCGCCGGAAAAAGCATAGATCGCATATTTATCCCCGATGCTTTCCAGGGCCTCTGTCATCAGGACAAGTGCCTCCTTTTCTACATCCAGTATGCTTTTGCTATTATCCAGTTTTTTTCTGGTGGATGCACTTATGTCAACAAGAAAAAGTGTGGCAACATCCCTCTCACGTTTGTCCCGGCGTATATAGAGGCGTTCTGTGGGATTTATACCACATTTTCTGTCCGTGAAAGCTTCGACAATCGCATCGAAATCGATTTCATCCCCATCGCTTTGTCTTCTTAACTTACGAAATGAAACCGGTTTCATCATCCTGAATATACGTTTTATGAGTGAAATTTCATGGATGTAGTTCTGTAGGGTGTCCCGGTAAAAATCGGTGGATTTACCAGTCGGACAGACTTCATATACGGTACTCCATCCGGATTTATAATCCCTCAACCTGCTATCCCATTCATCGTAGGTAAAACTGCTAAGTACCTCCCAGTTTTTTGCCAGGGCACACTTTGGTCCTGCCTGAATGTTTTCCTGTATGATCTCATTTTCAGCAAGCTCCCATTCTGTCAGAGGTATAAAGCGTTCTAATGCTTTTCCTGCATTTCCCTCAGTCTCATTTTCAGAATGTAGTCCGGGACCGACACCCCGGTACTCAAGGTTTTGTATGCTGGTATACTGCCTGGGATTTTCAGGAAGGATACTCTTTTCAAGCATTTCGTATATTTCAAATGTAACTTCCAGAGAGTCAATGGTTAAAGATTGAGGCTGGAATATTTTCAAATCCAGGAGGACCCTGGCTTTTTCCAGAAGATCTTTGGTGACTTCATCAATTACCAATGGTGGCTCCTGGTCCACAGATAATAAAAGAAGGGCTTCCATGAATATTCCAGTCCGGTTTTGTGGTACTTTCCTGTTTCTTACCATCTTTTCCCTGACTCTTTCAAAATCCCGGCGCAAACCCCTGTAAACCCTGGTTATCATATACTCGATTCTGGCATCCTCTACAATTCCCATGATATCTGCTGCAAGAGATGGTTGCGGAAACAGGCTGATTATATCTTTAAGACTAACCGTGTTATCTTTGTCATCTCCAGAAGCAACAATTTTTTCCAGGTGTGTAGAATTAATATTTGTTGATGTTTTGTTTAATAATGGTAGAAATGATTTTGTTGCATATCCTGTAGTGCCAAATTTCTGGTGCCCTACTTCATGCATTACACTTAGTTTGTAGATCATGAAATTATCTTCAAAATCCCCGTATCCTTTCATTGTTGGTACAAGGTAGATGGTTTTCCCGGAAACTACTGGTTGTATGGAATCTACATGGTCTTCTGGCAGGAGATTTCTGGAGCGAATGTTAAAATTTATTCCTGAGATACCTAATGCATAATATGTCAGGATATTGTTAACTCTTTTAAGAGCAACTCCGCTCATCAAATATTCTATGAATTCTCTGGATTTTTTTGATTTAAGGGAGAAATACAATCTTGCTCCTGCAGAATTATTTTCAAAAATTTCAAGACCTTTCATTGCCCATTCTTCAAGTTCGGTTATTTCCAGGTCCTGGAGCAGGATGGCAGAATTGCGGAAATACTGTATTGCTATTTCCCGGTCTTTTTCAAATAATTTGATGCCGGTGTTAACCCAGGTTTTTAGTTCTTCAGGATGAATGCTCAGCAGGATTTCCTGGAGTTTTGAAAAATAAATTCCTGCAAGCAATTGCTCTTTTTTCAGCAGGGATTGTGCATTATTAAAGATCAAATCATAGAATAGAGGATTTATTCTTTTTAGGGTGGTAAAGGAGTTATTGTAATATTCTCTGCAGTAAAAAGTACTCCCCTCTGCTATTTTTTCACCGGTGTTTGCCCATTTTGTAAATTCATCCTTTGGAAGTTCTGTGATTACAGGAGGAGATTTTTCAAAATAGCTTTGCACACACCTGTGATTTGTAAGTGCAAGTTTGAAACCCCTTTCAAACAAACATTTCCTCTGTTTTCTGCTGGTTTTTCCTATGTGATTTGCAAGCCCATTGAATGTTCCCTCAAAGAATAATTCTACAGCTTCTGGCCGGGTGGAAAAAAGTTCGCTGCCTCTTTCAACCCAATCCAGTATCTCATCCAGATCCAAATCATTTAGTAATCTGGATGTCCTTTGAATGAATATTATTGCAACATCTTCTTCCTTTTCGGCCAGTTTTAATGCTGTAGTTTCCCATCTTTCAAACCCTGTTTTATCAAGACTGCCTGCTTTATCAAGACTGGCCATTGCAAGAGGAGCATCAGTAAAGAAGACGAGGGATGTGCGGGGATATTTGGCAGCGAACTTCTGGGTTGTGATAAGCAGTTTAAGACGTTGCCAGGAAGGAATTACAGGGAAAACAATTTTTGTTTTTCGGGTAAATTCAATAGCACATTTTATTTCTTTTTCAGCCAGGATATTTATCACTGATTGCCATAAATGAAAAACTTCCTCATCCATCAGGGGTATTAATTCTGTTTTTGTTTTCTCGTATGTATTTGCAACCCTCTTGTTCCTGATTGCAGGACTTTTCTTATCTGCAGGCAACAGACCCTCACTCCACAATAGCGGTTATTATTTCATCAATGCTTTTCTGGAGCTCGTAATCATCAGTTATGGGTTTGATCATTGCCGCCCTGCAAGCCTCTTTTTGGTCAATGCCAGAACGGATAAGCATACCTGCATAGATTAACAGGCGTGTACTTACTCCCTCTTCAAGCCCATGTTGCTTGAAGTTCCTGATTTTCTGGCCGATATCCACAAGAGTCCGGGCGTCTTCCATATCAATTCCGCTCTCATGTGCCACAATTTCATATTCTGTGTCTGCAGGCGGGTAATCGAAGTCTATGGCAACGAATCTCTGGCGGGTGCTCTGTTTGAGGTCTTTCAAGACACTCTGGTAGCCAGGGTTGTAGGAAATAGTTAACATGAACTCTGGAGGAGCATGAAGTATTATCCCCAGTTTATCTATTGGCATTACCCGCCTGTCGTCAGTAAGGGGATGTATCACAACCCTTGTGTCCATCCTGGCTTCCACGAATTCATCCAGGTAACAGATGGCACCGTTTTTGACAGCTTTTGTGAGGGGGCCGTCGTTCCACTGGGTAGATTCGTTTTTTATGAGGAATCGCCCGATAAGATCACTGGCTGTAAGGTCTTCATGGCAGGCTATCGTTATAAGAGGACGTTCTAATTTGTACGCCATGTATTCCATAAAACGGGTTTTCCCGCAACCTGTAGGTCCTTTCAGGTTGACGGGCAGATTGTTTTCAAAAGCAGCGGTGAAAATTTCAACTTCATCTTTTACCGGGACGTAATAGGGCTTTTCTCTGATGACGTATTCTTCAACAGGCTGCTCCTGGTAACTTATCGCTTTCATCGTGTCCATGTTTATGTCTGTATTCTCATTTATATGTAGGTAGTGGGAAGTTGAGTATGTTTATTTTATAAAATTTGAATTATTTATTCCAGTACCTATCCTGATAAATCCTATATTGATGCATTATCAGATAGAAATTTAGGAATTCACATTAAAAAGAGACGAATGTTATTCTCTTGTCAATGATTCAATTAACTTCCTGTGACGGGGAAATCTTTCCAGCAGTTCGTCTTTCTTATGCAGTGTGAAATCCTCAAATTCAAAACCCGGTGCAACCGTACATCCAACCAGTGAATAGTCGTCTTTGGTATTATCACACACTGTTGCACCAAAGGCTGAACCTGCAGGTACAACACCCTGGGGCACCTCACCGTTTAATATGTTGTTTCCCAGATGAATCGATTCATAAACATCACCCGGATGTAGCATATGTATGTCAACGGGTGCCCCGCTGTAAAAATGCCAGATTTCTTCCTGCTTTATTGTGTGAAGTGCTGAGAATTCGCCTTGCTTTAATAAAAAGTAAATCGCCGTGGAAAACGCATGGTTTATGGTAAATCTTTCTGGTAAAAATTTGTGTTTGATCGTTTCCTCGGATCTGTATGTTTCTTTAAAATACCCGCCTTCGGGGTGCTTGCTCATATCAAGATATTCTATAATTTCATCAGCTTTGGTCATGGTTATTTCCTTTTTTACTGCAATAGTCCTTCCATGTATACCTTATATTACTATTACATTATTATTTGGACATACCAAAGATGGGGATTGGCATATGGATAAATGCACAACGTAAGGAAAAGTTAGTTCTTCATCCTCTGCGGGATCGTGTATTCAGAAAAGAACCAAGCCCCGGTGTGTGGCCGTCAACAAGTTTCCCTTGCCTCTCTTCATGCTATAGTATTATTTTAAGGATGATTAAGTTTCCTTTTGATCCTTGTTTTTAAGTAACATTTGAATGAACATTGGTTCAGAGTAATTCAACATTGCCAGTCCATGCCTGGATACATAAATCTACAGATGTCACTGTGATATTTATTGTTTAGAGTAGGAACTCTGTGAAGTATACTCTTGATTAACAATTGTAAACGTAAAAGTACTTCCTTTGTAGACTTCACTCTCCACACAGAATTTTCCATCATGCATTTGAACAAATTTTTTTGCCAGAGAAAGCCCCACTCCAGTCCCTCCATAGTTCCGGGATGTGGACGCATCAACCTGTATGAATGGATCAAATACATCTTCTAACTTGGCTTCAGGGATTCCAATTCCAGTGTCAGAAACAGACACCTCTATTATATTGTCATCATTTTCTTTTGCAATCACTGAAATTGCACCATTTTTTGGAGTGAATTTTATAGCGTTGGTCAGTAGATTGAATATAACCTGTTTGATTTTGATTTTATCACCCTTGATCCTTGGGATTTTTTCAGATAATACAAATTGTAGATTTATATCTTTTTTAGCTGCTTGAGGTGAAAATATAGATTCTACTTCACTTAAAATAGAATTAAGATCGAAATCTTCACACTGAAGCTCCATTTTGCCTTCTTCTATTTTTGAAAGATCCAGGATATCATTTATAAGTTCAAGCAGGTGTCTGCCACTTTTGGAAATATTGGAAATATATTTTTTCTGTGAATCATTGAGTTCTCCCTTTATTTCTTTCAATAGTACATCGGAAAAACCAATTACTGAATTTAAAGGTGTACGCAGCTCATGGCTCATATTTGTAATGAACTCTGATTTCATACGGTCATTTTCTTCTGCTATTAATTTACCTTTGAGTAAAGCTTGTTCTGCACGGTTGCGCTCGGTGATATCACGACCAATTCCGAGAATACCAATTAATAAGCCATCTGGTCCTCTGTATGGTGTTTTCAGCATGTCGAGCAATATTTTTCTTCCATCAGGATATGTAATCCATTCCTCGTTGTGCCGGGGTTGCAGCAACTCCAGTGTCCTTTCGTCATGTTTTCTGAAAAAATCTGCGAAAGCCTTGTCGAAGAGGTCGTAATCGGTTTTACCGATGATTTCTTCTCTTGGCCTACCTACGAACTCGGTAAATGCGGGATTGCATCCCATATAAACTCCCTTCACATCTTTGAAGAAAATAATATCGGGAATGGAATCTAGTAGGGATGTAATCATACCAGCATAGTGATTGATATCTTCTTCGGCTTTCTTGCGTGCGATAATTCCTGACAGGGCGTTTGCCGAGCTGACGAGAAACTGTTCCAGTTTGGCAGAGTAGGTATGACCTTCTTGCACGTAAAGATTCAAGACACCGATAGTTTGGTTTTTGAATCGCAATGGGGTGCAATAGTGTCCGTGAGGTTTCATACCTTCATAATGGATATCATGGCATTCATCAACTCTGTCGGCAAATATCATTTTTTCGGTGGATGCGGCACGTCCACATAGGCATTTTCCAAAAGGCACGCGTGCACATTTACGTAAAAGTGGGTCAGCTAGTCCATGTGAAGCCTTAAGTACCAGGCAGTCTGCATCATCTTCCACTAGGAAAACAGCCCCAGCATTTTCAAGTTCGAAATCAGGTATGTCAAGAATTAAATTCAAAGCCTTCTCAAGCAGACGTTCGATCGGTAAATCTTTAAAGGACAGGCGAAGGATTTCATTGATGGCGGATTCACGCACGTATCCATTATATATATTATCTTCTGCCTGCTTGCGTTCGGTAATGTCCCGCCCAATACCTTCCAATGCGATCAGGTTTCCGTTCGTATCATAAGTTGGCAGATTTCGTTGTTCGATCCATACTGTCTGACCGTTTTTGTGAATGTAACGCAACACAATAGGTTTATGTAGGGGAATTTTTCCTTGAACACAATCTCCAAGCAATTTCCTATCATCCGGATGGATGATTTTTAAACACATATCGGGATCATCATAATACTCCTCAGGAGTATAACCAATTATTGAGGCTGCAGCGTTGTTTACATACGTAAATCCACGTACGGGACTTAATTCATAACGAAATATAATGTCCTGTGAATTATCGTTCAAGCGGTGGAATATTTCCTCATCTTTTGATAGATCGGTATAAAGTGTAACAAAAAGATATTTTTCAGGCGAGTATACGTGCACCTTATACCATCTACTAAGAGGGTGAAAAATTGTTTTATTTTTTTCATCCCGTCCATTTAAGGCAATATCACCACAAAATTTAATCCAGTCAAAAGAGTAATCCTGAATCCAAGGAAGTACTTCGGTTGCTTTTTTTCCAATAATGTCTGAACATTTAAGCCCAGTCTGTTTCTCAAAAGCAGCATTTACTTCAAGAAATTCATAATCACAAGGAACTCCGTTTTCATCTAAAATAATTCGATTATATGCATATCCCTCGGAAATTTTATCCAGAAATGATTTTTGAAAATAACCTCTCATTACCATCATAAATTCCTCAATAAATATACATGCAGTCTAAAGCATAAATACCAATAGGATAAAATTTGGCGTTAATTTCAGTGTTTTTGGTTTCAATCCTTGTTTTAGTGGATATTGAATTTTGACCAGCAGTTTTACCATCGTTGGAATCCTGCCTTTCAGGCAGTTGAATCGGTTGACCTTGGCAAGACATTGTACCAGATGCTTGTACGGGAAGGTTTGCCTGTCAGGGAACTCAAAGCCGATAGGGATAAGGTTACCCGGGCTTTGCCTGCAGCTGCAAGAATGGAAGCAGGTGCAGTTTATTTCATGCACGGACCGTGGCTGGCAGATTTTGAGGATGAATTGTTATCCTTTCCGACCGGGTCCCATGATGACGATCAGGTGGATATGTTGTCCTTTGCGGTGCAGATGACCGTGAAGCAGAGAACAGACAAACTCGAGCTATCGGCATTAATCAAAACCAGGGTGAGGTAAAAAATGAGGCCGGTACTTCATACAACTGTAGGTCAGCGTACGGCATACATTATCCACAGAGTCATGAAAGAAAAGAAATGCAAGAAGAGTGAAGTGCTCGATTATATTGTTGCCGAGTATGAGATACGCAAAGGGGGCCGAGCCTGTAGATGAAGTTGCTGAAAGGGTGATTAAGAGGTTGAAAGGTGGTGCATAAGTGATATTTTCAGGTGAATAGTCAGGACCTATGTGGAACAGGATCAATCGCATGGACGATGTTGCGTGGGAGATATTCTATTCAATCGGTGTATATCTTCAGAATTTGGAATATAAGATATGAAATAATCGTACAAAATCGATCGAAGTTCTGGAATATTAATATTAATCGAAAAACTCTATATTGTACCAAAAAAATAATCAGAAACGGTAAATCAGGAGTGAACATACTCCTATAAATTACACATTTCTGATTTATATATTGTTTATTGTAGTTTTAAAACTCTTCTTCTGGCATTTCAGGTACGCCTTCTTCAGGCATCTCTTCTGCACCAATATTACTGGCATCATCCGCTTTTTCAATGGACTCTACTGTAAATTCAAAGACAATGGTTTCTCCGGCAAGTGGAGGGTTGGCATCTAATTCGATATGAGTATCATTGATATCGCTAACCGTAACCGTCCCCATCTGAGTAATCATCTGTTGCCCCACCTCAGGAGTCTCATTTGTGCCTGTAGCATTTTGATATTCCTCAATCGGCATTGATTCTACAAGTTCATCCTGATAAGGACCAAATGCCTCTTCCGGAGATAATGTCAGAGTATCCTCTTCTCCTTCACTCATACCAATGATGCCCTCATTGATACCGGGAAGCATTTGTTCTGAACCAGCTTTAAATTCAAGTAATTGCGGAGTTGCTTCGATATTATTTTCTGCAGCAACATCTTCACTGGATGTTTCAACAACTGTACCATCCTCCTGCATCAGAGTAAAATCCAGAGCTACTGTGTCCCCTTCTTCAACAACTGTTTCAGATAGAGTATCGTCCACATCAGCACATCCACTGAAAAGTAATATACATCCCAGTAGAATCGTTGTAATCAAGATTTTCGGTCTCATCATTTTCTGCTAAGCAGAACTATTTAATACTTTTTTCGGTATTTACTGAATTAAATTAATTTAAAAATAATAAATTGAATTGTTAGACATGCATTATGAATTAATAAAGTGGTAAAATCATAAATATCTGGAGAAAGAGAATAGAATCGTATTTTAACAGTTTGAAGAAACGTTAATGAAAGTGATGAAACCGACTACTCTATATAATAAGTGAAGATCTTTGCGAGGAACATTGGTCCAACATTAGATTATTATCAAAAAATGTTTTGTCATAAGATATTAAAGGCCAAGTAAGACTCCAATACAGCATTTTTACCACCATACCACAACAATAACTTTTATTTTTACCCGCTCCTTCTACCCCTATCTCGTATCTCCTCATCTACACTCCAACAAATTTAGTATGTTAATACTGGTTTAATGCTACTTTGTACTATTAATCTTAATCAGATCGATCAATATAAGGAATTTCCTCATATTTTGCAGTCTGTAGTTTGCATACAAAATTGCATTTGCATCAAACATACAAAAGCATATAGCAATAAGGTTTTATATATTTTATAGACACATATAAAATGTATCCAATTGTTTGAGGGAATAAAATAACTTTCATGTTATACAAACCATTCCAATCATCCGGTTCCCCCTATTCATATTATTTATAAGATCTGATTGTCATGCCAAATTCAACAGATAATGATTTTGAGAAAGATTCTTTCGCCTACGCACGTCACAAAATCATCCTTGATGAAAACGGCAAACCTGTAAATTACCGGTTTCTGGATGTAAATCCTACATTTGAGGATATGACCGATTTGAAAAAAGAAAATATTCTCAACAAAACAGTTACTGAAGTGCTTCCCGAAATTGTTGAAGATGATTTTGACTGGATTGCACTTTTTGGACATGTGGCATTAACAGGAGAGGATATAAATTTCACTCATTATTCTCTAGCATTGGGACAATGGTACCAGATATATGTTCAATCATCCGAAAAAGGATATTTTGTCACTCTTTTTTCAGTCCTGTCACAAAATGAAGCCAAATTTTACGAGTTTGCAGAACGCTCTTCTGAGCCAATCTATCGTTATGACCTTATTCCCAGGCCCGGTTATACCTATGTAAATAAAGCTACAACTCAAATGGACGGATACACACCCGAAGAACATTATCGGGACCCACAACTGGCTATAAAAATAGTCCACCCCGAAGATAAACAACTGTTTTTGGATTATTTTGAGGGTAAAATTCCGATAGACAAACGCATCCAATTGCGCTGGGTCCATAAAAAGGGACAGACAGTATGGTTTGAATATGTGAATAAACCTGTCTATGACAGCAACGGCAACCTCATTGCAGTGGAAGGGATTGGCAGGGATATAACGGACATGAAAATCGCACAGGAACGTGAACAGCATATCAAAGATGTTCTTCTTTCAATCCGTAATGTCAACAAGATGATTGTAAAAGAACATGATCCGAACCGAGTTATCCAGAAAGCCTGCAATAACCTGACAGAAACACTGGGCTACTACAGTGCCTGGATTGCACTTGTTGATGATGAGAAGAATGTTATATCAGCAGCATCTTCTTTTTCCGATTTTGCCAGTGTTTTTGAACGTCTGAAAGGACAATTAAAAGAAGGCATATTTCCACAATGTATGCAGCAAGTCTTGGAAAAAGACGAAATTTTGATTATGGATAATCCTGCTGAAGAATGTCAGGAGTGTCCTCTTTCCTGTACTTATTCTGACCATGCATCTTTATGTTATCGACTGCAATATAATTCAAAGGTGTGTGGTATATTATCGGTTGCAGTTCCTCGAAAATATGCCGATCTGGATGAAATACATGACCTTTTCAGAGAAGTTTCAGATGATCTGGGTTTTGCTCTCTATAAGATAGAAATGGAAAAAAAAAGAGACCAATATGAAGCCCATATTCGTTTGATGACCCGGAATATGAATGATGTCATAATTGAAGCCGATGTCGAAGGTCGCTATACATACATCTCTCCTTCCCATCAACGAGTTCTTGGCAGGGGTAAAGAATTACTGGGTAAAAACTGTATGAAGGACCTGCATCCTGATGATATTGATTTTGTTGCCAGCATATTTAAAAAAATCGTTGAAACAGGAGAGCAACAGCATGCTGAATACCGGTATCTCCATCCCGATAAAGGATATATCTGGCTGGGATCTGTCGCCACTTCTTATGTTGATGAAAATGGTCAAAAACGGGTACTGATCAACACCCGTGATGTTACTGAACGTAAAGAAAATGAAGAGGAAATAAAAAAACTCACGGAAGAATATCAAACGGTATTCCAGGGTACACAGGATTCAATGTTTTTGATTGAGGTAACCGATGATAATGAATTCCGCTATATGCGTAACAATCGGGCACACCAGGTGTCCACTGGGTTCACTTCAGCTTATTTTAGAGGCAAAACTCCTCAGGAACTTGCAGGAAAGAAAACCGGTGATCAACTTTCTGCCAATTATAAACGATGTATTGATTCAAATGACACTGTTTCATATGAAGAAACACTGGAGTTTCCGGCCGGTACAAGGATGTGGCAGACTGCATTGACACCGATTTTTCAGCATGGTGAGGTCCGCTATATTGTCGGTTCCAGCCAGGACATTACCGGTCGTATAAAGGCTGAGAATGAACTGAGGCAAAGTAAACAAAAGTATCAGAGCCTTGTAGAAAACTTAAATGAAATCGTTTATACTCTTGACCAAAATGCTACGGTAACGTATGTCACTCCAAATATTGAAAACATTAGTGGTTACAAACCTGAAGAAGTAATTGGTAAAAACTTCGTGGAATTTGTACATCCAGATGATATAAGGGGACGAATGGAGCAATTCCGCAAGGTACTTTCAGGAATTGATGAACCTTCTGAATATCGTTTTCTTACCAAAAGCGGAGACACTGTCTGGGTGAGGACCAATGCAAAGCCGATTATAAAAGATGACAAAATTGTGGGTATCCAGGGGTTATTAATGGATATTACAGATGTCAAAAAGGCAGAAAAACAGTTAGAAGATGCTGTTCTAAGAGCCAATGAAATGGCAATTCAGGCTGAATATGCCAATAAAACCAAAAGTCAGTTTCTGGCCAACATGAGTCACGAACTACGCACGCCTTTAAATTCAGTAATCGGATTTTCCGATATCTTGCTGAAAGAAATAAAGGGAGAACTCAATGATTCACAGAAAAAATATATATCCAATATATCCAATGGTGGCAGACACCTGCTTGATCTTATAAATGATATCCTGGATCTTTCGAAGATAGAAGCCGGTAAAATGGAACTTGCTTGTGAAGATTTAAATCTGGATTCTGTGTTTTCTGAGATCGAATCTGTCATTTCACCACAGGCACAGAAAAAATCCATTGATCTTGAAATAAGCAAACCCGCAGATATAGAAATCAATGCCGATAAAAGTAAGATTAAACAGATCATTTTCAATCTATTAAGCAATGCGATCAAATTCACTGATGAAAATGGCAAGGTGTCCATGTCCGCCGGAGAAGTTGATCGAGATCAGGTGGAAATAACGGTTAAGGATACGGGGATCGGTATTCCTGAAGACAAATTAGACAAAATTTTTGATCCTTTCATGCAGGCGGATTCTTCCACATCCCGCAAGTACGGAGGGACCGGGCTGGGACTTCCCCTTGTCAAAGAATATGTTGAGATGCATGGCGGGGAAATATTGGTTGAAAGTGAGGTAGGTAAAGGCAGTGTTTTTACGTTACTGTTCCATTAAAATAACAGAGTATTTCACAATACGAAAAAATGAAGCAGGAAACCACTTGGCTTTTAGCCAAATGGAAGTCCACAGGTTGACCAGGAATCTTGTAATATAAAACCATTCAATAACTTCTAGACTTATGTTCCTGTATAAGTTCTAATTAACCAGTCAGGTTTTGTTATTGAGTAATGTAAGTGACCTGAACTGACATCGAAATCTTAGACTCTCCCGGTTCAATCGGTGTTGGTCCTGATTCTTTCTCTATTTCTTCTGCAACTTCTTCATAAAATATCCTTGGCTGGTTATTGTCGCTTATAGATGATGACTTCACACTTATGATCTCTACACCCAGATTTTCAGCCAGTATTTCAGCTTTTGATGATGCATCGGCCACAGCTTCACTGATCAGGTCTTCACGCAATTCTTTCTGTTTATCATCAGATACAGTAAAGGATATACCTCCTATCTGATTAGCGCCTGCAGATGCTGACCTGTCAATCATCTCTCCCAGACTATCAAGCATTGTAGTAGTTATCTGCACATTATTGGAAGCTGAATACCCTTCAATTGTTCGTGTCCTTTCTTCATAATTGTACACAGGCCGTACAGAAACGCGTGAGGTCTGGATATCTTCTTCCTCTAGACCAATATTTTTAAGTTCCTCAATAACTGCATTCATGATAGCTGCGTTCTCCTGGCTCGCTTCTTCTGCAGTGGGGGCCATGACCTCTGCACCAATATTCAGAGTTGCAGTGTCCGGTACAACCATCATTTCTGAATTGCCGCTCATATGCATAGTATTTTCTGAACTTCTATCTGATGAACCCACCGATCCTGCATATAAAGTTGCAGCCATTAGTATCAGAACAGCGGATAGTGCAATTACGACATAATATAATTTATCTTTACCATTTTCCGGAGACAATTAAACTCCTCCTGTTACTTACTACATTAAACAATATGATTACACAATATTAAAGAATTGTCTAAACTTCAATACAGATCGCAGTTATGCAAAACCATGTGTAAATGTATGGGTCTAAAAGTAGGTATGTTTTACTGAACTCGTCTACGATTTATCCCTTTATATTGTAGAGTTTAGCAATATCCTCGTCATTATTCCAGATTGGCCTTCCGCTTTCCAGGACAGTTCTGTGGCAGAATCAGAGTCTTCCTCTGTGTATAAGGTCACATGGATTCTGGGTCAATGGTAAAGTAGCAATAATCAGAGGCGTAATTACAATTTTTTTCATTAACACATCTTCGCTTATTTAGAACTGTTTATCATTGATTTGTCTTATTTTTCTGTACAGTCTTAATAAATATATCAGGATTATGCTTGATGGCATCCATCAGAATGTCAAACAGCTCATCGTCACTGTCTGTTAGCTGCATCTGCTTCAGTTGGTTCATTGGTGGTGTCACAGTGGGAACATTTTATCGGACCTTTCAATTTCAGCAACTACTCGATACAAGTCAGTAAGTGTCACTTCATCAAAGTCCTTTCCAAACTTGTAGGATAGGATATTCTGTTGAGCCAGATATTTGAATATGCGTGCCCCGACAAAGCTTCCGCATACAACACATTAACAAATTCAAAAATCAGATATTTATTTCTTTGAGAACATTCTTCATTAATAATCCAGAAACCTGTGTGGAAATATTAGGGCTGGTTACTGGTAGTAGGAAGCCCCGGGCGTGATTTGAACACGCGACCTAGTGATTACAAGTCACTCGCTCTGCCAGGCTGAGCCACCGAGGCGCTTTTGGTATGAATGCAACCCATAGATAGCATAATGGCACATAAATTTTATGGCTGGTTGAACTTATATCTAACTCCTATGTGGCAGGAAATGGCAAGAATCGGGAAAAAACTCGTGGATCATGGGCTGGTTGAGTCTCATTTTGGAAATATAAGTGTACGTCAGGGCAACAGTATGGTGATAACCCGCAGTGGATGCCCGCTTGATGAGATATGTGAGGAGAATGTGGTGGAGGTGCCCATCCATAACACCTGCGAATTTGACGGTCTCGCATCGTCGGAAACCCGGGTCCACAGGCGTATCTATCAGGAGACTGATGCCGGATGCATCGTGCACGGCCACTGTCCCTTTGCAGTTGTGATGTCACTGCTGGATGAATCGGGCAGTATCGAACCACTGGATAGTGAAGGTGTGTATTTCCTGGGGCATGTGTCGATTGTGGAAGGCAGTATAGGCAGTGAAGAACTTGCCGCAAACTCCGCTGCGGCGCTAGCAGAAACCAACGGGGTTATCGTCAAAAGCCACGGCACCATCTCCACAGGAAAAACCCTGGACCATGCCTACATCAACACCACCCAGATAGAGCACACCTGCAAAGTGCGCTATTACTACGATCTTGCTAAAAGATCCCTGTGAAAGTAAAAGATTAAATCATGGAAGGACAACTAAGGGATTATACAATGACCCTGGACCGCTTCAGGCCTGTTTTTGCAGGCCCCATATCAAGACTTGCAAAAATATTTGCAGACATGGGCATAACCCCCAACCAGGTAACACTTGCTTCCCTGCTTTTTTCCGCAGCTGCAGGACTGTGCTATGCCTTTGGGGCGACCAACATTTTCCTGATAGGTGCGGCATTCATATTCGTGGTCCTCAACTCCCTGTTTGACGCGCTGGATGGCAGTATGGCCCGTTATCTTCTCATAAACGACAAGGCCGGGGATTTCCTTGATCATGTGGTTGATCGCTATGCAGATGTCTTTATTGTCGGCGGCCTGATCTTCGGGGAATATGCAGGCTGGGGTATTGGCCTGTTCACAATGGTGGGCATTCTGCTGACAAGTTATCTCGGTACTCAGGCCCAGGCATTATCCATCGGTCGTTTCTATGGTGGGATTATGGGCAGGGCGGACCGTCTTGTACTGATCATGGCCGCATCGCTGTTGCACATTATCTATCCACAGGCTATATTTGGCTACACCCTGCTTGGCTGGTCCCTTATCCTTATGGGTATTGCTTCCCATGTAACTGCCCTGCAGCGTATACATTTTATCCGCACACGCCTGGGCTGAAACAGACGCATGATTTAAATTACTCCCTGTAATTGGTTATCCTCATGAAAAAATATGAATACATTGAACATACCGCAGATGCAAGGTTCAAAGCCTTTGGATCCACCGCAGAAGAAGCCTTTGCAAATGCCGCAGAGGCAATGTTTAACGTTATGATCGATACTTCCGGCATTGAGCCACAGATTACCGAATATATTGAATTGCAGGCGCCTGACATGGAAAACCTTCTTGTGGACTGGCTTTCTGAACTTCTTTATCTCTTTGAAGTCAATATGGTTGTGTTCAGTAACTTTGAGGTTTTTGCTATTGAAAAAAAAGGCGATGAATACCTACTTTCAGCAAAAGCAGAGGGTGAACCTTTGGATCTTGAAAAACACGTATTTGACACAGAAGTCAAGGCAGTAACATATAATGACCTTGGTGTACAAATAACATCACAGGGAGTAACGGTACGTATTACAGTGGATACATGAAAAGGGGATTTGATAGGATGGATACAGAAGGACCTGAAATAGAAGGACTTGAACGGATAGACAATGATATATGGCAAGTTCCCATGGGTTACAAATCCGGGATGAGAGTGCCGGGAAGGATATATCTTTCAGATAAATTGTTCGCCAATCTGGAAAAGGAAGCAGTTGACCAGGTAGCCAATGTGGCCACGCTGCCGGGAATACAGAAATTTTCAATGGCAATGCCCGATGCCCATGTAGGATATGGTTTCCCCATCGGAGGAGTTGCAGCTTTTGATGCTGAGGAAGGTGTCATCAGTCCCGGTGGTGTGGGATTTGACATCAATTGCGGTGTACGCCTGATCAGGTCAAATCTGGATAAATCCGATGTGGACGGTAAAGTCAATGACCTGCTGGATTCCCTTTTCAAGGCCGTACCTTCGGGTGTGGGTTCCAAAAGCCGGATACGTGCATCGGAAAGCGAACTTGAAGCAATCTTCACCAATGGTTCCCGTTGGGCTGTGGAGCAGGGCTATGGCGTAGAAGCCGATCTTACCCACTGTGAAGGTGAAGGGTGCATCGAAGGAGGTGACCCTGCACAGGTAAGTGCCAAAGCCCGTAAAAGAGGCAGACCGCAGCTTGGAACCCTGGGAAGCGGCAATCATTTCCTGGAATTGCAGTATGTGGATGAGATATATGATCCGGTAGCAGCTGAAGCCTTTAATCTCAAACAGGGTCAGCTTACTTTCATGGTACATTGCGGATCTAGGGGTGCGGGGCATCAGGTATGCACCGACCACCTGCGCAATCTCACCCGTGCAGTGGAGAAATACAAAATAGACCTGCCTGACAAACAGCTTGCCTGTGCACCTGCACAATCAGAAGAAGCCCAGGCCTATTTCGGTGCAATGGCCTCAGCTGCCAACTATGCCTGGACCAACCGCCAGATCATAATGCACCACTGTCGTGAAGTGTTCGAACAACAAATGAATATGGATGCAGATGAATTGGGTCTGGATTTGGTCTATGACGTGGCTCACAATGTCGCCAAACTGGAAGAACATAATGTAAACGGTGGAAAAAAACAGGTATATGTACACCGTAAGGGTGCCACCCGTGCTTTTCCTGCAGGCCATCACGAGGTCCCGAAGGCTTACAGGGATGTAGGTCAGCCAGTACTTATCCCGGGCAGTATGGGTACTCCTTCCTATGTGCTCTGCGGTAAGCAGTCAGCAATGGATGTATCCTTTGGAAGCGCCTGTCATGGTGCCGGCAGGGTAATGAGTCGCTCCGGTGCGAAACACACTTTCAGAGGAGAACAGATTCAAAAAGATCTCAGTGGCCAGGGCATCTCTGTCAGGGCAGCCCACCCTTCGGTCATTGCCGAAGAAGCACCCGGGGTTTACAAATCCAGCAGTGAGGTGGTGGATGTTGTTGACAGGCTTGGTATTGCAGGTAAGGTAGCAAAACTCATGCCTGTGGGTGTTGTAAAAGGTTAAAATTGAGAGAATATGAGGAAGGGAACACATTGTTTGAGGGGATGAATGGTTTTGCTTGGTTACAGTAATTCTGTATTAAACCATATGACAGGTTCCGCTTCCTCACATTCCAATGGGTGACTATAATATTTAAAATGTTTGATTAATCTCCATGCATTCACCGCTACTCATTTAATGTCCTAATGCTTTTTTATGGCCATGACAAAAGAGGAATCACGTATTAAACAGGTACGTACCATGGCTGATTACCAGTTTGGCAAAGGATGTGGTAACATTCTCTTTTCCGGTGACATCACATTCAAACTATCCCGGACAAAAAGGATCAGGCAGATATTTTCCGAAGAGAAACGTATGGCCACTGTACGTGCCAGGGATGGAATGTTCACTTTAAGTATTGAAGGGGCCTCACGTATCCATTCCCATCTTCCAGCACCAGGCTACCGTGTGATGATGTGTGACGATGCAATTCCCTTTGTCTCAAAAGGGAAAACTGCCTTTGCCAAACATGTGGAAAACATAGACTCCGATCTGAGGGCTGGAGATGAAGTTTTGCTTGTGGATAAACATGACAATCTTATTGCCACAGGGCAGTTATTACTTGCTCCTGAAGAAGTTCTTGCCATGCAGAACGGCCCGGCTGTTGATGTCAGGGTTGGGGTTAATAGCAGCTGATATGGATTGCAATCAAAATCTAAATATATATTCAACAAATAAGCATGTAAGTTATATTGTACTTCCTCAGAAGGTGAAACTATCGAAGAAGACCAGCTCCTGAAAACCTTTGTAATTCCTCCAAATACGAAAATGGAAGAACATAATATTGTTCTGGATGAGGATATTATAGTAGGGAACCATTCCGATATACGCTACGGTATAATTGCTGATTCGGTGATAATCGGAGAAAGGGTGTCGGTATCGGGTGATGTACTTGCCAGGTCTGATATTCGTATAGACATCTGGTCAAAAATCGGTGGCAATGTACGCTGTGGCGAAAATGGTTATATTGGCGAATTTGTGAAAATAGATGGCAAACTTTTCGTCAATGGAGATCTTGATGTTGGTAATGATGTGAAGATCAACAGAGGTTTCGAAGCTCATGGCTGGATAGTTGTTCGTAATCCTGTACCTGTAATCACCTATATTTTCCTCTATATCTCCGAACTTTTACGTATGGGTAAGGGTGAAGAAGTAGAAAGGGCTATGAGTGAATTCTTTGAAGAGGAAGCAAAAGAGATCAGTTATGGTGCTATGGTAGTTCCCAACGGATCCCGCATATCTGCAGACTCTATAAGGGTTCCTGGTACAGCCACCATAGGTAATAACTGCAGGCTAGTAGGTAATATAAGGGCTGAATCTTTGGAAATGGGCGATGCTACTACTTTGTATGGAAGTATCAGGACAGCCAGTGATATTGAGATAGGTGAAAATAACGCCATTCATGGTAACATTGTCTCCCGGGGTAGGGTTATAGTGGGTAAAGGTACCCATATATTGGGAGAGATCAATGCTTACTCTATCAGGATCCACGAGGATTCAAGGGTTGATGGTGTGATGCGTGCCACCGGTGGCACCACATTCATACGTGAGGAAGAAGAGGTCGCCCAAGACAGGGAACTGATAAAACTGGATGTAGCAGACCAACAGCAATAAAAAGGTGTTCTTTTTTGAGTGAAACTACTGAGATTTATAACTCTATTGTAGAGAAAGATTCAAAATACGTTATGCAAAACTACGGTCGTTATCCTATTGCACTGGATAAAGGAGCAGGGGCTCTTGTATGGGATACTGCCGGCAAACAGTATATCGATTGTGTGGCAGGAATAGCCGTAAACAATGTTGGACATTGCCACCCTCAAGTTGTGAATGCGATACAGGAGCAGGCAGGCAAACTCATCCATGTATCCAATCTCTATTATACCGATGTACAGGCTGACCTTGCAGAAAAACTTTCCCAGATTACCGGCATGGATCGCCTTTTCTTCTGCAATTCCGGCACCGAGGCCATAGAAGCTGCCATGAAACTGGCCCGGGCCCATTCAGGGAAAAAGAACTTCGTGGCTACAGAAGGCTCATTTCACGGCAGGACTATGGGTGCCCTTGCGGTAACTTCCAAAGAGGCCTACAGGAAGCCCTTTGAACCCCTTCCTGGCAGGGTGGATTTTGTATCTTATGATAATGCTGATGCAATTGCAGATGCCATTGATTCGGATACTGCAGCGGTAATCGTGGAACCCATACAGGGAGAAGGTGGTGTTAATGTTCCTACCTCAAATTACCTGAAAGAGGTCCGGGAAATCTGTGATGAAACTGATACTCTGTTGATATTCGATGAGGTACAGACCGGTTTTGGGCGTACTGGCAAGTGGTTCTGTAAGGATTACTTCAATGTTACCCCGGACATAATGACAATGGCCAAAGCACTTGGGGGTGGTTTTCCCATGGGCGCCATTGCAAGCAGGGAGGGTATTGTTTTCCAGAAGGGCCAGCATGCAGCAACCTTTGGCGGAGGTCCTCTTGCATGTGCAGCAGCCCTGGCATCCATTAATGCAATTGAAAAGGAAGGACTCGTGGAACGCTCCCGCATTATGGGTGAGTATTTCGTGAAAAAACTGGAAGGTTTAAACCGTGAGGATTTCCTGGAAATCCGGGGTAAAGGATTGATGATGGGCGTACATGTGAAGGACTCATGTGCGGAGATGGTAACTGAGGGCCTTGAGAGAGGTGTGCTGCTCAATTGCACAGCAGGCAACATACTGCGTATGGTGCCTCCGCTTGTCATAACCGAAGAACAGGTAGATTCGGTGGTGGATATAATTGGCAATTTATGAACTGGTAAAACCTGAGATCAGGTCGATAGCTCCCTATGTACCGGGCAAATCGATTGCCGAGATCGCTGAAAAATATAATCTGGAAAGCGATTCGATTATCAAATTAGGCTCAAACGAAAATCCTCTGGGACCTTCTCCGGCAGCAGTCAGTGCCTTGCAGGAAGCTGCCGCCACTGTGAATATTTACCCTTCGGCAGATGCCAGGGAACTGGTGGATGCGATCTCTGCTTATGTTGGTATGCCCCAGGCCAATATTGTGGCATCCGGTCCGGGTATGGATGGTTTGCTTGACGGCCTGATGAGAATGCTCATGTCTGCAGACTCGGAAGTTGTGGTTACAACTCCAACCTTTTCCTATTACGAGATTTCTGCAACCGCATGTGGAGCAAAACCAGTGTTTGTGAAACGGAATGAAAATTTTGACGTGGATATTGACAGGGTCATTGCTGCGGTAAATGAGAACACAAAAGTAGTTTTCATTTGCTCCCCAAACAATCCCACGGGCAATATCACTGCTGAAAAAGAACTACGCAGGTTGCTGGATTCGGTTGAGTGCCTGGTTTTTGTGGACGAGGCCTATGTGGAATTTGCAGGTTCGGATATTGCATCTCTTGTAGGGGAATATGATAATCTTGTTGTTGGCAGGACCTTTTCCAAAGCATTCGGGCTGGCAGGTTTGAGACTTGGCTACGGCATAATGCCTGCCTGGCTTAAGGTCGAATATATGAAAGCTGCTACTCCATTCAATGTAAGTGCACCGGCCGTTGCAGCAGGCATTGCTGCCCTTTCTGACAGAGAGCATCTGGAGGCCAGCCAACAGATGGTAATCGATGGTCGTGAGTATTTGCAGGCAAATCTGCCTTTCAAAGTATATGGGTCACAGGCTAATTTTATGCTTGTGGATGTTGCGCCCAACAGTGCAAAGGATGTATGTGACCATCTGTTGCGCAGGGGGATAATTGTCAGGGATTGTACTTCTTTCCGTGATGCAGGGGATTCCTTTATCAGGGTCACTGTAGGTACAGAAGAACAAAATGCAAGAATTGTGGAAGGCTTTTCAACCTATTTATGAGAGGCTTTCGACCTCATTTATTTCCATAAGGGGGTAATCCCGTTCCTGGTTGTAGGTCATGGATGCCCGGATTCTGGTATTTCCGTGAATTACTTGCAGGCCTACTGTCAACATTCTTCCCTCAAGCTCACAGTATCCGAATTCATCATTTAATTTTGTGGCTATCATATCCCTGTTTATATTCACATTGATCTCTTCAACAAACGGCTGTACAGAAATACTTTCAGCAATGGCTCTTTCCATGCTATCCGCATTTTGCAGGTTAAGGGGCGAACCCGTGAACTGGTGGTAGAGGGCTCCCAGTTTGATCCCTGCTTCAAAGGCGGCTATTTGTGCATCATCAGGTCTGTTTTCCATGATTGGTGGGATGGCAGGGTGCTATTTATATTTGTGGATGGGGCACATTTTTACATAGTATCAGGTATAATGTGGTATGGTTACAAAAAATAAGGAGTATATTGTATGAGTACGCTTGAAAACCTTGAAGGAGCATTTGCCGGCGAATCAATGGCAAACAGGAAGTATCTGGCCTTTGCAAAAAAAGCTGATGACGAAGGCTTTCCCCAGATTGCAAAACTTTTCAGGGCTGCCGCAGCAGCTGAGACAGTTCATGCTCACAACCATCTGGAAATTATGAATGGTATCAAGAGCACTGAGGAAAACCTCAGGGAGGCCATCGAAGGAGAAACCTATGAGTTTGAGGAAATGTATCCCGCATTCATAACACAGGCAAAAAAGGAAGACAACGGTAAGGCTGCCTGGAGTTTTGATGTTGCCAACCAGGTAGAGGCAATCCATGCCGAACTCTACAAGAAAGCCCTTGACAATGCAGGTAACAATGACGAGGTTGACTATTACGTCTGTGAGGTTTGTGGCAATACTGTGGAAAACGGTGCTCCTGATGTATGTCCTATCTGTGGGGCTCCCGCTTCTAAGTTCAAGAAAATTGATTAAAATGTCCTGTTGATTGGGGCATATCCCTTTATTTTTATTTATTACCCCTGAATGCTGGTTTAAATGCTATATTTTTATTTTTGCTAATTAGTGTACAGTGTTTTATGTACATTAATTGTATATTCAGTGCCATATTTATTATCCCTATGGTCATGGAACATTACGGGTAATGGAATCAGGACATTATTCTTTTACCAGCATTGTATTTTATTCTCTTATTTCTGTGACTTTGTTTTGTGTGCTGGCAACCTCTCAGGCTTCAGCGGACTGGGGGCAGAATGAAGTGGAAGTGAATTCAGTATATGAAGTAGGCTGCGGGGTTGTCCATGTCTCAAAAGAGATAACTTTTACCAATATGGATGAAAATACCCGTTACTGGCAGGGATTTTACTCTTCACTAAATTATCCTGTTGCCCCGGGTCATTCGAATCTTAGTTCCTTTGATGATTCTTCTGAAATAAAATCCAAAAGAGCTGAGGATGGGGGAAACTATTACATGTTTACATTCAATGAGAATGTATGGTATGGAGATAGTTACATTTTAACACTGGAATATGATGTAAGGATGGACCCCATCTATACCACTTTCACAATACGGGAACAATCGGATTCTGGAAATGTGAAACTCATTGTCCCGGATAATTATGAGGCATATCTGGAAGATGTTGACTATGCAAAAGAAAATCTGGACGATCATGCAGTTTATACGTTTGATAACAAAAGTTTCCAGGAATTTCCTTTGCGGATAGATTGTGTAAAAACAGTGGACACCATGGTTGACAGTGAAATTGTTTCCCTGGAAGGCAGGAATGTCAGCATCAGTGTTGAATACCGGCAAGGAAATGATGAATGGGCACAGAATGTGCTGGACAAAACGGCTACATATCTTCCCTTGCTGGAGGATGTCTGGGGAGCTCCTTACCCGGGCAATTCATATCTCACAATAAGGGAATCCTCAATTGCGGAAACCAAAGGCTACGATGGTTTCAATTATGGTAATGGTACGATATCCCTTCTACACTCAGCAGGAGACCGTGTGCTGATACATGAGCTTTCCCACAGCTGGACCCATGCATGCAATTTTGAGCAACTCTGGATGCATGAAGGTTACGCCAATCTGTATACTTTCCTCGTGTTAAAACAGACAAATCCAGAAAAAGCCCTAACTATGAAATCCGAACTTGAGGATGGCTATGGTAAAAATGGGCACAATTTTGTACAGGCTCTTGATGGCTGGTCGATTCCGGATGAATATAACACTTCCAGCTCAGAATCAATTGGATATGGTTACAGTAAATCTTTTGTTTTCGTATCAGATATTTATGAAAATGTTGGATTTGAGAGGATGCAAATCGCCAACAGGAAGTTGTTGGCCACCGGGAATGTGGATACTTCTGATCATATTTCAATAATTGAATCGGTTTCAGGCAAAGAGTTCGATGAAATGTATTCTAATTTTGTCTAATGAGTTGTTAGGGTAAAAACTGACATACTTCTCATGCATATTGTATGGATGTTTTATGGTTGGCTTTGCGGGTCTTTTTTGGGTTCCTTGATAGGTTCATTTGAGGAGTGTCAGTCCGCTTGTTTCTACCCATTGATATTTCTCATCTAATCCGTGCGGATGTATCTCTCAAGATCTAAGGTCAAATCCTTATAGGTAATATCAAAAGCGGGCTTTTCAAGACCCGCTCTCGATTTTCACATAGATGCAGTCTGCCATTTCCCGGTCAACTGCATAACGTGTATGTTCCAGGTCGAAAACATAGGATGGATATGACTGTACAAGTCCTATGGGCATGCTTGGCAGCACTCCCATTGACATGATTTTTTGTAGTCTTTCTTCATCCTTTATGTCAAAATATGCAACCTTGCCCTGTTGGCCATTGCTCAGGGCCGAGAGAGGTGCAACGACCCTCTCGATTCTGTCTTTGGCTTTTCTGCAGCACTCTCCTTCTGGGATATTTCTTCCGTGGGGGCATGTTTTGGGATGGCCCAGAAGGGTGCATATTTTATCATCTATGCCCCTGTGGAGCACATGTTCGAATTCACAGGCAGCATTGTGGATATACCTGTCCTTTGTGTCAAGCACGTCTGCAAGCAAACGTTCGGCAAGCCGGTGTCTTCTGACTACGTTTCTGCCGTTTTCAATTCCCTTCTGGCTGAGAATTATATTGTTGCCCTGAAGGGTGATGTTTTTCTTCTCTATTAGTTCGAGTATTTCGGGTGATTTTTTTTCCACCCCGAGTGTATCCAGTGGAACTGAAACCATTCCCTTTTCTTCTGTAAATCTCCACATTTTCTCAATGATCTCTTCTGCATCGTTACTGATCTTCACTTGAATACACCTCTTAGCAATTTTTCCAGTTTTGTTTCTTTGGGAATTTCATACTTACAGTTTGGGCATTTCTGCATATTGCATGAATGCAGTTTGCCACATCCTGCACACGTCGATTTGTCAGGTTCATCGAATTCGAATCCGCAAAACGGGCATTTCATAGTATCACTCCGAAATAATTGAGCAGGTAATTGACTACAAAACCAACTCCAAAGGCACTTGGGAATATGAAAGCTGCCATTGCAAAGGCTGTTTTTAGTCCCCTTTCCTTTACTGTCATCATGAACTGGGCTATGCAGGGCATGAACAGGGTCAGGGTAACAGCAGCTACCACAATGTTTACTCCGGTCAGCATTCCTGCATTATACATGTCGAAAAGACCGGCAGCACCAAAATCTCTCCTGAAGAATCCAAACAGGAACATCACCCCTGCCTCTGCGGGCAAACCTATCCACTGTGAGGGATATGCCAGCAGTTTCACAGCAATATCGAACAGACCGATGAGTCTTCCAATCCATATCACTACACTGGCTACAATAAACAGTGGCAACACTTCAAGGAAATACCACTGCATCCTTGAGTATGTTTTTATAGCGACATTGGATATTTTAGGCAGGCGCAGGGGTGGCATTTCTACAAAGAAATTTGGTTTTTCTCCGGACATGACCTTTGATGCCAGAAATCCTATGAGTATCAATTCCAAAAATACTACAATTGCCCATATGAACAATGCTTTTGAGCTGAAGGACAACACTCCCAGAATCACTCCTAGCTGTGCGGAGCAGGGAATAGCAAGTGCAAGCAGCATGCTTGCTATGACTCGTTCACGTTTAGTTTCCAGGGTACGTGTGACCATTGTCGCCATGGTAACACAGCCAAATCCCAGTACCATGGGGATTACTGCTCTTCCGCTGAGGCCAATCTTCTTGAATAGTCTGTCAATGAGCATGGCAAGCCTGGGCAGATATCCTGTGTCCTCTATTATCGAGAATACTATGAAGAAAGCACCTACCAGGGGCATTATCAGTGCGATAGCATAGGTGATTGCCTGGGTGAATATCCCATATTCTCCTACAAACAGGTCCTGAATGACTGGATAGGGAACAAGGGCATTGAAATTAGCAATAACCCATGGATTGATCTGTTCTCCAAAAAGTGTTCCTTCCAGATAATCAACCACCGTTCCTGCTGCAAATACTCCTACAAATTTGTAAAGACCGAAATAGAGTATTAGGAGGAGTATTGGTATGCCTGTAATTGGCCGGATCAGAAGTTTATCAATACGCCTACTTATACTGTTTTCATTTTCATGCGTCTTTTTTTCGGCTGCTTTCTCTCTATCTTCCTTCTGTGTCATGACTGAATCGATTATTTCATTGACATTATCCTGCCTTTTTATTGCTATTTTCAGATTGAGTGGTTCACTGTGTTCAGCTTGGCTGTCATCAACAATTAGTCCTATCCTTTCCGGTTCTTCTTCCTTTCTTTGAATTTTTTCGAAAGCAATAAGATCCTTCTGGAGCAGAAGTTGTGCAAGGGCTCTTTTTGCTACTCTATATTCAGAATTCAGGGAAGAAACTGTTTTCTCAATTGCAGATTCGATTTCTTCACCGTAATTTGGAATGAAATGCTTTTGAGTGGGTTTGTAGTTGGCGATAGTCTCTTCCAGCTCTTTCAAACCCCTGCCAGTGGTCGAGACTGTACTAACGACTGGAATCCCCAGCCTTTGTGCAAGTCTCTGAGTATCAATCTCTACTCCTCTTTCTTCAGCCTCATCCATCATATTGAGTACAAGTATGAGGGGTACGTCTGCTTCAATTAACTGGATTGTAAGGGGCAGCATCCTCCTCAGATTTTTTGCATCCACTACATGGAGGTATACATGGGCATCTTCATCAAGGACGTATTTCTGGGCCACCCTTTCCTCCTCTGTAATGGGCAGCATAGAGTACATTCCGGGGGTATCTATTATCTCGTACTCCTTTCCTGCTATCGTTCCGTCTCCTTTACTGATCTCTACCGTGGTTCCGGGATAGTTGGAAACTATGGTATAGCTGTTCGAGAAGTGGTTGAAGAGGACACTTTTTCCGACATTCGGATTGCCTACAAGCACTATTTTTTCAAGTCCGTTTGAAGGAGTTTCCGATATCTGGCAGCATTTGCCTTTTGTTTTTAGTGTTGGTAACTTCATTTTAACCTCTCTTTTTAGGGTTACCTAATATAGAGTTTCTTAGGGTTGCCTAATATTTAAAAATTGTGCATGAGGCAATAATCGATTGAGTAAAACCGACAACTTATCCTCAGTCTCATGGGACGAAAAAAGACTATACAATAATCTGCAGGATATTTTTTAAAGAATTGGAGCTGTAATTAAAGGATAGTATGTCAACTGATGCATTCCAATTGATGAAAATCTTTAAAAAATCAATGGTGCTCCGATCGGGATTCGAACCCGAGTCACAGGAGTGAGAGTCCTGTATGATTGGCCGTGCTACACTATCGGAGCTCTTATGCCTTGAGGGCACAATCCTAAAGCAATTTATGTTATATTAAGCTTTTGTAAAAACAAGAAGCGGGATTAGGCAAACATCCCGCTTACTGTACCCTGTTCTTCTTCCGTTGTGATCTTATTGAAGGCTTCGGTCATATCCTTCATGGTGATCTGTTCGCCCCTGCGACGCAGGACAAACATCCCTGCTTCCTTGACAATGATTTTGAGGTCTGCTCCACTCAGGCCGTTGGCCATTTTGGCAAGTTTGGCCATATCCACATCATCTGCAAGATTCATGTGTCGGGTATGGATCCTGAGGATATCCTCGCGTGCTTTTTCATCGGGTATTGGTATTTCAATAACCCTGTCAAATCTTCCCGGGCGAAGAAGTGCTGGGTCAAGCAGGTCAATACGGTTTGTGGCCGCTATGATCTTGACCTGGCCACGTGGCTCGAAACCATCCATCTCGGACAACAGTTGCAGCATTGTACGATTTACTTCTGCAGAACCTGTGGTGCCATCATGGGTACGCATTCCGCCCACGGCATCGATCTCATCAATAAACAGGATGCATGGGGATTTATCCCGGGCCATCTGGAACACATCTTTCACAAGCCTTGCTCCTTCTCCGATGAATTTCTGGACAAGGTCTGAACCGGACATGCGTATAAAGCTTGCATGCGCCCGGGATGCCACTGCTTTGGCAATCAGTGTTTTTCCTGTTCCAGGGTCACCGTACATAAGGACACCTGATGGGGGTTCGATACCGATCTTATCGAATAGTTCGGGTTCGGTAAGGGGCATCTCTACGGATTCGATTACCTCGTTGAGGACGTCATCCAGCCCGCCTATCATATCGTAATCTACATCAGGGGAATTGATTACTTCCATTATCTGGGCGCGCATGTCGGTTGCTTTACGCATTATTGATACAATGGAAAATGCAGCATTGATTGATACTCGCACTCCCGGTTCAATTTCATCCCTGAACTCCGCGGGAATCTGTGTAACTACTTCCTGATTGTTGCCATGCTGGCGGATAAGTGCCATGTCATCTTCTGTTTCCATGACAGTTGCAATGAAAAGGGGGGGTGATGTAATACGCTCGAGTTGCTCCTTGAGTTTTTCCATTTCCTCGAGGTAGTTGTTTGCCAGCATATTTGCTTCAAGAAGCTTTGCTCTCATAGATTCACTCTGGACTCGTAGTTCCTCATTTTCCTTTTTGAGTGATTCGATCTCAGAGTCCATCTCCTCTGCATTATCAACAGTGTTATTGGTATTTTCAATAGGAGTATTTGCAGTTGCATCGGACATAATGCGTCCCTATGCATATCATCGAATATAAATCCACTCCTGTTTTCATGTATTATCTGGGGGTGTTTTATGTATTTTTACCTATATTTTTATGACTCTTATCTGTGTTTTTGCACCTATTGTCCTCCTATATGATCTGTTTCACACTTCTATACAGATAAAAACAAACCCCTCTATTTCCATTGGAGTTAAAGACAATATATGATAATATTTATATCACATTGTCCTCTTTGCTTGTTGTGAATAAGATGAAATATAAGTTTTTAAATTGTTTAGTTTTATTTTATTGTTTTTCACAAGTAAAAAACAGTTTAAAACAAATATATAACAAAAGACTTATATATGATCTTATCATACCAAATATTGCATATAATGGATGTGTGAAACTGTAATAACGATTCACAATTCAATCTAAACAATGCAAACCATAAATCTGAGGGGATGAATGGCTTTGCACTCCATTGCATCTGAGGGGATGAATGGACTTATGCAGAGGCTAAAAGATGAAGATCCGACTCGAGTTATTCGATGATGATGACAACGAGGTTGCCAGAGTCCAATTTGAAGGAGATACTTGGCAGAATCGCTCGATCCAGTTTATCAACATGTTTGGTGAGGCTCAACCTCAATCGGAAGAATCTTCATCTTTTAACCTTTCTTCACAATCACAAAACAGTCATGAAGTAAACACACCTTCACATTCCGGTGCTCAATATCCACCACAACAGCAGGTTCCACCACAGATGGTCCCTCCAAATTATCCGCCTATGCCCGCACAACATTACTATAATCCAATGTATTACCCACCGGTTTACTACCCGTCGATGATGCCACAACCACTACCTCCCATGCAACCCACCACCCAGGCACCATCGATGTCCCAGCCACCTCATGTCCAGCAAGGACAGCAAAGTGGTAGTGTAAACCGGTCCTTTCCTTCTCAACAGGTGAATAAATCAAAATCAGATCCTTCGTTGACAATAAGTGAAAGACTTGAGTTGTTCCTGAAATATGAGTTTCCACGTATGTGGGGTACTTCACAGGAAATACAGCATCAGTATGAGCAGGTATATGGCCCGATCAAACTGAGCACTGTGTCCACATACCTTTCCCGTATGTATCGTAAAGATCTTCTTCAGAGGCGGGGCAATCGCACCAATCGGGAGTATCTTTATGTGGGTGATATGGAAGAGCAATCTTCAGTTCATCAGTCCTTTTCTCCGGGTTACATCCAGAGGACATGATATTTAATATCTGAAATCTTATCTTTTCTCATGAATTCAGCAGAAAATTCTATAACAAAGGGTTTCGTGCTGATTACAATCGGCTTTTTTCTATTGTTTTTAGGTTTTATTACAAAAGCGATTTATGGAAATGGAGCCCAGTCCGAATTTGGCGGGCTTGTACTGATTGGTCCGATTCCAATTGTTATAGGTTCTTCTGTAGGTGTTTCCTATTCAATGCTTCTATTAGGACTTTTGATATTTGCGATTTACATTTTGCTATGGAGGACTAACCGTTGATCGGGAATATACTTGTTTACGGGGGAATGGCCTTTATTGGAATTGGTATTTTCCTGATAATGCGGGGTGTCTATGAACAAAATGTATTTCACAAAAAACAGTCGTCATCACAGACACATGGTCATGTGAATGAAATCCATACAGGTGATGAAGGTGATTATTCACGTACCGATGTCAAAAGTGGAGGGGTTATCATGATTGGCCCCCTGCCGATAATTTTTGGTTCTGACAGCAACACCTCCAAAAAAGCGATGGTGCTTGCCATAATTCTGATGCTGATTTACCTTTTGGTGGTAGTATTGGTATAATTATATACGTTTTCACAACAGATAGGATGTAGTATGCCGGAGTTTGAACTTGTATCAAACTACAGTCCCCGTGGTGACCAGCCACAGGCGATCGATAATCTTTCGAATGGTATAAACGGTGGTTTCAGGCACCAGACACTGCTGGGTGTGACCGGCTCAGGTAAGACCTTCACAATGGCAAATGTCATTCAAAATGTGCAGAGGCCTACCCTTGTAATTGCTCATAACAAAACCCTTGCAGCCCAGTTGTTTTCAGAATTCCGCGACTTTTTCCCGGACAATGCTGTTGAATATTTTGTCAGTTATTACGATTATTACCAGCCCGAAGCCTATCTTCCCACAACTGATACCTATATTGAAAAGGATTCTTCCATCAATGAAGAGATAGATCGGTTGAGGTTGTCTGCCACCAAGTCGCTTATGGAGCGCAGGGACGTAATTGTTGTATCCAGTGTGTCATGCATCTACAACCTGGGTTCTCCTAAAGAATGGCAGGAAATGTCCCTTTTCCTGAAACCGGGAGATGAGGTTGACAGGAGCTGGATATTCGGTAAACTTGTGGATATCCAGTATGAAAGGAATGATGTGGAATTCACCCAGGGTACTTTCCGTGCCAGGGGGGACACTGTCGAGATATTCCCGGCACAGGATAATGTGGCAGTGCGGGTAGAGATGTTCGGGGATGAGATCGACAGGATTTCCTATTTTGAGCCACTTACCGGCAAGGTTGTACGTGAAGTGGAAGATGATATGCAGGTTGTGATCTATCCTGCCAAGCATTTTGTTATGCCCCAGTCACAGATTGATCGTGCCCTTGTATCTATTGAAGAGGAACTGAAGGATACAGTTGCCGAATTTGAAAAACAGGGCCAATTGCTGGAGGCCCAGCGTATCATGCAACGTACCAGATTTGATATCGAAATGATAGAAGAGCTCGGGTATTGCAGTGGTATTGAAAATTATTCCCGCCATTTTGACGGCCGCAAACCGGGTGAGGCTCCTTCTTCACTGCTGGATTTCTTCCCGGATGATTATTTGCTCATCATCGATGAATCCCATGTGACTATCCCGCAGATTGGAGGGATGCATAACGGGGATCGGGCACGCAAAAAATCCCTTATTGAATATGGTTTCCGTCTGCCTTCGGCCTTCGACAACCGGCCCCTGAATTACAGGGAATTCGAGGAGAGGATCAATCAGGCCGTTTATGTTTCCGCCACACCTGCAGATTATGAGCTGGGATTGAGTGATCAGGTTGTGGAGCAGATCATTCGTCCTACAGGGCTTGTTGATCCACCGGTGCAGGTCAGGCCTGTGGCAAATCAGATAGATGACCTGATGGAAGAAGTCCGGAAGGTATCGGAAAGGGGTTACAGGACCCTTGTGACAACCCTGACTAAGAAAATGGCCGAGGATCTGACCGACTACCTGCTGGAAATGGGTATCAGGGTGCGGTATATGCATTCGGACATCGATACACTGGAGCGGGCCGAGATCGTGCGGGAATTACGTAAGGGCACCTTTGATGTGCTTGTGGGGATTAACCTGTTACGTGAAGGGCTGGACATTCCCGAGGTCGCTCTTGTGGCAATACTCGATGCAGATAAGGAAGGCTTCCTGCGTTCGGAACGCTCTCTCATCCAGACGATTGGCCGGGCTTCGCGGAATGTGGATGCTTATGCTATTATGTATGCGGACAGGATTACCGGTTCAATGTCCCGTGCAATGAGTGAGATGGAAAGAAGACGTAACATTCAACTGGAGTTCAATCGCAAGCATAACATTACACCGACCAGTATCATGAAGGAAATTCAGCGTGAAATCGTAGAGGTTGAAGAGGTATCCACTCCTGCTGCCGGGGTTGATATGGGGCTTTCCAAAATGGAGGCCAATAGCATGCTTATTGATCTGGAGGCAGAGATGCATGAGGCTGCACGTAACCTGGAATTCGAGGAAGCAGCCCGGCTGAGGGATGCTATCAGGGAAATGAGGGAAACCTATTCTCTCTAATTGTATTCTGTTGGTGGCAATACCTTTTAGTCATAACCGACATGGCCGAAAGGGTTATATCTGAAAAATACTATCAAGAGGTTGCAGTGAGCGTTGATGGTCTAGTGGCTATGACTGGGGCCTTCCAAGCCCTAAACCCGGGTTCGAATCCCGGTCGACGCATTCTCTTTTTCTTACAATCTTTTTTTGGACAAAGATATTTATGCGTAATTATTTGATGTATTTTCATGACTACAACAGATACTATCCTTGAAAAGTTACATGAAAATGCTAAGCCAGATGCTGTGGATGGTATGAAAAAGTATGGTATCACGCCATCTGAATCTTTGGGAGTTTCAATACCGATTCTGCGCAGCATTGCAAAGGATACAGGAAAAGATCATGAACTGGCCCTTGCCCTATGGGAAATAGACCTGAGGGAAACTCGCATCCTTGCCAGTATGGTGGACGTACCTTCAAAGGTAACGACAGAACAGATGGATCGTTGGGCAAGGGATTTTGATTACTGGGAAATATGTGACCAGTGTTGCATGAACTTGTTTGAAAAAACATCTCTTGCCCGGGACAGGGCTTTTGAATGGAGTGGCAAACAGGAGGAGTTTGTCAAAAGGGAAGGGTTTGTTATGATGGCCCGGCTGGCTGTAAGCGATAAGCAGGCTCCTGATGAAGCCTTTCTTGCCTTTTTCCCGGTAATTGAACGTGAAGCTGTCGACGGGCGCAATATGGTGAAAAAGGCTGTGAACTGGGCCCTGCGCCAGATAGGAAAACGTAGTCTATACCTTAATAACAGGGCCACAGAATGTGCTGAACGAATAGGGAAGATCGATTCCAAAAGTGCCCGGTGGATTGCCTCGGATGCTTTGAGAGAACTTCGCAGTGAAAAAGTTCTGGAGAGACTTAACCGCAAGGTTGCCAGGAATCATTGATCAGTTCGAAACATTGATTAGTGTTTGGTGCTCATGTTTTATGGGGTTTGATTATGGGGGTTCCTACTGCTGAATATGACGTATTGGAGAAGCCGGCCGATGATATAGAAATTCGTTATTATCCGGAAATGGTGATTGCCAGGACGAATGCATCGAGTTCGAAAGAGGCTTTCAGGAAAATAGCGGCATACATCTTCGGCTCCAATGAAAAACAATTGAAGATTTCAATGACCACTCCTGTGATTACTTGTTATCCTCAGGAAGAGGGGATGGAGATGGCTTTTGTGCTACCCGAGGAATTTACTTCTACAAAACCACCTGCTCCTCTCTCAGAGGATGTGGTACTGCAAACACTGTCCCCTCGCAGGATTGCAGTGGTTAAGTTCAGGGGCAGCATTTCCGATGCCATCATTTCCCATAAACGCAGTTATCTGGAACAATTCCTGGATTCCCATGATTACATCCACAAAGGCCTTTTCTTCCGGCTAAGCTATGACCCTCCCTGGGTACCGGATTTCCTGAAACGTCATGAGATTGCCACCAGGATTGAATGACATTTTTGCGCAACATTAATATCTATGTGTGCCCATGTAAGACCACTTTCCAAACACCCGTACGATCAAGTACAGGTTGTAGATACGGAAATCTGTGCAAGACTTTTCAATCTCTTTGCGGGGGTTGCCCAGCCAGGCCAAAGGCGCAGGGCTTAGGACCCTGTCTTGTAGAAGTTCGTGGGTTCGAATCCCACTCCCCGCATCTGTTTTTTTTTGGGATATAGGTATCTCTGAAAAACAGAACTGCGTAAAAAAACAAACAACTTCTAAATAATATATAATGAAGAATAACTTTAAAATAAAATATTAAAGTTGTTCGACATTGCATCTATAATTATAATCAACTCCACTTTCTCCATCAAGAGTGAATTCAATATTTCTTTTTTCCCCAGGTTGCAAAGTAATTGTTTTGCTAAGAGAATCTCTGATTTCGTCAGTATTAGATATTAGATTAGCAGTTACTCTTGCATTGTGTGAACTACTACCTTCATTCTTAACCCAAACATCAATATCATAAACTACACCTTTGGAAAAATCAAAAGAACTTGTTCCTTTTGTTTGCACAATTACAACTTCATTATCAAACCCAGTACATCCTATAGCTAAAAGAGCTATAAAAATAATTAATACACTACAAATTTTAAACATAAATCGCATATACAAACTTCCTATATTTAATATTTTTAAATTTAATTTTGTAGAGTTTTTATTTATATTTAAACATATCTATTTAACTTAAATTATGACAGATAGTATATTGAAAATAATTATTAACAATCAATTAATAAATTTAATATAATATATTTAATATAAATTGTTTATGAGTTTAAGATTTAAATTTTAATTAATTTAAAATATGCTAATTATAAGTAATATTAATAAATATTTTGTAGTACAATCACTCTTTATAATTGACAATGCTTCTTAAACAATGTATTAGTGGCTCTGTAGAAATCCTCATTTGAATAATTATTGAAGCAGAGATAACCCTTTCTATATTATGAATTAATAATTTGCACTTGACTTCTTTGACCTGATTTCTGTATTTTGTTGCCCTCAGTTCTTCCCTATACTTCCTTTTCAAAACAGAAAACATTGTCTCTACCAGGTTTCTATAATGGTAGCTGCATCAAATTCATCTCTCATTTTACGACGGTATTTTCCTTTGATTCTTTTCCTTTTTCTACATCTTACAGGTATGATGGCTTCTGCTTTCAATTCTTCATTGATTAGAGCATGTATCTTCTCAGAATCATATCCTTTATCCATCAGATAACAATCAGATTTTCTCCTTTTGTGACATTGTCTCAGCAATATCAATGCATGCTTTGCATCATGTACAGGTTTACCTGAAATCTTAAAACCATTTACAATGAAATTCTCAACGTCAACAGCTATACTTGTTTTCAGATACGATCGTCTTTTCTTTCCTGTTCTCACAGAATAATAGTAACTACAATGTCCTCCTGTAAATCCACTTGAATCAATAGCAACCAGAGGTATTCTTTCACCATGTGAATAGAAGAGTTTCAGAGTTTGGTGAAGTAAACTATTGAAATAGAATGAAGATATTCTATTGGTAAATTTATGTAATGTTGTGAAATGAGGCAAGCGATTTATACCAATTTTGGATTGAACTCCTTCCATTAAATCAACAAGTTTAACAAATTTTCTGAAATTTTCATTTATGTAATCTTTGAACAATACCAATGTCAGTAACTGATGTTGAGTATATTTTCGTTTGGAATACTTGCAACTGTAAATGGGAAGATGGGATCTTCCAGCTACAGACATAGCTGTATCGATAAAGTTTAAGTAATCGCTTGACAAAACACATTCATCCCCATTGTGTTTTTTATGGCGAAAATCACATTGGGGACCTCTTCTTATAAAAATAATAATGTATTAGTGGAAGTTAGAGGAAAGGGTTTCTACAGAGCCGGAAAATAAAGCTGTAGTAGGTATCTGGCCAGAAGAAATTCAGGGTGATGTGATGTGGGATAATAATTTGCATTTAGATATTTACTGACAGTAAATCATTGAGAACATCTCAAAAATTACCTATCTAAATTTGACCGACGTTTATTGAATCCAAAAAATTTCATATAATAGTGACAAAAAGTACTAATAAAACAATTATTGATACTTTTCACTATTTTAATGTTAATCAAATTATGAAAACAATTTTTGAGATATACATCTATGTTCAAATTTTATTCAGGATTATAAACCATGGATAATTCATATTCAACATCTTTATAAGACTCACTTGCATCTATAATGGCACCATATCCCGGTTCTATTTCAATTTCTCTGTCAAAATATTGTATATCATTTTTTGATATGACACTGCTTGATTGGATATTCTGACGATTTAAGAAATCATCATATTTTTCTTCATCTGAAACTATGTAAAAATCTACATCATCACTACTTTGTAATTTGATATTCACATTTGTATCAAATTCCAATCCAAGACTTTTATCATATATATTGTAATATTGTGTATATCCGTTAGGCAATGTGTCCTCGTAAGTAGAATCAAAACTTGCAAAAACAGCAGTTATGTAACATGCAGTTTCTTTTCCATCGTCTACAGATTCATCTGTCGCAACAACACCGATTCCTACATGGTCCCACAAAATTGGTTTATCCGTATCTAAAACCGGAATTCTGTGGCCTGGGCTTTCTATCCAACCCTGTACAGTTTCATCAGCAATATCGGTAGTTCTATTCACAGGTAAATACATAAGGTTCTCTGTTGCAGAAAAATAGAATATTTCATTTTCTTTAAGAATGTCTCCAACTCCATAGCCATCAGGTGTAGTGTGAGAAAAATATCCTCTTTGAACCATGTCTTTACTTCTACTTTCTGCAATATCGTCCAGGATTTCACTTCTTTCAAGTGGTGTTATATCCAGATATTTTCTTTCTTCATTGATTAATTGGAAAATGCTATCCTCAGCTGAATCTGTTATTACATCTTCTGCACTATAAGAGATGTCAGCTAATCGACTTTCGGGCACGGTGAAATCTATAGCATTATATTCAAAGTCGCTTTCAAAGAAGTCGTAGTAAAAAACAAAACTGTCACCTTCATAATTGCCTTTTAAGGAGATTTCTCCTGGATATAATTCATCTTTTGGTGCATTTAATATCCCATTTTCAGTAGTTCCAAGGAATTTATCGTCGATGTAAACATTACCGTTTAAATTCTCTCCGGTTTCTTCAACATAAAAATTAAATTCCATTGAATTAGATTGTAAACAACCAGCTGAGGTAATTGCAATTATAAATCCAATCAATATGAATACATTAAAAGCTCTATTTTCAAATTTATTTTTTAATAAATCTTCTTTGTTCAAGGAAATCAACTCTTGATAATATTTCATGTATACATTATATAAAATTTTATTCAATTGTCCCAATTTAACTATCAACTTGAATGAATAAAAATTTAATATTTATTAGAATATAATATCATAAAAACAAAACAAATTTATATTATATTTCTTTAGTATTACTATGAATGATTCAAATAACAATTTAAATAGTACATCTATACCCCTTTGGAAATTTATATTACTTTCTTTAATCACATTTGGTATTTATGAAATATATTGGATGTACAAACAGTGGAAATTTTTAAAATTAAAAGATGATCTGAATATATCTCCTTTTTGGAGGTCTATTCTTGCAATTATTTTCCTTCATGAATTACTTGAAAGGATAGCAACTTTAGCAGATAATGTTGGATATGAAAAAGCAAGTTCTACGAAAATGAATACTTTTCGTTTTGTTTTTTGGTTCCTAACCGCTTCAATAAATAAATTCCAAATACCTTTACCGTTTGGATTAATAACTTATCTTCATTTTTTGGCCCTTATAAATGCAGTCCAATCAATAAATTTCTATTGGAAAATAAATGATACGTTTTGATACATTTAAATAATCTACAATGACATCGTGATGTAATTTTCCACTTCCTCTCTCCAATGCAACATAATATATATTTTGTTGCGTTTTCAGGAAAAAGTAAATTCATCAATTTCCTATTTTCGCTATCATTAAATGGCATAGACGTTTTCTTTACATAACAAACACAACATTTATATACAGTTGTTGTATTTTATACAGTAGGAAATATAATAAACAGTGGCTACGACAAGATGAATTAGAATTGATGTTGAATAATCCCAATATTTCTGAAAAATATGAAATATGGATTCTTTTGATGTACACTCCTGCATTAAGAGTAACCGAGGCCATCAATATCAGAGTTAAAGATATTGACTTGGAAGATGAATGTATTGATATCTGGGGTGGCAAGGGTCGTGATGTTACCGAATTGCAGAAAGCTCCCTGCAATATTCGGGTCTTGAAACGAATAAAGCGATTCTGTGAACATTCGGATCTTCGACCAACGGGTTACATTATGTATTCCCAGAAGTCCAAACAAGTGAATCGTTCCCATGTATATAAAGTCTTCAATGACATATGCAGTGAATCTGGAATTAACAAGACAATTGGAACACATACAATGCGACGTTCCAGGGCAGAACATTTGTTGGATAAAGGATTACCATTGACATTTGTTAGTAAATACCTGCGGTACAAGAATTTGTCAACTACAATGAAGTATCTGGATGTTTCAGTAGCTGATATTCAGCGGGAAATGGAAATGATTGATGATTGCGTTAATGCATTGGTTTGATATGGTTGTATATACACCAACCAATAACATTCAATCTTAATTATGATAATTTGTTATGAGTTCAATCGCTGTATTTTCTATTGTTAATGATATTTTCCATTCCATGTAGAATTAATGTATTAGAACATATACACTAAATTATTTTTGTATATTTAAATTATAGAAAAGCGTCTCATTTAGTTTTTATTTTAATTAATAAATATATTTAAAGCGGTATTTTTTAATATTAAAGGTTTGTATCTATTTTTAGAATTTAAAACAGATGCCTGGGCTTACATTGCATACCAAATGGAGAATTATAATGATTAAAAAAATAGTAACTTCAGTAATACTATTTTTGCTGCTAATAGGATTAACTTCTGGATACCAAAATGATACTTCTATAAATGTAACTAACGGAGGAAAACAATGAAAAGATTAACAGTAATTTTAATGGCTGCCCTAATGGTCTTAATAGTATTTTCTGGCGTAGCAAGCGCAGCAGATTCTGTTGAAGTCCGTGGGGAAGCTGCAGTAGATACAGCATCTTTCACATGGGATGCAGACAACTTTGCAGGTTTCTGGTATGATGTCGACAACGGTGTCTTCTCTGAAACTATGGACATTACTAGAGATGCTTCCCCTTCAAGAAACATTGATGACGGCAACTTGGTATATACAGCAACTGTTCAACCAGAATCCACAGAATTTGACTTTGCAGGTGAAACAACTACCACTGGAGCATTTACCAATTATCCAATCGGTAAAATCGGCCTTTTTGCAAGTGAATACTATGTGGTTGGAGATGGCCAACTATCCGAAGTCCTAATGGACACCGATGTCAGTTACACAATGCGAACCGGTGAGACTCTTGAGCTCGCTGAAGGCTATGCAATCACACCACAGCAGATCAATGTTAACGATGGAAAAGTATGGCTTGAACTTACCAAAGACGGTCAATTCCTTGATGGCAAGGTAATTGATGTCTCCGGTGACAACACTGCTTGGATCTACGAACAGGACGTAATGAATGAAGAAGATGTAGTTACATTGCAGATCAACATCGATCAGGTTTTCCAGGGACAGGTTGATAGCCTTTGTATTGTTGAGGGCATCTTCCAAATATCTGACACCGGGCTTCACATCGAAAAATATGATACTTTTGGTAAACTCATTGTAACAACTGTGGACTCTACCCAGATTGTAATGGAGAATGAAAATAGCTTCAATGTACCAAAGGATGGTACAACAGAAATCTCTGAAGATTTCTACCTGCGTGGAAACGACAATGTAGGTGCTCCACCAAATGATATCTGGTATCTTGCAACTGAATATACTGAACCCGGTACATACGAAGTCCGTGGAGAAGCTGCAGTAGATGCATCATCTTTCACATGGGATGCAGACAACTTTGCAGGTTTCTGGTATGACCTTGATGAAGATGATTCATCTGAAACAATGGAAATCAATGTAACTGATGACAAAGATATCCTCGAAGGTGATTTGGTTTACACTGCAACTGCAGTAGATGATCAGACCACTGAATTTGGATTTACTGAAAGCTCTACAAGTGCTACAGGATTTACCTACACGAAACTCGGACTTTTTGCCGAGGAATATTTCGTAGTTAATGATGCAATTGACACCCTTTCCAAGATTCTCATGGATGATGACAGTAGTTACACCATGAGGACCGGTGAGACACTGGAACTCGAGGAAGGTTACGCAATCACACCACAGCAGATCGATGTTGACGGAAACAAGGTCTGGCTTGAACTCACCAAAGATGGTGAATTCGTAGATGACAAGATAATCTCTACCTCAGGTGATGCTACACAGGCAAACAAGACCTGGTTCTATGAACAGGATATTGAAGACCAGGAAGATGTTGCAACCATAATGGTCCATGTTGATGAAGTGTTCCAAGGACAGGTTGACAGTCTCTGTTCCATCGAAGGTGTATTCCAGATTTCTGATGAAGCAATGGTAGTTCAAACAGATGATGAATTCGGTGAACTTGAAGTAACAAGCATCGGTACTGATTCAATCGAAATGGCAAACATGGATGACCTTGATGTTCCAGATGATGGTGTCCTTGACATCACAGATGAACTAATGGTCAGAGGAAACGATGGTGCAACACTCTGGTATCTCTTCACTGAGAGAACAATTGGAGGCGAAGAACCAGTTGAACCAGTTGAACCAGAAGAAAGAACCACAAGTATTGGTTATGTTATGTGGGACGGTGAAATTGCCAGTACCAACGTAATGAAAGAGGTCCTTGAACAGGCCGGTTACGAAGTAGAAATAATCGCTGTTGATGCAGGCCCACTTTACCAGGGACTTGCAGACGGCCAGTTTGACTTTACAACATCTGCGTGGCTTCCACAAACCCAGGCAAATTACTGGGAGCAGTATGGAGACCAGGTTGACAGAGTTGCAGTAAATCTTGAAGATTGCAAACTCGGCCTTGCAGTACCAACCTACATGGAAGACATTAATTCCATCGAAGACCTGAATGCAAACAAGGAGAAGTTCAATGGAAAGATCACCGGTATTGACCCCGGTGCAGGTATAATGCAGAACACAGAAGATGCAATCGATATGTATAATCTGGATTACGACCTTGAAGCCAGCAGCAGTGCTGGAATGGCATCAGCCCTTGATGGTGCTTACAGGGACGAACAACCAATCGTTGTCACCCTCTGGACACCTCACTGGGCATTCGACAGATATGACCTGAAGATGCTGGATGATCCACAGCAGGCCTATGGAGAAGCTGACCACGTAGAAACCCTTGCCAGACAGGGACTCGAGGATGATAAACCCGAACTCTACGCAATCATAAACAGGTTCAACTGGACCCATAATGAGATTCAAACCGTAATGGCTGATATGGAAGCAGGAATGAGTGCTGAAGATGCCGCTGCAAATTGGGTTGAAAACAATCCTGACAGAGTTAATGAATGGATTAATGGTTCGGATTCTAGTTCAGGTTCATCCGGTGGTGGAAGTGGAGCTTCATATTCCACTTATAATATGTCACTCCAAAAGGGTTGGAACCTTGTGTCAATCCCAATAATTCCAGAATCATCGGTATTGTCAACTTTTGAAAATACAAGTGATGTGTTATTGCCGGTTTATTCTTGGAATACTGAAAATAAACAGTATTATGAAGTTGAACACCTTGAAATTGGTAGGGGATATTGGGTTCTTGCATTAAATGATACTGAAGTCAATGTTGAAGGAGCAACATATTATCCTTGAAGGATGTGTTAATTTGCAAAAAGTATCATTTTTAGCATTTGTTCTATTACTGGTAATTGGAACATTATCTGTTGTTTCAGCAGATACCAATGACTCATGGGAAGTGAAATTATATTTCACCTCTCTTTCAAGTTCCTCTGGTAATACTTCACCTCCTCCTGCACCAGCAACTTATGAGCGTATATTTGGCATAAATTCAACTGCAATAGATGGCTTCGACAGAGATATCGATAAACCAGCTCCACCTGAACCACAAGGTGATGCATTGGATGTTTATTTTCCATGTGAACATGAAGTTGTAACTCGTCTTGCAACGGACATAAAAAGCAATGATACAGATAAATGGAAATTAAATATTGTAATGCCTTCTCAATCAATTACCCATCTTAGATGGGATAATACTTCACTTCCTGCAGATGAAGATTTCATAATTATTGTGGATGGCTCAGAAACTGATATGCAATCTAAAGATATGATTGAATTGACAAGTGGTGCAAATGAGATTACTGTTCATATGGGAGACATACCGACTTCGACCAAGCCCTCTGATCCTCCGGGCGGAGGCAGTGGAGGGGGCGGTGGTGGAGCCACAGGTGAAGAGTTTGAAAACATCGCCTCCAAGCATGCACAGGTGAGCAAGGTGGCTGCCGGTGAAAATGTACGTTATGAGTTCAGTGAAGATGATATTGATTTAATGACCATCCAGTTTACAAGCCTTTCCAATGAGGGTCAAACCAAAACATCAGTTGAAGTCCTCAAAGATACCTCAGCATTGGTGGATTCTTCTGCACCAGGGAAAGTCTATCAGAATCTGAATATCTGGGTTGGCAATGTCGCCTTTAATGAAGATGATATGGAGATTCCTGTAGTTGGATTCAGGGTAAGTAAAGAATGGATTTCTGATAATGATGTAGAATCTTCTTCAGTTGTACTTTGCCGGTATAATGATGGAGAATGGACTCAGCTTCCAACCGAAGTTATAGATGAAAATGAGAATTACTTCATTTATGAGTCCGAAACGCCTGGATTTTCACCCTTTGCAATATCTGCAATTTATGAAGAGGAGGAATCTTCTGAAGATACTATTTCTTCGTCTGAAGAAAAATATGATGATTTTGTGGAAGAAGAGGAAGTTGTTGAAAATGATTCAAATACCCCGGACTCAAATGCAACACCTGGATTCAGTATTCTCTTGAGTATGGGAGTTCTGTTACTGATGGCCATGATTTTCAGAAAGAAGGGTTGAAGATTCAATCCTTTTCTCTATTTTGTAAGGACGAGTTGAATTACAGAATTTATCAGTTTGTTATCTGGATATAATATGACTGAACTTATCACAAAGATGGTTACATCTATCCAATCTGCAATAAGGAGCATATAGTTGGCAGGTTCCCTTTTGACTTTAAGTAGTCAAATACAAAAGTTACAATAATTAATAGGATTAGGAAGAATTAGGGATCAATTTGGGTGGTTTATAAATCTATAAACATTATCATGATTCGTCCATAAGATATTCACCAAATAAATATCTTCCAGGACCAAAAGTTCCATAATTTTTTACAACAATACCAGCTTTATTGTTTTTATCATATAAAGCAGGCTCATGTAAATAATTATTCAGTACTTCATATATCTCTTTAATTGATGGTGTATCGGTTGAAAATTCTGATGCAAAATATGTCACTGAATTAGGAGTTCCGACCTTTCTTCCAGTAAAATCCTTGAAACATTTCACATTGTTTCTTCTTACTATGATCTTATCTACGTTATGATTCATATCGCTATCATAGTAAATAGCATAAGAGCGTCCTCTGGTACCACGTGCAACAAGTCCACCCTTAAATTTTTCTTGAATATAATATTTACCAGTGAATAAATCTAATAGTTGTTCTATTGTAAGACAATTTTCACACCCAAGTTTGCCAGGATCTTGAGGTATTCTTTTTATTTTATTTAGATACCAAGCAGCAGCTTCGTCAAAACAGTCCATTCTTACCCACTCCTTTTGTACTAATTCAATTATAGATATTTCAAGTTATACTCAACCCAAAAGATGGTAGAACTCCTTTTATCCAATTAATTTATTCAGTTTCTCTAATAAATAATTAGTAGAAACATCATTTTCTATTTTCGCATTAAATGAATCCAAAACTTCCTCCAAACCCTTGTTATCGGTATCCACATCCAATTCTCCAATCATTTCTAATATCTCGTTGAAATAGAAGTTGTTCAGCAAAACAAGTTTCAACTCAGATTCATATTTATCAATCTCTGTTGTTACATTTTCATCATGGAAAGATTCTGAATCATGTATGTGTAAGCCTTTGTCATCAAAAAATATTCCACCTGCAACAGGCCCCTCATCCATTCGTTTTTTTATTTTTGCAAAAACTTCGTCATGGTCACTATCTACCGTCGGAAAGGAAATGAACAGTTTTTTTGCGACCTTTTCCTTTTTTGCTCTCAATAACTGGTCGACACCTCTTGAAGGACTATTTGATAGTCCATAACGTTTTGATGATTTCACTTCAACTAAAATTAACTCATTGTTAACAGGACTGTCAAGATGTGTACTTGGTTCAGGAACTCTGTCCAACCATCTTAAACAAGCTAATTCTGATATATGACATCCTTTATCGATGAATCGAAACTTCCTCAGTTCATCTAAAGTGGGTGATTTCCATGCGACTACATCATCTATTCCAGGTCTATCGTTGCCCTCTTTTCCATAAGTACCTAAGGGATTTTGAACAATGTAACCTTTCTCTCTAAAATAGAGCATTGATACCAGAGTACCCAATTTCTCCGTTGAAATTATATATTTATTAGGAAAGTGTACATAATTACTTGGAATGTCTGCTTGAATGCAAATTTTTGTATCTTCAAGTCCCTCAACAAATCTATTTATTGCTGTTCTTCCAGGTTTATGAACAAATACAAAATTTTTATGCATAATTTCTTCAAAACTGTTTTTTATATTTTCTTCGAGGGCTACCTTTGGTATTTGAGTCAATCCTAAGGAACAAAAATTTATTGCAGGATCATGCAACCCAAGTGTTTCGATAAAAAATAATTTTGTTCTATTATTGAGAAGTACAATTTTTTCCCCGTCAAAATCAAATAAGGAATTGTTTCCTAAATTATTCAAATCTTCAAATGTCTTCTTAAATGTAACTAGCTGATGTTCCATTATTAGTACCCCCCCACTACAATCTAGTAATCAATAGTCAGGTCTTAAGATATATATGTTTATCAAAGTGGTTCCTTTATCTCCATCTGAGTCGTGGAGTACCGTCGGTGATTTACATTAAAGGAAAATGTTAATCTCATTATTTGGATGCAGTTGTCAAAATGTTTGAAGAATTAAAAAACAAATATGAGGAAATTTCGTACTTAGTGTTTATAAAAAACTAGATAAACTACTTTTACCTCCTCTAGAAAAGAAAATAGTTTTTCTAATTCTTGAAAATAACGGATATTTTCAAAATCGACTTTGGAAGTCTCTAAATATTGATAACAGAAAATGTTCTCGCAAAGTGAAATCATTAGTTGACAAAGAAATAATCTTGAGACAACCAGCTGTCAATAATGGTTCGCGTACTTATAAATTGTACATCAGAATATAAAGTTGTGTTATTTATTTTGTACCGAAAAGAAAGAGCCATTCTACTAATCCCATATCTATATAAACAAGCAGCAAGTAATTTTTTTTAATAATGATAGGGGGAATTATATGAAAACATTAGTAACATATATGACACAGACAGGAAATACAAAGAAGATAGCTGAAGCAATTTATGGGGAAATTACCGGGGAGAAGGATGTCAAAGACATCGAAGATGTAAGCAACTTGGAAGGTTATGATCTTGTGTTTGTGGGTTTTCCGGTCCTGCAATTCAACATTCCAGAGAAAGTTTCAAACTTTGTAAAAGAGAATGTAGCTGGTAAGAACATTGCATTTTTCATGACTCATGCTGTTCCCGAGGGATTCGAAGCCATTCATTCATGGACCGGCTCCTGCAAGGATATTGCAGCCAGTGGAAATTATCTTGGTACATTTGAATGCCAGGGTGAGTTGGCACAACCTGTAATCGACATGTTGCTGGAATCCGATGATCCACAAATGAAAGAGTTTGGTGAGATGGGCCCTTCCACCAAGGGACAACCTGACGAATCTCGTGTACAGAAGGCAAGGGAATTCGCAAAAGAGATCCAGGCAAAGGTCCAGTGACTGGATATATCTGATTTCCTGCAATTGATGTAGGGGGTTCAGGTGCTATTCAAAGATTGATTGGAACTTAGTTTGAGTTCATTTAATTTTTTATTTTTTCAGAGACGTCCCTACTTGAATAAATTAAAAATTGTTCAAAGGGCACACTTTAATGCATAGTCCGCATCGAAGTCCGCCAAGTACATTAAACATATACTCAGCGCATTTTTCTTTATGAATGACTCCTTCTGATGTAAGAGCATCAACCGGGCATACTTCGATACACTTCATGCATTCACTGCATGCATCATTGATAAATGGCAACTCGGCCTTTTCTTCTGTATCCAATGGTGCATCAGTCAGTATAGCGGCCATACGCACTTTAGGCCCAAAGTCCTTTGTGATCAGAAGATGATTCATGCCAAAGTTTCCCACTCCTGCACGATAAGCAGCATATTTGAAAGATAAATCTGCTTTAAGTGTTTCACGATCGGCATACCAGTAACCGTACTCACTTCCTTCACTTGGAGCAATCGTAGCCATATAACCTTCTTTTTCAATAAGTTTAGCTAACTTGAATGCAATGACCCTCAATGTGGTTGTAGCTGCCATAAGTGTATTTGTATATTCACCTCTGCCTTTTGGTAACGTTTCAAAAGCTCCTCGTGGTAAAGAAACCCCCAGGATTATTACTGATTGTAAATTATCCATCACATCTTGGGGCTTGTTGCCAGTATAATCTGAATCTTCAAAACAGGATTTATCAGTGATACTGATAAAATCAGCATCTAACTCAAAGGCCAGGTTTCTCAAAGTTTCTGTAATATTGTTCTCTGTCATTTTTATCTCCTTTTGAAAAGTGCCTGTTCGAATTTGTCCCTCAAAAATCCGTTTGCTTTAGCAGGTGAGATGGAACAAGCCAATAACCTTTCCTTTTGCAGAGTTCCACTTATCTATGGCCTCGGGTGTTGGGCAGAGTTTGACCTTGCAATCTTTCGATTTGAAAAAATCATGTGCTTCATCTGATAATTCTAGCATCCCGTTCTGGCCGGAACCGATTATGATCTTCTCAGCACCATTTTCATAAACATGTTCTGCTTCATCCAGAGATATCTTGTGAGACGTGCCGTATATCGCTTTTGAGAGTTTCTTTTTCCTTTTCTTTATATTTCCGCTCAGTCGAATAAGCACATCCTTCTCATACTCTTCTCCCTCTATTGTAATCGAACTGAATTTGGTACTGTCTATTTTCGGCTTCATGGATTTTTCCCCGATCATGGGTATGTTCCTTTATGCATATAGATTTTATTTGACAAAAATAATGTATTGGCGAATTCAACCTGTCATAGGTTGCCATACTGGCTACAAGGTCTATTAGAAAACTCCTATGATGTTGTTGGAAATAGATGAAGTAAGCATCAATTCTGAATGATTTATTCCATCATTTCTTACTCCTTGTTCTGTACGCTTCATTAATGACATCGTGTTTTGTGATAACTCCTATCAGTTTATCATCGTTGTCCACTACCCACACATGGTTTATATTGTGCTTTAGCATCATATCCACACCTTCACATAAGCTGGTGTCCCGGGATACTTTCAGGGGGTGTGGGATCATGATACTTTTTGCATCTTCGCCAAGTGACCTCACCGCAGTCAGATGAGTATGACTGGAACTGGGTAACCTGTCATGGAACAGCAATTCCAGAACAATGTTCTGATCGATCACACCCTTTAGCCTGTAGTCCTTATCAACAACAGGAAAATTATGGAACCTATATTTTCCGATTAATTCGAGTGTATCTTCAATAGAACTGCTCTCATCGATTCCTACCACTTCCACAGTCATAACTTCAATGATTTTTTTAGTGGCACATTGTTTTGAGATCTGGAATCTATCTCTATAATCTGGATTTTTGGATTTATCCGGTGCATCTAATGGCATATCCCGATCTCCCTGAATAAAATCTATATATATCAGTATATAAACGGTCCTATTACTGTATTTCCATTCAAATCAACAAAAATTTGTTGCCGATGGTACAATTAGATACAGGATGCAACCCCTGCAGCCAGTATATTCCATTACTTATTCAAATGTAAGGATCATTACAGCCACATGGCCAGCAGAACAGTATCTTGAAAATAGTAAAACTCTGACACTATGATTATGTGTAAGTTACATGTAATATATCCAGATAGTTTTCAGTTCATGTCAAGTTAAACCTGGCCTGATTTCAAAAGAATTTAGAATTCTATCTTACGCAAAAAGTCGAATAAATAAAATCCAGCGCTTGTAACCAATACATAAATTAAAGATATCATGAGTAATTCCCAAAAGTTAATCATACAAATCACTCTTTATCGTACTGATTATGTCTGTTTTTTGTTGCTAAAAGCATATTTGCAGCTTATGGATTAATTTCTCATTCTAAAACACAGGAGAATTGAGAGCATAGGACCCCCATCCACTGCTCTCAATCATACCACCCACTCCCATTTTTTAAGCCGAACCCCTTCGGCTGTATCCAGTTCAGGAACCTGCTGCAAAAGTTCCCGGCTGCAACCACTAATAGGATATTTTCCCATATAACCTAAATGGAAATAGAATTTCTTTAGTGTGAGGATTTTTTTAAGCAATTAAAAAATTCAACCACAATATAATAGACTAATTAGCTTTTATATTTTTGCTAACCAAAATTAAGTAACAAAAAGATATAATATTAATTAGGTTGTAAACTACTTCTGTGAAGAATTGTTCTTCACCAAATGTATTTATATAGCATGCAACCAGAAACGCATGTACCAAATGGGGGTATTACATGTCTGAACACGAAGAACTTGAACATGAAGAATTACTGGACAGTATGAGTAACAAACTGGGTTTCACTCCGCAGATCCTGAAAACATTGGGCGAGATCGATCCGCATTTCCTGAAAAAATACAATCATTGCAATCAGAAACTCCTGTCAGACGGTGCGCTGCCTGCAAAGATGAAGATCCTTATGGCACTTGCAGTGGTGGCATCCAAGCAATGTGAACGATGCACGGTTGTACAGATGCAGAGTGCCTTGAAAAACGGGGCTACGGCCGAAGAGATTATGGAAACCATGGAAGTCATATCCATAACCTCGGGTGCACCCGCGGTAGCTGCCTGCAGGGATGCGTTGAAACTTCTCAAGGAATAATCTCGCATTATTCTGGCTTTAAATTTTATATGGGGGTACATTTGAATGAAAGTTTTAGTTTTTGGAGCCGATGGTTTCGAAGATCTCGAGCTGTTTTATCCTTTGCACAGGTTGAAAGAGGAAGGTATAGATGCGAGGGTGGCATCTGTTTCCCGTGGTACCATTGAAGGCAAACACGGCTATCATGTCGAAGCGGACCTGTCCTTTGATGAGATAGATCCCGAAGAACACGATGCACTGGTTATTTCCGGTGGCAAGGGACCTGAGATCATGCGGTTGAATGAATATGCGCTGGATATAGTGAAGCATTTCATGAATGAAGAAAAACCTGTGGCTGCTATCTGTCACGGCCCGCAGCTCCTGATCTCCGCCCGGGTGCTGGATGGTCGCAAGGCCACCTGCTGGCCCGGTATCAGGGATGACCTGATTATAGCAGGTGCAGATTATCGTGATAGTGAAGTGGTAGTTGATGACAATTTGGTCACTTCACGTCATCCGGGTGACCTTTTCGCCTTTGGACGTGAGTTGCTTGGTTTGATTAAAAGATGAAATATGGTTTCCGGGATATCTCCGGATTCATAATCTATTTCTTTCTTTTTTTGATATAATCAGATTAATATATCCTCAATACCTGATTCTTTTACGATAGCTATTGCCTTCTCTTTTTCATCCGGAAGCAGTCGTCGGGATATTTCCGGATACTCTCTGGATCTGTACTGTGGTGTGTATTGAAACATGAGGTTAAACCTTACTTCTGGCACATGCTTTGCTATCCACCTGACAACCGGCTTTGTGCAACATTCCAGATGTTCTGGCAGGACAAGGTGCCTTATGATAATTTCCGCCTTTTGATAGGCTATTTCATGATTACGTTTGACAATTTCCAGATAATTCTGCACCTTGGAGTACTTTTTTGCGCATCTGTCGCTTCCATACTTGAAATCGGTAAGATATACATCTATCACTCCCTCCAGTAACTTTGCGATTTCCCTGGTATGATACATGTTGGAATTCCAGATAACAGGTATATTCACGGAAACTTCTCTGAGGATTTTCAGTATATTGTGAGCATGAGGGGTAGGTGTAACAAAATTTACATTTCTGGCGCCAGAATGCCTTCTTTCCCTGATAATTGCAGCTAGGTTGGCGGGATTTACTTGGTGGCCTTTTTCGGGATAAGCGGATATATCCCAGTTCTGGCAGTATACACAGCCAAACACACATCCTGTGAAGAATATCGTATGTGAGGGGACCAGTTCGGACTCTTCTCCCATGTGTAAAAATTCAGAGGTGTACCTGGATGTTTCTGTCAATCGACAAAATCCCTTCTCATCCCTTTTGCGATTCACATCACACCTATGCTCACAGAGGCAGCATTTTTCGATTAGTTTCTCCGCAATTGCTATTTTCAGGTCCAGTAAGGATGTGCAGGCTGCAGTAAGTTTTTCCGGATATCTCTTTTCCGAATCGATAAGATCAAGCAAACTGCGATATTGTTCCATGGACCTTTCATGTATGTTCCAGAGTTCATCCAGAGATTTAGATATATCATATCTTGTAGGTATGCTTTTCACAATTTGAAACTGTGCAGGTAATTGATTATTTGTGACTGCATGGTAGCGATTCAGAAATTTTGGAGAATCCATGAGGGAATATATGTTATTCTAGGGTTGAATATATTGTGGTATTCAGTCCTATTTATCATTCATCCAATTATTAATTGAGAAATATTTAAAAATTATGAGGGTGTTCATCTTTTAGGTGCTTATAGATGGATTATTGTTGTTTTGTATGTAATGATTCGATTACTTCTGCTGAATATAAATATTCTATGAATAAATTCGGACGCGCTTTATGCAGACGGCATCAAAAAGATTCTGCTACGATTGATCATACTAACTCATCTTCGAATGAAAGCGAAAAAGATGATCAAAATGGAAATGTAGATCAAACTAATTCTGTATCAAACTGGAAACAGGGTTGGCGCAACCCGGAGAATATGATCAAAGGTAGAATTGCTGAAACTCTCATAGAGGAATTATTTTTACAATTGGGTTTTTCTGTATTTAGGTATGGAATGGAAAATACAATACCTGGAGTGATGCAACTTCTCAAAGGTGTACGCAGTGATGTTGCAACTAACATAAGAAGGATGCCTGATTTTGTGGTGCAAAATCCGAAAACACATGAAGTATCATTTGTGGAAGTTAAATTCAGGAAAAGTGAATCATTTAAACTTAAAGATGCAGGGGAAGATTATCCTTATGAAAATTGCTTTTTTATAGTTGTTTCTAAAAAACATATAAAATGTATTACTTATCAGGAATTGAAAAAGGGAAAAGAAATAACTCCTAAATCAATAAATTATCTCGGTAACAGAAAGGAGTTCGAATTGGATAAAGATACAATAATCCAATATTGTGATTTTGCAGTTAAATTCTTTGAATCTGTTTGACACCTAATTAATTAGTAGCATATATTTAAAAGTAAGTTCTCAAAGAATCGAAATGTTACAAATATTCGTGGGATGAAATCACCATATTTATATACTCTTTTTTCTTCACTCCGGCTAATAAGGGACTACCATGAATACTAAAAAATAAACCGGATTCCTTGAAGAATAATGGTTTTCTGCCCCAGAAACTGGACAATAAATTTTCAATGTGTACACATCTTGTTGGCGGGTGTGTAGAGGCAAATCAGCTGCGTGCTCTGACAGATGCTGCAGAAAAATATGTGGCAGGGCATGTCCATATTACCTCGCGACAGGGTGCGGAGATTCCTTTTGTGGATATGGATGACGTTGAAAACATTACTGAAGATATGGAGGATGCAGGCATTTTTGGTGGTGCAACCGGCCAGAAAGTAAGAGGCGTAGTTGCCTGTCAGGGTATCACCGTCTGCAACCACGGTCTCATTAACTGTCCTGAACTGGCTGCAAGAATCGATGAGATATATTTTGGAACCTATGCTTCCAAAAAATTCAAGATTGCAATAACCGGCTGTCCTGCATCCTGCATGAAACCTCAGGAAAATGATTTCGGTATTATGGGAGTGGTACGACCTGAATGGATCGAAAACAATTGTGTGGCCTGTGGTCTTTGTGAAAAGATTTGTAAGGCCGACGCCATAAGCATTGATAACGGCCAGTTAGATATCGATAGTAACAGTTGCATATTTTGTGGAGAATGCATCTCGTCCTGCAAAAAATCTGCAATCAATGGTGCAGAATCCGGTTACGCTATATTTGTAGGAGGCAAGGTCGGGCGCTTCCCCCGCTCCTGTGACAAACCAATTGAATTTACAGATGAAAATCGCCTGTTCTCTATTCTCGAAAAAACGCTTGCCTATTACAGGAAATACGGACAGGATGGAGAACGTTTTGGTGACCTGCTTGACAGGCGGGGGTTTGCTGAATACAGAGATACAGTCCTTTAATTCCATCATTTTTTACGGGCGACACCACTCTTAATAGCCGCATCTGCAACAGCCTTTGCCACAGCAGGTACCACTCTTTTGTCAAGAGGATTGGGTATTATGTAATTTTCTTCAATGCCATCCTGCTCCACAATTGCAGCAAGGGCATTAGCGGCTGCAAGTTCCATCTCCAGGTTTATCTGTGTGGCTCTGGTTTCCAGTGCACCTTTGAAGATTCCCGGAAATCCCAGACAATTATTGATCTGGTTGGGACAATCCGATCTTCCGGTTGCCACTATACGGGCGCCTGCTTCAAAGGCCTTGGATGGCATGATTTCAGGTATGGGATTCGCCATGGCAAAGATAATGGCGTCATTGTTCATGGAAGCGACCATTTTTTCTGTAAGGATTCCGGGAACAGATACACCTATAAATACATCAGATCCAGCTACAGCGTCATCAATATTCCCTTCTATTTCTTCAGTATTTGAAAATTCAGCGATTTTCTCTTTTTCAGGATTCATCCCTTCTGTACGTTTTTTGCTGATAATTCCATGTCTGTCACATACAAGCAGGTTTTCAGGCCTCACTCCTGTATGAAGGAGTTTTTTGGCAATGGCCATGCCTGCAGCACCGGCGCCAGATATGACCACCTTTATCTCATTGATTTTTTTGCCTGTAAGTTTTAGTGAATTCAGTAGGCCTGCTATTGTAACTATTGCGGTTCCATGCTGGTCGTCATGTGTCACGGGTATTGACAATTCTTTTTTGAGCCGCTCTTCAATCTCAAAGCAGCGGGGTGCACTTATGTCTTCGAGATTGATCCCTCCGAAAACCGGGGCGATGTTTTTGACAGTTTTAATAATTTCTTCGGTTTCCTGGGTATCAAGACATATAGGGAATGCATTGATTCCTGCAAGTTCCTTGAATATAATGGCTTTACCTTCCATAACAGGTAAACCTGCAGATGCACCTATGTTTCCCAGCCCCAGAATGGCTGAGCCGTCTGTTATGATTGCGACAGTGTTCTCTTTCAGTGTATATTTATATACATCATCTTTGTTTTCAGCGATCCGCTTGCAGGGCTCGGCAACACCGGGAGTATAGGCGATGCTTAAGTCCTGGGTATTGTCCATATGCACTTTGCTTGCCACTTCAAGAACACCGTGATGCTTTTCGTGTAATTGAAGAGACTCTTCTCCCAGTGAGTCATCGGTTTCCATGCACGATTTTACTGTCAAATGTTTCAACTTTTACTCCCCCTTTGTGCTGGTTAATCCTTAATTTATAATTGTGAAGGCTATCTACTTATAATCTCGCTACTTCGAATTTCACCCAAAACACCTAAGTAAGGTAGAGTACCTCGGTTGGCTATGAGATGAGTGAGAACTCGTTTTTATACAACACTGAGTTGATATATTGTCAATAAAAGATGGCGACACAATAAAGATCGATTATAAAGGTACTCTGGATGATGGCACAGTTTTCGACAGTTCCGAAAACCATGAGGAGCCTCTTGAATTTACTGTAGGGGCAGGTCAGGTTATCCAGGGATTTGACGATGCTGTCAGAGATATGAAAGAAGGTGAAGAAAAAGAGTTCAGACTTGAGCCTTCTGAAGCTTATGGTGAATACAATGAGGGTCTTTCCCAACCAGTACCTAAAGACAACATTCAGTCAGATATTGACGTTGAAGTTGGAATGATGTTGCTGGTAAAAACACCTGATGGCCAGGAGCTTCCTGCAAAGATTGTTGAAGTGGGCGATGAGGAAGTCATACTCGACATGAATCATCCTCTTGCAGGAAAGGCATTGAATTTTAATATACAGGTCAAAGAGATATCATCCTGATATCTCTTTTTCATCTAATTCCCTAATTCCTTTCCTGAAATTACTGCTTTCTGATTAATGTTTTTCCCAATATATTTTAACCAGCGAAGGCTCTGGAAATTTATAATATTAATTAATATATAAATCCACTATAGATTTAAATCCAGGAAGTAAAAGGAAAAAAGTGGGTGGGGAATTATTCCCCTTTTGCCTTGTCCCTCAGGAACTTGTGCAGAATTCCACCATTTTTGCAGTAGTCCACCTCTATATCGGAATTGAGATTTACAGTTACATTGAATGTGACTTCATTTCCATCCGGGTGGCGGGCTACAACCTCGAGTTCTCCGCCGGGTTTCATTTCCGGGATGCCCTTGATGGTGTAGGTTTCATCACCTTCAAGTCCCAGGCTTTCTTTATTTTCACCTTCCCTGAACTGCAGGGGGATTACTCCCATTCCCACAAGATTACTGCGGTGAATTCTTTCATAGGACTGTGCGATCACGGCTTTTACACCGAGAAGTTGTGTGCCCTTGGCCGCCCAGTCACGGGAGCTGCCTGTTCCATATTCCTTGCCTGCGATTACCACCAGTGGAATGTTATTTTCCATGTATTTCATGGCAGCATCATATATTGGCATCTCTTCTGCCTCAGGGAGGTACACTGTCCATGAACCTTCCTTGCCAGGCACAAGTTTGTTTTTCAGGCGCACGTTACCGAAGGTTCCACGCATCATTACTTCGTGGTTGCCCCTTCTGGATCCATAAGAATTGAATTCATTTTCCGCTACACCGTGTTCCATCAGGTACCTGCCTGCAGGATAGTCAGCAGGAATCGAGCCTGCCGGAGATATATGGTCGGTGGTAATGCTGTCATCCACAACTACAAGTGCTCTTGCATCCTTTATATCTTCCATATTTTCGATATCAACAGGGAAGTCCTGGAAAAATGGAGGTTCCTGTATGTAGGTAGATTCGTTGTTCCAGTCGTACAGTAATCCTTCCGGAGCGTCAAGTTCCTGCCACCGTTCAGTTCCCTGGAATACATTGGCATATTCTTTTTCAAACATTTCGGGTTGTACATATTCACCACAATACTGTTCTATCTCACCGTTTGCAGGCCAGATATCCTTCAGGTAGACCGGTTCACCGTTCGGGTCGCATGCAATAGGTTCTTTTGTGAGGTCAATATCCACCGTGCCTGCCAGAGCAAAGGCAACAACGAGCATAGGGGATGCTAGGTAATTGGCTTTTACATGGGGACTGATCCTGCCTTCGAAATTCCTGTTTCCGCTGAGTACCGATGCAACGGTCAGGTCACGGTCCTCAATTTCCTTTACTACCGCTTCATGCAGGGGTCCACTGTTCCCGATACATGTGAGACAGCCGTAGCCCACAAGATGGAATCCCAGGGCTTCCAAGTAAGGTACAAGGCCGGCTGCTTCCAGATAGTCCATTACTGCCTTTGATCCGGGTCCAAGACTGGTTTTCACGAATGGTTTGACCTTAAGTCCTCTTTCAACTGCCTTTTTCGCAACAAGTCCGGCACCGATAAGAACTGACGGATTTGAGGTATTGGTACAGGATGTGATGGAAGCAATAGTGACGGAACCGTGGTTTAAGTCTACCTCTTCTCCTTCACATTTGATCTTCATGATCCCGCTGTGGTCGGGATGTGTTTTTTCCACAACGTTATAACCACCCTCTTCAAGCCAGCGACTGTAATCCGGATCATTCTCGAAATCTTCACTTCCCTTTTCCAGAGAGAATACATCTTTCATTGTCTTGTGGAAAGCTGCGGACATATCACTTAGCACAATCCGGTCCTGTGGCCTTTTCGGACCTGCAAGGGAGGGCTGTACAGTACCCATGTCAAGTCCAAGAGATGAGGTATATTCCGGAACCGGTGCATCACTTTCTGCAAACAGGCCCTGTTCCTTGCAATATTGGCGAACCATATTCACATGTTCTTCACTGCGGCCGGTCATGCGCATGTAATCCAGTGTAACTTCGTCAACAGGGCAAAATCCCATTGTTGCGCCGTATTCAGGACCCATGTTGGCAAGGATTGCCCTGTCAGGCAGGGAAAGTTTCCTGTAACCGGGACCATAGAATTCCACGAATTTACCTACAACACCGTGTTCCCTGAGCATCTGGGTTACTGTGAGTACAAGATCTGTGGCTGTGATCCCATCTTTCAGTTCTCCTCTCAATTCAAAACCCACAACTTCAGGAATTGGCATATAGTAAGGTTGTCCAAGCATAACTGCTTCAGCCTCAATACCACCAACGCCCCATCCCAGGACACCCAGGCCATTGATCATTGTTGTATGGGAATCGGTTCCTACAAGAGTATCGGGATAGGCGACAGTTTCGCCGTTTTCTTCCCGCAGATGTACTACATTTGCCAGGTGTTCAAGGTTTACCTGGTGGATTATGCCGCTTCCCGGAGGTACTACGTTGAAATTGTCAAAGGCATTCTGAGCCCAATGCAGCAGTTCATAACGTTCTCCGTTTCTCTGGAACTCATGTTTCTCATTACAGTTTCTTGCATAGGAAGTGCCATAGCAATCGACCTGTACTGAGTGATCTATAATAAGGTCTGCAGGAATAACGGGGTTAATTTCCTCGGGATTTCCGCCAAGTCTTTTCATTGCAGACCTGATTGCGGCAATATCAACAACTGCGGGCACGCCTGTAAAATCCTGCAGGATTACCCTTGAAGGGATGTATGGGACATCCGTTTTTGGTATATTGCCGGGTTTCCAGCCTGCAAGGTTTTTTACGTCCTCTTCAGTTACAACTTTCCCATCTGTATTCCTTACTAGATTTTCCAGTAATACCCGGATAGAATAGGGAAGGGAAGAAATTTTGCAAAGGCCATTTTCCTCAAGTTTATCCAGACGGTATATAGTACTCTTCTTACCCATGGTGTCAAGAGTATCTCTTGCTTTAAAAGAAACTGAATTATTATCCATAGTTGGCACCTGTAAATATAAATTCGTTATACGAATTTTGCACGTGGTCTTATCAACCTGTTATCTGAATATTGTTCGAGACAATGTGCAATCCAGCCCGATATCCTTCCAGTGGCAAAAACTGCCGTTGCAAGTTTAGGGGGGATGTCAAGATATTTGTAGATGACACCGGAATAAAAATCGACATTCGGATATATATGTTTACCCCTATTTTGCACATATTCTTCATATGCGACCCTTTCTATATTCTCGGCAATCTCAAACCACTTCATGTCGTTCTTCTCCATTGCAATCTCACGTGCAAGCTGCTTGTAAACTCTGGCTCTGGGATCATATGTTTTGTATACACAGTGTCCAAATCCCATCAATTTCTCGTGTTTTTCGATTTTGTCCAGAACAAAACTTTGCGCATCTTTTGGAGAGTCAATGTCGTCAAACATATTCATTACTGCCATTCTTGCTCCACCATGCAGGGGTCCTTTGAGGGTACACAGTCCTCCAATGATGGCTGAATGCAGGTCAGAAAGCGTTGATGTGATGGTTCTTGCCGCAAAGGTTGAAGGGTTTAATTCATGGTCGGCACTCAGGATGAAATCAGATTCAATGATTCGGGCTTCAAGGTCTGTGGGCCGGGTTCCCCTGAGCATGTAGAAAAAATTTGCCCCGCGGGACATTTCAAAATCTGGCTCAATTACTTTCAGGCCTCTCTTAAGCCTTGAAAACGATGTGACAATGGTGGGGAATCTTGCTATCATACGCATTCTTTTTCTGATATTAGCCTGTGTGTTATTTGTGTTCATATCCGGGTCACAATAGGACATGAAAGATGTAACTGTCCTCAGGGCATCCATTGCTTCTATATTGAAATTACAATATCCAAGAACCTCAATCAGATCAATCCCGATACTGCGCTCATCTTTGAGAGTTCTGGAATAATATTCAAGTTCCTAATCTTCAGGAATTTTTCCATGAATCAGTAAATAGGATACTTCATCATAAGTCAAATTGGCAAGTTTATCTACATCATAGCCACGATATTGTAATATTCCCCTTTCCCCGTCTATGAAAGTTATACTTGATTCCAAAGCAACTATATTTTCAAGCCCCTTTTCAACTTCTCTTTTCATCAAGATTTCCCCCTCAATTTAGTATATATAGTTGGGGGATTATTATTAATTCCTTTGTGTATTGATGATTAGGGGGATGGTTATAGTATAATGGTATTATTTTGTTGCAACATTTATCACGACGATGGTGAAGTGTAAATCCGATAAAGTATTGTATCCGCAACAGTGGCAGAGATATTCTTCTTAAAAAAAGACTTCAACCGGCGATTTACGATATAAACCAACCCGTTTCCTATTATGCTTTTCCAACAGATGTACAGGAGTTTCAGTTTTTCTCATCCTCGAATTCAATGTGCCAGTGACTGCCATCGCAGAATGGTTTATTTTTGGAGCCACCGCATCTGCACAGGCAATAATGGTCCTGGGTTTCAGGCTTAGAACCATCCGGACCCTCAAGTTCAATATCTCCCACAACATTATAGGAACGGTCCTTCCCGACAAATACTTCTGAATCATGCGGATAATCTTTGTGCAATTGTCCATCCATGGTGTAACTCAATGCTCCGGACGGGCACATCCTGATAATTCTTGCGATTTCTTCCGGATCAGCGCCATCAGGGTCGATCCAGGGTTCAATGCCCATCCTGAAAACCGAAGGCAAATTGTCGGTACAGTGGCCCATATGGGAACATACTCCGCGGTTGTCATGGATTGTGATTGCTTTTCCTTTGTAAGTATCCATTTTGTCAGGAACGCGATCTTCTTTCTTATCCCCTGAAAAACCGTTCTTCATATGAGTACCATCACAAAAAGGCTTGTTTCCGGATCCTCCACATCTGCACATTACAATGGTGGGCATTGTTTCAATGAATACTCCTTTTGAATTACGCAGGGTATTGAGATTGCTTACAATGTATGGCCCGTCTTTTGATACTTTTATGATGGTTTTGTCTTCTTTATCCATTGAAATTCCCCTTGCACAGACTTTTATCCTGAATAGCTTAAGTAATTATTGCAAAATAATGTCTGTGTTTTATTCAATATTTTCCTGCAAATTTAGCGATTGATCTGTGCAGACCATGGATGCTGAAATCCTTCCCCAGGTACATCATTGGACATTTCCCCTTGATTATCTGTATATCATGATCCTTTATATCTTCAATTTCGGGAGTTTCGGTGCGCCAGTGTATCCAGAAATTAGAACATCCTCTGTTTTTGAGGGCCTGCACAAAGTCTGCCGGATTGGAGGTTGTGATTCCCAGTACAGCATTTTCTACATTGTATGGTATATCATCAACACTTTTTATGTCCCCTTTATTGGGGTTAGCGGACAAATCAAAAATATACACTTCTTTTCCTCTTTTATTGAGTTCATCTATGGTGTACTTCATTGCCGGTTTGGTATTGTCAGTTATTATTACAAAGGATTGTTTATCCCAGAAATCTTCCCTGTCGTTGTTCATGGAAATCCCTCCCCTAAAATAATATTGTACTTCTGGTTTATAACAGATGCCGGTTTCAGATGTACTGTTATGTATTATATTGGAGTAAATTGGACCGGATAGTGGAAAACAATATTGATGTTAATCTGTGCTTTCTGTTAACCCGGGCTGCAAATGCAATCATGTGTTGCAACTGTAGACTGGAAGTGGCCTGATGATTCTTGTTTTGTGATTCATTTACAATTACAACTAGTTAATATATTTCAGTCTTTATTTTGGTCTGTTCAATTGGATTTAAATATGTTGAATGCATATAGGTCAACGTTGTGATTGCATAATTTATAATCAGAAATAGGGTTTGTTTTGAGGATAATTTGTATTAATTCCGTCTTCTGATCACTAAAATAGTATTCCTTCATAAAATCTAAATGAGGTATCGATCTGGCTTATAACAACTATAATAAAAAAAAGAATAAGAATAAACAACAGAGCGAGGGAGCACAATTTACTAAAGTCCGGACTCCGCGTAAGGACAAGAATGAAATTGTTGCTACAGTATCCAGAATGCTTGGAGGCAAAAGACTCGACCTTCAATGTATGGATGGCGTTGTAAGAATGGGAAGAATTCCCGGTTCCCGTAAAAGACGTATGAGAATACGGGAAGGTGATGTTGTTCTTGCAATACCGTGGGATATTCAGGATTCAAAAGCCGATGTCGTCTGGAAATACAGAAGACAGGAAGTTGCCTGGCTTCAGAAAAAAGGTTATCTGAAATGATTTTTCACTTAATGTGTTGCAGGGATGGAGTTTTCCATCCATTCACGCAATGCAGTTTTAAATTAGATCTCTTTTGGGCTTGCCTGGATGTTTTTATTTTGTCTAAATTTGAGCAAAAATACTTGTTCTATATATGGATATCTACCATAAACAATATATTTTATGACTTTTATCTCTTGATAAGGAGTATTCACTATAATGAGTGAAGAATGGAAAGATCAAATTACCAATCAAATTAATTCTCTTGAAAAGCTCGAAGAAATAATCAACCTGACTGAATCTGAAAGGGAAGCCATAAAAACCCTTGATACACACTGGGGTACTACACCTTATTTTGCTTCCCTTATGGACAAGGATGATCCAGAGTGTCCAATCAGGAAACAGGTTGTCCCATCCCTTCAGGAATCACATAACAAGTATGGGATGAAGGATTACCTTGTCTGGAAAGAAAACAGGGCAACCGAAGAAGTACGGCCTGATAGTATAGCCAGGCAGTATAAGGACAGGGTTGCATTCACTGTTTTCCAGGAATGTGGTATCTATTGTCGCCATTGTTTCAGGAAAGAACTTGTTGTAAGCCATGATCTGAAACTGGACTTTAATGTGGATGATGGTATTGAATGGATTCGCCAGCATCCTGAGGTCCGGGACGTTCTGATTACGGGTGGGGACCCTCTCCTTTTATCGGATGAAAAGATTGAATATATTATTGAAAGCCTTCGGGATATTCCCCATGTTGAAATGATCCGTATTGGATCACGTTTGCCTATTGTTTTGCCTCACAGGATCACCGATAATCTGAAAAGGATACTTGGTGGGTATCATGATGTACCAATTTGGCTGAACACCCAGTGTAATCATCCCAAAGAAATTACTGATAAAACAAAACGGGCGGTCTATGACCTTGTATCTGCAGGTGTTAATGTAGGTAATCAGGCCGTATTGTTGAAAGGCATAAATGATGATGTGCAAACCATAAGGGATTTGCATCAGAAACTGCTGACTGCAAGAATCAGGCCGTATTATCTGTTCTACTGTGAACCTGCACCGGGTATCGATCATTTCCGTACTCCGGTAGAAAAAGGCGCTGAATTGATACGCGATGGTCTGCGCGGGCACACAACAGGACTTGCTCAGCCAATGTATGTAATTGCGACCAACGTTGGTAAAATTCCTTTGATGCCGGATTATTATATGGTAGATAAAGATGAGGAAAAATATGTTCTCAGGAATCATCGGGGTGAATTAACGGAAATCCCGAATATACCCGAGTAAAAGGAACTATTTTTCAGATTATACGGTGTCAGTTCGCTGGCACCTATGATCTATAATATTTATATATTTCTCATAAATTTCTATTTTTTAAGTTAGCAATAAGCCCGATTTTATATTCAGTTCTAATTAGTTCATATGATGGTTTCATGAGCGACAAGTATATATATTAAAATTGGTGTCTAGCACTCGTTCCAAACGGGAGGGATTTGCTTGTATCCCTTCCCCAGTTCATTACAGGTTTTTCACTATTTTCTACAGCTGGCAAGCCATCTCTATTTTATTAATTAGTTCAATAATTAAATTTATATATTATCACCTCGGTTGTTCGATAAACGGATTATTCGGATCTTAAATTATATTGCGGAGATGTTGCGGATTGGAAATTGTAGATTCCCCAAAGAAGGAACTGGCAGAATTGAAGTTGGAATATGATATTTTGTCTCATAAAGTCCTGTATGATGCTATAGAGAAAGTTTTTGAGGACAATTCAGGGCCGTTGCCAAATTTGAAGAACCGTGGTCATGCGATCCTGATACTCGGGCGGGAAAAAGAAATGATGCCTTCCCTTGCCAAGTTCCTTAACTTGAAAAAAAGCAGTGTTACCAGCATGATAGATTCTCTGGAGAAAGAAGGATTGGTCAAAAGAACATCAGATCCCACAGATAGGAGAAAGGCATGGATATCCCTGACTTCTTCCGGATACAAATATATGGAAGTTATTGAAGATTGTATGGAAAAAATTGTTGATGTTATGATTAAAGACCTTGAGGATGAAGAGGTTGAAAAAATGCTGGAAAGCATGCGTTCAGTAGTAAATCTTGAGCGTAAAATCTTGAAATCTATTTAATATAATTAAAATAATTGGTATAAACAAATCCTTCTATTAATAAATGATAAGTTATATATAGTGGAATTGCATGGTCCAGTTTGTCAATATATAGTCAAGGGTTCGTATACAAGAAATCCAGCATATTTGAATAAATACTTACAAATCAAAAGGAGCGATCCCCCATCAAAAACATCTTTGAGAAACTGGGTATTTTCATAGAGGATCATGCGATTGCCATTGTGATAATTGCAATGTTACTTGTTCTTGTTTCATTTGAAGGTGCTCAGCTTATCAAGATGGAATCGGGTACCGAAACATTTGTGGATAAGGATTCGCAGCTGTATCAGGATTATGATCACCTTTATCTGAGTCTTTTCAGTAAGGAAGCCATCGTTGTTATGGTAGAAGGTGGTGATGTACAGGACAGGGCTTTACTGGAAGCGATCGATCGTCTGGACAGGATGTCGTCCTCGATACCGGGTGTGCTGAGTACGCAAAGTGCCTCTTCGGTTGTAAAGGAAGCCAACAAGCTGGAAAACGGCAGATTTGAGATCCCACAAAATGATGAACAGTTTTCCGAATTGATTCCTTATATTCCATCGTCCCTGTCTCCAGATAAAACCCATACACTTGTTTATATTGAAATGGCAGGGGATACCAGTGAGGTCCGAAAACAGGAAATTCTCAGTGAAGTTGAAACCTCGGTAGACCTGGCAGAGTTCCCCCCTGGGTACAATTTTATCGTCACCGGTGACCCTGCCTTTGAGATAGGGATGAATAAGGAAATGATGTCCAGCATGGGTATCTTGCTCTTGCTCTCCGCCTTTTTGATGGTAATTGTTCTATATCTTGTATTCAGACACGTAAGATGGAGATTGATGCCACTTGCAATTGTGCTTCTGGGAATAATCTATACGTTCGGTGCAATGGGGTATCTGGGTATACCCATGACCATGGTGTCCATGGCAGCGTTTCCGGTACTCATTGGTCTGGGCATTGATTATGCCATACAGTTCCATAACCGTATCGAGGAGGAACTGGAAAGGGGTGAATCCCCCAGGGAAGCGGTTATCGACACGATCAAACATACTGGTCCGGCTGTCATGATTGCGCTTACAATCACATCACTTGGCTTTGTTTCTCTTGCGACTTCCACGGTACCTATGGTGCAGGATTTTGCAAAACTTCTTCTTATTGGTGTTTTTATGTGTTTCCTGTCCTCTCTTTTTGTAGGTGTGACTGTTATATACGGGCTTGATACTTTTGCAAAAAAAAAGCAGGAAAAGGCAAAAAAACATCGTGTAGATTCTCTTCGTCACAGGCTTATCACACGCAGGTTCAAAAAACCTGATAAAAAGCAAACCAGCACTGATTCAGGCGGCTTTATTGATAATACCCTGCGGTCGGTTGCGACTTTTACAATGAAACATCCCGTTCCCGTACTCATAATCGCAGGTTTGATCTGTGTAAACGGTCTCTACACAGATACCTTTGTCCCAATCCAGACAGACACTGAAACTTTTGTGCCGGAAGATATGCCTGCCCTGATAGACCTCCAACATCTAGGGGATATTACAGGTGGGGATGATGAGCTCAATGTAATCATAAAGACTTCAAATATTGCAGACCCTGACCTTTTACAATGGGTCGATAAGTTCAGTCAGCATGAAGTTGATAATCGTGATAATGTTTATGCAGCAACAAGTCTAGTCTCGCTCATAAAGGATAATAATGGTGGTGTGCTGCCGGATTCAGAGGCAGGGGTAAAACATGTTCTTTCAGAGATTCCTGATTCTGCAAAGGAGCGATACATCAGTGGCCAGAATATAATGGTTGTCAACCTCAACATTGGTGATGCTATGAGCGGTCTGGGACTGGAAGGTATCGAGACTCTTGCTAATGTCATTGAAAACGATATTCAGTGGCTTGCTCCTCCGCCAGACGTAAGCGTGACGATCACGGGTCATTCTTTTGTGTTTATCGAGGTCATAGGTGCCCTTACATCCGGAAGGATTTTCATGACATATCTGGGTCTTGGAATGGTTTTCGCCGGTCTGCTTGTGATATACAGGGATTTCCTGAAAGCCTTTGTACCTGTCATAACCATGTTTATGGTAATAGGATGGACTGGAGGGCTTATGTACTATCTGAATATGGAATATACACCGATGACCGCGACCCTTGGAGCTCTGATTTTGGGTGTTGGTTCGGAATATGCGGTGCTTATGATGGAGCGCTACTTTGAGGAGAGGGAAAAGGGTGCTCTACCTGAAGCAGCTATGTGTGAAGCCAGTGTTAAGATCGGCAAGGCCATCGTTACTTCCGGGTTGACCACACTATTTGGTTTCCTGGCACTGGTTGCTTCTGCTTTTGGTATTATAAGCAGTTTTGGCATCATTACTGTAATCGATGTTGCCCTTGCTCTGATTGCTACATTTGTCATTTTCCCTCCTGTAATTGTAACCCTGGACAAATGGAGGGATAAACACAGAGCAAAAAAAGCAGGGCATAATATGAATTCATCTGCAAATTATCTTCAAACAGGGGCTGATATCTCATGAGTAGGATACAAAACAATACAATTAATTTCAGAAGACCGCTGGTCTTTCTGTCCCTGATTTCATTAATACTGCTTGCAACTCTATTTAGTGGTATGTCTACGGCCCAATCGAAAGAGTACATTCCCCCAACTTATGAATATACTACAAATTATTACAGGGGCTATGGTATGCCGGATATCCATGCTTCGGTGGTAGGGGACACTCATTTTGAGCGGGGTGAAACGGCTACTCTCAATGTAATTCTCTCTAACAGGGGTATTTTGCATGGGTTTAAATCCGTCACAGATGTGGAGGGCGATAAGGCCGAACAAGCCCTTGCCATGAAAGAGCTGGAATATGAAACAAAACGCACGATTGCTTACGGTATAAAGACCCGTCTGGTTTCTCCCACTGATTATATAGAGATTGATTCTTCGACCAATGGCCAGGCCCTGGAAAAATTGGTTCCCGGGGATTTACCCTCACGTCCTATGACATTCACGATTGAAATTTCGGATGACGCTCCGGCAGGGGACTATGTATTGTTCCTTCCTGTAAGTTATGAGTATCAGGAGGATGTCCGTATGACAGGTGGCCGGACGATTCAGCTAGGGTTGCCTGAAATGGATCATGCTACCTACTATAATAATTCGAATAAAACTCTGCAAATACCTATCCATATAGAAAAAGCAGCACAATTCGAAGTAGTTGATGTTGCTGGAGATCTGGTTGCAGGTGAAGATAGGGTTATACAGGTGACTTATCGCAATGTCGGTGAATTGACAGCAGATGGTGCTCTTGCCAGGGTGGTCGTCATGGACCCTCTGAGTACCGGTAGTTCTACTGCATTGTTGGGTACTCTTGAACCGGGCGAAGAACACACTGTTTCGTTTAATGTGAACTCAGACGTTATGGCTGTTGTCAAGGATTATGCAATAGATAGTGAGATACGTTACATTGATGAGGATGGGGATTACGCATTTTCTGAGAACATGAAAATAAATGTGCCACTGCAATCATCAGGTGAATGGATTGGTATCACCCAGGTTTCACTTTTATTGACTTTTTTGATAACGATATATCTGATAGTTGACAGTATCCGTAAAAAGAAAAAATGACTCTTTAAAGGAGAGGAGTGAGCATGAACAAAAGAAATTTAATAATTGGAATAATTGCACTGGGAATCTCCCTGATATGCCTGATTCCGGCCTCTGCTGCCGGCTTTTCCCCACAGAATGATGCACTACCTGACTATTTTGATTTTAGTGATAATTACTACACTGCATATGGCGGTCCCGATGTAAGCGCAACCATCGTTGGTGATAATGAATTTTATCGTGGGGATAGTGTCACGTTGAATATTAATCTTATGAATAAAGGGGTGATTACAGGCTTCAGGTCTGAAAAGGATGATGACCCGGTAGATGTACTTGATCAGAAACTACAGCAAGAGGAAATGTCTTATGAATCACAACGGACAACTGCGATTGGGATTGTGGCAATTCTTACTTCCCCGGACCCCAACGTAGAAGTGAAGTCAGGTCCACAGGAAGCCGGCTCACTGGCTACCGGTGAGCAGACTACATCTCCTGTTAAGTTTAATATAGATTTTTCGAATAATGCGCCCTCCGGTGATTACCCCCTGATTCTCAGTCTTTATTATGGCTACCAGAAGAATGTCCAGGTTTCCGGTGATAATGAAACAAGCCTTGGTGTCACAAATATGGATGTGGGACTATGGTATGATGTAGGTTCCCAGAATGTTACCATTCCTGTAAATGTGAAAAGGGAAGCACAATTTGAGGTTACCAATGTTTCCGGGCAGCTGGCTGTCGGTGAGGAAGGAATGCTGCATGTTACCTATACCAATACGGGTAATGAACCTGTGAAGGATGCCATTGTTCGTATAAGTGCAGCTAATCCTTTCAGTACCACGGATGACCAGGCATATCTCGGCGATCTGGATGCCGGGGAAAGTGCCGTTGCGGTATTTAAACTTAAAGTAGGGGATTCTGCGGTCGAAAAACCATATGCCATAAACAGTGAAATCAAGTATGAGGACACTAAAGGTCATGACAGGGTTTCAGATAATGTGAAAATCAAAACACAGGTATCGGCTTCGTCCAATACCTATACAGGTGGATTGATGTTACCTGCGGGTTTTGCTATTGCAGCATTGGTTATAGGTGCTATTGTGTTGTATATGAGGCGTAAACCAGGTCAAAAACCAGAAGAGTGATGTTTTTATCACTCCTCTCCTTATTTTTGTACAATCCTGTTTTGACAGCAACATTTTTACGTAATTAGAATTATTAAGTGTTTCACGTTCAATTCATCTTATATCAACTACATTTCTACTTTAGTCCCAAAAGGGAGGGAAATTAAAAATTGAGTCAGCCTTGTGTTAATATCGGCATGGTAGGTCATGTCGATCATGGAAAAACCACTCTTGTACGTTCATTGTCCGGTGTATGGACTGATAAGCACAGTGAAGAACTGAAAAGGGGTATCTCAATCCGTTTGGGTTATGCAGATACAACTTTGATGAAATGCCCCACCTGCCCTGAACCACGGTGTTATTCAGTAAAGAAAGAATGTCCGCATTGTGGCGCAAAAACAGAACAGGTCAGGACCATATCCTTTGTAGATTCTCCTGGGCACGAAACACTGATGGCTACGATGCTTTCGGGTGCAGCCATAATGGATGGTGCTATTCTTGTCATTGCTGCCAATGAGGAATGCCCCCAGCCCCAGACCAAGGAACATCTCATGGCTCTTGACATCATTGGCATCAAAAATGTTGTCATAGTCCAGAACAAGATCGATCTTGTAAACAGGAAAGATGTTATAGAGAACTATAAACAGATAAAGGATTTCGTCAAGGGCACGGTTGCAGAGAACGCTCCCATAATCCCTATTTCTGCCCAGCAGGATATCAATATCGATGCACTTATAGGCGCAATGGAAAAAGTGATTCCGGCCCCTACCTATAAACTCGATAAAGAGGCGCGAATGCTCATTGCAAGATCCTTTGATATAAACAGGCCGGGTCTTCCGATCGACCAGATCTCAGGTGGTGTTATCGGTGGTACCCTGACAGAGGGCACATTGAAGGCTGGCGATGATCTGGAAATAAAACCGGGCAGGAAAGTTGAAAGTGAAGGCGCCATCCACTGGGATCCTATTCATACCAGGGTAACTGGTATTATAGCAGGTACGACTCCTGTTGATGAAGCAACTCCTGGTGGTCTTCTGGCAGTGGGTACAGAGCTTGACCCGGACCTGACAAAAAGTGATTCTCTTACCGGGCAGGTAGCAGGTAAACCCGGGACATTACCCAGTACCAATCATTCTTTCACCCTCCGGTTAAAACTTCTTGATCGTGTTGTTGGAGTGGATGATGAAGGTGAAATTGGTCAGATAAAGACAAGTGAACCCCTGATGTTAAACGCAGGCACAGCCACAACTGTGGGTATTGTTACAAGTGCCAGGGAAGATGTTGCCGAGGTCAATCTTAAAAGACCTGTTTGTGCAGACATTGGTTCAATGGTTGCCATAAGTCGCAGGATTGGTTCCCGATGGAGATTGATCGGTATCAGGGTAATTGAGGATTGAAGGTTATCATTGATACAAACGGGATGATGCTTCCAGCACAATTTGGTGTAGACATATTCACAGAACTCAGGAGACTGGGTTATGACCAATTCCTTCTACCCACAGCGATCTTGCACGAACTTGATGGTCTTGTAAGGCGTTGTCGGGGTGAGGATAAAATAGCTGCGAAAGTAGCTATTTCATTATCCCAAAGATGTGATGTTATAGAAGGTGAAGGATTTGCGGATGATGTGATTGTCCGTCTTGCACCTGCTTACGACGCAGCTGTATTGACCAATGATATTGGATTACAGCAAAGGTTGAAAGAAAAGGAAATTCCTATTATAAGGCTGAGGCAAAAGAACAAACTTGATTTCCTGTAATCTGAATAATAGCACAATGGTTTATAAGGGATGAGAAGTTCTGGTATTCTTATATAATGATATTGCGGAGATAATTATATGTACAAGAGGATGAAGCTTGTTGATACAGTTCGGGTTGCTCCCCGCCTCCTTGCCGATGATGTAAGGGTCAGTGTCAAAAATGCTCTCAAAACTAAACTTGAAGGGCGTGTTGACAAAAAGATTGGCTCTGTTGTAGCGATCACTGATATTGATGAGATTGGTGAAGGTCATATTCTTGTAGGAGATGGCGCAGTCTATTATGATGCTACTTTTGAAGCGATCATGTTCATACCGACGCTGCAGGAAGTAATCGAAGGTGAAGTTGTTGAAACCGTTGAATTTGGAGCTTTTGTCAGCATAGGTGCAATGGACGGTCTTCTGCATGTTAGCCAGATCACAGACGATTTCATGTCCTACGATGGAAAGAATGGCCGGCTGATCAGTAAGAACGTAAATAAAGTTCTTTCCGAAGGCGATCGTGTGAGGGCTCGTATAGTGGCTGTGAGTATCAATGAAAGGGAGCCGCGTGATAGTAAGATCGGTCTGACAATGCGACAGCCTGCCCTGGGTAAGCTGGAATGGCTCGATGAACAGAGAAAACCCAATGTAACAAATAAATAATCAGGAGTTTTAGTATGGTTGAATCTGTTTGTATGGATTGTCACAGGCTTGTTTCAGGTCAGGAATGCCCAGTTTGTGGCACCACTAACCTTAGTAAGGATTGGAGCGGACTTTTGGTTATAGTGGACCCTGAAAAATCCGAAATCGCAAAAAAGATAGGGGTTACGATTCCTGACAAATATGCTTTGAAGGTGCGGTAATTTGGGTGGAAGGATTTCGATACCCGCATCCCTGCGTCCTTTGTTACGTAAAAAATTTGGAGTCCTTTACAAAGGATCCGGTGAAGAAACAGTTGGAAAAGTATCAGGGGATCTTGGCGACCCCATAAAACTTATATCTGTAGGTGATGTTACTACGTTCCACTTGCTCAAATCGAATATTATTCCAGATATACTTGTAATCGATGACAAAACTCACCGGCAACCTGCTTGTGAGCAGATGATCACAGGTACAAAACAATCAGGTTTCAAGGAACTGGTTGTAAATAATCCCGCCGGTTCAATTACCGAAGAACTGGTGGATGCATTTGCGGAAGCACTAGATTCAAATCGGCGAGTCAGGATATTTGTGCAGGGAGAAGAAGATCTTGCATCTCTTCCTGCAATAATGATGGCCCCTGCAGGATCCGTCGTACTCTATGGACAACCTGGCGAAGGTATGATGTTTGTCCGGATTACTGCTTCCAAAAAGGAAGAGATGACAGAACTAATTGACAAGATCATTGATAAACAGCATTGTAAAGAACAATTATACACTATGTGGAGGAAGTTGTATGGATATCAGCATAATTGAAGAGAAGAACAACACTCTTCTAAACAGAAAGGAACTGAAGTTCAATGTGACTTTTGAGGGACCAACACCTGCAAGAAATGATATTAAATCAAAACTTGCAGCCATGCTGAATGTACCCGTTGAACTTATTATAGTCCAGGGCATGAGAAACATGTTCGGTAAGCAGGAATTATCCGGGAATGCCAGGATCTATGAAGATGCGTCCCGCATGAAAAGAGTTGAAAAGGAATATAACCTCAAAAGAAATGAGCTTCCAGAAACTGAAGCAGAAGAAGCAAGTGAAGAATAAGGTGGTTACATGGCTGTAAAAGAATATTATAAAGTAGACGGCGATAATATCGAACGTACCAGACAGTTCTGTCCCCGCTGTGGTGAAGGTGTATTCCTTGCCGAACATAAGGACAGGTTGACCTGTGGTAAATGTGGATATACTGAATTCAAATAAAGATTTTCACTCCTTTTTTTCTTTTTCTTTCCTGTAATTGTCCAGAGCTACTTTAATAGTATTTTGCAGAGTTTTTTCCTCAAAGGGCTTTATAAGATAGCCGTAGGGGTTTGTTTTTTTTGACCTTTCAAGTATTTTATCATCCGAATAAGCTGTAAGGTATACGACAGGTATGTCCATGGTGTCATATATTGTTTCAGCTGCTTTAATCCCATCAATTTTACCTTTCAGCATTATATCCATAAGTACAAGATCCGGAAAAGTGATCTCAGCTTTTTGTATAGCCTCTTCACCTGAGGCTGCTATGCTGGGTACCCTGAAACCCATTCCTTTGAGCATTTTTTTTATGCCAAGGGCTACTATATTTTCATCTTCTACCACGAGAATTTTTTCACCTGACATCTTCGCCCTCTCTTAGTTCTTGATTTTTTTCCTGGAAAGTAATTTCAAACTTTGTGCCTTTTGATGTGTCTATTTCTATTGTTGCATTGATCTGTTCTGCAAGTGTATGGACAAGCAAAAGGCCAAGGGAATCTGTATCTTCGAAATCAATTTCATCCTTCATCCCGATACCATTGTCACTGACAACCAGCTTGTGATGGTCATTTATTTTTCGAAGTTCGACTATTATAGTACCTTTTCCTTTATCAAAAGCATACTTTAATGAATTGGATACCAGTTCATTAATAATTATTCCAAGTGGCACCGCTGTATCCATTCCCAAAAATATGTTTTCTACATTAATTTTTATATCGACTTCACTTTTTTCCAACACATAGGATTGGGAAAGATAATTGATAAGATTTTTGCTATAGTCTGAAAAATCAATACTCTCCATGTCTTTTGACTGGTAAAGTTTCTCATGTACAAGGGCCATTGTGCGAACTCTGTCCCTGCTATTATTGAAAGCATCCAGCACATCATCATCCTTGAATTTTTCAGATTCAAGGTACAATAGTGTAGATATTACCTGAAGATTATTCTTTATCCGGTGATGTATTTCTTTTTTCCGTATATCCTCAATTTTAAGAAGGGCTTCTTCAGCTTGTTTCCTTTCATCGATATTCACTATTACGCCCTGGAGATATTTCACATCATGGCATTTGCCTTTCAGGTCAGAAACCTGGCTGTCGATATCATTATCTTTATTAATCATATTATGTATGATTTCACGCTGATTTCTCTGGATGAAGGTACGCTCATCGACCCATCGGGTTTCACCGTCTTTTGTCAGTATCCTGTACTCTATATTAAACTGGGTTTCCTTACCGGAGCATATTTCTCCCAGTTTTGTCTCAACCCCGGGAAGATCATCCGGATGTATAATATCCCCGTAATCAAGACCATTCGGTCCGAAATCTTCCGGAGAATATCCAAACTGGGATATGTTCTTTGATACAAATTCAACAGGCCAGTTCTTTTCTGCTTTCCACTTGAATACAATTACCGGGCTGTTGTTGACAACTTTTTCCATCTCTTCTCGTAACTGGCTGGCGTTTTCAAGAGCATTGAGTATATCATTCAACCCTTCAGGTATTTCCCTGAAATCAATATCTACATCTGTTTCGGCCCTTTCATCAAGTTTCCCTCCGATAGCTGCATCAGATATGTTCTTAAAGTCGTTCACTATTTCATTTATTGGGCCTGTCACCGATCTGGTAATCAAGATTGCAATAGCTCCCATGAATATCAATGATATTGAGGAAATCAAAAGTAATCTATTCCTGAGGTCTGTTACTCCTGCAAGCATCTCATCCTTTGGTACCACCAGGATAAATGCAAATTTTGAAGTCTTTATTGGTTCATAGAACATGACCACATCTTTGCCGGTAATAGGATCGATTGTTTCAATATAGCCGCTTTTGCCGAGTTTTATTTCATCAGCCATGCGTGTAATTTCCGGTACACCGTAGTCATAGAGGGTTTTTGCTCCCACAAGTTCTTCATTTGTAGGATGGGATATGAGAATTCCTGTATTCCCAGTCATAATCGCATAGCCGGTATCAAAGGCCTTTACATTGTTTACTACACCATTCAGATGATTCAGGGATACATCGACCCCCCCGATGCCAATAAACTCACCCCCTCGCATAACGGGTGTGACATAACTTACAATGAATACACCCTCATAGTAATAGGGTTCAGTAACGATATCCTTCTTTATCTCTTTTGGCAGCTGGTAATATACTGACGTATCATAATCAAGTAGTGGGTCAAGTGTTATATTTCCCGGTATCCTGTTCCAGTAGGGAATAAACCTCCCGGTTTCATCATGGCCGGTTGTATTTACATAACGACTATCCATCCCATCAAATGCATTGGGTTCAAAACAGACATAGGTTCCCAGTAAGTCAGGATTTTCTTCCAGCAGCTTTAGTAAAATATTGTTTACTTCTGTACGGTTCTCTGAATGATACTGTGAAAGAGAATGTGCAATCGCCTGGCCTGTAGCCTGGTTTGATCGCATTTCAATATCAAACTGATTAGCATAGTTTTTCGCTTTCTGTATTGATTGCTGGTATGCAAGGTCCTCTTCCTGGGTTGTCACTGTTGAAATGATCACTGCAGTGGATGTAATCAGTACCACAAGTATCCCCATCAGGATAAAAAACATAAGTTTGGATTTTAGTGGTACATCTTTCCATGTCATTTCAATCATTCAGTGCGGGTCAATCCCATTCTATCAGAGTTGATTTCTGGCGGAAGTGTTCGTATAATTCAGTGCCCCATTGAAGTGCACTTGCATCAAAACTCATTATTTTCTTGTGATCATACATATCATTCTTATTGAAGAGGCAGAGATAAATGAACCGATCTGTTACAACGGATGTAAGATTGACTTCGTTGCAAATATAGAGATTGGTATGTTCCCTTTCAACAATGTGGCGGAATTTATCAGTATATTCTTCTTTCATCCGCTTGTAAATTGGCTCAGTAAGTATAAGGTCAATTTGAACGCCGTCATTTGCCAGCTCATAATATAGATCGGGATAAAGAGGATGGAAATAGGCCATTATTGTCATTACTTTTTGAGACTTGATAAGATTCTTGCTAAATTCTTCGGGCAGGTCAAAAAGATGGTTCATATCCGGTTCTATTACCATACATTCCCCTATATCGCCCAGTCGTGAATCAAGTTCTTCCGGGATTGAGCTTAAATCCCGGGTTGCCCAGTAATCATTATTCTCCTCTATGACTCCCAGGGTTTTCAGCAGTGGGACCATATTTTTTACTATAATTTCCCCTATGTCCGAAAGCTGATAGACCCTGTCCTCTTCAATGATCAGGTTTTGCTCTTTGAGTATTTTTATCTGGGGCATCATTGCCTTGGATGTAACATTAAGGGATGTTTTGATCTGATCTATATTTCTGGGTCCCTCCATTAGTAGTAAAAGAAGCCTTTTCCTTTTTTCAGAGAGCCAGATAGTATCACTCAATGATGATTGCATACATTCACCTTTTAGTTAAGGGGGCTTTAACTTCTTTTTTTATATTATTTATATCATTTCAGAAGAAGGTCCATTAAAACGAGGTTATGGATTTTAAAACCGTTATAATTTCTCATACCACTGGTAATCACTCATTCCCCTTGCTAAATCCCATAGGCTTTGCTCATTCTTTTATCTTTCGCAAATTCGGTTCAATTCAGGCTATATATAATTCATATCCTCTTTTTCATGTGAGTAAGCCGATTAATCCGGTGTTCTCAAAATCTCTATGGAAAGGAGGTTGTAACTACGTCAAAAGAAGAATTATACAAAGAATTGTCTGACGCTATTGTCAGTTGCAAGAAAGATCAGGTTCTTGCTGCTGTCGAGAAAGCCCGTGGTGAACTCGAGGCTCCCGACATAATCGAGAATGGTCTTGCAGCAGGTATGAATGAAGTCGGTACCCTTTTTGAAAGGGGTAAACTTTTCCTTCCACATGTCATGATGGCTGCAGAAGCCATGCAGGCCGGTGTGGACGAACTCAAAGACGATATGCCTGAAGCATCCGAAAAGGCTGTCAGCGTAATAGTCAATGGTACAGTAGAGGGAGATGTCCATGACATTGGCAAATCCATTGTATCCACCATGCTCCAGACCTCAGGCTTCGAAGTTCATGACATTGGCCGTGATACACCTGTAGCGGATTTCATTGCCAAGATCAAGGAAACAGACGCAAACATGGTCGGCATTTCCGCACTTATGACCACCACTCTCCAGGGCCAGAAGGAAGTAATCGAAGCCCTTGAAGAAGAAGGTCTCCGTGACAAGGTAAAAGTCATGGTAGGCGGTGCCCCTGCAACCAACTCTTGGGCCAAAAAGATTGGTGCAGATTGTTATGCAGAAAACGCAACAGAAGCTGTCAACAAAGCAAAGGAACTTCTCTTATAAGGTGATTATTAATGGCAAATGAATATTTCTTAAGAATGGGAGACGGTGAAAGGGTCTCCATGACCAGGGAGCAGATCATTGCAGACCTTCAGGAAGGTAGTGCAGATGCCGCAGACCTTGGTAACATTCCTGAACTTTCCGGGGATGAACTTGACAAGCTCGCAGATATCATTATGAATCCCAACCGTATAGTCAGTGTCGAACCAGGTATGGAAATCCCGGTAACTCACGACATTGGTACCCTCAGGATCGACGGTGATCAGGGTAACAGCGGAGTAGGTATTCCTTCCAGCCGTCTTACTGGCTGTATGATGCACGAGAGAGGTTTCGGTGCAGACACAATGGAACTGGGTCACATCGACTACAGTTTCAAACCAGTCAAACCGGTTATTGCCCAGGAACAGCAGGCAATGGAAGTCTGCCAGGAAAACATGACCATCCCCCTTCTCTACGGTGCAATGCCAAATCTTGGTCTCTATTATACACCAGATGGTCCATTCAAAAACCCTGGTGACCTCATGAAGGCTTTCAAGATCAACGAAGCCCGTGAATCCATCGAGCATGCCGGTGACCATGCAACCCGTGACATGACCTGGATCATGCAGCACCTGCAGAAAGTAGGTTGTGACGGTGTCAACTTCGATACCATCGGTGCAGCTGGAGATGGTGATTTTTATGCTTCCCTTTATTCTATCAAGGCGCTCAGGGAAGAATTCCCTGATATCTACATCGAAGCAGGTATGGCCGGAGAATGTACCCTAGGTATGCACGGCGAACTTGAGTTCGAAGGTAATGTTCTTGCAGGTCTGTGGCCACATGAACAGGCACCACTTGCAGAAAAGGCTGGTGCAAACGTGTTTGGTCCGGTCTGTAACACCAACACAAGCAAGTCCTCCGCATGGAATCTTGCCCGTTCAGTAACCTTCACCAAAGCTGCAGTTGAAGCTTCAAACATCCCCTGTCATGTTGACATGGGTATGGGTGTTGGTGGTATCCCAATGTTCGAGACTCCACCAATCGATGCAGTAACCCGTGCCAGCAAGGCAATGGTCGAGATTGCCGGTGTCGATGGTATATAGATAGGAGTTGGCGACCCCATAGGTATGCCAATCTCACATATCATGGCATCCGGTCTTACAGGAATGCGTGCAGCCGGTGACCTTGTTGCCAGGATGCAGTTCTCCGAGAACATGCGCATAAATGAAGCCAAGGACTATGTCGCCAAGAAACTCGGTGTTGAATCACTTGACCTGGGAGACGAATATGTCATGAGGGAAATCCGTGAAGACCTTGACATTGGTGTACTTACATCCGTACCAGGATGTGCCAAGGGTATCGCATCCAAGATGAATATTGAGAAACTTCTCGATATTGAAATCAACTGCTGCGATAAATTCAGGGAAATCACAGGCTAAAGTAAAAGGCCGGGAAGTTTCCCGGTTTTAATTTATTATCTTTATAATACATTTCAATAAAAAGGAGCGTGGTGTTTCTTATGAGCGAAGAAAAAGGTGATGCAGGAGTTGATCTGCATCATGCGGAACAATGTAGTAAAGTCGTGTGCGATGCCAGTGAACTGGAGCGTACCATTGACTGGAAACAGGGACTTGCTATTGCACTTGGTGTCCCGCTGTTGATTCTGCCTTCTCTGGGATATTTCCCTATGTGGGTATCATCAGCTGCAATAATCGTATGGGGTCTTTCTGTATTCCAGGGTTTTATGCAAAACCTTGCTTATGGTGAACTTGCAACAGCTTTTCCCCATGCATCGGGTCTTCCCGGATTTGCACAAAATGTGTTTAAAACAAAAGATTACACGGGCAAATTTGATAAAAGTAAATTGATAGGCGGTTTCAGTGCCTGGAGTTACTGGTTTGCATGGAATCCTGTACTTGCGATATTTGCCATCCTTGTCGGTGGCTACTTGTACAATCTTTTCCCCATACTTGCAGAAACATTTACTGAATACCAGCTTTCTCTGGTTGCGGGAATTGTAATATTCGGTGGGCTTATCCTTGTAAATTACCGTGGTCTTGAGGGTGGCGCACTTGCAGGCTATATACTAGCAGCCATTTCACTGTTGCCCCTTATTGTCATTACTCTGGCACCCTTTGCAACTGGTGATGTGGTAATGTCTAATATCACAAGCCAATGGCTTCCAGCAGATTGGGCATGGGATGCTCATCATATCTTGATACTCCTTGGTCTGTTTGCGATGGCCCAATGGAGTGCTTGTGCCTGGGAAACAGCGGCTATCTATGGTCCTGAGTACAGGAAACCGGGTTCTGATGTACCAAAAGCTCTGTTTGCCTGTGGTGCTGTTTGTTTCTTCTCTTTTGTACTTGTACAGGCTGCAGTAATTGGTGTACTCGGTGTTGAGGGCACAATCGCACAACCAATATCTCCAATGATTCCTGTGGCACAGGCTGCCTTTGGGTCTGCGGGTGCAATAGTTGCAATCGTCATGCTGATCGCAGCAATGGTGCTGATCATTCAGACTGCCTATCTTGGATCTGCAAGGGCTATGCACTCAATGGCAACTGAAGGAAACCTTCCGAAAGTTTTCGGTAAACTAAATTCCTCCGGGACCCCCATTGTGGCAATGGTAATAATTGGCCTTTTCAATCTCCTGTTGATATCCATGGGTACACCGACTGCAATCCTTGCAGCATCTGCTATTGGTTACACATGTGCAAACGGTATCAGCCTATTTGCCTATGTAAAAGCCAAATTGAACCCTGAAATGGCCGCACTCGACAGGCCTTTTAAGGCACCAACAGGCTGGAAGAACATTGCACTGCTCTTTGGTCTGTTTAATATTCCTCTCTGTCTTGTGGGTGTTGTTTATCTCAACAGCCTTGAAGTCGGATGGACTTCAACCTGGGTAGGATTCATAGTGCTGGCACTCTACCTGCCATTGTGGTTCTATTCAAGGAATGAGGCCTACAAGGAAAAAGAAACAATCAGTGCTGTCAGCCTTGTTTCAAGTATCTCCTCCGGTAAAAAGAAGTGAGTGGGATTTGTCGAAAGCATTTCCGGGTTTCTCCTAACCGGAAATGCTCACTCCTATATTTTCTAGCTGTCTAAAATCCCATTCCTTTTATTTTTTATTTGTTTTTATATACAATTTTGTATTTTATTTCTCCTGCAAAAATACATATACATGCCATATCGTTTTCACTTTGTATTCATACCAAAACTGAATCAGAGCGAAAAACATGCCAGACATTGAGGATATGATTATCGGGCTACTTCTCACAAGTTTCACAGTTGCACTTGGCCTCTATCTTGTAACATCCGGCTCGGAACTCTATATTCCACGGATGGGAGAGGTAATGATGGGAATGGTTCTTGTTTTTGTAGCAACCGGCTATAACAATTTCCTGCGGAATCCCTGATATAAAGACAAAATCTCTATATCATGCCTAATATCTTTTCTACCCATGGATTCTAATTACCCTATGCCTGAACTTGTAGTAGGTGTAAGGGATGAAGGTACCCTGTCTGCATGTTCACAGTATGCAGATGCTGTGTATTTTTCCGTAGACCGGCTGAGCCTACGTTCCCGCGCAAAGGCTATTACTGTGGATAATCTTTCAGGCTTTGTAAGATCAGTACGAGAAAAAGGGTTGAAAGCTTACCTTGTTGTCAATTCTGTCATATATCCTGAAGACACTGCTGATCTATCGACTATCCTCAACGCTGCCAGGAAGGCAAAAGTGGATGCAATCGTAGCCTGGGATCCTGCTGTGATATTACAGGCATCCTCTATTGGACTTGATATACATATTTCTACACAGGCTAATGTTTCCAATGCAAAGACGGCAGAATTTTATGGCTATCTCGGTGCAAGCCGTATTATTTTATCCCGGGAGCTAAGTCTTGATCAAATCAAACAAATCAGACAACATACTGCTATTGAACTGGAGGTTTTCGTTCACGGGGCTATGTGTCAGGCGATTTCCGGAAGGTGCTACCTTTCGGCATATCTTCTGGGTAAATCGGGCAACTGTGGTCAATGTACCCAGCCATGTAGATGGGAATGGACGCTCAATGCGGATGATGGGTCGCAGGTGCAGGTGGGTGGAAAATACCTGCTAAGTGCCAGGGACCTGTGCATGATTGAACATATCCCCCAACTTGTGGAAGCCGGGATAGATGCCTTCAAGATCGAGGGACGATTACGTGACTCAAGATATATTTCAACTGTATCCCGATGTTATTCAGAGGCTCTGGAGGCCTGTAGAAGTGGGAAGTTTGAAAACAACCAGGTACTTGAATGGAAACAACAGCTTTGTGCTGTTTATAACAGAGGTTTTTCCACAGGTTTCTATTTCGGGAAACCCTCCCGGGAAGGTTTCATTGTGGAAAAAGACATGAATGCCTCGCAAACCCTAAAAGAACTTATCGGTGAGGTTGTAAATTATTATAAGAACCAGGGTGCTGCATATGTTAAGCTTACTGATTCTGCCCTTAGTATCGGTGATACTATTCTGATTGAAGGGGAGAATACTCATCTTGAACAGCATGTATCTTCCATGCAGGTGGAAGGTAATAATATAAAATCAGCTGAAAAAGGTATGGATGTGGGGCTTGCGGTAAATGATAGGGTCAGGCCCAATGATAAGGTATTCAGGATAAAATATCCTGATACATCCGGGAGTGAGTGAAATGGACCAATTCATGAAAGAAGCGATAAATGAAGCTATGGCCGGCCGCGATAAAGGTGGCATCCCCATAGGCTCTGTACTTGTAAGGGATGGAATGATTATCGGGAGAGGGCATAATCTCAGGGTACAGAACGACGACCCACTTGCACATGCGGAAATTTCCTGTATGAGGGATGCAGGTAGAATTGGAAGTTATGCGGATACGGTGTTGTATTCCACCCTTATGCCCTGCTATCTGTGTGCCGGTGCTGTGGTGCAGTTTGGTATAAAGAAAGTGGTTGTCGGGGAATCAGAAACCTTTGAAGGAGCACAGGATTTCCTGCGTAGCAAAGGAGTTGAGGTTGTTGACCTGGGTTTATCTGAATGTAAAACTTTGATGAAGGAATTTATTCGGGAATACCCTGAGCTATGGAATGAGGATATAGGGGAAAGTGGGTCATACTAACAAATATATAAATATATGCTGACTATATTGTAGCGTCTCCTGTGGTCTTAATTTTGCAGGAAATTTGTTTTTAAGGGGATGAAGGTTCAATGCCAGCACCAATTGCAGAAGAACTTGCAAAAAAACAACAATCAATAAGCGTAGCCGAATTTTTTGAAAAGAACAGACAGATACTGGGTTTTGATTCGGCCCCCAGAAGTCTTATTACTACGATAAAAGAAGCTGTGGATAACTCCCTGGATGCCTGTGAGGAATCGGGGATACTACCCGATATTATGCTTCATATTAAACGCTCGGGTAAAAGCGGAGTCGTTGTGATTATTGAGGACAATGGTCCGGGTATTGTGAAAGATCAGATCCCGAGGGTTTTTGCCAAACTGCTTTATGGTTCTCGTTTTCATGCGCTCAAGCAGAGCAGGGGTCAGCAGGGTATCGGTATCTCAGCAGCAGTTCTCTATTCTCAGCTGACAGCAGGCCATGCCACCCGAATTATTTCCAAGATAGGTCCCCAGTCCCCTGCTCACTATTATGAACTGATGATCAATACCCGTTCCAATGACCCCGAAATCCTGAAAGATGAAATAGCAGAATGGGATCGTCCTCATGGAACCCGGGTGGAAATGGAAATGGAGGCTACCTATGTAAAGGGGCGCCGCCAGTCGGTAGAAGAATATCTCAAGGCCACAGCCATTGTAAATCCCCATGCCCGAATAAAACTCATTGACCCTGAAGGTGATGAGAGAATATTTGACAGGGCTACGGATAAGATACCCGAACCTGCAAGCGAGATTTTGCCGCATCCGCATGGTATCGAGCTGGGTACCCTTATGAAAATGCTGCGTTATACAGCAAGGCAAAGACTTGCTCCTTTTCTGAGATATTCTTTTTCCAAGATAGGCTTGCTCACAGCAGAAGAAATCTGTAGTGCCAGTGGACTTGATGTGGATATGGACCCGCAAACCATTGAAAGGGAAGATGCGAAACGCCTTCTTGATGCATTCCAGAAAGTAAAAATCATGTCCCCTCCGACAGATTGTCTGTCCCCAATAGGTGAAGAATTGATATATAAGGGTCTGGAAAAAGAATTCAAAGTCGATTTTATTGCAACTACCACGCGTACTCCTTCCGTATATTCCGGTAATCCCTTTGTTGTGGAAGTTGGGATTGCTTATGGAGGCAATCTGCAAAAGGATGACAGGGTCAATATAATGAGGTTTGCCAACCGGGTCCCTCTTCTTTATCAGCAGGGAGGCTGTGTGACCACACATGGCGTGGAAGGTATCAAATGGAAACAATACGGTATTAACCAGCCGGGTGGGGGACTGCCTATCGGTCCTTTGGTATTGCTTATACATGTGGCCTCCACAAATGTACCTTTTACATCTGAATCCAAGGACGCTATTGCGGATATCCCCGAAATCCAGGACGAGGTGGAACTTGCCCTCAAAGAAGTGGGAAGGAAACTAAATCGCTTCCTTAAAAAGAAAGGTTCCCTTAAAAAACGCAAGGAAAAGGAAGTTATCATTAACAAGGTATTGCCCCGGATGGCGGAAAAACTGGCAGAAACCCTTGATAGGGAAGTACCGGATATCAATCCTGTTGTTGCCAGGGTAATGGGCAACCTGCTTGTTGAAAGGCAATTCGATGATGGTAATGCCAATGTATCCCTCATGACAAAGAATTTTGGGAGCAAGAAAGTAGAATTCAAATTACATGAGATGTTGCCTTTCCAGATCGAGGCAACCCCATCACCCAAAGTGGTTAGCATGGGCAATGATTATGATTACATATGGAAAATTGTTCTCAGGCCAGGTGAGGCTTTTGCCGTGAATTACCAGTTACCTGACCCCTCGGATCTGGATTCTATAAAAGAACCTCCTATTGTTGAAGGGGTTGAGGAAGAGATTGTTACAGGTGCCAGAGCGATAAAAGGGGTTGTATAATGGCTAAGAATGAACACCGTAAGGAGCATGACAGGCTTGCAGAGCAAAGGTTGACGGGTCTTGCATCGGAGTTGTATTCGCATTTTGTTGATGGACGGATCCCTTATGTGAATATGCCCAGCAGAACCAAGAACAATATTGAATTTAATGAAATCAGCGATGTATGGGTGTATGGTGGCCGGGAAAGTGAAAGAAGTGCCAAGACCGTAAAAGGGGCATTCCAGTTATTGAAAACCTCTCATGTGCTTGATTTTCTCTTAAATAACCATATAGGGAATAACCGCGGTTCAACTTTGAGGGAATTATACTACATCTCCGAGAACTGGGATATTGCCAAGTTCAAGGAACAACCCGAAAGTGATCGCCTGATTGAGGACCTTGAGATAATTTCCAGTCTCCAGAGGGAATATTTCCACATGCGTCCTGAAGAAGACGGTGCTACCCTTTTTGGTCCCCTGCAGTTGCGGGAAGAGACCAAGCGAGGTGATCGTGATATCCATTGTCAGGAGGATGTAGGTGAAAGCGGCTATCAGATTCCTTTTAATGTGGAGAATATCGATTTCATAGACCATGACGCCAAATTTATAATAGCCATTGAGACCGGTGGTATGTATGCCCGTCTGATTGAGAATGGTTTTGATGAACTAAATGATGCTATACTTGTACATCTCAAAGGCCAGCCCGCTCGCTCGACCCGGCGTATGATCAAAAGGATGAATGAAGAACTGGGTATTCCGGTTGTGGTATTTACTGACGGTGATCCATGGTCCTATCGTATATATGCTTCAGTTGCATATGGTGCCATCAAGAGTGCCCACCTTTCCGAGTTCATGGCAACTCCTGCGGCCAAGTTTGTCGGGGTGCAGCCTTCGGATATCGTGGAGTATGAATTGTCCACCGATAAATTGACCGATAAGGATGTCGATGCCCTGCGCAGTGAACTTACAGACCCGAGGTTTGAAACCGATTACTGGAAAGAACAGATCAACCTGCAGCTTGACATTGGGAAAAAGGCAGAACAGCAGGCCTTTGCGGGCAAGGGCCTTGATTTTGTCACAAAGACATACCTGCCCGACAGGCTTTCAGATATGGGTATAATTTAAAAATTCATTCGAAGAATTTTGTGCGTTGGAGCAGGTCGTCAACACTCTTTTTTGTATGGAGGCCTTCCAGCATCCTGTCCCTGTCAATCCACATATCAGCTGCGCTCTGAAGGCCGCTTGTTTTGTGGGGGACATAATTAATGCCCTCATCAGGTGTGGCCAGGCGGTCGGAAAAACCCATTTCCCCTATCTTCCATTCTTTTACGGAAACCTGTGCCTCTGTTTTTGTTTGCTCGGTTTTCTCTTCTGACATGACATCCCTTTTTGCATTTCCCTGAATATATAACTTACCTGGGTTTGAATCAGTAAACTTAATATTCCCCACTTCCCATTACCGCAAAGGAGTTATTGCAAGTGACGCTGGTTCTTGGCATAGAGGGCACCGCATGGAATTTGAGTGCGGCAGTTGTTAACGAAGATGAAGTGGTCTGTGAGGTAACACATACCTACAAACCTACAACCGGAGGCATTCATCCCCGCGAAGCTGCTCAACATCATGCTCAGTTTGCTTCCTGGGTGATTTCCAATCTTTTTGGAGAACTGGCTGAGAAAAACATAAATCCCAAAGATATTGATGCGATCTCTTTTTCACAGGGCCCGGGCCTAGGTGCCTGCTTGAGGACCGTGGCAACTGCTGCCAGGGCCCTTTCCCTCTCCCTTGAAATTCCTCTTGTAGGGGTGAACCATTGCGTAGCCCATGTGGAGATCGGGAGGTGGAAAACACCTGCAAAGGATCCTGTGGTGCTTTATGCAAGCGGGGCCAATACCCAGGTGCTGGCCTACAGGCGGGGAAAATATCGCGTATTTGGGGAAACCCTGGATATAGGTGTAGGAAATGCCCTTGATAAGTTTGCCCGCAGTGCAGGCCTGTCTCATCCCGGTGGTCCGCAGATCGAGATGTATGCAAAGGATTCGGTGAATTATGTAAACCTGCCCTATGTGGTGAAGGGTATGGATTTCTCCTTCTCCGGGCTTTCAACTGCAGCCACCGATGCCCTGCAAAAACATACGTTAGAGGATGTGTGTTATTCCTTGCAGGAGAATGCTTTTGCAATGCTTGTGGAGGTTACCGAACGGGCTCTGGCACATACCGGTAAGAATGAGGTGTTGCTTGGAGGCGGGGTAGGGGCGAACATGCGCCTGCGTGAGATGCTTGACATTATGTGTGATGACCGTGGTGCATCCTTTTATGTGCCCGAGAAACGTTTCATGGGAGATAATGGTGCTATGATAGCCTGGCTCGGTCTTCTTATGTATAAGGCAGGCGATACAATCAGGGTCGACGATTCTCATGTAAATCCCAATTATCGTCCTGACATGGTGGATGTGACATGGTTGAAGGAGTAAATGAAATGCTCAGGGATGGTGCAGAGGCAACTGTCATCCGGAGGAATAATCGTCTGGTCAAGAGTCGTATCCCCAAACGTTATCGTGTTCGGGAACTGGATGAGCGGATTCGCAGGGAACGCACCCGGGCAGAGGCCCGTTTGATCTCGGAAGCCCGCAGGGCCGGTGTGGCGACACCCGTTATCTATGATATTTATAATTCCATCATTGAGATGGATTACATTGATGGTAAGCCATTAAAATATGTCATTTCTGAAACTTTGTGTGAAAAACTCGGGGAACTTGTGGGCAGGCTCCATTCTGCAGGTATAATTCACGGAGACCTTACTACCTCGAATGTCATCTGGGATGGAAGCAAGATGTGGCTTATCGATTTTGGGCTTGCTTTCAGTGCAGAAGACCTTGAATCCCGCGGCGTAGATATTCATGTGCTCTTCCAGACCCTTGAAAGCTCACATCCCAACCACGAGGTACTCATAGATGCCTTCTGTAAGGGTTATTATCGCACTCTTGAATCTGCGAAAGATGTACTAGAAAGGGTTATTGAAATTGAAACAAGAGGAAGGTACGCCTGAGTAATCTTTCTCATTCATTTTTTTGTACAGTCAGAAATAATCTATTAACAACTCATAATGTGATAATATGCGCAAAATTGTATTCGTTACCGGCAACAGTGGCAAGTTCAGGGAAATTAAGGCAATTCTGGAGAAGAGGGGAATTGAGGTCCTCCAGAATACGGATGGTTATCCTGAGTTACAGGAAGATGATCTGGAACCAATCGCAGCCGATGGTGCCCGCCTGTCCTGTGAAAAGCTGGGATTGTCCGTGATGGTGGATGATTCCGGACTTTTCATTGATGCCCTGAATGGTTTTCCGGGCCCTTATTCTGCCTTTGTGGAAGATCATCTTGGCAACCCCAAAGTCCTGAAATTGATGGAGGATGAAGAAAATCGCCGTGCTTATTTCAAATCCGTTATTGGCTACTGTGAGCCCGGAAAAGAACCCCTGACGTTTACCGGTATTGTTGAAGGCAACATCGGTTATGAAGAAAAAGGGAAAGGCGGTTTTGGCTATGATCCTATATTCCTGTATGGTGATCGTACATTCGGTGAGATGGGAGATGAGGAAAAGAATAAAGTATCCCATAGAAAGCGTGCTGTGGATAAGTTTGTGGAATGGATTGACTCAAACTTATGACCGGAGAAGTATTGCTCGTGCCGGTGCCCCGTCACACCCTTTTATTTTTAGTGGCAGGCAGACAAATCCATAATAACCCGGGTCAACATTTTTAAGATCCAGGTTCTCAATGATATTGATTTCTTTTCTAAGCAACATCATGTGATTTTCCAGTCCTTCCCCGGAATCCACTGACTCCGAATCGATTCCCACTGTCATGAATCCTTTTTTGGCAATCCATTCTGCAGTATCGGGAAGTATTCTTGTAAATCTTTGGTCGGATGATTCAGTTTTCAGCAATATGATTTCACATCTGTTTTTGTCTTTGAAGGGAAAGGCTTCTTCCATGTCTTCGTATCCGATTTCGGTTTTCCCGGAAAAATCAATCAGATAAGCCCTGCCCACAAGAGAGGATAATTCCAGTTCATCTACTGTGCGCCCGCCCTCAAATATATGGGCAGGAGCATCGATATGGGTGGCAGTGTGACTACCTATTTCGAGTTTTGAGACACTGTATCCGCAGGATTCTATAGAAGTGACCCTTTTGACAGTAACTTTTGGATCACCCGGATAAACTCTGGTTTCAGGAGCAATGGATTGTGTAATGTCAATAATTTCCTATGTCATTTTCAGATAAGGGCCCTTGAATTTTCCAGCACCTGCTTTGCTTCATCCTTTTCAAGCCCTGCTCCCATTGCCACTTTCAATGCAGTGCTTGTTGTTATCAGGTCAGAAGGGTGGTGTGAATCGGTATCCACGACCATTGTTGCACCGCTAAGTTTTGCGATTTTGACAACATGGCCATTGGTGCGGTTATGCCCACCTCTTGAGGTAATTTCCAGACATACATTGTTATCCGTTGCAATTTTAGCTTCTTCTTCAGTGATAAATCCGGGGTGTGCCAGGATATCTACATCCGAACATTGTGCAGCAGCAAGGTTTGTGCCGGGCAAAACAGGCTCAACCGGGCTTTCTCCGTGTACAACAACAATCTCGGCTCCCAGTTCTCTTGCAAGTTTTGCAAGGGATGCTATTTTTTCAGGGGGCACATGTGTTATCTCAATGCCGGGAAGTACCTTTATCTCCATTGGCTCTTCTAGGTATTTTGCCTTGGTAACACAGTTGAGGATGTGTTCTACATTGGTGAAATCGGCATGGTCTGTAAGCCCGATTGCCTCATAGCCGAGGGTTTTTGCCCTGCGGACCTGCTCGCTTGGAATAAGTTCTCCATCGCTGAATATTGTATGTGTATGCAGATCTATCATAATAATTCCTGTTGTGTTTTGTATAAAGTATTTATTGTTTGCATTGATAATATCTTCTGTGGTAGATGTCCATATTTTTATATTATGTGCATGGAATGGATATCTAAATAATTCTTCATATTGGAGATAATGAATGATGAATAATAAGTCAGGGATTCGCAGGTTGGTTCTGGATGTTCTTAAGCCACATAATCCTTCCATAGTTGAGCTTGCAGGTGTGTTGGGTGATGTGGAAGGAGTTGATGGTGTCAATCTTAGTTTATATGAAATGGATCAGAAAACCGAAAATGTAAAAATCACCCTGGAAGGGATGGATCTTGACTATGAACTTATCCGTCAGGAAATAGAGAATATGGGTGCGGTGGTCCATAGCGTAGATGAGATTGCAGCCGGTAAAAAAATCATCGAAGAAGTGGAGACTCACCAGGACAGGTGATTCTCATTTTTCTTCTTCTTCAGGACTTTCCAGTCTCTGTATAACATCTGCAAAAGCAAAATTGGGTTTTACATCTCTTACCTTTATGCGCACTTTTTCTCCTTTTTCAGTATCACAGATGAATACTACAAATCCTTCCACAAAAGCAGTACCGTCGCCACCGGATCCCATTCTTTCGATAACAACGTCATATTCTTCCCCTTTCCTGATTGGTGCGGTAAGGAATTTTTTGCCTACGACATATATTTCCGCACTTTCTGACCTTGAAGCCTCTGGCGAATGGGCCCGAACATATGTAAATTCGCCTCTTACTTTATCCAGGTATTCCTTGAACATATCTCCCTGGAATACTTTTACAACAAAATTTCCCTGCGGTTTAAGGATGCGGGTTGCACATTCAAGTGCTGATTCGGCCAAAGCGATGGAGCGTGCATGATCAAGGTTCCAGTTTCCTGAAAGATTGGGTGCAGCATCACATATAACAGCATCTGCTCCATCTTCCCCTACTGCTTCCTTGATCTGGCTTACAGTCTCTTCCCGGGTTATGTCGCCGCGGATGATGGTTATTCTGTCCATTGGCTTGATGCGCAATATGTCTACACCGACAACTTTCCTTTTCGTCAGCTCTCTTGCGACTTCAAGCCACCCACCGGGAGCGGCTCCGAGGTCTACGACATCACTGTCTTCTCTGATTACATTAAATTTCTTGTTAATCTGCTGGAGTTTGTACGCTGCTCTTGAGCGATAACCTTCGGCTTTTGCACGCCAGTAATATGTATCTCTTCTATGCCTTGCCATTGGATTGCTCCCTTCATTATGTAAGTATAAAAGGTTATGCCTCTTTGAGTTCCTCTATTTGTGCACTCAATGAGAATATATTTTCTTCTATCTCAGTGAGTGCATCAGGGACCCATGAATCAAAATCGTAGTAAATATTCACAAGGTCCATGTATTTTTGCTCCAGCTCCTGTATGTATTCAGGTTCTGCAGGGGTTTGCACTTCATTGATCAGGTTCTCCAGATGTGTGGTTCTCATCTTCAACCTTCTTTTAAAGCGGGTTGCTACTTTTCCCATGTCAAGTTCTCTTTTTTCGTAACCAAGCAAATCAAGTGCATCACTCAATTCCTGTGGGTATTCAGGAAATGCATCTGGCCCCAGAATAAAATATACCGCCACTTCTGTGTTTTCCATCCCTATTATTTCTTCACAGGTTACCTTTTCCAGGAAATGCCTGGAGCAGGCCTTTTCACACATATTGAGTATATCTTTCTCTATAGGGGGTTCATAATCCCTTGCATAGGTGACCTCCTGGGCAGTGCAGGTTATCTCGTGTACTGTGGCGGCTCCGAGGACATCAATAATCCCGGAAAGTTCTTCGATTGAAATCATGATCATTTATGTATAATTTTATGGCTTAATAATGTCATGCCTCTGATATTCAAGTGTTTATCAGGCTATTTTTAAATAATTAGAGACTTACACTCTTCCATAACACAGGCGAAAATCATGCATTCTACACTATGGATCAAAGGAACTAAAAGTAAATCCCTTGAGGGAAAGACCGTTGTGCTGGCAGTTACTGGCAGTATTGCAGCCGTACGTGTTGTGGAACTGGCACGTGAACTAATACGCAACGGTGCAAATGTCTATGCTGTGATGAGTGAAGCGGCAACGCGTATTCTCCATCCTGATGCATTACATTATGCCACCGGTCATGAAGTGATTACGGATATAACCGGGGGAGTGGAGCATGTGGGAATGTGCGGACTGCAGGGTATGGCAGATCTCTTATTGATAGCTCCGGCAACGGCGAATACTATAAGCAAAATTGCAATGGGGATTGATGACACACCTGTAACGACTTTTGCAACTACTGCTATTGGTAGTGGGGTGGCCACAATAGTTGTACCTGCAATGCATCAATCGATGTATGATCATCCTGCAGTGAATTCCAATCTCGAAAAACTTGGAAGTTATGGTATCAGTCTAGTTGGTCCCCGTGTAGAGGAAGGGATTGCCAAGATAGCTCCAAATGATGATATTGTCCTGGCAGTTGAACGTGAACTTATGGGTAAAAAACTTGCAGGCAAGAAAATAGTGCTGACATCCGGTGCAACTGCTGAAGCTATTGATCCTATCCGTATAATCACAAACAGGGCTTCCGGTAAAACAGGTCAGGAATTGGCCAGGGAGGCTTTCCGGCGGGGGGGAGATGTTACAATAATCCACAGGAATGAACTGGATGCGGATGGTATAAATGAGGTTTATGCAGAAAGTGCAGCCAGTATGCTGGATAGTTGCATGGAAGAAATAGGCAGGGGTTGTGATGTATTCATAAGTTCGGCTGCGATTTCGGATTATACACTTGATTCTTTGGGGTCCAAAATAAAATCAGGCCAGAAGCTTATCCTCGAAATGCATCCCACTGAAAAGATTTTGCCACAGGTAAGAAGTAATTATCCTGCAATAGTGACTGTGGGATTTAAAGCTGAAACTGGTGTTGGTGAAAAAGAGCTTGTGGGAAGTGCGACCCGTATGCTTGAAGAATACGGCCTTGATATGGTCGTTGCCAATGATGTGATGGCAGGTGGAATGGGCACCTCTGAAAATTCCATATATATCCTGCAGGATGAATCGTCAGCATCTCATTATAGTGGTTCCAAACGTTATCTTGCATCTATAATAATGGACCGGGTTGAGCAAATCCTGTTGTGAGGGTTTCTATGGATCCAAGACAAAAATGTGTAACATGCTTTGCTCCTGGCCATATCACAGGTTTTTTCACAATCCATGATAACGATGATCCGGCCTTTAAGGGCACTACAGGTTGCGGTATAGTTCTTAACAGAGGGGTCACTGCAAAAGTATGTGTGGGTCCTGATATTACAGGGACAGAGATTTTCCTGAATGGTTCAAAGAAGCAAGCATCTGTAACTTCCCATCTGGTTGCCTCCCTCTCCTGTGAACCCGTAAGGATAGAATCCCATGCTGATATCCCTGTTGGCTGTGGTTTTGGTGCTTCCGGTGCAGGTGCACTGGCAATTTCCTATTGCTTAAATGATCTTTTCTCATTGGGCCTGACACAAAATGAAATCGTGGAAGCCGCCCATATTGCCGAAGTTGTAGGGGGAGGCGGGCTGGGCGATGTGGAAGCTCAGGCATACGGTGGACCTGTCATCAGGAAAAGACCTGCTCCGATTACAAAAGGAGGCCTGCTGGATCGCATCGTTTCTCCCTCTTTTAGTGTACACTGTGTGGTTCTGGGAAAGTTGTCTACAAAAACGACCCTTGCCGATTCCTCTGTGACTGGAAAGATCAATATTGCAGGCAAAACCGCAATGAAAAACTTGCTACAGAGTCCGACCATTGAAGAATTTATGCGCCAATCCCGCAGTTTTAGTTTTGAACTGGGCCTTTTGAGCAAGGGTGCAGAAGATATTATAGAGGCTGTGGAAAATGTCGGTGGCTTTGCTTCACAGGCTATGCTTGGAGATGCGGTTTTTGCGGTTGCTGGCCCGGAGTGTACAGATACTGCCATCTGGGAAGTGATGAGTGAATTCGGAACAGTATTTAGCAGCACGGTTGCAGGTACTGATTAATATCTCTGCAAATCCCATCCTTCTCTTTCATATTGACATAAGAATTATTGCAAAAAGGGCGGATGCTACTCCTAACCACTGTCTGGGGGCAAGTTTTTCTTTTAGTATGAAATATGCAAGCAGTACCGTGGCACCGGGGCTTAATGAGGATAGAATTGTGGTAATATCCAGCCTGCCCGCTTCTGAAGCCAGTGCAAAGAACGTACCTCCTCCGGTATTGAAAAGTCCTGCAAGAACAATTACGGGCAGTACGTCAATGGAAGGGGGTTTCACTTTCACTGATCCTGTCAGTATGACAAAAACTAAAAACATTAATAGGGCTGTTCCTCTGGCAAAGGCCAGTGGCCAGAATATGGCAGTTTCACTGAAATTATCTATGGATATAAAAAAGAGTCCAAACCCCATTCCCGCAATCAGAGGATACTTCAGGTCATTTATTTTGACTTTTGGCCCGTTATCCATACTGACAATAAACCACACTGCGATAAAAGCAAAAATGAATCCTGCAATTCGCAGGATTTCCGGAAATCCTTCATAAAATGCAGAGTAAATTACCGGGACGATGGCAGATATCACTGCAGCCACCGGAGCAACTATACCCATTTTTCCTTCAACCAATCCCTGATAAAGGGCTAACAATCCGGATGTTCCAAAAAAACCTGCCAGACATCCCCATACCAATTTACTTAATGGGGGCAGATTCTCTGAGAAAACAAATGCAAGTATGGGGAAAAGTACAACTCCTACGATCTGGGTTACCAGAACAACTGAATATACGTTTGTCCTCCTTGAAGCACAACCACCGGTGAAATCTCCTGCTCCCCAGGAAACGGCAGATGCTAGACCAAAAAAGATTGCCATAAGTTCAACAGGGATCATTTTGGATTCTCCGGGTCATTTTGGAATTCACATTGGCTGATTGTTGTATTTGGTGTTAAATCTGCGCTTAAGTCGATAGATTGAAGTAGTCTTCAGGCCAAATCATTTGATAAAATTACCTGCAGATAATCACGTCTGAATTTCATACTTGGATCTCCTTAGAGAATTGGGTTTTAATAATTTGTATCCAGAGGCATTTCATGACAGGCATCACACTAAAACAAAGATTTTTGGATTCCCTTGCAGGAAAGGATGTTGACAAGGTACCGGTATGTTCGGTAACCCAGACAGGTACCATTGAACTGATGGAAGCCACTGGCAGCCATTGGCCAGAGGCACATTATGATGCTGAAAAAATGGCTTCACTGGCTATTGGTGGGTATGAGGTGGCCGGCCTGGAAGCTGTACGCTATCCTTTTGACGGTACGGCTATAGCCCAGACTCTGGGATGCACTATAAAGGAAGGAACTTTTGATTCGCAGCCATCTGTTCTTGATAATCCCTGTAGCAATAAGGAGGATGTAGGCAAGTTCAATCTGCCTGATAATTTCCTGGAAAGCCAACGCATATCCACCATACTGGATGCCACGGAAATTGTCCGGGAAAGGGTTGGGGAAGACATTCCTGTTGTTGCAGGCATGCTTGGCCCTGCAGCGATTGCGATCTCCCTTGTGGGTGCAAAGAATTACCTTATGTGGTCCCTTACAGAGCCGGAAACTATACGTGAACTGCTTGGTATGGGTGTAGAAATATGTGTGGAATATTCCAATGCTCTTTTCGAAAGGGGTGCGGATGCAATTTGTATGCCTGATTCCGAAGCCGGACCTGACCTGTTACCTCCCGAAATCTTTGAATCCCTGGTACTTCCGGAATATGATAAAATCTGTTCCAGTACTGACGGGCCAATGATATTGCACATGTGCGGAGATGCTACTGCAATCCTTGAACCGATGGCCTGTTCAGGATTTGAGGGCTTGAGTATTGAAGAAAAAGTTGATGCCAAATATGCCAAAAGGATAATTGGGGACAGGGCTTGTTTAATAGGCAACGTCTCACCTGTGGACATCCTTCTTTCAACTCCTGCGGAAGAAGTGAAGAGGCAGGCTAAGATGTGTGTTGAAGATGGTGTGGACATTCTTGCACCGGGCTGTGGACTTGCGCCATATACTTCGCTTGAGAACCTGAAAGCCTTCGTGGAAGCAAGGGACGAATACTATAAAGGTTTAAATCCCGAGTTATAAGCAGGTACAAATACCTGTTTTTCTTTTGAAGCAACGATTTATTGATCTATTTATGTTTGTTCTGATTATTGAGGTGTAAAATAATTGACTGGCATTCCCCGAACACATCCCCGGTATCATTCCCTGATTGCAAGGGAAAATATCGTTGAAGGTGTGAATAAAGGTATTACGAGTATGCAGGGTCTTGTGGCTCAGGGCAGAGGTGAATGTTTTGACTATCTGCTTGGTGAAAGGACTCTTCCTTCGGCTTTACTTGCCGAAAAGATAGCTTCTGCATTGCTTCTTCTGGCAGATAGGCCTGTAATTTCGGTAAATGGAAATACATCGGCCCTTGTTCCTGAAAAAATGGTTGAGCTTGCATCTGTCACAGGGGCATCCCTTGAAGTCAATCTTTTCCACCGTACTGAAGAGAGAGTTTCTCGTATAATCTCTCATCTGAAATCCTTTGGTGCGACCTGTGTGCTTGGGGCACGAGGGAATGGTAGGCTTGACCTTGAACATGCCCGGGCGATTGTGGATCAGGAAGGAATATACAGTGCGGATGTTGTTCTTGTTCCCCTGGAAGACGGGGATAGATGCCAGAAGTTGGTGGAGATGGGTAAAACTGTTATTGCAATTGATTTGAATCCATTCTCTCGCACATCAAAAACAGCCACTCTTACGGTTGTGGACAATGTGAGTCGTGCGATGGCAAATCTAATCCACTATTCCCGGGAATTTGAAAACTGTAACCATGAAGAGCTTGGGGAAATAGCAGGGGATTTTGATAACGCTACCTTTCTCAGCGACGCTGTTGAGGAACTAATGGAGAATCTTAAGAACCAGTGAAGGTGATTGTTCTGGATATTATTGAAATCACAAGAGATTACGTGTCAGATGTGCTCTCCTATGAACCCAGTAGTCATGATATGGGTCACGTGGAGCGGGTGGAATCCCTTTGCGTGCATATAGGGGAAAAGGAAGGAGGAAATCCTGATGTATTGAGGCTTGCCGGCCTTTTGCATGACGTCGGGGTTGTCCGGGAATATGAGGAAGGTGGTGATCATGCATTGTATGGTGCTGAAATCGCAGGTTCTTTTCTGGCTGACAAAGAAGTTGACGAAAAAACCATCAAACATGTTGTGTCCTGCATACGTACTCACAGGTTCAGTCGGGGTATGGTTCCCGAATCACTCGAAGGGCAAATTTTACAGGATGCGGATAGGATTGATGCCCTGGGGGCGGTGGGAATTTTCAGGTCACTGCTTTCAATGGGAGCTTTGAGAGGATTAAAACATGCTTCAGGTATGGTGAAAGAAAGTTCCATGAATGCCTATGCACAAAATCCATTTGAAGGTTTTGAAGAATATATGGAAAGGAAGCCTTTTAAGATAATGGCTAGTCTGAATACCTGCACTTCCAGGGATATTGCAACAGAGAGGCTGAAAATTATGGAATATTTCCTTGAACAGCTCAGAAAGGAAGTTTATTGATATTGGAGGGGTTTTATGGCTGATATTTTGATAAAGAACGGTTACATCCTTACTATGGATCCTGATACAGGAGATCTCAAAAAAGGGGAAGTTGCCATTGAAAATGGCAGAATCATCTATGTGGGTCTTTCTTATAATGGCAAGGCAGACAAAATAATAGATGCAAGTGGTTCGGTGGTCATGCCTGGACTGGTAAATACCCATAATCATGCAGGTATGACACTCTTAAGGGGTTATGCCGATGATCTGCCACTTGCAGAATGGCTTGAAGATTATATCTGGCCCGTGGAAGAAAAATTGGGTCCGGAAGAAATCTATGCAGGGGTTAGGCTGGCATGCCTGGAGATGATAAAATCCGGAACAACCACCTTTGCTGACATGTATATTCATGAGCAGGCAGCTGCCCGTGCAGTTGAGGATTGTGGTATGCGTGCAGCTCTTTCCTATGGTATGATTGATTTTGGAGATCCTCAAAGGGCAGAATCTTCCCTTTTAAAAGGCAGGAATTTTGTAAAGGATTTCAATGGTGCAGCCAATGGTCGCATATCTGCTATGTATGGTCCTCATGCTCCTCATACTTGCTCTCAGCAATTCCTGCAGGATGTGCGTAAGCAGGCTCGCAAGGATGATGTAAAAGTTCACATCCATGTGCTTGAAACCGAAGCTGAACTGAACCAGATGAAAGAGAAGTATGGCAAGTGTTCGGTTAACATGCTTCATGACATTGGTTTTTTTGACAGTGATGTACTTGCTGCTCATTGTATATGGCTTTCAGAGGGGGATATGAATATTTTGGCTGAAACCGGGGTTCATGTGAGCCATGATCCTGTGAGTAATATGAAAACGGCAGCAGGTATAGCACCGGTGCCACAACTGCTTGAAAAAGGTGTGAATGTGTCCCTGAGTACGGATGGCTGTGCTTCAAACAATAATCTTGATATGTTCGGGGTAATGAAAACGGCTGCATTGCTCCATAAGGTAAACAGTATGGACCTAACTGTCATTGATGCCCGGAAAGTGCTTGAGATGGCCACTGTATACGGTGCAAAGGCACTTGGTATTGAGGCCGGTATGATCAAAGAGGGCTACTATGGTGACTTAATTGTTGTGGATATGAAACGTCCGCATCTCACTCCATTGTATGATGTTGATTCACATCTGGTCTATTCGGCTCGTGGTAGTGATGTAACAACAGTTTTGGTGGATGGGAAAGTGCTCATGGAAAACGGCAAGGTTCTATGTATGGATGAATATGAAATAATGATGGAAGCTTCTAAAGCTGCAAAAAAAACCGACAGTCAGCATCTGATTGATGTTCTGGGTTTGAATGATCCTTCAGTTGATCAATAATTTTTCCATGATCTATTTTAATGAAGATTGCCTGAAACTACAATCGGGCAATTCTATTTCTTTACACTCGCAGTATTTGGTCAGAAGATCATAAAAATAGGTTTTATTTATTATTTTTAAAATAAAATATATATTTGCTTTCTTGTATACTGTAAAAATAATTTAAAAACCTTCAATTTGAAAACACATATATAGTATGGCGTAGTATGTGATGTCAATCAGTTACGATTACATTATAGTGGAATGATTTTGTTCATGGTAAACAATGATTTTCATTGATGCCAGAACTTCCCACTATGTTATGCTATAGGGATGTTAAGTGTGGATTTTTCCATTCTTGGCGTTTGATTGCGAATTCAAATAAAATGTATGTCCGTTCATCCGGGCCTCTAAACGTATCCGTTCAATCGGACCTTAAACGTATCCGTTCATCCGGACCTTTAGTGTATCCGTTCAATCGGACCTTGAAGATAAAACAGGAGTGTGAAAATGAGCAAACTCAAATATGACCATGTATTTACTTCAGAATCGGTCGGTGCAGGGCATCCAGATAAGATCTGTGATCAGGTATCTGATGCAGTTCTGGATGCATGCCTGGAATTTGATCCTAACAGTCGTGTGGCATGTGAAACACTTGTAGCCCATGACCTTGTGGTAAATGCAGGTGAAATTACCTGTAAGGGTATGGAAAAGATTGATACAGAGAAAATAGCACGTGAAGTTGTTCGTGATATAGGATATGATCATAAGGACCTTCTTTTCTGGGACAAATCCTTTGAATACATATCAAAGATCCATGAACAATCTCCTGATATATCAATGGGAGTTACAGAGGGTACGGGGCTATATGAAGAGCAGGGTGCAGGGGACCAGGGTATGATGTTTGGTTATGCTACCAATGAAACAGATGAATACATGCCTGCTCCAATTGCGTATAGTCACAGGCTCCTCAGGTATCTGGACTCTATCCGTCAGGAAGGTAGGGTATCCTACTTAAGGCCGGATGCCAAATCACAGGTTTCAGTGAAATATGTAAATGGAAAACCTGACCACATAACAGCTGTAGTGGTTTCACAGCAAACTGATGACATCCCACTTGAAACAGTTCGTAATGAAATGGTAGGATTTATCAATGAAGTCCTTGAGCCAACCGGTATGTTGAGGTCAGATACCGAGTATTACATAAACCCAACCGGCGCATTCGTCCTGGGAGGTCCCTATGCGGATGCAGGAGTTACCGGACGTAAGATCATCGTGGATACCTATGGAGGAGTAGGCAGCCATGGAGGGGGAGCTTTCTCGGGTAAGGATCCATCCAAGGTTGATCGTTCAGCAGCATACTATGCAAGATATGTCGCCAAAAACATAGTTGCAGCAGGTCTTGCCGATAAATGTGAAATCCAGGTGGCCTATGCCATTGGTGTCTCAAAGCCTCTCAGTATCAATGTTGATACCTATGGTACAGGTGTAATAGAAGACCAGGAAATCCAGGATGTACTGGAATCCGGTGAAATATTTGATTTCCGACCGGCAGCCTTGATAGAAGATCTGAATTTGTTGCATCCTAAAGGTTGGTCATACAGGCAGGCATCTTCTTATGGTCATTTTGGCAGGAATATTTTCCCATGGGAACAACTTGACAAGGTTGATAGCCTCAAAGGAAAATTCAATCTCAACGTCGTGAAATGATTTTTGTCTGAATCGCAATAGTCGCTATTTGGATTGGGACTATGGATTTAGAAGTATATTTGGAATATTAGCATTGCTAAGAAGATGGTTAATTACTGGTGAAAACATGGTTACAAACAATGATTATAAAGTTAAGGATATTGGACTTGCTGACTCCGGTCGCAAGCAGTTAAATATAGCTGAACAGGAAATGCCGGGTCTTATGGCCACACGTGAAAAGTACGGGCCTATGAAACCACTCAAAGGAGCACGTATAAGTGGCAGTCTTCACATGACTGTTCAAACTGCAGTTCTTATTGAAACACTGGTTGAACTCGGTGCAGATGTGCGCTGGGCATCATGTAATATTTTCTCGACCCAGGATGAAGCAGCAGCCGCAATAGCAGATACAGGTGTTCCGGTTTTTGCATGGAAGGGTGAAACACTTGATGATTACTGGTGGTGCACCAAACAGGCATTGACCTGGCCAGATGGTAAAGGCCCAAATCTCATTGTGGATGATGGTGGAGATGCCACCCTGATGATGCATCGTGGGTATGCAGCAGAAGATGACCCCTCAATCCTTGATGAACCTACAGACAACAAGGAACTTATAGCCCAGAATGAAGTGCTTAAAAAATCCCTGAAGGAAGACCCTCAATTCTGGCATAAAGCAGTTGCTGATTGGAAGGGTGTGTCCGAGGAAACAACCACCGGTGTGCACAGATTGTATCACTGGGAGAGGAAGGGAGAACTTCTTACACCTGCTATAAATGTCAATGACTCTGTAACCAAGAGTAAATTCGATAATGTCTACGGATGCAGGGAATCCCTTGTAGATGCCATAAAGCGTGGTACTGATGTGATGATTGCAGGTAAGGTTGCAGTGGTTTGTGGCTATGGTGATGTCGGTAAAGGCTCAGCAGCAGCACTGGCTAATCACAAGGCAAGAGTAATTATTACAGAAACCGATCCAATCTGCGCACTGCAGGCATTGATGGAAGGCTATGATGTTATGACTGTTGAGGATGCACTGCCCTATGGGGATATTTATGTGACCACAACAGGAAACTGTGATGTCCTTACGACTGAACATATGTCTAACATGAAAGATCAGGCAATCGTCTGTAATATAGGCCATTTTGATAATGAGATTCAGGTTGATGCACTTAACAAGATGGATAATGTGAAAAAGGTCAACATCAAGCCACAGGTAGATGAATACCAGTTCCCTGATGGGCATTCTATATATGTGCTGGCAGAAGGCAGACTTGTCAATCTGGGTCTTGCAACCGGTCACCCGAGTTTTGTCATGTCAAACAGTTTCACAAACCAGACACTTGCACAGATCGATCTTTGGGAAAGTCCAAAGGAAGTTGGTGTTTATCGATTGTCAAAAGTGCTGGATGAAGAGGTTGCAAGGTTACACCTCGAAAAACTGGGTGCTAAATTGACCAAGATGTCACAGGAACAGGCTGAATACATCGGTTTCCCGGTTGAAGGACCGTACAAACCAGAACACTATCGCTACTAAACAATTAAGTTATGGATGTTCTGGTGAGGGCTCCCGGGGTGGGAGTCCTTATTTAATTTCACTTAATCCATTCTGGATTCATGAAATGCATGAGCCAGACGAATAGCAACAATCGACTGCATTTGTAAATATACTACATTAAATAACAATAGGAGGATCTACATGAACCAATACGAAAAACAGGATTTTGGAGATAATCCAATAGAAGTAAGGGAATCGGACCATTATGAGGAAGAGTATGTATCTGGATTTGTTGATAAATGGGACGAACTCATCGACTGGGAGAGCCGTGCCAAGAGCGAAGGGGATACTATCATAAACATCCTGAAAGAAAGGGGTGTTAAGAAAGTACTCGATGTGGCAACAGGCACCGGTTTTAATTCTGTTCGTTTACTTCAGGCGGGTTTTGATGTCGTAAGTGCAGATGGCAGTGCTGAAATGCTTGTCAAGGCTTTTGATAATGCCCGTGACCATGGATATTTGATGAGGACCGTCCAGGCGGATTGGAGGTGGATGAACAAAGATATCCATGACAAATTCGATGCTGTTATATGCCTGGGTAATTCTTTTACACACCTTTTCGATGAAGGTGACCGCAGAAAAGCCCTGGCTGAATTTTATACTCTGCTGAAACATGATGGGGTATTGCTTCTTGACCAGCGTAACTATGATGCCATACTGGATGATGGCTATTCCAGTAAACATGCCCATTATTATTGTGGCGATACTGTATCAGTCTTTCCGGAACATGTTGATGAGGGGCTTGCACGTTTCAGATATGAATTCTCGGATGGTTCAGTCTACAATCTCAATATGTTCCCATTGAGAAAAGATTACACCAGGAAACTTCTGTATGAAGTTGGTTTCCAGGAAATAACAACCCTTGGGGACTTCAAAGAGACCTACAAAGAGGATGATCCGGATTTCTTCCTCCATGTTGCAGAAAAAAGTTAAAAAATATGGGAAGATGAAATCAACATGTCTGAAAATCAAAAAACTGCAGTAGATAAAGCACAGGAATACTACAATAGCGATGACGCCGACAATTTCTATTTTACCATCTGGGGTGGCGAGGATATCCATGTCGGTCTCTATGATTCAGAAGATGAACCAATATTTGATGCCAGTCGACGTACAGTTGAAAGAATGGCATCAAAAATAAGCAATCTGGATAAGGATAGTAAGGTTTTGGATATTGGGGCCGGTTATGGTGGAGCTGCCAGATATCTGGCCAGAAAATATGGGTGTCAGGTAGTTGCTCTGAATTTGAGTGAAGTAGAAAATGAACGTGATCGGGTTATGAATAAAGAACAGGGACTTGACCATCTTGTAACAGTTGAAGATGGCAGTTTTGAAGATTTGCCATATCCCGATTACTCTTTTGATGTGGTGTGGTCCCAGGATGCTATTCTCCATAGTGGTAATCGTGAACAGGTACTCAAAGAAGTCGCACGTGTCTTAAAAAGTGGTGGAGACTTCGTTTTTACCGATCCGATGCAGACCGACGATTGTCCGGAAGGAGTTTTGCAGCCAATTCTTGACCGTATACATTTGGAGTCCCTCGGTTCTCCCGGTTTCTACAGGGAATCTGCCAAAAAATATGGTCTAAATGAAATTGAATTTGAGGAACATGCCTCACAGCTGCCGATTCATTACGGAAGAGTGTTGAAAGAAACTGAGAATCAGGAAGACAACCTCTCCGGGGTAGTCAGTCAGGACTACATCAATAATATGAAACAGGGTCTCAAACACTGGATAGACGGTGGTAATGGCGGATATCTCACCTGGGGTATATTCCACTTACGTAAAAAATAATTGGAATAATTACCTTTTTTATTTATTTTATATAGATGGTCTGTAATTCAAACTAGAATCATATTTTAGGAGTATATATAATGGATAAAGCTTTAATTTGTGGATCGTTTGCTTTTGATAATATCATGGTATTTAATGACCAGTTCAAGAATCATATTTTGCCGGATAAAGTGCATATATTAAATGTGTCATTCCTCGTTCCTGAATTGCGTCGTGAATTTGGTGGTTGTGCGGGAAATATAGCCTATAATCTCAAGTTACTTGGTGGCGATCCCCTCCCAATGGGGACGGTTGGTACAGATTTTGAGCATTATGCAAAATGGATGGATGAAAAGGGTATCAATCGGGAATATGTGAATGTGGTAAATGATACATTTACAGCACAAGCTTTCATTACAACAGATATGGATGACAACCAGATAACTGCCTTCCATCCCGGGGCAATGGATTATTCCCATAATTATTCAGTACTTGATGTAAATGATCCTGTAGTGGGCATTGTAGCACCGGATGGAAGGGAAGGGATGCTTCAACACGCCTCTGAATTTGCCGAAGCTAAAATCCCATTCATATTCGATCCGGGTCAGGGACTTCCCATGTTCAATGGAGATGAACTGATGGAATTCATTAAACAGGCGACCTGGCTTACAGTTAATGATTATGAGTGGCAACTGATAAAGGAGCGCACCGGTAAGAGTCAGGAAGAAATTGCTACATATCTGGATGCTCTAATAATCACAAAAGGTCCAGAGGGTTCGTTGATATATAGCAACGATGAAATAATTCAAATCCCTGCTGCCAAACCCAATGTATTGAAAGATCCCACTGGTTGTGGGGATGCATATCGTGCAGGTTTGCTTTATGGTTTAATAAATGATATGGACTGGGATACTACAGGAAGGATTGCCTCTCTTATGGGCGCTATAAAAATAGAGTATCAAGGTACCCAGAACCATCATTTTAAGCTAGCAGATTTCAAGAGGCGTTTCAAGGAATCCTTTGGTACGGTCTTTTAAACAAAACAGGGCAAATCTCAGATTGAAGAAGTTCTGGTATATTACACCATAATTTCTTCTTATTTTGTTTATTCGGGGCTATTTGAATCTGTATTGATGGGACTGCTTAGTTATAATTTCATATGCAAATGAATGAGAATTATGGGGATATTTGCATTTTTGGTCTATTTACAGGTGCAGGTTGGAATATTCCAACTTGTCGCGACTTTTATGATTGTATTGATAAGATTTAAGTATTTTACAGATAAAGTATATTCATTCATCAGTTTTTAATTTTCCCAAATGTTGTCGGTGTTTTCCTTTGTGTGGACTTATGGGGGATTAGAAGTTGTAAATAGTTTTTTTATAGAGCCATTATCAAATGAGGTATTAAATGATCGATGAGGATCTTATTGAATCTGGTGAACAAAAAATCGAGTGGGCCAGGAATCACATGCCTGTTCTCTCTATTATCAGGAAAGAATTTGAAGAAGAAAAACCTCTGAAAGGCCACAGGATAGCAATGGCACTTCATGTAGAGGCAAAGACTGCTGTATTGGTAGAAACCCTTGCTGCAGGAGGTGCCGAGGTTGCTATTACCGGCTGTAACCCCTTAAGTACCCAGAATGATGTGGCTGTGGCTCTGGACATGAAGGATAATATCGATTGTTTTGCAAAATATGGTTGTTCCAGCAAGGAATATTACGATTCTATAGACAGAGTACTTGATATTGATCCGGATATAACAATCGATGACGGTGCGGACCTGATTTTCAAGCTTCATACGGAAAGAACCGAACTTCTTGACTCAATTCTGGGGGGATGCGAGGAAACTACCACAGGAATCCACCGCCTCAGGGCAATGGAAGATGAAGGGGCCCTGAAGATGCCGGTAATTGCCGTAAACGATGCTATGACCAAATTCCTTTTTGATAACCGTTATGGTACGGGACAGTCTTCCTGGGATGGGATCATACGGACCACCAACCTGTTAGTGGCGGGTAAGACCGTTATCATTGGCGGCTATGGATGGTGTGGTCGTGGTGCTGCCATGCGGGCTTCAGGTCTGGGTGCAAATGTTATTGTGACAGAAGTGGATCCGATACGTGCTCTTGAAGCAAAAATGGATGGCTTCAGGGTCATGCCTATGCAAAAGGCGGCTCTTTATGGTGACATTTTTGTGATGACTACCGGAAACACCGATGTATTGACCAGGGATCACTTTGAAGTAATGAAAGATGGTGCAATACTTGCCAATTCCGGACATTTCAATGTGGAAATAAATCTGGAGGATCTTGTTGCATTGTCTTCTTCAGTAAGGGATGTCAGGAAAAATATCAAAGAATATAAGGTAGGCGGTAAACATATTCATGTTCTTGCAGATGGCAGATTGGTAAACCTCGCTGCAGGTGATGGTCATCCGGCTGAAGTGATGGATATGAGTTTTGCTAACCAGGCTCAATGTGCGCGTTACATTGCTGAGAATAAACTCGAGGTAGGCGTACATGCGGTTCCTCAAGATCTGGATGTGCGTGTGGCCAGGCTCAAATTGGAATCTCTTGGTGTAGAAATAGATTCGTATTCTCCCAAACAGGCAGAATATATGTGTGGCTGGAAATGCGGAACATAAACAGTTAACTTTGTAAAGTTGGAAAATGATGCTATAAATATCTTGTTTGTAGTAGTGTTCTAATGCTTCCTTTGTTGCCGGAATCACGGTTTACTTTTATGCTTTGGAGGCATTTGATTTTCTGGAAACACGGTCCTACAATAAACCTTATATACAATGCCACTCATGTATTGGCGCTGCCTAAGGGTGGCATGAATGGTGTATGCGTCAAATATTGTGGGCTCGTAGCTTAGTCAGGCAGAGCGTCTGGCTTTTAACCAGACGGTCTAGGGTTCAAATCCCTACGAGCCCGCCACAAAATTATGGGAAAAAATTACCTGCAGATTTTTTAGGAGGATATTATTTGAGTAAGTTCAGCCTGCTTGATCATGAATTCATTCCCCGTCATGAAATTATTGATGAGGATGAAATAAAATCTGTTCTTAAGAAGTATAACATTGGTAGGGAACAGCTACCTAAAATCAAGATAGAAGATCCTGTTATTAAAGAAATCGGTGCTGAAGTGGGAGATATAGTAAAAATTACCCGCAAGAGCCAGACTGCAGGAGAGGCCCTTTATTACCGGTATGTAATTGAATGATATGCATCACTCACATTCGCCGGGTCCTATCCCGTTCATTGATTTTGTTCTTACGCCTACATTCGCATGCGTTACGTTGTTTGCCTGAATATTCTATATTAACTTAAAAGAAGGTGCTAGCATCGCTTTGGATACCAGTTTTCTGTCGGAAGCCTATTTTACAAGGGATAAAATCGTACAACACCATATCGATTCATATAACAAGTTCTTAAGCAGCGGTCTTCAGAAAGTTATCGATGAACAACATCTCATCGAGACTGACATTGAGGATATATACGTCAAGTTAGGCCGCATCAGAGTTGAAAAACCGGTTGTCAAGGAGGCAGATGGTGCAATTGAAAACCTCTACCCCAATGAGGCCAGACTCCGTAACCTTTCCTATTCTGCTCCGCTTTTCCTCGAAATGTCCGTGGTCAAAGGTGGAGAAGAATCCGAACCAAGGGAAGCCAAAATTGGACAACTGCCAGTTATGATCAAATCTGAGATATGTAATCTTGTTGGAATCGATGATGAGGATATGATCGAACACGGCGAGGATCCGCTTGATCCCGGGGGCTACTTTATCGTTAATGGTACCGAAAGGGTAGTTATGACCCTTGAGGATCTTGCACCCAACAAGATACTGGCCGAAATCGGAGAGCGTTACGGGGATCGCATAGAAGTCTCAAAGGTTTTCTCCCAGAGGAGGGGCTACAGGGCACTTGTGGTAGTTGAAAGGGGCAGGAAAGCCCTGCTGGAAGTTTCTTTCCCCTCTATTTCCGGAAGGATAAATTTCATAACTCTTCTCCGGGCTCTTGGTATTGAAACTGATGAGGATGTCGTCAAGACGGTTTCAACAGATCCGGAAATTATGAAGTTCATGTTCGAAAACCTCGAAGAGTCGGAAGTCGATACAGTAGAAGAAGCGGTTGAGAAGATCGGTATGAGGGTGGCCTCCGGTCAGGCAAGCGAGTATCAGGTCAAGAGGGCAAATTATGTTATTGACAGGTATCTGCTTCCTCATCTTGGTAATGAACCAGAGGACAGGGTTGCAAAAGCTCATTTCCTGGGTCGTATGGCCGAATCATGTTTTGAACTGGCTCTTGGGCGTCGTAGTGCTGACGATAAGGATCACTATTCCAACAAGCGCCTGAAACTAACAGGTGACTTGCTGGAAGATCTCTTCAGGGTGGCCTTCAACCGCCTGACACGTGATGTCAAATACCAGCTTGAAAGGGCAAATATGAGGAACAGGGAACTGAATGTTTCCACACTGGTCAGGGCAGATGTCCTTACAGACCGTCTCCAGCACCCACTTGCAACAGGTAATTGGGTTGGAGGAAGAAGTGGTGTATCCCAGTTGCTTGATCGCACTGATTACATTTCTACACTTTCCCACCTGAGACGAGTAATATCTCCTCTCTCCAGGGCACAACCTCACTTTGAAGCCCGTGATTTGCACTCTACTCAGTGGGGCAGATTGTGTCCTTCAGAAACACCAGAAGGTCCCAACTGTGGTTTGGTGAAAAATTTTGCCCAGATGGTGGAACTCTCCACAGGGGCGAATGATTTCGATAAAGTGAAAAACGTTCTTTATGGTCTTGGTGTGGCACCGGCTCAGCTTCATGTGCCTGAAAAGATCCTTAAGTATTCCAATGAACTAGGAACTGATACAGAGGAACATGAAATGCCAGTAGATGATTTGATCAAATCTCCGGGTTATCAGGATATTACTGATGATAGTGATAAGAAACCTCTCGGTAATGGGGGCATTCTTGGTGACTGATGCCAAAGTATTCCTGAATGGTGAATTAATAGGCACACATCCTGATCCTGTCAACCTTGTGGAAGACATTCGTAAGCAGAGAAGGGCAGGTATGCTTTCCAGACAGGTGAATGTGGCTCTTTATGAAGATATTCATGAAGTAATTATCAATTCCGATATAGGAAGGGCAAGAAGGGCGCTTGTAGTGGTGGAAAACGGTTTGCCTCTTGTAACTGAAGATCATATTGATAAGCTCAAAAGCGGAGATTTAACGAGTGAGGATCTTATCAGACAGGGTCGCATTGAATATCTGGATGCTGAGGAAGAAGAAAATTCTTATGTGGCCCTTTATGAGGAGGATATTACTCCCAAGCACACTCATCTGGAAATTGATCCGTCACTTATCCTGGGAATCTGTGCAGGTATGGTTCCGTACCCGGAACACAATGCTTCCCCAAGGATTACAATGGGTGCAGCTATGCTCAAGCAGTGTATCGGTGTATCCACATCCAATCTGAAACTCAGGCCTGATACCCGTGCTCATGTGTTGCATTATCCGCAGAAAGCCCTTACTCGTACCCAGACCTGTGACTCTATTCATTTCGATGAAAGGCCGGCCGGCCAGAACTTTGTCGTGGCGGTCATGTCCTATGAGGGTTATAATATTGAAGATGCACTGGTTTTCAATAAAGGATCAATTGAAAGAGGTCTCGGTAGAAGTCACTTCGTAAGGACTTTTGAGGGAGAAGAAAGACGTTATCCCGGTGGTCAGGAAGATAAGTTCGAGATCCCGGATTCCGAGTACAGGGGTGCACGCAGTGCGGAAGCCTATGCAAACCTTGATGTTGACGGTCTTGTAAACCCTGAAACAACAGTAGGTCCAAATTCGGTACTGATCGGTAAGACCAGTCCGCCCCGTTTCCTTGAAGAACAGACCGACTTTGGTATTACCGTGGAGCAAAGAAGGGAAAGTGCAATTACGATGCGCTCCAACGAAAAAGGTGTAGTTGACACTGTACTGCTAACTGAATCGATCAATGGTACAAGACTTACAAAGGTAAAGGTAAGGGATCAGAGAATTCCTGAAATAGGTGATAAATTTGCTTCAAGACACGGTCAGAAAGGAGTAATCGGACTGATTGTCCCCTATCAGGACATGCCATTCACAGAATCCGGGATGGTCCCGGATCTGGTGCTAAACCCCCACGCAATTCCCTCACGTATGACTGTTGGGCATGTTCTGGAAATGATTGGCGGCAAGGTGGGTTCCATAGAAGGACGACGCATTAAAGCAACTGCCTTTTCAGGTGAAAACGAAGACGATCTGCGTGCAGGCCTGCAGAACCACGGTTTTTCACATACGGGTAAAGAGGTATTTTACGACGGTGTGACCGGAAAGAAAGTTCAGGCTGATATTTTTGTAGGTGTTATCCTTTATCAGAAACTGCATCACATGGTAGCATCCAAGATGCATGCCCGTTCCCGTGGTCCGGTGCAGGTTTTGACCCGGCAGCCAACCGAAGGACGTGCCCGTGAAGGTGGTTTGAGGTTCGGTGAAATGGAAAGGGATGTAATGATTGGACATGGGGCTGCAATGACTCTTAAGGAAAGATTGCTCGATGAGTCTGATAAAGTTGAAGAACTGGTCTGTGGCAACTGTGGTATGATAGCGACCTTTGACCGCAGACGCAATGTCAGGTACTGTTCGAATTGTGGATCTGAAACCGACATCCACCGTGTCGAAATGAGTTATGCATTCAAGCTTTTGCTGGATGAAATTAAGTCTCTAGGAGTAGCTCCGAGGCTTAGACTTGACGATGCTGTATGATGGTGATATCAATGGATAATACTATTCCCTCTATTCCCCAGAGAATTGGTGCGATCAGATTCGGTCTCCTGTCTCCGCGGGAAATCCGTAAGATGAGTGTTACTTCAATTATTACTGCTGATACATATGACGACGATGGTTATCCAATTGACATGGGTTTAATGGATTTGAGACTGGGTGTTATAGACCCGGGTTTGAAGTGCAAAACCTGTGGAGGTAGGGCCGGTGAATGTCCGGGTCACTTCGGTCATATTGAACTCGTGGCACCGGTACTCCACGTAGGATTTAATAAGATAATAAGAAAAATACTTCGATCTACATGTCGTAACTGCAGCCATCTTCTTCTTGAGGATAAACAGAAAAAAGCCTATATTAATCAGTTTGCCAAACTGGATGTAATGAGTCATCTGCCTGATGATCTGATTAATAATGTATTCAAGGAAGCACGAAAGACCAAAATATGTCCTTATTGTGGGGAAGAGCAACTTGAGATAAAATTCGAAAAACCCTCAGATTACATAGAGAATGATTACAAGCTGACACCGACTGAAATCCGTGATCGTCTTGAACGTATCCCGGATGATGACCTAAAGGTCATGGGTATGGACCCGGAGTCTGCAAGACCCGAATGGATGGTTCTGACAGTGCTAGCAGTTCCTCCTGTAACTGTTCGTCCTTCCATTACTCTGGAATCAGGTCAGCGTAGTGAAGATGATTTAACTCATAAACTTGTGGATATTATTCGTATTAATCAGCGTTTCCAGGAAAATCGTGATGCGGGTGCACCACAACTTATTATAGAGGATCTCTGGGAACTTTTGCAGTATCACCTTACTACGTTCTTTGATAACGAAGTTTCAGGTGTCCCTCCGGCAAGACACAGGTCTGGCCGCCCTCTAAAGACTCTTACACAGCGTCTTAAAGGAAAGGAAGGTCGTTTCAGGGGAAGTCTTTCCGGTAAACGTGTGAATTTCTCTGCACGTACGGTTGTATCTCCAGATCCCAACCTTAGTATCAATGAAGTGGGTGTTCCCTATCAAATTGCCAAGCATATGACAATTCCTGTAAGGGTAATCTCCAGAAATCTGGAAATGATGCGTGCATATGTTGCAAGGGGTGGAGAAACTCATCCGGGTGCTAATTATGTATTCCGTGAAGATGGGCGCCGGCTTAAGATCACCGAAGCCAACAAGGAAGAACTTTCTGAAAAACTTGAACCTGGTTGGACAGTTGAAAGGCAGATGCAGGATGGAGATATTGTTCTCTTTAACAGGCAGCCTTCTCTTCACAAAATGAGCATAATGGCACATAAGGTCAAGGTATTGCCAAATAAGACTTTCAAACTTAATCCAGCTGTATGTCCTCCTTACAATGCGGACTTTGACGGCGATGAAATGAACATGCATGTTCTGCAAACGGAAGAATCCCGTGCAGAAGCCAACATTTTAATGCAGGTTCAGGAGAATATCCTTTCTCCCCGTTTTGGAGGTCCAATTATTGGTGGTATCCACGACCACATTTCAGGTATGTTCCTGCTGACACGCAATGAAAATATGATCAGTAAGAACGATGCTCTGGAACTATTACGTAAATCAGAAGTGCGTGAGCTTCCGGAGCCTGCCGGTTATACTGATGTGGGGGATCCTTTCTGGACGGGCAAACAGATTTTCAGCCAGATTCTTCCAAAGGATCTCAATCTTGAATTTAAAGCCAATGTATGTTTCAAGTGTGATGTCTGTAAGGGCAGGGACTGTGAATATGATGCCTATGTGGTAGTTGAAAACGGCGAACTGGTGACAGGGACGATCGATGAAAAGGCAATCGGGGCCTTTAAGGGCAAAATCCTTGATTCTATTGTGAAAAGATATGGTACAACAGAGGCTGCTCAGTTTGTGGACGATATGACCAGGCTTGCGATTCGTGGTGTGATGCGTACTGGCCTTAGTTTTGGTATCAGTGATGAGGACATTCCTCGTGAAGCAAAACTGAATATCGATGAGGAACTTGAGCGTGCTGAAAACGAAGTCGCAGAACTCATTCAAGCTTATGAAGCAAAAGAACTTGAACCCCTCCCGGGTAGAACTCTCGCTGAAACCATCGAGCTTAAGATCATGCAGTCTCTGGGTAAAGCAAGGGACCATACCGGTACGATTGCAGGAAACCATCTGGGTCTGGAAAATTCTGCTGTGATTATGGCAAAATCCGGTGCACGTGGTTCTATGTTGAACCTGACACAGATGGCAGCCTGTGTAGGTCAGCAGGCTGTACGTGGTGAACGTATCAGGAGAGGTTATGAAGGCCGTACCCTGCCACACTTTGATAGAGGTGATCTTGGGGCTGATGCACATGGTTTTGTAAAGTCCAGCTATAAGAGCGGTTTAAATCCTACGGAATATTTCTTCCATTCAGTAGGAGGCAGGGAAGGTCTTGTTGATACTGCGGTGCGTACATCCCAGTCCGGTTATCTGCAGCGTCGGCTTGTAAATGCGTTGCAGGATCTTGAAGTACAATACGATCGATCAGTACGTGAAACACGTGGTGTCATCGTACAGTTCAAGTACGGAGAGGATGGTATAGATTCTACCAAGAGTGATTATAGTAGTGAGGAAACGGTGCATAACATAGTGCGTTCGGTCACAGGTAAGGAGGTGAAATAAATGGTACTTCAAGAAGCAACAATTGAAGGTATGGTCAAAGACTTACCTCTTCCCAGTGATGTAAAGTTGACTCTCATTAGCGATTCGGTGAAAGCAGGTGTAAATAAGAAACAGATGGGGGAGATCATTGAAAAACTCCTGGAAACTTATGATAAATCCTGTGTGGAACCCTGTGAAGCTGTAGGTGTTATTTCTGCACAATCAATCGGTGAGCCCGGTACACAGATGACAATGCGTACTTTCCACTATGCGGGTGTGGCTGAGATCAATGTTACACTGGGTTTGCCCAGGTTGATTGAGATTGTCGATGCACGTAAACGTCCCAGTACACCAATGATGACCGTGCATCTTGACAAGGAGTATCTTGAAGACAGGGATTTTGCAAACAAGATTGCCTGGATGATTGAAGCTACACATGTTGAGCATCTTGCCGATGTCACTACTGATCTTCCCAATATGCAGCTTGTTATTGATTTGAATGAAAAAGCCATGAATAAAAGGGAAGTAGGTATTGAATCGGTAATGGAGAAACTTGAACATGGCCTGGGTGTTTCCGTAGTTCAGGCAAAAGAAGTTTCCAACCAGCTACTTATAAAACTGAAAGAACCTTCCTACCGTGAGCTATTACAACTTGCAAAAAAAATCAATACCATTACATTGAAGGGTATTGATGGCATCAAGAGAGTAGTTGTCAGAAAAGAGGATGGTGAATACAGACTCTATACAGAAGGCTCCGAACTCAAGAAAGTTCTTGAGATTGATGGTGTAGACCCCACAAGGACAAGTACCAATAATATCGGGGAAATCTATGAGGTCTTTGGAATTGAAGCTGCAAGAAATGCAATAATCAAAGAGGCTACAGATACCCTTCGAGAACAGGGTCTTGAAGTTGATGTGAGGCATATTATGCTGGTGGCGGATATAATGTCCTGTGACGGTGAAGTAAAACAGATAGGTCGTCATGGTATATCCGGTGAAAAAGCCAGTGTGTTTGCACGTGCAGCTTTCGAAGTAACTGTAAATCATTTGCTTGATGCAGGTTTGCGTGGAGAGGTTGATGAATTGAGTGGTGTTACTGAAAATATTATTGTCGGCCAGCCAATCAAACTCGGAACAGGTGATGTTCATCTCGTTTCCAGAAATCCTCTGCAGGGATGAAACTGTAACCAGAAACTAGATATAAGGAATCAGGTATTAAAGTACCAATCTTAAATTCAAAAGGGTTGATCTATATGGATATTAATGTTGATAAGGCACTGTTGAAAGTCATTAGGACAGGAGATGTTGTGATCGGGGCAAACAGGACCATTGATGTAGCTACAAATGGAGATGCAAAAATGGTAGTAGTTTCTGCAAACTGTCCGGCATACATCAGGGAAAAGATCGAGGAAACAGATTTACCAGTAATTAAATACGCAGGTTCAAGTATGGACCTTGGCACTGTTTGTGGTAAACCGTACACTATCACCACCATGGCAATCGTTGATGCTGGTGAATCTGATATTATAGGATTAGTTTAAAATAGAGGGTGTTTTATTTTTGAGTGATATCAAACTTTCAACAGATGCTATCAGATATATAGCCTTGTTTGAAAGTATGACCGGGGCACCCATTAAGGATTGTCTTATAGACGATGATCGAATTATCTGCGTGGTCAACAATGGCGATATGGGTGCTGCAATCGGGAAGCATGGAGATAATATTAACCGCTTCAAAAAAGCAGTCGACAAGCACGTGGATTTGATTGAGTATTCCGATGATCCGATAACCTTCATCAAGAACGCATTTGGCACGATTCCTACAAAATCTGTAGAAATCAGCGACAAAAACGGCAAAAAAGTTGCCTATGTTGAGGTTTCCAGTATGAATAAAGGTCTGGCCATCGGGAAAAGCGGTCGAAATATTGATAAGATAAAAAGGATTGTAAACCGTCATCATGATATCGAAGATTTAATATTACAATAATCCGGGTTTCAAATATTTAACTCATCTATTGGAGGATACTAAATGACAAATGGAAAATATGCAGCTCATAAACTTAAAGCGGCACGTAAAAATGCAAGGTGGAAAGATACTCGCTACAGCAGGCGAACCCTTGGACTGAATGTGAAGTCCGATCCTTTATCTGGAGCTCCTCAGGGGCGCGGTATAGTGCTCGAGAAAGTGGGTGTTGAAGCCAAACAGCCAAACTCTGCTATCAGGAAATGTGTAAGAATTCAACTGATCAAGAACGGTAGGCAGGCAACTGCCTTTTGTCCCGGAGACGGTGCTATCAATTTCATTGATGAGCATGACGAGATAACCGTGGAAAGGATTGGTGGACGCATGGGTGGTGCAAAGGGTGATATTCCCGGTGTGCGCTTTAAGGTCACAGCTGTAAATAACGTCAGTTTGAATGAGATGGTCATCGGCAAAAAGGAGAAGCCAAGGAGATAATTCTTATGAATAAATTATTCGGTAAATGGGATATGACTGAGGTTGAAGTGGTCGATGCCGGTCTCAGAAGATATGTGAATGTCGATCCAATCGCAATTCCCAACACAGGTGGCAGGCACGCAAGACAGCAGTTCAATAAGTCTGATCTTTCAATTGTAGAAAGGCTTATTACCAGTCTGATGCGCGGAGAAGAGAATACAGGTAAAAAGCAGTGCACAATGACTGCTGTAAAGGAAGCTTTTGATATTATCCATTCAAAGACTGATAAAAATCCTGTTCAGGTACTTGTTGAGGCAATTTCCCATACCGGTCCAAGGGAAGAGGTAGTACGTCTTAAATACGGTGGAATCTCTGTACCAAAAGCGGTGGATACCGCACCTCAGAGAAGGGTTGACTCTGCACTTAGGTACATTGCTATGGGTACCAAGCAGACATCTTTCAAATCCAAACGTTCATTTGCCAGCTGCCTTGCAACAGAACTTATAGCAGCATCAAACGGAGATGCAAAGTGCTTCTCTGTGAACAGAAAAGATGCAAAAGAAAGGGTCGCAAAGGCTGCACGTTAATCTAATATTATAGTGAATTACTGCGTAGGTTGTAGTTATGGGACGAAGGAAAAAAATGGTAGAGCGTGTAAAAGCGCTTATGAGTAATCCCGATATGATTCGAAATATCGGTATTGTAGCACACATCGATCATGGTAAAACCACTTTATCAGATAATCTTCTGGCAGGTGCAGGGATGATTTCCCAGGACCTTGCAGGAAGGCAACTTTTCATGGATTCTGATGAGGAAGAACAGGAAAGAGGTATTACCATTGATTCAGCTAACGTTTCAATGGTGCACGAATATGATGGCAATGAATACCTCATTAACCTCATAGACACCCCCGGTCACGTTGACTTCGGTGGCGATGTTACACGTGCCATGCGTGCAGTGGATGGTGCAGTTGTTGTAATAGATGCTGTTGAAGGCACAATGCCGCAGACCGAAACTGTTCTGAGGCAGGCACTTAAGGAACACGTCAGGCCTGTACTTTTCATTAACAAAGTTGATCGTCTGATTAATGAACTTCAGGAAGGCGGACAGGAAATGCAGATCCGTCTCGGAAAACTTATTGATCTTGTTAATAAACTCATCAAAGGTATGAATGAGGAACGTTATAAGGCCGGCTGGAAAGTCGATGCTTCAGGTGGTACTGTTGCATTCGGTTCAGCTCTTTATAACTGGGCAATCAGTGTCCCGATGATGCAGAAGACCGGTGTAAGTTTCAGTGACGTTTATGAATACTGCCGCAATGAAGATATGGAGACACTTGCGGAAAAGTGCCCTCTTCATGAAGCAGTTAATGATATGGTAATCAGGCACCTTCCAAGTCCAATCGAGGCACAGGAAGGACGTGTTGGTGCTATCTGGCATGGCGATAAGACCTCTGAAATCGGCAAGTCAATGAAAGATGCTGATGCAAACGGAGATCTTGCTTTCATGGTAACAGATATTGCAATGGATCCACATGCAGGTGAAGTTGCTACGGGGAGGCTCTTCAGTGGCTCTTTAACAAGGGGCATGGAGGTTAGTGTTTCAGGAATAACAGTCAAAAACAGGATCCAGCAGGTTGGTGTTTTTATGGGTCCTGAAAGGCTGGAAGTGGAGAGGATTCCTGCGGGCAACATTGCTGCTGTAACAGGTCTCAAAGATGCTATCGTAGGTTCTACTGTCACAACCCTGGAAGATATGATGCCATTTGAAAGCATCCAGCATGCAAGTGAACCTGTGGTGACAGTGGCGGTTGAAGCCAAGCATATGAAGGATCTTCCAAAACTGGTAGAAGTCTTGCGTCAGGTAGCGAAGGAAGACCCAACCCTTCAAATCAAACTTGACGAAGAAACCGGTGAACACCTTCTGGCAGGAATGGGTGAATTACACCTTGAAGTCATTGGTCACAGGATTGAACGTGATAAGGGTGTAGAAATCACTACCACCCCTCCAATAGTTGTTTACCGTGAATCTGTAAAATCCCATGCAGGTCCGGTTGAAGGAAAGTCTCCTAACAGGCATAACAGGTTCTATATAGAGATTGAACCTCTTGACCCTGAAATTATCAAGCTAATCAAGGAAGGCGAAATCACAATGAGGATGCCTGAGCTTGAAAGAAGGGAACTGCTTATGAATGCCGGTATGAGCAAGGAAGAGGCCAAAGGTCTTGTAGATATTTATGAGAGTAATATCTTCCTTGACATGACCAAGGGTATTCAGTACCTGAATGAAACAATGGAATTAATTCTTGAAGGTTTCACAGAGGTTATGAAAGAAGGTCCTCTTGCCAGGGAGCCATGTATGGGTGTAAAAGTCAAACTCGTGGATGCCAAGCTCCACGAAGATGCTGTCCACCGTGGTCCTGCACAGGTAATTCCTGCATCAAGACAGGCTATCCAGGCGGCAATGCTTCTGGCAGAAGATGTTCTCTTTGAACCGTACCAGAAAGTATTTATTCAGGTGCCCCAGGAACAGATGGGCGGCGCAACCAAAGAAATACAGGGCCGTCGTGGAATCATATTAAATATGACATCTGAAGGTGACACTACAGTGATCGAATCCAAGGCTCCGGTATCAGAACTTTTCGGTTTTGCAGGTGACATACGTTCTGCAACCGAAGGACGTGCCATGTGGAGTACTGAATTTGCAGGATTTGATTCTCTGCCTACCAATATGGTCGCAGAGATTGTTAATGAGATAAGAGAAAGGAAAGGTCTCAAGGCAGGCGTTCCACAGCCAGAGGACTATCTGAGTATGTGAGAAGGTATGACCTTCTTACTTTTCGCCGTTAGAAAGATTTAAACGTCTTAACAACTATTACAGACAAAAACCCTATAATAACATCAAATTAAAAGGAGAATCGATATATGGCAAACAAACCACATATGAACTTAGCGGTTATCGGTCACATTGACCACGGAAAGTCCACCCTTGTCGGTAGGCTCATGTACGAGACAGGTGCTATCCCACAGCACGTTATCGACAAATTCAGAGAAGAAGCAAAAGATAAAGGAAAAGAATCCTTTGCTTTCGCATGGGTTATGGACTCTCTCAAAGAAGAGCGTGAGAGGGGTATCACTATTGATATCGCCCACAAAAGGTTTGACACTGATAACTATTATTTCACAATCGTTGACTGTCCCGGTCACCGTGACTTTGTCAAGAACATGATCACCGGTGCATCCCAGGCAGATGCCGCAATCCTTGTGGTAGCAGCAACAGATGGTGTAATGGCACAGACAAAGGAACACGTATTCCTTTCCAGGACCCTTGGTATCAACCAGCTAATTATCGCTGTCAATAAGATGGATGCAACTGGCTACAGTGAGGATAAGTACACCCAGGTCAAAAAGGACGTATCCGAACTTCTGGGTATGGTTGGTTTCAAGGCTGCAGATGTCCCATTCATCCCAACCTCTGCCTTTGAAGGTGACAATGTTTCTAAGAACAGTTCCAATACCCCATGGTATAACGGTCCAACTATCCTCGAGTGCCTGAACAACCTTAAAGTTCCAGAGCAGCCAGATGACCTGCCTCTCCGTGTGCCTGTACAGGACGCATACACAATTTCCGGTATCGGTACTGTACCTGTCGGTCGTGTAGAAACCGGTGTAATGAAGAAAGGCCAGATGGTTACCTTCATGCCAAGTGGGGCAAGCGGTGAAGTAAAGTCTATTGAGATGCACCACGAAGAAGCAAACGAAGCCAGGCCCGGTGACAATATCGGATGGAACGTCAGAGGTGTCGGTAAAGCTGATGTCAGGCGTGGGGATGTATGTGGTGAATCCAAAAATCCGCCAACCGTCGCAGAAGAATTCACAGGTCAGGTTGTTGTGCTCCAGCACCCATCCGCAATCACAATTGGTTACACACCTGTATTCCACTGCCACACAACCCAGACTGCATGCACACTGATGTCAATTGACAAGAAACTGGATCCAAAATCCGGACAGGTCAAGGAAGAAAATCCAACCTTCATCAAGGCTGGTGACGCAGCAATCATAACAGTCAAGCCAACAAGGCCAATGGTCATTGAACCTGTCAAGGAAATCCCACAGCTTGGAAGGTTCGCTATCCGTGATATGGGTATGACCATTGCTGCCGGTATGTGCATGAGTGTTAAAGAGAAACAGTAAACACTCTATTTACCCTTTTTAAGGGGGAATGAATTATGGCACAGAAAGCAAGAATAAGACTGTCGGGAATTGATCCGATAAACCTGGACGGTGTCTGCGATCAGGTAAAATCCATCGCTGACCGCACAGGTGTAAGTATAGCCGGACCTGTCCCGCTGCCCACCAAAAAAATGGTGGTACCAGCACGCAAAAGCCCAAGTGGTGACGGAACCGCTTCCTGGGATCACTGGGAAATGCGTGTACACAAGCGCCTGATAGACATAGCTGCAGATGAGCGTGCTCTCAGGCAGCTAATGCGCATTCAGGTGCCCAAGGACATCAATATTGAAATCGTTCTTCAGAATTGAGGGATTTTCCCTCTCTTTCTTTTGTTTTTAATTAATTGCTAATTCTCTATTCATGTATGTTTTCACACCGTTAATTATATTTATTAATTTTACTTCTTATTCTGGGTGATCTATATGCCAGAAGAAATAGAGGATGAAACCGAAGGTAAGGTCTATAATGCATTAAAAGAAAGTGACAAACCGATGCGATCTGGTGAAGTTGCCGAAGCTGCAGATATTGATAAGAAAGTGGTCAGCAAGACAATAACCAAACTTAAGAAAAAAGGACTTGTATGTTCTCCAAAAAGATGTTATTACGCTGCGTCTGAGGAATGATTAACTTTCCCGTAGCATTTCTTTTCTCGGAATTCTTGACGTAAAAGTGCTAACTTTTTTTGTACATTTTCGTATTGTGTTTTGAAATATGCCAGCTTGATAGGTTCTTCATTCTATTTATGCGTTCCATTTATGAATGATTTGTTTTTTTGCCGTTCTCCACAATTCATTTCAATATTTGTTTGTACGATACCTATTAATACGAGTGAACATATGTAGGAGTCTCGCTCAATGAATGGGTGCAGATGTAGCATTCACTGTTTGCATCTGCTTGATACCTGTTTGTTCGGTAGAAATTGATAATGCAAATGCTTATATGCGTTCAGTGCGTATATATGTGTCCTGTGAATGGCACAGGATTGGTGACCTGTTTCATGCATAAACCCATGCTGGTTTATCGTGTGAGTTGTTCCGGCTCTGTCGGATAACAAGGTTTATATATCAAAAGCAATATCCATGAGTTCCCGCGCATAACGCGCGTGGAAACATAATCACCTTCACATTAATCAAATGGAGACAGGAGATAACAATTCTGTCTGACACACGCAATGGCAGTTCGGTGAATTCTGATCGTTAGTTATTAAGAATTCACTGTGCAGGGCCTTTAATCAGCATCCATGTTGTTTAACAGGTACCCTGCCAACAATTTCCTTTAACCTTCAAAGGTGTGCTAGAAATTTAACATAATTCTGGTTGATCCTGCCAGAGGTTACTGCTATCGGTGTTCGACTAAGCCATGCTAGTTAAATGTTCTTCGTGAACATAGCGGACTGCTCAGTAACACGTGGACAATCTGCCCTTGGGTTCAGCATAACCCCGGGAAACTGGGGATAATTCTGAATAGATCACATATGCTGGAATGCTTTGTGATTTAAAGATCCGTCGCCTAAGGATGGGTCTGCGGCCTATCAGGTTGTAGTGGGTCTAGAGTACCTACTAGCCAACGACGGGTACGGGTTGTGAGAGCAAGAGCCCGGAGATGGATTCTGAGACATTAATCCAGGCCCTACGGGGCGCAGCAGGCGCGAAACCTTTACACTGCGGGAAACCGCGATAAGGGGACACCGAGTGCCAGCATACAATGCTGGCTGTCCACATGTGTAAATAGCATGTGATAGCAAGGGCCGGGCAAGACCGGTGCCAGCCGCCGCGGTAACACCGGCGGCCCGAGTGGTAATCACTATTATTGGGTCTAAAGGGTCCGTAGCCGGTTTAATCAGTCTTCCGGGAAATCTGACAGCTCAACTGTTAGGCTTCCGGGGGATACTGTTAGACTTGGGACCGGGAGAGGTAAGAGGTACTACAGGGGTAGGAGTGAAATCTTGTAATCCCTGTGGGACCACCAGTGGCGAAGGCGTCTTACCAGAACGGGTCCGACGGTGAGGGACGAAAGCTGGGGGCACGAACCGGATTAGATACCCGGGTAGTCCCAGCCGTAAACGATGCTCGCTAGGTGTCTGGAATGGTGCGACCGTTTCAGGTGCCGCAGGGAAGCCGTGAAGCGAGCCACCTGGGAAGTACGGCCGCAAGGCTGAAACTTAAAGGAATTGGCGGGGGAGCACTACAACGGGTGGAGCCTGCGGTTTAATTGGACTCAACGCCGGACAACTCACCGGGGGCGACAGCAATATGTAGGTCAAGCTAAAGACTTTACCTGAATCGCTGAGAGGAGGTGCATGGCCGTCGTCAGTTCGTACTGTGAAGCATCCTGTTAAGTCAGGCAACGAGCGAGACCCGTGCCCACTGTTGCCAGCATATCCTTCGGGATGATGGGTACTCTGTGGGGACCGCCGATGCTAAATCGGAGGAAGGTGCGGGCTACGGTAGGTCAGTATGCCCCGAATCTCCCGGGCTACACGCGGGCTACAATGGTTGGGACAATGGGCTCCTACACTGAAAAGTGACGGTAATCTCATAAACCCAGCCGTAGTTCGAATTGAGGGCTGAAACCCGCCCTCATGAAGCTGGAATCCGTAGTAATCGCGTTTCAATATAGCGCGGTGAATACGTCCCTGCTCCTTGCACACACCGCCCGTCAAACCACCCGAGTGAGGTATGGGTGAGGGCGCGGACTTAGTGCTGCGTTCGAACCTAAATTTCGCAAGGGGGGTTAAGTCGTAACAAGGTAGCCGTAGGGGAATCTGCGGCTGGATCACCTCCTAAGCAAAAAAACTTTCGATCAGAAACCGAAAAACTGTCATTGCAATTATATTATATCATATAATCCAACAACGTTGGGAAACCAAGGGCTTGTAGATCAGTTGGAAGATCGCTGCCTTTGCAAGGCAGAGGCCCTGGGTTCGAATCCCAGCAAGTCCATATTTAATGCACCAGGCAAGTAATTTTGCCCGGGAAGGATGGATGTGCTCTTTCTGACCAAGGAGAGCACGATGAGATCGTGTATAAGTTGCATACCTGACGCTTACTGGAGTAAGCAAACGGATAATGGCATTTATGCCAGCAGGTGAATGGCTCGGCTCAAGGACCGATGAAGGACGTGTCAAGCTGCGATATGCCTCGGCTAGGCGCATGAAGCCTATGAACCGAGGATCTCCTAATGAGACCTCTTGACCTTAAATGGTCGATCAGTAATGATCGGGAACGTTCCGAATTGAAACATCTTAGTAGGAACCGGAAAAGAAATCGAAGAGATGCCGCTAGTAACGGCGAGTGAACACGGCACAGTTCAAACCGAATCCCTCTGGAAACAGAAGGGAAATGTGGTGTGGTAGGACTTTTCCAAGGATCCTTTCTCACTGACCCCGAATTTGACTGGAACGTCAAACCATAGAGTGTGATAGTCACGTAGGACTAAGTGAACGGATCTGGAATTGTTCCAGAGTACCGTGCGTTGGATATCGCGCGGGAACCCGGGAGGCATCAACTTCCAAAACTAAATATCTCTTGAGACCGATAGTGAACTAGTAGGGTGACCGAAAACTGAAAAGTACCCCAAAAAGGGAGGTTCAAAGTGCCTGAAACCTGTTGGTTATGGAACGATATGGCATGAAAGGATCTGCGAAATGAAGGAAACAGTCGCGAGGCTGGTGTACGAGTTTCGTTGCCGATGTCATATCTTACGTTTTGAAGAACGGGCCAGGGAGTGTATTTCAATGGCGAAGGCTAACCGAGAGGGGAGCCGAAGCGAAAGCAACAAGCATGCAGCCTTCGGGCAAGATGCGGCGTATACAAGTGCGTGGAGTCATTGGAATACGACCCGAAGCCGGGTGATCTAGGCGTGGGCAGGTTGAAGCGTGGCGAAAGCTACGTGGAGGACCGCAAGCGGTACTGACCTGCAAATCGTTCGTGTGACCTGCGTCTTGGAGTGAAAGGCTAATCAAACCCGGCATCAGCTGGTTCCTTCCAAAACATGTCGTAGCATGACCTAACCGGAGATAGTCGGTGGTGTAGAGCACTGATTGGGGATCCCGGGGGAGAAATCCCTCGCTCCCCTGTCAAACTCCAAAACTACCGTCGTCTAAGAAAGTTGGAGTCCGGGCTACTGGGGTAAGCTTGTAGTCCGTAAGGGAGAGAACCCAGCCCGTGGTTAAGGTCCCTAAGTGTCGACTAAGTGTTAAAGATAAAGGGTGTCCCAGGCCCTAAACAGCTGGAAGGTTAGCTTAGAAGCAGCTACCCTTTAAAGAGTGCGTAACAGCCCACCAGTCGAGGTCTGGGGCCCCGAAAATGGACGGGGCTCAAGTCGACCACCGATACCACGGAGTACCGAAAGGTAATCTTGTAGGAAGGCGTTGCGTTCGGGCAGAAGCAGGGTTGTGAAGTCCTGTGGACCGTACGGAAACGAAAATCCTGGTAATAGTAGCAGCATAGTCAGGTGAGAATCCTGACCGCCGAAGGGGCCAGGTTTCCTCGGCAATGATCGTCAGCCGAGGGTTAGTCGGTCCTAAGACGTACCGTAATTCGAGTACGCCAAAAGGGAAACAGGTTAATATTCCTGTACCGTTTAGCATTAAAACCAACGTCTCAGGGCAGGTTGAGCAGCGTTGTCGCGCTGTCTAAGCATCGAAACCCGTGGAGAGCCGTAATGGCGAGAAGCGGGCGAATATGTTATTGCGAAAGTCAACTGCACCCCGGGACCCGTGAAAAGGAAGCTAAACGACCGTACCAAGATCTGACACTGGTGCCCCTAGCTGAAAAGGCTAAGGCGTGTCGGAATTAATCTGGCTAAGGGAATTCGGCAAATTGGCTCCGTAACTTCGGGAGAAGGAGTGCCTGCCATGAAGATGGCAGGTCGCAGTGACCAGGGAGCTCTAACTGTCTAATACCAACATAGGAGATCGCAAACCCGAAAGGGCTAGTACGATCTCTGAATCCTGCCCAGTGCGGGTACCTGAAACTTCGGTCCAACGGAAAGAAGGGCCCGTAAACGGCGGGGGTAACTATGACCCTCTTAAGGTAGCGTAGTACCTTGTCGCTTAATTGGCGACTCGCATGAATGGATCAATGAGAGCTCTACTGTCCCTAGCCAGAATCCGGTGAAGCTTACATTCTAGTGCAAAGTCTAGAGACCTCTAGGGGGAAGTGAAGACCCCGTGGAGCTTTACTGCAGCCTGTCGTTGGGTTGTGATTTCGGATGTACAGTGTAGGTAGGAGGCATCGAAGCCCGTGCGCCAGCATGGGTGGAGCCAACAATGGGACACTACCCTTCTGAAGTCGCGACCCTAACTCCGAAAAGGAGGACCCCGATAGGTGGGCAGTTTGCCTGGGGCGGGACGCCCTTGAAAAGATATCAAGGGCGCGCAATGGTTGACTCAAGTGGGTCGGAAACCTGCTGAAGAGTGCAAGAGCATAAGTCAGCCTGACGCGATTTAGCATAGCAATGGATCGCGAGACGAAAGTCGGTTCTAGCGAACCTTTATGTCCTGCTTGATGCGGGCTAAAGCTGACAGAAAAGTTACCCCGGGGATAATTGTGTCGTTGCCGGCAAGAGCACATATCGACCCGGCAGCTTGCTACCTCGATGTCGGTTCTTTCCATCCTGGCCGTGCAGCAGCGGCCAAGGGTGAGGTTGTTCGCCTATTAAAGGAGATCGTGAGCTGGGTTTAGACCGTCGTGAGACAGGTCGGTTACTATCTACTAGAGGTGTATGTGGTCTGAAGGTAAGTTGCTCTTAGTACGAGAGGAACAGGGCAACGGCGTCTCTGGTCGATCGGTTGTCTGACAAGGCAGTGCCGAGCAGCTACGCGCCAAAGAATAAGAGCTGAAAGCATCTAAGCTCGAAATCCAACCTGAAAAGAGACCACTGTAAGGATACCGGTAAAAGACCGGTTTAATAGGATCGGGATGTAAGCACTAAGGAAACGAGGTGTTAAGTCCGCGGTTACTAATAATCCGTGCCGCTTCCAATTGCTTATTCCAGGCGAAATCAGGTATGTAATCATAACAAAATACACGGTCCGATGAAACGCAAAGTTTATGACGGTTGCGTCATAGAATCACGCTTCGCACATGACCCATGTGCCAAGGTGGCGGAGCGGCTACGCAATCGCCTGCAGAGCGATTCCATCCCGGTTCGAATCCGGGCCTTGGCTTTCATCAATTCCATCTCATATAAGTTGAGTACAGCGGCCATAGCGGCAGGGTAACTCCTGTACCCATCCCGAACACAGAAGATAAGCCTGCCAGCGTTGTATACGGTACTAAAGTGCGAGAGCCTTTGGGAACTATACATCGCTGCTGACTCAACTTATTGATACTTACCTTTTCTCAATACACACTTTTTTAATATCTGTCCTGCAATTATTAATCTGTTAGAGAAATCGATATTATGTCTCAAATTTTATAATTATATTTATGTTGGAGTATCGAAAATTTGTACTTTTCCATTTAGATCTTTGTCCTGAAAAACAATTTCCTTTGTTCATCCTAAGGATTATTAGTCGGAGATTATCTATATTCATCTATTTATCAGGATAAACTTTATATCCATCGTTATTCAATAAAAGCAATTCTGGTGGACCTGTGGTGTAGAGGATATCACTTTAGCCTCCGGAGCTTAGAACCCGGGTTCGATTCCCGGCAGGTCCTTAAAAAAAGATGCCTGTTTTTACAGGCCGTACAGTTGACAAAGGTGATTTTTTATTTTCTTAAAAAGATGAATCCTGTAGACACCTGTATTCTTTATGTCAAATATGACCACTCCCTGAGTATGCCATGAGACATTTTCGATCAGGCCCAGCTCATCCATTTCATCTACAAAGAATCTGGCTTTACTGTAATTGAGATTCTGTCTCCAGTCCCCAACCTGCATCTTAGATTCGCCACTTTTTTCAAGTTCCATTTCTTCCAGACCAAACTTGTATATTTCAAACCATTGAATATCTTCCTTTGTGGCTTTGATCCTTCCCTTCTTGGTATCCTCTTTGAGCATTTTGATAACCAGATCTATATCAGATGGAGTTATTGTGCAATCATTGATTTTATTCAGATAAAGGTCTATTTTTTCCATATTATTACCTCGTTCTCTTTTTTGTTTATGTGAGGTTTGTATTTTATACAGTATAAGTATTTCTTAACTCAATCAGGGAAAAGCACATAAATCTTACTGTTTTGAAATCCTATTTACCTTTTGGATAACAAATCCATCTCTTTATTCCCGTTCGCCTAATTCTTCATCAGCCACGTAATTTTTAGATCTGAGTATACACTATGTATCATAAATTCCCTTTATGCAAAGAATGCTGACAATTATTGTGGAAATTATTACGATAATTAAATATATATCCATACTCTATCCTGTCTACTTAAACACAATTAAACTTATTAGCAGTCTGGATACTTTTAACCATATATATAGAAGATTAAATGGAAGTCTTTAGGGAAATCGAAAGTAAAAATGTCTATATAGGGTATTTAGATAGCGATTTTTGAGTAATTTGAACTTTTTTATAGATGAAAGTCTCCTTGGACCATCATTATTTATATTTCAGGTTTCAACATTATTACAATGATTTTTTGTTAAATAGTGTGATTTCAGGGGGAATCATTATCGTCGATATAAATATAAAAATAGGTGGAGAAGCCGGTCAGGGCATACAAACCATAGGATCGGTTCTTTCAAGGACATTTGTAAGGGATGGTTTCTATGTTTACGGAAATCAGTTCTATCTTTCCAGAGTACGGGGTGGACACAATTATTTCCATATAAGGGTGAGTGATCATCCTGTATACACACTGAATGAAAAGATAGACATATTGGTGGCCCTTGACAAACAGACAATTCCTGACCATATCGAAGAGGTCAAAGAAGGATTCGTACTTACCGATGAATCCACTGTCGGGGACAATGCAGATGCGAAGATCGTATCTGTTCCTTTCACAGAAATTTCAAAGGATGTAAGTGGTAAAAAATTATTTTCAAATACTGTTGCTGTAGGAGCTGTATTTGGTTTGCTATGCTATGATCTTGCAACACTTAAAAAGTTCCTTTCCGAGACTTTCAAAAGCAAAGGTGATGAGGTTGTAGAGAAAAACATAAAAGCAGCAGAAGCAGGTTATGATTATGTTAGAAATGATAAATTTGAAGGAATTTGCAACTATAATCTCAACCCACAACCGACTAACAGGCGGATTTTGATAAATGGTAATGACAGTGTGGGGGTGGGTGCCCTTGCTGCAGGAGTGCAGTTCCTTTCGGCATACCCAATGACACCTTCAACCGGTGTAATGACCCGTGTGGCATCACATGCAGATGATTTCAATGCTGTTGTGGAGCAAGCCGAGGATGAGATCGCTGCCATAAATATGGCCATAGGCGCATCCTTTGCAGGGGTGCGTGCCATGACCACTACCTCGGGTGGAGGTTTCTGCCTGATGACAGAAGGACTGGGGCTCTCCGGCATCACTGAAACACCGATTGTCATCTTTCTGGGCCAGCGTCCCGGGCCTGCTACCGGCCTTCCCACAATGACCGAACAGGGCGACCTTAATTTTGTGCTTCATGCGGCACAGGGGGAATTTCCCCGTTGTGTGCTTGCCCCACGTACGGCAAAGGATGCCTTCTACCAGACAATACGGGCATTCAACATAGCTGAAAAATACCAGATTCCGGTCCTGATATTGAGTGACCAGCATCTTGCAGACGGTCTTTTTACCTATGAGAGATTCGATACATCCGGCCTGAAGATTAACAGGCATCTTCTGGAAGACAGGGCTGTGGGCAGTGACTACCAGAGATATGCAATTACCAAATCCGGTCTATCACCGAGGGCTATACCCGGCCAGAACGGTGCACTGGTGGTTGCAGACAGTGATGAACACAATGAAGCAGGCCATATCGACCAGACTACTGATAATCGCATTCGTATGAATGAAAAACGTCTGCGCAAGGTAGATGGACTTACGGATGAAATGCAAATGCCGGCTATTCATGGTATAGATGGAGCAGATGTTTCCCTGATAGGCTGGGGATCTTCCTATGGTCCTCTTGCTGAGGCAGTTGACATCCTCAATCATGATGAGGTATCCATAAATTTGATTCATTTCAGCGATATTTATCCGCTTTCTCATAATGCTGCCAGTATACTGGAAGGGTTAAACACCACTATCTGTGTGGAAAATAATGCAACCGGTCAGTTTGCACGCCTGCTGCGGGCCGAATTAGGATTTGAAGTATCAAAAAAGATGTTAAGGTATGATGGTTTGCCCTTTACACCACAATCGGTAATCAGGGAGCTTAAGGGAATGGAGGTGATCTGAAATGGTAACAATTGAAGACTATAAAAATGGTGAAACGGAATGGTGTCCCGGGTGTGGCAATTTCAACATACTTGAGGCTGTGAAACGTTCTCTTGTGGACCTTGGTAAAAAACCCCATGAAGTTTTGATGGTATCAGGCATTGGCCAGTCCGGTAAATTACCACATTATCTGAAATGCAATACTTTCAACAGTCTTCATGGCAGGACCCTGCCTCCGGCTACGGGAGCAAAGGTTGCCAATCCTGAACTCACCGTAATTGCAGTGGGTGGTGACGGGGATTCCTATGGTGAGGGAGGAAACCATTTTATACATGCCATACGCCGCAATCCCGATATTACCTTGATAGCACATGACAACCAGATATACGGTTTGACCAAGGGCCAGGCCTCCCCTACAAGTGAAATAGGTATGAAAACCAAGGTGCAGACACATGGTGTTCTCCATACTCCTTTCAATCCCCTGGCAGTTGCCATATCCCTGGATTGTCCTTTTGTAGCAAGAGGTTTTGCCGGGGATGTCGAGCACCTTTCATCACTGATATCGCAGGCGATTTCCCATAAGGGATTTTCCCTTGTGGACATTCTCCAGCCTTGTGTTACCTTCAATAAACTCAATACATACAAATGGTATCATGACAGGGTCTATAAAATGGACGACGATGGGCATGATCCTGCAAACAGGATGGCAGCCTTTGAGAAAGCTCTTGAATGGGGTGACCGGATTCCCACGGGTGTGTTCTATAAGAGAGATTCAGAGCCATTCGAGTCCAAACTTGATGTACTGAAAAGCGGGCCACTTACAGCAAAACAATACGATTCCGCAAAGCTGGACAGTGTGTTTGAGAATTTTTCCTGAGGTTAATCATGAATTCCAAAACCAACAGGCTTGCACGGGAAAACAGTCCCTACCTGAGACAGCATTCCACAAATCCTGTTGACTGGTATCCATGGTCAGAAGAAGCTTTTGAACAGGCAAGAAGGAAAAACATTCCGGTCTTCCTTTCCATTGGGTATTCAACATGTCACTGGTGTCATGTAATGGCAGAGGAATCCTTTGAAGATGTGCATATTGCCAATCTTTTGAATTCCAATTTCATACCTGTAAAAGTAGACAGGGAAGAGAGGCCTGATGTAGATGAGTTCTACATGGAAGTCTGCCAGGCAATGAATGGTAGTGGTGGCTGGCCGCTGACTATAATAATGACACCTGAAAAAAAGCCTTTTTTTGCAGCCACCTATATACCAAAAGAAGCAGCAATGGGGCATATGGGCTTATCCGACCTGCTGATGCAGGTTACAAATATATGGGACAATAAAAGGGATGAGATAAGGCAGCAGGCGTCGTAGCTGGTTTCAGAAATCAATAATATTCCCGCCGGAAAGGAGCCGGTAACGCTGTCCATTCTGGAGGATGCGTTTTCCGCACTTTTCGGTATGTTTGACTGGAGGTATGGAGGATTTGGCCCGGCTCCCAAATTTCCTTCTCCTTCCATACTTATCTTCTTGCTCAACCGATGGAAAATGGATAAGCGACCGCAGACCCTCACGATGATAGAAAATACCCTGTCTTCAATGGCAAATGGGGGAATTTTTGATCATCTGGGTGGAGGTTTCCATCGCTATTCTACAGATGCCAGCTGGAATATTCCGCATTTCGAGAAAATGCTCTACGACCAGGCAATGCTTGCGATTGTTTATCTCATGGCTTATCAGGCAACAGGGAATGTGCATTACAGGGCCGTGGTTGATTCAACAATTTCCTATATGGGAACAGTACTTCGCCATCCAGAAGGTGCCTTCTATTGTGGGGAAGATGCTGACAGTGAGGGTCAGGAAGGCTTATTCTATCTGTGGTCCAGAGGGCAAATCGAAGACTCTGTTGGGAAAGAAGATAGTGATTTTTTCCTGCAGTTCTATGACCTAATTCCTATTGATGTTGAAGGGTCTGAATATGGAGGAGTATTGCGCCGGAATGAATATGCTATAAGTGACACTTCAGATGCGAAATTAAAAGAAATAAGAGCACGCCTGTTATCCCTTCGCAGTGAAAGGGTCAGGCCATCTCTTGATAACAAGATTCTCACAGACTGGAACGGACTTGCAATAGCTGCCCTTTCAACGGCTTCCAGGATTTGCGGGGATGTTTCCAGCCTTGAAAAGGCCAAAGAAACTGCTTCTTTTATTCTTTCCTATATGCGCAGGGATGATGGAAGGCTGTATCACCGTTTCCATGAAGGCAATTCTGGCATTGATGGTTTTCTGGATGACTATGCTTTTCTGGCATGGGGCTTGATAGAACTTTATGAAGCTACATTTGAGACAAAATATCTGGAAACAGCAATTGAACTTGTGGATGTAATGGTTGATGTGTTCTATGATGCAGAGCAGGGTGGTTTTTTCTTCTCTGCGTCAGATGTATCTGACATCCCTCACAGGACAAAAAAAGTCTTTGATGGCCCCTATCCAAGCGGGAATTCAGTGGCTGTATACAATCTTTTCTGGCTATTCCATATTACCGGTAATGTAGGCTACCGTGAGTTAGCCCTTACAACCCTATCGGGCTTTGGTGGAATGCTGAAGCGTTCTCCACCGGCCTATAGTTATATGTTAACCGGTCTGATGCTTGGGGAGGCGACCCTTGTGGTAATGGTTACAGATTCTGAAAAAATTGGGCTTAAGGAAATGATGGATGTTGTAAGGAAAAATTACCTTCCCAAAACAATATTGTTATTGAAAAATACCGGGTCTGGCAGTGACCTGTCCCGGATTGCCCCTTATACGCTTGATATGGATATAAAAGAAGGGAGAACTACAGCTTATGTCTGCAAAGGACAAAGCTGCACTCCTCCGGTCAACGACCCCCTGGAATTGAAAAGCCTGTTGTTTTGATCACTTAAAAGTACAGGGCATCTTTTGGACAGGCTTCTACACATCGGCCACATTTTATGCAGTCGGGGTTATTGCCTATATCCCTGACCGTAAGTTCCATGGGGCACACTTTTTCGCATTTCTTGCAATCTATGCAAAGTTCATGTGCCATTTTAAGCTGGTAGCGGTCTCCACCGATTATTCTTTGCGCAGTTCCCATGGGACATACTGTACACCAGGCCCTGGAATTGTAAAATCCACCCAGCAGGATTGCCAGTGAAGTTGTTACAATACACATTGATACCAGTACGACACCGATTTTTTCGAACATATTCTGTGTGACGAATATCACTGATACCCTGTATATCATTACTGTCATCATAAGTACCAAGAGAGGGATTCGCAGCCAGAAACTTTTGAGGATATTCGGTATATCCTGTTTTCTTGATACTTTACTGAGTACGAAATCATACAGGCTTCCACGCGGACATAGATTGCCACAGAACCAGCGTCCTCTCACGACAGATGTAGCCAGCAGGGTGATCATTACAACTGCCATCAGATATCCAAGATAAGGATACCACAATCCTCCCAATGAGACTATCAGGACAAGCAGCCACAGGTAACGTGTGATCTTCAGCATTTTACCATGCCTCAAGTTCTTTGTCGACTTTGTTTACCCATTTATGTACAATTTGCATAATAATTTCCTTTATTTCGTTTTTTTCTTTCAGTTTATAGATATAGGTGTATCCTCCACGATCCAGGTTTGTTTGGGATTTTGTAAGAATTTCTTTTTCATGTAATTTTTTAACGGATCTCTGGACTGTTGAAAGGTCAAGCCCGGTGTCATTTGATATATCTTCGGTATTTACCCATTTTTCCGGAGTATCAAAAAATAACCCGATGACCTTCATATCGGCTCTTGTAAGATTCAGGGCACATTTGATGACATCGTTTAAACGGAATTCTTTGCAGGCAAAGTCTATCATTTCAATACCTCTTATTATTTGCAGTACTGTCTATAGTCAACAGTGTATATAAGTGCTTTTAACAACGGCCATTTATTGTCATAAAATAGCAGTACTCATGATATTACGAGATATATTTATCAATAATGTATATTATGAAGTAGCAGGCGATTACCATGAGCGGTCGTGAATATATGCTAGGCAACGTTGCCATTGCCCGCGGTATTGTAGAAGGGGCTGTGGACGTTGTGTCCGGTTATCCAGGGACCCCTTCTTCTGAAATAGTGGATACTCTGGCTTCTATGAATGAAAGGGACTTCTATATTGAATGGTCCGTAAATGAAAAGGTTGCAATGGAAGTGGCTGCAGGTGCCTCTATGGCAGGAGCCCGTTCTGTGGTTACTATGAAACATGTAGGTCTGAATGTAGCTGCTGATCCCCTGATGACTCTGGCATACATGGGTGTCAAGGGGGGTATGGTTATTATAGTGGCCGATGACCCTTCCTGCCATTCTTCCCAGAATGAGCAGGATACCCGCAGGTATTCCGTGTTCTCACAGATTCCCTGCCTTGAGCCATCAACCCCCCAGCAAGCCAAGGATATGATTCCTTATGCCTTTGAATTATCTGAAAAATATGAGATACCGGTGATCTTTCGCTCCACAACACGTATTTCCCACGGCAAGTCTGATATCAAACTTGCTCCTGTCAGGCAGAAGACAGGTGAAATCAAATTTGAAAAGAATCCAGACCGCTGGGTAATGGTTCCTAAAAATGCGAGGGTACGTCATCCTCACCTGCTTTCGATCCAGCAGGATATTCGCGGCGAGTTTGAATTTTCCGGCTGGAATGAACTTTCAATTGAAGCAGAAAATAATATTGGTGTCATTGCTTGTGGAACAGCTGCAGTTTATGCAAAAGAAGCACTTGATAGGCTTGGTATTACAGCTTCTTTTTTGAAGATAGGGACGTATCCAATTCCAGAAGACAGTGTTCGCCAGCTCCTTGCTAAAACAGAGCAGGTAATTGTGATTGAGGAACTTGAACCTGTTATTGAGGACCAGTGCAAGGTAATTGCAAGAGATGTAGGGTTTGAAACTGAAATCTTTGGAAAAGCAGATGGGATTCTTCCCCGCACAGGTGAATTCAATGTTGATATTTGCATGGAGGGAATTGCTAGAGCCTTTGGAATTGATTCATGCGAATGTAAACCCGCAACACAGGCTATGGAACTTCCTGTCAGGCCGCCTGCAATGTGTCCGGGTTGCTCCCACAGGGGTACTTTCCATGTCATGAAAAAAGTATTTGGCGAAGATGCGGTATTTCCCAGTGACATCGGCTGTTATACTCTCGGCATCCAGCACGGTACGGTGGATACCACTCTCTGTATGGGGGCAAGTATCAGTGTTGCTTCGGGAATCTATGATGCCGGCGAGAAAAAACCCATATGCTGTACAATTGGTGATTCCACCTTTTTCCATACCGGAATTAACAGTTTAATGAATGCTATCTACAATAAATCTGATATCACAGTGTTGATACTTGATAACAGGACTACTGCAATGACCGGCCACCAGCCCAATCCGGGTATGGGTAAGACAGCAACCTATGAACCAACCGTGGAGGTTGCGTTTGATAAATTGTGCAGTGCAATGGGTGCTGAATTCGTGGAGGTGGTTGACCCCTACGACATGGATGCCACGGAGGATGTACTGCAGCGGGCAAAAGCCTATGAAGGGGTTTCAGTTGTGATAGCCAAACGTGCCTGTGTAATTTCCGCAGCAAGGGAAGGTATAAGATACACTCCGTTTATGGTTGATACAAATCTCTGTAAAGGTTGCCGGAAATGCTTGAAATTTGGTTGCCCTGCAATTGAATTTGATGAAGTGTCCAAAAAAGCCTCCATAAATTCAATGTGCAGTGGTTGTGGATTGTGTGTTGAAATATGCAATTTCGATGCTATCATGGAGGTGAAAAAATGACTTCCGATCTATCATATTTTGATCTTGTGATAGCTGGTGTAGGAGGCCAGGGTGCTGTAAAGGTCTCCGATATAATAGGCAAGGCAGCGGTTTCTGATGAAATGAGTGTTCGGGCAGCGGAGACTCACGGGATGGCCCAACGCGGCGGTTCTGTTGTGAACTATGTAAGACTTGGCTGTGAGTTGGGTTCCCTTATACCGTGTGGCAGTGCCCACGGTATGTTGGCACTGGAACCGGTAGAGGCAATGCGCTATATTCATGATGTTTCAAAAGACGGAATAGTGGTTATGAATATTTCTCCTATTTACCCGGTCACTGTGACTTCAGGACAATGTACATATCCTGATCCGAAGGAAATAGCTGCCAGAATTGAAAAGGACTACAGGGTCGTGGCCTTTGATGCTGTGGCCCTTGCCAGACAGGCCGGCAATATAAAGACTCTGAATGTCGTGATGCTAGGGGCAATTTCCTCTTATCTCCCGATCGCCGAAGAAACACTGGTGGAATGCATAAAGAATCTGGTTCCCCCAAAGACCATTGATACCAACCTGAAGGCATTCAGGCTGGGCAGGGAAACAACAAGACAATAACAACATTACCATGTACAGTATACCGGTTTCATGCTTTGATCTTGACCACACTCTGGATTGTGGGCAGGTATTTCGCTGGTCAAAAGAAGATGACTGGTGGCACGGTGTGGTACAGGGAGATTATGTACATGCCTTCTATGAACAGGAGGCGGAGACCCTTTACATTGATTCCCGTCTCCCTGTTGAGTTTTTTGTGAAATACTTCAGGCTGGATGATGACCTGCCCTATATCTTTTCTTCAATCGATCATGATTCCTATGTCCATGAAGCAATAGCAAAATACAAGGGTTTGAGATTGGTCATGCAGGATCCCTGGGAATGCCTTGTATCTTATATGATAGCAACTGCTTCGAATATTCCCCGTATTATGAAATCCATCGAGAAACTGTCCCGGCTACTTGGAGAGGAAATTGTTGATGGAATTTACGCCTTTCCTGAAATATCTACTCTTGCAGCCTGTTGTGGTGAGGATCTTTGCGACTGCAGTCTGGGTTTCAGGGCACGCCGACTTGTCAAAGCTGCCAGGATGATAGAATCAGGGGAGTTAGATCTGTGGGGGCTGTATGATATGGATTATTTTCAAGCCAAAAAGCAATTGATGAATATAGAAGGCATCGGGGATAAGGTGGCTGATTGTATCCTCCTTTTTTCCTATGGAAAAATGGAAGCTTTCCCTGTAGATACCCATGTTGACAAGGTCATCAGAAATTATTATTCCGATAGTTTTGAAGGACCTTATACCAAACCCAAAATGGCTGAGTGGGCAAGATCCTATTTTGGATATTACTGTGGTTATGCCCAGCAGTATCTTTTCTATCAGCACAGGCTTGAAGGTAAACTGGGCAGTGGAATGGATTAAAGGAATTCATTGAGGAAAGCCCTATAGTTGATATCCTTTATTTGCAGGATATTTTCTCCGGACAGGATCTCATATCCTTTTTTAATGCTTTTTGCAACCTGTTTGCCCAGGGAACAGTTGTAAATCTCATTTTCAAGTAATATAGATGCTGTTGTGTATTTGCGTGGGACTTCAGCGACATATTTCCCGCCTTCGATATAGAATGCAAACACATCTGTTCTGTCGGTATATTTCTCCCTGAACATTTCAGCATGTTGTTTAACCCATACCGGAGGACCTCTGTGTTTTTTGACAGTTGCAATTTGGGCATTTTCAAGTTCAATGGTAAGTACGACATCTTTGCCTACCCAGATGCCACTTTTAATGGGATGAAAATCTTGTTTTTCAAGTAATGCTTCCACTGATTTTTGCATTTTGAAAAGCTGGGGATATAGTATATCTTCGACAATTTTGGGGCTCTGGAACTTCAGCACAATTATGGAGCTTGTTCTTTTATTCATTCTCTGGATTATTTCACCATCAGATAGCGGGTTTGCAATCTTCCTTGAAAAGTAGGATTCCTTTGGCTCTTCTAGGTATTGGCGGCAGAGATCAATGAATAGGCAAAACTTGTCAAGTGATAGAGCAGCAGCTACGTTTCTTCCTGCATCTGTGGGGTCAATCACCTGAAGAGGCTCGCTAAATTCTTTTGTAGGCTTCAGGAACTCTATTTTCTGATTCGGCTCCCATGCTGATGCGGCTTCAAGCACGTTTTTGAAAGAGCCGTAATGGATTATTAGCAGTTCAGTGAGATAGCCCGAGAAACCCCGGGTTTTCAGTTCTGAGCCATATATCCTTCCGGCTTTCATGAATTGTTTGAGTAACAGGACATCATCTTCAAGTCCTTTGATTCTCTCTTTTATGAAGCGGTTGTGAAAAGGCGTCCTGTCAACAGCTGAGATTATTCTGGAGGCATCGGTTACACGGTAGCAGGGCACGATATCTACATCAAATCCCGCATAGTTCATTTTAGTGTAGGGGTGTTCTGCATAACCTTCCTCCCAGGACCGGGCTTCTTTTGCAAGTTCGTGCCCTATGAACAAACCATACTCTTCAAGTTTTTCCCGTGGAAGAGTTGGGTCAAAACTTATGAATATATCAAGGTCATGTGTGCCGGTGATCCATGTATTGCGAGCAGCTGAGCCTACCAGCTGGACCTTTGCATCGGTAATACTTTCTCTTTTGGCAATCTGGATCACTCTTTTCATCAGATAACCGGCAGTTTGTTCCAGTTTTTCTTTTTCTTCCAATGAAGGTTTGATATGTTCCAGTACTTTTTTTTCAAGAGGCAGCATGTAAATCCTTTTGATTTCTGTGTTTTTAGTTATGTTATGTATGGTATTTCAGTCATCTTTTGCTATATATTATTTGAAGCTATATACTGTTTCTTTTATTGTTATTTTATAATTTAAATAAACATAAAACTGTCTAACGATAAAAATTTATAGCTATCGATCTTTTCTTCTATGGATAACGGGAGTTTGACAGATGGAGAACAGGTGGGTGCAGTTTTAACTGTCGTTGTCTTTTTTGAGTTGATATTTGGAGGAAAATATGTTAAGTGAAAAGATGACCGATGCGCTGAATGAGCAAATTAACAGGGAAATGTATTCTGCCTATCTTTATATGGCAATGTCTGCTGCAAGTTCCTATAAAGGACTTGACGGGTTTTCTAACTGGTTCATGGTACAATATCAGGAAGAAATGACCCATGCCATGCGCATATATGATTACCTGAAAGGGCAGGGAGCCCAAATTGAACTTAAGGCAATAGAACAACCTCCAAAGGAATTCGGTACGCCCCTTGAGATGTTCAAGGCAACCCTTGAACACGAACAGTTCATCACGAGGTCCATCAATGAATTGGTAACCCTTGCAAATGAAGAGAAGGATTATGCAACAAATATATTTTTGCAATGGTTTGTCACTGAACAGATCGAAGAAGAGAGCAACGATAATGAGATAATCAGCAAACTCCAGCTTGCAGGTGAAGAAGGCAATGGCCTGTTCATGATTGACAAGGAACTCGAGGCAAGAGTGTTCACCCCGCCAGCACAGGAAGGACAGTAATAAGTTAAAGGAGGATTTGATATGGAAATTGAAGAGTTAATTAAAGGAAAAGTATCGGAAGGCAAAGAGAAACATGTACCTGACATTTCAATTGGTAAGTCGCATGGCTCAGACGTGGAAGATCTTGTGACGGTTCATGTAGGTAAGGAAGTTGCACACCCAAATACGGTTGAGCATCATATTGCATGGCTTGAGCTCTACGGTGTTAAAAAAGGAGAGCATGCTGCAGGTTCCAGCTATGGCGGGGATAAATATGGTCAGGTCGTGGATCTGGGCCGTGCAGAATTTGGTCCCTCTTTCACCGAACCCCTTGCGAGATTTAAGGTAAATGTTGCAGATTTCAGTGCTTTATTTGCGATTTCCTACTGCAATGTACATGGTCTGTGGCAAAATATCATCGAACTCTAAAGGATTGGTAAATTCATGGGTACAAATGCAGATAATGTAAAAGAAATCAAGGGTTTTCTTCCAAGGTCCATAAGGTATGCCCAGGACATAAATGAAGACTTCTCTGAAGCTCTTGCGTCCTTTTATACTGCTGTGTGGGAAGATAGGGAGGATGGTCTCTCAATGAAGGAGAAACACCTTCTTGTCTTTTCCATTGCCTGTTCCAATAACAACAGTGAAAGTGCAGTAAAAATTCTTGAAAGACTCAAGAAATTCGGAGCTACCCGTACTGAGGTCACGGATTGTATGATGATCGCTGCCTGGACAGGCGGGATCCAGAATTTCACTGATTTCAGCAGACAGGTATTAAAACAGATGGATAAATTGGGATTTTGAAATAAAGTGGGGATTAATTATGGAAGAAGCAGAACCAACAAGAATGCCTTTGATAGGCGATGAAGCACCGAGTTTTAAAGCAACAACCACACAGGGAGAAATTAATTTCCCGAAGGATTATAAGGGTAAATGGGTAGTCCTGTTCAGCCATCCGGCAGATTTTACACCGGTCTGTACTACCGAATTCATGACCTTTGCTACAATGGAGGATGAATTCAGGGAATTGAATACCGAACTCATCGGACTTTCCATTGACGGTATCCATGCACATATTGCCTGGCTGCGTACCATTAAAGAGAAAATCGAATACAAGGGTATGAAAGATGTAGAGGTCAATTTCCCTGTAATTGCGGATATCAAGATGGAAATAGCGAAGAAATTCGGTATGGTCCAGCCTGGTGCATCGGATACTCAAGCCGTACGTGCGGTATTCATTATCGACCCGAAGAACAAGGTACGTGCAATCCTCTACTACCCACTCAGTAACGGACGGAATATGGATGAAGTCAAGAGACTTATTATTGCCATGCAGAAATCCGATGCCGAACAGATTGCCACTCCGGCAAACTGGCAGCCCGGTGACGATGTGATTATACCTCCACCCGGTTCATGTGGCATGGCAAAGGAGAGGGTCGAGACCAAAGAAGATGATAAGTATTGTCTTGACTGGTTCATTTGCTTTAAAAAGGATAAGAAATAAGCAGGCATAGTCCTGCTTTCTTTTATAGGTGGCCTATGACTTTAAAAGATATATTGCTCGAGGAAAATGTTGGCGGATTTGATCTGGTTTTCAGGGCCCTAATTGGTTCAGTGGCAACGATAGCATTGGCTATGGACCTTGTGGAAACTTCTCCCTGGAACTGGCTGGTTGCACTTGTGGCTTTGGCCGGATTATTTACGGCAATGACAAGGCACTGTACACCCTATCATTACCTGAGTATCAATACCGCAAAAAAATAATTATTCCAGCCCGATCTCTTCATCTGTAAGATAACAGGCCGGGTCATCTGCCCAGACATTGCCATAAACAGCTTCTGCACGTACTCGGAAATTTCCGTTACAGATGTCCAGCCACTTGCACTGGCCACATCTTTTTGCATTTTCCTTCAATAGAGGTTTGCGATCCTTCAGGCCTGCAAGTAAGTTGTCGCTGAGGTCTGTCCATATCTCGCTGAAAGGTCTTTCCCTGATATTCCCGATGGTGTAATGGCGCCAGAACTGATCCGGGTGCACTGTACCATCCCAGGACACACAACCAATTCCTACACCGGTGGAATTGCCTCCGTTCATTTTCATAAGATCGAGGACCTCGGCTGCACGTTCAGGTTCTTTCCCCTTCAATTTCATGTAGAGGTATGGGGCATCACAATGATTATCCACTGTGAGTACCTCTGGTTTAATTCCCTTTTCATACAGCTGTTTTGTACGATCCATAATCAGATCTACGGTCTCCCTGCTTTCTTCATGTGTCAGGTCTTGTTTTATGAGGTCGCTACCTCTGCCTGCATACACAAGATGATAGAAACAGATCCGTGGAATTTTTTCTTCTTCCAGCAGGTCGAATATTGCAGGGATTTCCCGGAAATTACTCTTATTAATTGTAAAACGCAGACCAACCTTGATTCCTGCTTTCATGCAGTTGTGGACGCCTTCAAGTGCTTTTTTGAAAGCCCCCTGTTGTCCCCGGAACCTGTCATTTGTCTCTTCCGTGCCGTCAATAGATATTCCAACGTAGGACAGGCCGATTTCCTTTAGTTTTTTTGCCATGTCCATATCTATCAGTGTGCCATTTGTGGAAATTACTGCTCTTAGGCCCTTTGAGACGGCGTATTCAGCCAATTCGGGCAAATCTTTCCTGACAAGAGGTTCTCCTCCGGAAAAAAGTATGACAGGCGTTTTGAATGCTGCCAGGTCATCGATGAGTCTTTTTCCTTCTTCTGTGGAAAGTTCACCTTCAAAATCTTTATCGTCTGCCTGGGCATAACAGTGAATGCATTTGAGGTTACATTTGCGGGTGATATTCCAAACTACAACAGGTTTCTTGTCTTTTGAGAACTGGAGTAGGTGGGAAGGTAATCTGGAGGAATGTCTTCCGTATCTCAGGGCATCCGATGGTTCGACAGTTCCGCAATAGAGCTTTGAAATACCTATCATTTCTAAACCTTCTTTAATCAAAGTATTCGTCTTTAATGGTCCTTAGCATTTCATCGAAGGTGTACTTGCAGGGCTTTATAGTTGTTTCCACGCCATATTCCTGAATGGTATTTGCCGTAGGTGTACCAATTGCAGCCACGATAGATTTTTTCATAACTTCCTTTATGTCATCGGTTTTTCCCATCTCTTCTGCCAGACTGAAGAAATTGCGTACCATCATGGAACTTGTGAAGGCAAAAATAGCAATATCCCCGGCTGCCGCTCTTTTGATAAGCTCCTTTTGCGTGTCTCCTTCGGGTCGCACAAGTGTATATACCTGTGTTTCCAGAACCGATGCGCCACATTTTTCAAGCCCTTCTATGAGCAGGATTGAACCATAAGCACTGCGCGCGGTATCAACTATCTTTCCCTTAACATCAGGACAGAGATATTCAACCAGTCCTTCTGAGCTGTAGACACCTGGTATACCAAGAACTTCAATATCAAGTTCTTCTAGTCTCTTTTTTGTATTTGGGCCGATGGCTATCACTTTTGTTCTGTTCAGGGCATTGGTGAATTCATTCCTGTTATCTACCTTGTCCAGGGTATAGTCGATACCGTTGGCACTGGTAAATATAACATAGTCGCTCTTTCCAGAAAGGACATGATCGGTGAATATATCAAACATGTCATCTTTCATATCGGCGAGTTCGATCATTGGTGCCTCGAATACCTCGTATCCCATGGATTGTGCCATCTCACGGGATTTTGTGAGGTAACTGCGCGGCCTCATTATTGCTATGGTATTACTCTTTCTATCCATGTTATCCCCATACGACCTCTTGCATACCCAGGATATCATGTACGGAAACCACGTCACCCACAACTGTTATTGCAGGAGCCTTTACACCGGCTTTTTTTGCTTTTTCTGCTATGTTCTCAAGGTTTCCTGTGGTGATCCTCTGATCGGGGTGGGTTCCTTTTTCGATAATTGCTACCGGAGTTGTTGGAGACTTGCCATATTTTTTCAGTGCATTCATATTCTGTTCCAGCCTTTTCACTCCCATAAATATGACCAGGGTCCCCGGGAATCGAGCCAGGTTTTCCCAATCAAGGCCGGTTTCTTTTTTGGTCGGGTCTTCATGGCCGGTGATGAATGTAACCATTGATGCATGGTCCCTATGGGTTACAGGGATTCCGGCATAAGCAGGTACTGCAATAGCAGAGGTGATACCGGGTACAACCTCAAAATCGATCCCTGCCTGCACAAGTTTTTCAGCTTCTTCGCCGCCTCTACCGAACATATAGGGATCCCCTCCCTTTAATCGAACGACATTCTTTCCTTCTTCTGCCTTTTTCACTATCATATCGTTGATTTCTGTCTGGGTTAGTTTATGATTGCCTGCATATTTTCCTGCATCTATTTTTTCTGCTGTTTCAGGCATGCTCTGCAGGATTGCTTCTCCTGGCAACTGGTCATAGACTATGACCTCTGCGCTGTCTATCAATTTTCTTGCTTTTATTGTTAGCAGTTCCGGATCTCCGGGACCGGAACCAACAAGATATACTTTCCCGTATCCGCTATTCATGGTATTAATCCTCTATTGACGTGTTTGAGGAACTAAGGAATTGATTGCTTAAAAAGGTTATATGTACTGGATAGAAGTTGGAGGAAGAAAAAGTGAAAAATATACTCATTGTTTATCGAGTATATATAATAAAATGTCCTTGTTGAGTTTTCCTTCTCTTTCTATCTTTCTGGCAATTTCTTCGTCTGCCATGCCCTCTGATTTCAATTCCTTTATTCTTTCATTAACAGAAGGTGAGATGCTGTAATACTCATTTATGTCTTTCCTGTGCCCCCACACATCTCCCTCTATAAGTCTGATTCCTTCCATCTCAAGGAACATTTCAATGGATTTTGATACAGTTTTCCTGTAAGATGAAGGTATCTGGATCACTTCTACATTCTTACATCTTTTAACGAGATCAAATATGTCCTTATTGGAAGGTCGGAAAGCCAGATGAATTACTCTTTCCCCCTCATCGAGTGTTTCAATTTCTTTCCTTTTACTGACAACTCTGATTTTCATGATTCCACTCCTGATATTAAGCTCGATGCATAACTCAATAAATTATTATTAAGTCTTACCTCTTAAATAATTATCGAGTGAGGAGATCATTCATTTTTCTTCAAACGCAACTTTACAGCATCAGCATGAGCGTACAACCCTTCTTCTTCTGCAAGTGTGATTATCGTATCACTCAGGGACTGCAAGCCTTTCCTGTCCAGCTGCTGTATTGTGGAATATTTCAGGAAATGATTGATGTTTAATCCGGAGTAGAGTCTTGTATATCCGGCTGTGGGGAGAACATGATTTGTTCCTGAAGCATAATCACCGGTTGAAACGGGAGCATATTTTCCCATAAAAATCGACCCGGCACTATCAATTCTGTCCAGGACTGCCTCATCATCTGCTGTCACTATCTCAAGATGTTCGGGTCCGAATTTGTTGGAAAATCCAATACACTCATCAAGAGAATTACCTATAAGGATGGCCGCATTTTGCAGGGCTTCTTTCACAATCTCTGACCTGGGTGTAGTATCTGCAAGTTCTTCTAAGCGTTGTTGTGTATTCGCTGCAATTTCCTCAGAAGTAGTCGTTAATACACAGATTGCGTTGGGGTCATGTTCGGCCTGTGCCAGCAGGTCAGCTGCGATGAAATCCGGGTCTGCAGTTTCATCTGCGATTATCAGGATCTCACTGGGCCCTGCCGGAAAATCTATCTCTGTATGTGTGCGGATAAGCATCTTTGCCGTAGTCACAAATACATTTCCCGGCCCCACAATCTTGTCTACGGGTTTAACGCTTTCAGTTCCATAGGCAAGAGCTGCAACAGCCTGCACACCGCCGAGTCTGTATATCCTGTCAGCACCAGCGACCTTTGCAGCTGCAAGTGTCAGGGGATTTACCTTTCCATCGGTCCCGGGAGGAGTACACATGGCTACGTCTTTCACACCTGCAACTTTGGCTGGGATTATTGTCATAAGGGCTGTTGAAGGGTAAGATGCTCTTCCTCCGGGTACATAGGCACCTACGGATCTTAAGGGTACGGTTTTCTGTCCGGCTTTAATTCCAAGGGAAATTTCCACAAACCATTTGTCCCGGGGTAATTGTGCTTCATGGAATTTCCGGATGTTCGATGCAGCCTTATCCAGATGTTTCAACAAAGACGGGTCTACTTTTGTCATTGCTTCATTAATTTCGTCTTCAGTTACTTCGATGGCACCAATACGGGCTTTGTCAAATTTTTCAGTATAATAACGCAGGGCACTATCCCCGTCCTTTTTCACATCTGCAAGGATTGTTTCAACTGCATCCCTAACAGTCATCAGATCTGATGCCCTTTCCATAAGATTATTTAATTCATTATTGGTGAGGTCTTCAATTTTCTTATAAAGCATGGGGTAAGTCTCCGTCTTTGTATTTATGTATTAGATCGTTATTTCAGATAAAATCCTGAAATGTTTTTTGTTGTTTTTTATTTTCCAATGTTTCCGGCTCTACATAACCATTGCTGTCAGTTTCTCTGCCCAGATATGACAGGATTTTTTGGGCGATCTTTGGCCCGACTATCCCTGCAAGTTGCTTTTCATCTGCTGTTGCAAGTTTCTGGCGGCTGCGATATCCTTTCTTGAAAAGTTTGCGTGCTCTTGCTCTGCCCACGTTGGGAATTTCCACCAATTCGATTAGTTCACTGCCTGCGCCATAATGTATCCTTTTTTCAAGTTTAGCACATTCAGTTTCAAGTTGTGGATTTATCCTGGATGCAATCCTTTGGGTGGCATGCATCAGCCACTCGGCAATATCAGAGCTGGCATAAATGTCTCCTTCTCCGACCTGATAGTTCTCAACAATTTTTTCCAGGCTTTTTTCATTGATCCATTCCAGCAGTAACAAAGCGGTCTTGACCTCTGAAAGAAACCATTCATATTCTATCTGCTTGAAAGGACTGGGAACTTCGATAAACTCTTCTGTATGATTCATAACATAATCATTTATTATTTCATAATCCCTGTTGCGCAAGTAAAGCAGGCGCATATCCGGTGTACTGCAAATCAGTTGCAACAAAGTCATATCTGTGACATGTGTGGTTTTTTCAAGTCCGCGGATAATTTTTGAAGCCGAAAGGGGGTCAATATATAGCGAGGATATCATTTTACCCAGTTCGGTTGCTCTGATGGTCTCATTGTCCTGTTCAAGCATTCCCTCATTCTTGAGGAAGATCAGGCAGTCTTCCAGCAGTTCTTCGAAATTCCAGCTCTGTTGCTGGTGGGCAAAAAATGTGGAACCCAAAAAGGTAAGTATCTCCCTGTGGCAATTTGCAAAACCGCTTGCAATAGTTGAAAGGATATGAGTGCGCAGTGCATTCTCGGTACCCAGCTTTGACCAGATATCTTCTGCAGAAGCGCTGATATATCTCTCCAGCACATCGGTGAATTCTTCATAGGTTTTCACTATGACTACAGCCTCTCCGTAAGGGTCCAGATGTGGCCTGCCTGCCCTGCCGGCCATCTGTTTGTAGTCAAGTACAGGGATGGGTTGCATTCCTGCATTGGGATCATAACGTTTGTAACTGCGGATGATCACACGACGGGCAGGCAGGTTCAATCCGGCTGCCAGTGTTGGTGTGCTGCAGATCATCTTTATTAAATTGTTCCGGAAAGCATCTTCTACGATCCTGCGATGGGCGGAATTCAGTCCTGCATGATGAAAAGCAACCCCTTTTTTTATGCAGTAGGCAAGAGTTTCAGTAAGTTTAGTCTCCCCGTTTTCCAGAACCTCTTTTGCAACTTCTTCCAGTTCATTGCGATTTTGCCTGTCGAGCAGTTCTCCGACAGCAGGAGCACATTTCTTTGCAAATCCGACGCAATTTCTCCGACTGCTGTCAAATACAAGACATTGTCCTCCCTGGATAACAGTGTCTATCACAAGGTTCACAGAATCTTCCTTGTGGCGTCTTTCGATAAACGTCTGGTCTTCATCGAAATTGATGGCATCCCCGTAAAAAATCCCCTCATGTAAGTATGTGGGTCTCCATTCACTCAATACGAGTTTGGCTTCCAGCCACTGTGCAATTTCCATCGCATTACCAACTGTAGCTGAAAGAGCAACCACCTGTGCCCCGGGATTGAGTCTTTTGAGTTTTGCCAGGGTTACTTCCAGTGTAGGTCCTCTGTTTGCCGAATCCAGCAGGTGTACCTCATCAACGATCACAGCGGTGATATCTTTCATCCAGGGTGTGGAATTACGCAAAAGGGAATCTGTTTTCTCGGAGGTAGCTACTATTATGTCATTGGAACCCAGCCATTCATCCCGTGAATCAAAATCCCCGGTTGATATGGCTGTCTTTATTCCTAGACTCTCAAATCTTTTAAAATCCCTGAATTTTTCAGAAGCCAATGCACGAAGGGGTACAATGTAAAGGGCTTTTCCTCCCTTTTTAATAGCCTTTAACATCGCCATCTCTGCAAGTAAGGTCTTCCCTGATGCTGTAGGGATTGCTGCAAGGAGGTTTTCTCCTTGCAGAAGTCCTTTTTCTACAGCATCTGCCTGGGGCGGATAGAGTTCTTCTATACCGGCCTGAAGATATACTTCAATGGCTTCTGAAGGCAGGTCCAGTTCTTCTATTTTCATGAAATTTCACATCTAAGGCGAGTTTGGATATCACTTTTGCTGTTGAAAGGTACAAATACAATTAATAGCATTTATTATTAAAGGGAATACAGGTTATTTTGCAAATAGATATTCTGCTTCAAAGTAAAATCATCGGCTAAATCCCGTTCTGGACATTTAATGGTAAAAACTAAATTATAAGCACTATTATTTAGTGAATGTTTTATTAAGAATAAATATGGTAGGTCCAATGGCAAACACATCAGATGTACTTTCTGAAACTTCGTGGCATTTCGGGAATTTCGGGAATGCACTGGATGTTCTATTCGTAATTTTCATTATTGTACTTACGTTTGTTGCATCAAAATTAGTTGGCAGGCTAATTCAGCATCAATTTGAACTGGCCAACCGTAGGATGGCTGTAGATGAAACTGCTTATCGAATGATCAGGCATACCTCCGTAGCTCTTGTCTATGTATTTGGATTAGTTCTGATAATTATGCGTTTTCCGACACTGCAAAATCTTTCTTTTGCTATCTTTGCAGGTGCAGGGTTTTTGGGTATAGTTGTTGGTCTTGCTGCCCAGAGCACAATGTCAAATATTATTTCAGGTGTATCCCTTGCCATATTTCGTCCCTTTAGGGTGGGAGATCGTGTTAATGTAAGGGATGATTACGGCAAGATTACGGACATCACTTTGCGTCATACGGTCGTTAAAACCTGGGACAACCGCAGGCTTATCATACCAAACCATGTAATCAGTGACGAAGCGATTGTGAATTGGACTATAGAGGACCCAACGGTATGCTGGCCTATTGATATCGGTATAAGCTATGATTCAGATATTGATCTGGCTCGTAAGATAATGGTCGAAGAAGGTCGCAAACATAAAAATACGATGTCTTTCTCTGAACTTCGTAAATATGATGAAAACTTCAGTGATGATGATGTTCTTGTCCTTCTAACAGGACTCGGAGACTTTGCAGTTAACCTAAAATTATTTGTTTGGGTGCGGGATAGAAGTTTTGCTTATGGTGCAGGATGTGAGATTAGGGAAGCCATCAAGAAACGTTTCGACAAGGAAGGAATAGAGATTCCATTCCCGTACAGGACATTGGTGTACAAAAAAGACCTGATTGCAGAAAAAAGTTACGTCGGGCAAAAAGAAGGAAAAGAGGATTTTTAATATCCTCTTCTTTTTTTATTCGTTTCCAAGTTCCCCATTGAAATACTTGTCATAGGAAGTCATATCAAAATGACCATGGCCACTCAGATTGAGCAGGATTGTCTTTTCTTCCCCTGTTTCCTTGCATTTCAGTGCTTCATCGATAGCACATTTGATTGCATGGGATGATTCAGGAGCTGGGGCAAATCCCTCTGTGCGGGCAAAGGTCACACCTGCTTCGAATACTTCGATCTGGTGGTAGTTTGTGGCTTCCATGAGACCTTCATTGACAAGCTGGCTGATTATGGGTGAACAACCGTGATAGCGCAGTCCACCGGCATGTATTGCAGGCGGGATGAAATCGTATCCCAGGGTATGCATTTTCAACAATGGTGTCATTTTTGCCATATCACCGTAATCATATCTGAATTCCCCTGCGCTTAAGGTAGGACATGCGGATGGTTCTACACCGATAACTCTCAGATCATTACCATCTATTTTATCTTTGATGAATGGAAGCCCGATTCCTGCAAGGTTACTACCGCCACCACAGCAGCCGATTACGATGTCTGGGTAATCCTCGGCCATTTTCATCTGTTCCTGGGTTTCCAGTCCTATTATTGTCTGGTGATGCATTACATGGTTAAGTACACTACCCAATGCATATTTGGTATTATCATTGAGAGCAGCATCTTCCACAGCTTCACTGATGGCTATACCCAGACTTCCGCTTGTATCAGGGAAATCTTCCTGTATCTTCCTGCCAAACTGGGTCTCATTGCTCGGGGATGGAATTACATTTGCTCCCCAGAGGTTGATGAGGGATTTTCTGTAAGGTTTCTGGTAGAAACTGGATTGTACCATGTATACCTTACATTCAATATCAAAATAGTTGCATGCAAGAGAAAGAGCACTTCCCCACTGTCCTGCTCCCGTTTCAGTAGTGATCCTTTCGGTTCCCTCTTTCATGTTGTAGTAAGCCTGGGCAATGGAGGTGTTGGGTTTGTGGCTGCCAGCAGGGCTCACACCTTCATGTTTGTAGTAGATTTTTGCAGGTGTGTCAAGTTCCTTTTCAAGTCTTGAGGCACGGTAGAGGGGTGATGGTCTCCAGAGCTTATAGATATCTTTTATTTCATCGGGGATGTTTATGTAACGCTTATCAGACATTTCCTGTTTGATAAGTTCCCTGGCAAAAAGAGGTTCGAGTTCCTCCGGTTTGATTGGTTCATTTGTTGCAGGATTCAATGGAGGCTCAAGGGGAGTGGGCATGTCAGGTAATATGTTATACCATTTTTTTGGCATATCATTTTCATCGAGTATATATTTTGTATATTCCATGATAAGTCACTCTTCTGTGTACACTTTAGTACTGTTTTGTACGCACAGTTGTTTATTTAAGACTATCGGATAATCATACCGGAAAAGGTTGCAAAAGAAAAGATATATTCGTGAATTTTTAGGGTTTGCAACCCAGTTTTACTCTTTCTTCTGGTGAGAGGGATAAATAAAAATCGACGATTTCAAGATCATTATAATGTTTGCTATGCAAAACTTCAAAAAAACGGTCAAGTTTTTGGATAGTTTCCTTGTGCATGGGCTTTAAAGACATGAATTCTTTTGATTCTTTTTCCAAACCCACTTTTGCAAGCTTGTCTGCCAGTACTTTCACTGTTTCTCTATCCTGTTTCAAAAATTGTTGCCTTATGTAATCTATGTCATCCCTGGAATTATCAAATCCCTCTTTGTTTTCCCTGAATTCTTTTGCAGTAATATCATCATAAAGATGCATATACCTTTGATGCAATTTTGCACTTTTTTCCATGTACCAGTACCAGAAACCATTGTCCATATCAGGATTACTTTCCCTTGTACCATGGCTACTTCTTTCTTTTGCCTTTTTGACCAGCCATTCCCTTCTCCATTTATTGAATTCTGAATCGGGGTTCTGACTGGTCTCAGAGGCTTGGTTTGGACTATCCCCACTCTTCATTAGCTCATACCACCACGTCTGCTATAAAGGTAGAGAAGCACAACAGATAGCCTAAACTAAGGCTGTTAATGTAAGCTTTCTTGTTGTACCACCTGCTATACCACTAGCAAGGTTAAATTATATTTATTCTTATTTAACGTTATCCGCATTGTTTTGTATAGTAATCATTAGTATGAGGAATTATGTTTTAATATTTTATTTTCTAAAGATTATTATGCGTGGAATACTTGTAACAATATGTGCTAATTATACATATTCACAAAATCATTAGTGATCACAATGAATCCAGAAAATCAACTTTCTATGGCAGAAGAGGAATTATTGGGCCAACTTGTAAGTGGCGACCTTTCAATGCATCGTTTGGACAAACATGTCGAAAAGGACAGGGCTGTGCTCCTTCGCAGAATGGCTCTGGAAAAAATCAGGGATGTACAATTGGAACATATTGGTAGCTTCAGTATAAATGAAAATGAAGCAAGTAAGCGCAATATTGAAAATATGATTGGGGCGGTGCAGGTTCCTCTGGGAATAGCAGGTCCCGTAAAAATAAGGGGGGAATTTGCGCAAGGGGATTATTATCTTCCTCTTGCCACGACAGAAGGGGCCCTGGTTGCCAGTGTTAACCGTGGGTGTTCAGCTATTTCTGCTTCAGGTGGTACTGTAGTGAGGGTCTTCAATGAAGTGATGACCAGGGCACCTGTGTTCAGGATGAATGATATCAATCACGCAAAAGAATTTGTTGACTGGATAAAAGACGGGGACGTTTTTGAACAACTTCAAAATAAAGCTTCTGAAACAACACGTTTTGGTAAACTTACCGATGTTGGGCCATATGTCCTGGGTAACAATGTTTACCTGCGTTTTGAATTTGACACCAAGGATGCCATGGGAATGAATATGGTAACCATTGCTACCCAGGCAATTGTGGACCTGATCAGTGATGAATTCGGTGTTTATCCGGTGTCGCTTTCCGGAAACATGTGCTCCGACAAAAAACCCGCAGCAATCAATAACATCAAGGGCCGGGGTAAAACTGTGGTTGTGGAAGTTGAGTTAACTGCTGAAGTTGTAGAAAAGAAGTTAAAGACCACTCCGCAAGCGATGGAAGAGGTGAATTACAGGAAAAACCTTCTGGGTTCAGCACGTGCCCAGTCCTTGGGATTCAATGCCCATGCGGCTAATATAATCGCTGCCATGTATATTGCCTGTGGCCAGGACCCTGCTCATGTTGTTGAGGGTAGCAGTGCGATAACTACAATGGATGTCACAAAATATGGTTCCCTTTATTGTACTGTGACCCTGCCGGCATTGCAGCTTGGTACCGTAGGAGGAGGCACCAAAATAGGTACTCAGGCAGAATGCCTGGGTTTGCTGGGAGTTGCTGGTGGAAGTGATGTGCCCGGTGCCAATTCAAAAAAACTGGCTGAAATCATAGCATCAGCGGTACTTGCAGGAGAAATCTCTCTTGTAGGTGCACAGGCAGCCGGTCATCTGGCACGTGCCCATGCCGAACTGGGACGATGATCAGGATCTCTGGGAGTGATATATCTCCCCTATCCTTTCCAGGCTCTCTGCTTCTTCAGGGGATTTATCATCCCTCACATTAACAAGCCTGGGAAAACGCAGGGCATATCCGGATTCATAATTGGGACTCTTTTGTATCTCTTCAAAAGCAATCTCAAAGACAATTTCCGGTTTTAATTCTATTTTTCTGCCCGCTTCATAGACAACAAGATCAGAAAAAAGTGTGGTAAGTTCTGCCAGTTTTTCATCTGTAATGCCGGTGGCTACCTTGCCAATGGCAGGGAATTTTCCGGTGTCCGGGTCATAACAACCAAGGGCATAGGAACCAATCAGGTTTGCACGACGTCCATATCCCCACTCAGCACCGATAACCACAAGATCCAGGGTTTCCATGAGTGGTTTCTTCTTAAGCCAGTTTTTGCCTCTTTTACCAGGGGAATAAGGTGCATCGGGCTTTTTAATCATTATTCCTTCATGGCCTGCCCTGAGAGCATCTGCATAGATTTCCTGTATCTCTTCCTCATTATCGGTGATTACTTGTCTGTCTACGAGTATCCTGTCACTGCTCTGGACATTCTGGAACAACAACTCTCTTCTTTTCCTGAGAGGATTGTCAATCAGACTTTCCCCGTTAAGATAGAGCACGTCAAAGAGGTTTAGTTTGAGAGGGATTGCTTTGGCAATTGCTTCAACATCATATTTTCTTCTGAACCGCTTAAGTATGTCCTGGAATGCCCGGGGTTTGCCATCTTTTCCGATCGCCACGGCTTCTCCTTCTAGAATAGCCGTGTCTGCATTCACATTTTCCTGCACTTCTTTTACTACATCGGGCAGGGAGGATGTTACATTCTCAAGTCTGCGGGAAAATATGTGTATGTTCTCTCCTTCTTTATGTATCTGCACTCTTGCCCCGTCAAATTTCCATTCTACGGCAACTTCTCCTAGGTCATTAAGGGCTGACTGGATACTGGATGTTACCTGTGCAAGCATCATTTTGACAGGGCGATTCAGCTGGATGTCAAGTTTCTGTACTTCTTCATTGCCACCATTGCAGGCTGCAACGGCTACAAGCCCCAGGTCGTTTGTCAGCATGAGTGCCCGCTCGACTACGTCCACATCAGTTTCAAAAGCTTTGGAGATCGCGTCTCGGACGATTCCTTCTCCCACTCCGATACGCAGCTGTTCGATAGCAAGCCGGGCGAGGTATCGTGCCTCTATAGGTGTTGCCGAATTGAAAAGATACTGTAGATTTTTTATTTTGGTACCGTGGGAACGTTTACCTGCAGTATCTGCAATATGGGTAAACCTCTCATAGACTTCTTTGATCTCCATGCCGGGTTTTTCTTCAATAAATGCTGAGAATGTAGATTGTCCGGCAGGATTGGAGGATAGGGCTTGTACTGCTGTTTCCCCTATATCCCCGGTTTTGCGGATGATATTTTCTATTTCCTCCTCTGAAACCCCTGATGATTTTGAGAGAGCAGTATATAGGAGCCTGTTTCCTACACCCATCTGCCTGTCACTCCAGGCAGGGAAAACCGAACCCATTACAAAGTGGGTCACAATAGGAAGTTCTTCAATTGTGACCTCTTTTAGGAGTTTTGCAATCACATCGGTCATTTCCAGTGAACCGGGGATATGTTCGATGCTCGCACATGTATTTGCAAAATATTCAAAAGAAGTCACTTATGAACACCTGTTCTCAATCTTCCCTGTAAATGGATATAAGGTCGCTCAGGATCGCACTTGCGGTCTCGATAGAACCCGCACCCCTGCCAGTTGAGGTAACCGTGCCTGCCAGGTCGGTCTGCACCGAAATCACATTAAGGGTTCCCCCTACAGCAAGTGGGTGGCTTTCCGGTACAAGACGTGGTGATGTTTGGATTAATCCGTCCTTTACTTCCCCGATCTGCTTGATGACATATCCTTCGGATTGAGCCAGTGCAAGTGCTTCCGGGGTAATGCTGGTAATACCTTTTACATCCACATCATGGTATGTTGCTTTCATATCGAATACATAGTTTGCAAGGATTACAAGTTTACAGGCAGCATCGATCCCTTCCACATCATAGGTTGGGTCGGTTTCAGCAATCCCTAACTCCTGGGATTCTGCAAGCATCTGTTCATATGATGCGTGCTCTTCCATCATCCTTGTTAAGATGTAATTGCAGGTTCCATTCAGGATTCCTTCAATACTGATAATTGAGTTGCCTGCTATAGTATCACGTATCAGGTTTATTGCCGGCATGGCACCACCGACAGTTGCCTCAAACCTGAATTTAGCATTGTTTTTTTGGGCAGCTTCTGCAAGTTCCCCGTATTTGAGGGCCAGGGGGCCTTTGTTGGATGTGACCACATCCATTCCTTTTTCAAAAGCTGTCAACATGTTTTCAAGGCCCACTCCTCCGGTTTCAATATCGGTAGGGGTGGTTTCAATGACAACTTCATGTTCTACATTCCTGATAATTTCCAGGCCACTAAGTGTTTCGGATCCCACTCGTCCATTTTCCTTTTTACTGTTGAGGACCATTTCAAGATCAAGGCCTTTCTCATCGATAGCAGCACTTCTCGAATCTGCCACAGCAACAACTTTCAGGTCAAAACCCTTTTTTTGAATCTCTTTTTTTTTCTGGAGGAATACTTGAGCTGCTCCCTGTCCTACAGAACCAAAACCGATTATAGATGCACGAATCATTTTCATATGTATAACACCTCAGGAAAATTCTGCCCGTATGGGCTCAACAACAAGCAGGTCTTTTTTCTCTGCAACATCTTTGAGTATGCTGATTGCTTCATGCAGTTCCTTTATCCCGACAGCACAAATCTTCAGGGAAGCAGATGAAGTGGTGTTTATGTGGGGCATGGAAAGGGAAATATCCACAACTTCTGCATAGCCGGTCCTGTCAATGCTGTCGATGGTGTCCTGAATATCAGTATGGACGATATGGCCAATCAGGATTACTGCTCCTTCCTCGATCAACCTCTCTTCATCTACTCTGCTGATGCCGATACCATTTTCTTCCAGTTTTTCTATAATTGCATCGAGATTATCAGGTTCAGCCTCAAAAACGAGCTGTACTGGAATGGTGCCTCTTGGTGTCCTTTCTTCATGATGGTGGACAATTGATTTCAGGTTCCCGCGTAATTCTGATATGGGTGTCAGAGCGCAAAGGAGCTGACCTGGCGTGTCTTTCAGTTCTATATCCATTGAAACTCTCATAGGTGACCTCCTTTTGGTATAATTCGGATTATCTGTTTTACATTCCTAACGGGTAATAGACAATTATAGGTTTTGGTGGTCGGGAACTTTTCAATCTTTCAATACCAGTATATTTCCTCTTCCTTTTTTGAACTTGTCAATAAGTCCTCTTCTCTGCAGATCTGCGATCATCAGGCTTGTTTTTGCCTCTGAACAATTAAGTTTCTGCCGGAGGTCTTTCTGGGTGATTCTTCCTCCGGCTTTCTGTATGATTGCCAGAATTTCCTTCAGGTCTGCGGGTAGTTCCTCTTCTTTTGTTTCCGCCTCTTTTGGCCTTGAAGTATGAGATTTTTCACCCGCTTTCTCCAATTCATGTGCCTGTTCTATTTCGGATATATCTGGACTGCTGGTAACAGAATTTTTGACATTCTTTTCTTTGTTGTGCCTATAAAAATAGATGGCAACAATAAGTAATGGAATTATGAGAATTAGTAGGTAGTAGGAATTGTCCCTGTCATCAGAAGTTTCTTCAACGATTCTTGTGTCTTCCTCTACAGAGGTTGTCAGGTTGTTTAATTCAGTATCGTTGAAGTCTTCAATATCTTCTTCATATGCCGGATAAAGGAGAATGTCGATTACGTAATCTCCTTGCTTTTTGATTGTAATTTCTTCTTCGGAGTAAGATGTAAGTTTGCCGTTTTCATAACCTCTGGCTTTTATAAGATATGAACCGGGTTCCAGGGTGAATGCATATATCCCATTACTTGCCACTATGGTTTGTGCAGGAGTTGTGTTTATTTCGAGTATGACATCTTCCTGTGGTTCTAAAGTATACCAGTTATATAGTGAGCCATGGACTGTTGCAGTTTCTTCGGCTGCGGCACAGTAACCCAACATCAGCGTGCACAGAAGAACAATCGTGGCTATTCGAAGTTGTTTTTTAATCACACTCCTAGTTTAATGCAGTATTGCATATATTGTTTATTGAAAATATAATTCTTCTTTTCTTGGTATTTTTTGTATATTAATCGGTTTTATTGGCTTTAATTAGATTTTAAACCAAATTTAAACCTTATTTATGAAAATTAAACCTTTGTAAAGTTTTAAAATCCTTTGTTTTTTTTAAAAATTGCCTGTTTTATAAGTATATTTATATTCTCATCCGTCCAATATGCAATTGATAACGATGCTAAATACAAGGAGGATTGGAATGAATTTCAGAAAAATATTGACATTTATTATGGTCATTGCAATGTGTGCAAGTATGTTTACATCTGTTGCAGTTGCAAAGCCAGATGATGGAAGGAATATGGACCGGGCCAACATGAGCCCTAACAATACTTCCGTCCCTGATGAACCAGGAAGGAATATGGAAATGAATACGGACAGGGGCAATATGAACCCTGGCAATACTCCAAACCCTGAAGCTTCTGCTCGCGACAAGGCTCTTGACCAGAGGGAGCGGATGAAGAACAATTATGAGAATTCTAGGAATAAACTCCTGAATGTAAAGGACAGGGTCCAAAAGGGACAAATAGCCGCTAATTCCGAAGAGGTATACAATGTATCCAGTGAGTATCTAAATGATACGATTAACTACATGGTAACCCGTCTGTCCGATACAAAAGAAGATTTCGAGGATAAAGGTGTACCAGAGGATTCCATCGACAGAATCGATGGATATATTGTGCAACTTGAAGATCAGCAGGAAAAACTCGAAAATGCCAAAGACCGGAAAGAGCTTGCAGAGATCGCACGGGATGTACGTAAGATATGGCAGAATGCCTCAAAAGATCTCTACAAATTCAGGTCACTCAGCGTTTTGAATGGTGTTGAAAACTATCTTGATAAAGCCGACTCCATTTCCGAGCGTCTTGAATCCGAGATAGAAAACCTCAATGAAAGCGGTGTGGATACCACAGAGGCCGAGCAGATGCTGGACCAGTATAACAGTTTGGTTGAGGATGCATCCGAATTCCGTGAACTGGCTCTGGATGATGAACAAGGTAGCAGTGAATCCCTTGCCTACATGCAACAGTCAGTGAATGCTACACGTCAGGCAAATGATGTGCTCCGTGACATCCTGGAGTTCCTGAAAGATCACAGGCAGGGATTTGCTGATCTTTCAGAAGATACAAATGTCAGTGCACAAGGAAATGGTACAGCTGTGCTGTCCGGTATTTTTAATGTAAGCCTCTCGGCAACAGATGCAAAACTTGTTGTGAAGGACCTGGCAGGTGATGCAACCATAGAGATTGATGGGGAATATGAACGGATCACTCCTGAAGAATCCATGGGTAGGGGTACTCCTGCAGCAGTATACCTTGACTTCACGGGAGATGCTCATATCAACGGCAGCCGTCTTACTATGATGGTATCAGGAGAGAACATCTCCATTGATGCAGAGGGTCAAGGCAGTACGGTGTTTAGCGGGGAAGGTACCTATTCCACGGATTCTGAAACCATGGATTGGGCCGGAACTTATTCTGCGGAAGATGAAGATTCTGTAGATGGGGAAGAAATCGAGATTGAAGTAGAAATTGAGGGCCAGCAATCAGAAGTAAAAATTAAGATCAATGAAACAGAGGATGAGTTTACCCTCAATACCACCGATATGAATGAAATAATGGCCGAGATCGGTAATAGAACCTCATTGACAGATGAACAAATCGAACAGTACATGGAGATTGATGATGGGGAAGATTTTGTAGATGGGGAAGAAATCGAGATTGAAGTAGAAATTGAGGATCAGCAATCAGAAGTAAAAATAAAGTTCAATGAAACCGAGGATGAATTTACCCTCAATACCACCGCTATGAACGAAATCATAGCCGAGATCGGTAACAGAACCTCATTGACAGATGAACAAATCGAACAGTTTATGGAGATCGATGATGGGGAAGACTCGGTAAACAGTACAATGAATGACAATGACGAGGCGGGAGAGGAATGAATCGAATGAAAAGAGCCATTTCATTCATGATAGTCTTGCTCATGTTTTCATCCCTGATGGTATCGGGTTGTACAGACCAGGGTGATTCAGAAATGGAAAATGAAACTGTATCCAAAGATGTTGCAGAAGATATTTTTTCAAAAGAAGGTGCAGCTCTTACAGGTGAGGAGATATCATCATTGGAAGATGACCTCGCAGAACTTGAATCAATGCTTGAAGGGGTGGATAATGAATCCGATATAACTGTGGAGGATATATAAATTATCCTCTTTCTTTTCAAGTTCCGTTTTGTAAATAAAATTAATTGCAAGTAATTTAATGATGGAGGAATAAAGATGAAGAAAATAATATTGTCAGTTTTATTAATGTTCTTGTTAAGTGGTGCAGTTGCTGCACAAACAGAATTGCCTGAAACAGGGATATTGCCTGACAGTCCCTTTTATGGTCCAAAAAAAGTAATAGAACGTGTAGGGAATGTCTTTACATTTGGTGAAGAGGCCAAAGTTGATAGGGCACTGGAACATGCAGAATTAAGATTGGCTGAAGCCGAGGCGATGGCTGATAAAGGAAAGCCCGAATACATAGACGATCTTACTAGGGAATATGAGGAGAATATCAATAAGTCAACCGCAATTGCAGCTTCAGCACAAAATAGTGATGATAAAGAACAATTAGCAGAACGTGTTTCGAATGCAACTTACCAGCATATAGTTGTACTTGACGATTTACAGGAAAGAGTCCCTGAGCAAGCAAAAGAAAAGATTGCTGATGCAAGGGAGAGGTCCATAAGAGGAAATCAGGAAGCATTAAAGGCATTGGCTCAAGAAAACCCGGAGAAATCTGCTGAAATAGCAATGGAAGTTGCAGATAATCGGTTGGAAAAAGCTAACGAATCTGCAGAGAACGGAGATGCAGAAGGAGTTGTTGAAGCATCTGAAGAGTATCAGAAATATGCACGGTTTGGAGAGGAGATATCAGATATTGCACAAGAGGCTGGCAAAGATCCTTCAAAAGCCAATGAGATAGTTGCAAAAGCAACATCATTACACCTAAGTGTTCTCGAAGATGTAAAGCAAAAAGTTCCTGAACAGGCCAGAGCATCGATACAGGATGCAATAGAGCAATCAGAAATGGGCAGAGAGTCTGCTAAAAATGAATTGGAGGAAAGAGGAATATCAGTGCCTAGTATATCAAAAGATATGAACAGATCATCTGGTATTGATGAAGAAGCAGGAAATAATAATGAAGCAGCGAATGGTACTGGATCCAACACTACTGTAGAGGATATCTGACTATCCTCTTTCTTTTTTGAGGGACATTTACTAATAGAATGGTTTAGATAATAAAATATGATGACATCAGGAGATGGTTATGAAAAGCACTAAAAATTATGGAGAGGAAGGTGCACAATACAATCCAGGTGCCGTGCTCCTCATTTTTGCTCTTGTAATCATGTTTCTGTTAGCCCTGTTTTTTGTAGGCATTGTAGGGGTAACCTAAATTATCCAAAATGTTTTTATAGAATTACAAATCATTCTCATTTACTAATATGAGCTTATTTTGACATAATCCGAAGTATGCTCGAGGTATATCATGAAGAACATGCTTAAAACTACAATATTACTTGCGACACTCACTGGTCTGCTGGTAATGGTTGGTTCGTACTGGGGTACAGGGGGAATGCTGGTTGCTTTTGCCTTTGCTATCCTCATGAATTTCGGTACCTACTGGTATAGTGACAAGATTGTGCTTAAAATGTACAAGGCAAAGGAAGTTACAGAAACCGAAGCTCCACAGCTGTACCGGATAGTGCATAATTTAGCTTATAATGCCGGCCTTCCAATGCCGCGAGTTTATATCGTTGAGACATCCATGCCCAATGCTTTTGCTACAGGCAGGAATCCTGAGCATGCTGCCGTGGCAGTGACTACAGGTATTATGAATATTCTGAATTCAGAGGAGATCGAAGGTGTTCTGGCTCATGAACTTGCTCATGTCAGGAATAGGGATACACTGATCAGTGCAATAGCTGCAACAATTGCAGGTGTAATCACCCTGGTTGCCACATGGGCCCAGTGGGCAGCAATATTTGGAGGACTCGGCGGACGTGACGGTGAAGGCAATAATATCATAGGCTTTCTGGCTCTTGTAATCGTTGCTCCCCTTGCAGCCACGATTATACGCCTTGCAATCTCCAGGTCCCGTGAATTTGCAGCGGATTCAGAAGGAGCTCGTATTTCCAAAAACCCCCGGGCTCTTGCAAGTGCTCTTTCTAAACTTGAAAAGGGTACAAGCAATTACAGGCAGAATCCCAGGGATGTAAAGGCATCTGAAAGTACTGCCCATATGTTCATTGTCAATCCTATAAAGAAAAGTACGATTGCCAACCTTTTCCGCACGCATCCCTCTACAGAAGAGCGTGTTAAACGTCTGGAAAATATGCATTAAAAGGTGAGTGATTCCTGTCCCGTTTCGGTCAGGTGCATCACCTTTATCCCCTCTTTTTCAAGTCTTTCTGCAATATGCCTGCGATGGCAGTTGCGCGGATTTTTTTCTGCACACATAAGAGCGATCTTTGTATCGTTGTCTGCACTTCTTTTTATCTGGTATAATAGGTCTGCAAACCCCTTCATGAAGTCTGCACTTTTCATATATTCTATATAAGAACGCTTGCCCCTTCCTCCAAGCAAAGGGTAGTGATAATAGACAATTTCATTCTCTGGGAGTTTCATTTTCAGGTTTTCTGCATTGAATTCCAGACGCTGTGATTGCGGATAACTACGTACATCTATAACGATTTTTACGCTGTTGTCCAGTAATCTATTCAGGAATTCATTAAAAATGCTATTTCCATAACCAATAGTATAGCATATCCGCCGGTCTTCCATAAATACTCTGTTTGATTCCCGGTTTCATTAGTATTTCGATGGGTTGTTATATATGGGTCTATTCAGGTAAGGATTATATATTCATGAAATTCTATTCCTTTGCATCTGGAGAGGATTTGACATGGTTCACAACACGCCCATAGGACGAATAATTAAGGCCGATACGATTAGCGATGCATGGTATCGCGGACTCAATATCATATGGAATCACGGGGAAAATGTAACTGATGAAAGGGGTAGCAAAATCAAGGAATTCATGAATCTTATGGTTGTTATTAATGATCCTTATTCCAATGAGATACCGGCTGACATTTCCTGGAACCAGGAGCGTCTGGATGAATATGCAAAACAGCTGATCACGGGGCAAAATCCTCAGGACTTCGAATATACTTATGGGCAGCGATTACGCAACTGGGATGAGCGAGTGGATCAGATCTCTTATGTAATTGACAAACTCAAAAACAGTAAAACCACTCGCAGGGCAACTGCGGTAACATGGATTCCATATATTGATACTGAAGTTGATGAAGTACCATGTATGATTCTCGATGATTTCAAAGTCCGAAACAATCAAGTTCATATGACCACTCTTTTCCGCAGTCATGATTTCGCAGGAGCCTATCCTGCAAACCTTTACGGTCTTTCACAGCTTCTAAAGTATGTGGCACAGAATGCCGGTTATGATACAGGTACGATTACAACGATCAGTGTATCTGCACATATCTATGAACATGACTGGGATCGCATTGAAAAGATTGTAACAGGAGTGTGCTAAATGAGGGTAAAAATAAGTCGTACCAGTGTGGAGGGTGAAGTTTTTGCACCTCCCTCAAAAAGTTACACGCACAGGGCAATAACCATTGGTTCCCTGTCTGAGAAGTGTGTTGTTCGCAGGCCACTTATTTCGGAAGATACCAAGGCCACGATTCATGCATGTAAAATGCTTGGTGCACAGATTAACGAGGAGAAAGGAGACCTTTTTATTGAGGGAGTGAAGGGCAAACCTCACATTCCTGAAGATGTAATTGATGTGGGTAATTCGGGTACAACACTGCGTTTCATGACTGCTGTGGCATCCCTTGTGGACGGTGTATCGATTCTTACGGGTGACAACTCCCTGCGAACCAGGCCAAACGGACCCCTTATTGAAGTTTTGCATGACCTGGGTGTGGAAGTAATATCCACTTTGAATAATGGTTGTGCTCCCCTTGTAGTAAAAGGGGGATTGAAAGGAGCAATAGCCAAGATAGATGGGTCCATCAGTTCCCAATTCATCTCCGCACTTTTGATAGCATGTCCGCTCACAAGCAAGAGTACTACACTTTCAATAAAGGGTGAGCTTCGTTCAAAACCCTATGTCAATGTCACTCTCGAAATACTGCGTGAAGCCGGAGCTGAAATATTTGAAGATAGTAACCATAATATCAAATTCATCATCCCTCCCAATCAGGATTACAATTTAAGGGATTACCTGGTTCCAGGAGACTTTTCTTCTGCATCATATTTACTGGCCGCTGCCGCAATGACCGGCTCCAGGGTAGTTGTGAAGAACATGTTCCCCTCCCAGCAGGGGGATATGGCTATAATTGGTATACTCAAGCAAATGGGGGCAGGAATATCCTGGGATAAGGATAATGGTCGGGTCACGGTTAACGGACGTGATCTTAAAGGTGTACGGGTGGATGCTGCAGCAACGCCGGACCTTGTGCCAACCATAGCCGTTCTGGGTGCTGTTGCTGAAGGACAAACTGTGATAGAGAATGCCGAGCATGTCAGGTATAAGGAAACTGACAGGCTACATGCCATGGCTGTAGAACTCAAGAAGATGGGTGTTTCTGTGAAGGAAGATCAGGACAAACTGACAATAAAAGGAGGTAAACTTAAAGGAAGTGAACTGCACGGCTGGCATGATCATCGTATCGTAATGGCACTTACGATTGCGGGTATGGTTGCGGGTGATACAACGGTGGATACGGCAGAATCAATATTCATTTCTTATCCCAATTTCTTTGATGATGTCAGATCTCTGGGTGCTGATGTTGTTGTGAATAAACAGTGATTGTGACCATGAGGTATGATGTTGCAGTGGTGGGAGCCGGGCCTGTGGGTTCGGTTGCCGCAAGACATGCTGCTCTACACGGGGCAAAGGTTGCTCTTCTTGAGGAACATGCAACTGTCGGAAGTCCGGTCCAGTGTGCAGGCCTTTTAAGCGTTCGAGCCATGGATGAGTGTGATATAAGTCCCACTGACCCTTCAGTTATTAACAGCGTCAGGGGTGCTTTTGTGCATTCCCCAGGAGGGACCTGCCTTCCGGTAGATGGTGGGCGTACCCGTGCTTTTGTGGTATCACGTAAGATGTTTGACAGGAAACTGGCAGCATTGGCAACGTCTGAAGGTGTGCATATTTTCCTGAATTCAAAAGTTGTTGCAATAGATAACAATTCAGGCTTTAAAAGGTTGCACGTCCAAAGAGCAGGTAAATCTGAGATGATCGAAGCCTCTGTGGTCATAGGTGCAGATGGTGTACGTCATGGTGTGGCTTCCATGGTGGGTCTGCCGGCACCATCACGGATCATGTCCGGAATCCAGTTTGAAGTTCAAATGGAAACGATTCGCCAGGACTTTGTGGAGCTTTTCGTGGGTGCCTGTGCGCCCGGTTTTTTTGCATGGGCAATTCCTTTGTCAGACGGTACTGTAAGGCTTGGACTTGCAACCGATAATCTGGAAAGTCGTGATTCTCTGTCATATCTCTGTGAACTTAAAAGAAATCTTTCAAAAGTAGGGCGTGCAGTAGACGGTATGCTGGATTTTGTAGTGGGAGGCATTCCTATAGGTGTTGCAGACAGGACCTTTTCTGACGGTGTACTGATCTGCGGTGATGCAGCAGGCCAGGTAAAACCAACATCTGGAGGTGGTGTTTATACAGGAGCGGTCTGTGCAAAGATAGCAGGTGAAGTTGCTGCAAAAGCAGCATTTGAAAAAAATACTTCCAAATCCCGGCTGGAAGAATATGAAATTCGCTGGAAACAGGCTCTGGGAAAAGAGCTAAATCTGGGAATGAAAGCGCACGATTTCGTTGGTAATTTGTCAGATGAACAGTTCAATGAATTATTTTCATCCCTGACAGAACCGAATGTCATCTCATTAATTGAAAAGTATGGGGATATGGATCAGCCTTCCATATTATTGCGTAAATTCCTGAACCCTTTAAATTCCAGGCACCTTAAAGGTTTTTTTGTAGTTTTTTTGAAAACCCTGCTGTGAATTCAGTATATACTGACCCCTTTTACACTTTTTATGCTAAGGATTTCATTTACAGTGTCCCCTGATACCTTTGAATCAGTGATGATTGTCATTTTAGCCTGATCGGTAAAATATGGATCATCTGAAACTGCTTGCCTGATACTGATACCGTGGGAGGCGATCACACCTGATACTTCTGAAAGAATACCTACTGTTGCCGCATCCTCAGGTGTAATAATTATTACACCAAGTCCCAGTGCAGGAGCCACATCCCTTAAGAAGGGGATCGAACGCACATTTTCGAATATGTTTCTAAGGGTTTCATCTTCAAGTATTGTGTTGGTAGTTGCATCTACTATCCTACGGTCCACACCTGCCTCTTTTGCGAGTTGGGTATGTGCAATATCTATCTTGCCGGAGGTCACTTTCCCGTCCTCTCTTACCTGAAAACCTCTTTCAAATAAAATTTTTAGTACCTTTTGTTGGGCAGGATGTTTTTCAAACTTTTCAAGTAACATTTTCCACATACAGATCACTATTCATTCAAATTATAAATAGAATTAAGTTCTTTCATAATTTGTTGTCTCTTGCAATGTGTATGTGGTCACTTCTTATTTTGTTTTTCTATGTAGGAAGAAAGACATTTTAAGGATAAAGTCCATCTTAATACAACCTGATTTGATCGGTTAAATGTGCTTTTTACGAATAAACAAATCCCTTTTAGGGGTTATACGCAAATATTTTACAATGTCCAATTGTTAAAAATACGGAATTAAGATTATCATATTTGTGTGGAAGGAGGTATTTTGTGAAGGTATACAAAGATTATGGAGATCTGCCAAAAATCAAGCTTCCTCTTGATCAGGAGGTTTGTATCAGTGATAGTACCATAAGAGATGGAGCCCAAATGCCGGGAATTGTCTTAAAAAGCGGCCACAAGGTTCGAATTTATGACTATCTGCACGAGATCGGCATTGAAAAACTGGAAACGTTCGTTTATAATGAACGAGATCGCAAAGCCATTGAGCTCATGCTTGACAGGGGATATGAAGTACCTGAGGTAACGGGCTGGGCACGTGCAAAAACTGAAGACATAGATCAGGTACTGCAGATTGATGGTCTCAATGAAACCGGGATATTGATGTCTGTCTCAGATGTCCACATTCTGGAAAAGATGGGATTGCCCAGCAGAGAAGCTGCCGAAGAAAGATACCTTGAAGCCCTTCAGTATGCAGTAGACCATGGCCTTGCTACCCGTGCTCATGTGGAAGATATGACCCGTGCAGATAATTATGGTTTTGTTTATCCAATGATTGAGAAGATAATGGAAATTGACCCGGAATGTACCATAAGGATATGTGACACTATCGGCTATGGCATACCTTTTGATGGAGTGGACGAACCCTATGGTATTCCCTCAATTACCAAATATCTCAAAGATGAGATTGGTGTCAAGAACATTGAAAGCCACTGTCATGATGATTTTGGTTTTGGTTTTGCAAATTCTATGGCAGCTTACTGGTATGGTGCCAACTGGTCCAATGTAACATTTATGGGTATAGGTGAAAGGGCCGGAAATGCTGAAATGGAAAAATTACTTTTGTTCTTGAATCAACGTGTGGAAGGCTTTGAGAAATATAATCTGGATATAATAACTGAATTCTCTGAATTCATGCAAAAAGAAATAGGCATACGTGTACCTCGTAATAAAGCCGTGGTTGGTAAGAATGTATTCTCTCACGAGTCAGGTATACATGCTGCTGGAGCTATTAAGAATCCTTTCACATATGAACCATATCCTCCGGAGGTTGTGGGTGGAGAACGTATATTCCTTATCGGTGATTCTTCAGGTACCGAGGTATTGAGGTATAAGATTCAGGAGACCCTGAGGGAATTGCTTGAGGTACAGATCACTGTGGAGAAGAGGGACCCCAGGCTAAAATCCATACAGAAGGATATCCAGGCACTCTATGACAATGAAAAGCGTGTATCCTGTATCTCTGATGAGGAAATTCAGGGTTATGTCGAGAAATACTTCCTGTTTGAACCAGTTGTAGAAAAGAACATGAGCAGGGAAAGCGAGTATTCAGGTGAGTATGTGCCTGATCCGCTTTCAAGAAAGAAGAAGAAGGATGTATAAGGTAATTATTCACCTTATACATATTTACTGTTTTTACTGAATTTTGTTGACAATAGCATCTGTCATTTCACTGAGTTTTGCACTGCCACCCATATCATAAGTTACATATTTGCCTTCGGAAATGACTTCTTCGGTTGCTTTGAAAATAGCATTTGCATTGTCTTTTTCTCCGAGATAGTCAAGCATCCAGGCACCGGCAAGAATTGTTGCAACAGGATTCACTTTATCTTCTCCTGCGTATTTTGGTGCTGAACCGTGTGCAGGTTCAAACATAGCAAAATTATCTCCGATGTTTGCGGAATATATCAGGCCTATACTTCCAATAAGAGCGGAGCATTCTTCGCTGATTACATCCATGAATAGATTAGTGGAAAGTAAGACTTTCTTGTTGAATAGTTGCGGGTTCTTAATAAGTTGCTGGGCTATGTTGTCGATGTGGTATTCCCAGATGTCAATATCGGGATATTGTTTTCCTATATTCTCGACTTCTTCTATGAAAGTCCCGCATGTCTGTTTGAGGATGTTGCTCTTGTGGATTGGAACGACTGTATCATACCCGCGCTTCTTTGCTTCTTCAAAGGCGTACCTGGCAATGTTACGGCAGGCCGGCCGGGTAATCTTACGCAGTGCAATATACACATCATCCGTCAGTTTTACTTCTTCACCTATGTACATTCCTTCCGTTCCTTCACGTACGCAGATAAAGTCAACATCACCAAGGGGTGTATTTGTGTTGGGGAATGTTTTTGTAGGCCGGACATTTGCGTAAAGATTGTATTTCTGCCTGATTGATACTGCGACACTTTTTGGAGAACCTGCACCTCCGGGTGTGGTAGTTGGTCCTTTGAAGCAAGCATGGGAATTTCCCAGAATTTCCCATGTCTTATCAGGGATAAGGGTGCTTCCTCCATTTTCTTCCCACCATGTAGCACCGGCTTCACAGGTTACAAACTCCACATCCGTGCCTGCTGCCTTTGCGACTTTTAACATGGCATCGACAAGTTCCGGCCCGACTCCGTCTCCTTTAATAACTGCTGCAGTTTTACTCATTTTAATCACTTCTGTAGTTGCTTATGTTAATAAGGCTAGGTGTGCCTCTGTAATGGTTCCATCATATATATGCTATCTGCCTGCAGGAATATATTAAAGAGAGATTAAGGTCTTGTCATCTTCTCACTTATTCTTATATCACAGGGAAGCATAATTCCATTTATGCCCTCAAATATTCCTATCACCGATGAACATATCCATATCGATCCCAGGGCAAAGGGAATTGAAGCCGTAAAGCAATTCCGGAATGCAGGGGGAACTCATATGATGGTGGTCTCCAAACCTACCTGGACGCTTGGGGTCGAAGTTGTAAAACCAGAAGATTACCGTATTGTATTTGATGAAACGGTGGATATTGTCCGCCAGATTAATGAAATCGGAGTTGGTGGTTTCCCTGTTCTTGGTGTCCATCCGGCAGAAATCACCAACCTATGTGAAAGAATGGAAGTCGAAAAGGCCGTCTCCCTTATGAAAGCCGGCCTGGAAATTGCGGCTGAATACGTGGATGAAGGCCTTGCTGTGGGTTTGAAAAGCGGACGTCCTCATTATCCTGTTTCGGATGAGGTGTGGCAGGCTTCTAACTCAATAATGTCCCATGCCTTTTCCCTGGGCAAAGACCTGGGATGTGCTGTCCAGCTACATACCGAAAGTGTAGGGGAAGTTGAGCTGGAGGATATTGCCAGCAGGGCAAAGAGTGCTGGTATCCCTCTGGATAAGGTTGTGAAACATTACGCTCCTCCGCTTGTGGATGTCTGTGAATGGATAGGCCTCTATCCCGGTGTACTTGCCGGCAAAGGAGCAATTGAAGAGGCCCTTAAGCAGGGTAGTCGTTTCATGATGGAGACGGATTATATTGATGATCCGCAACGTCCCGGGGCAGTACTGGGGCCAAAAACTATCCCCAGGCGAACCCTGAAACTTGTTGAAACCTATGGGGAAGAAGTTTTCTGGAAGGTTCATAAGGAAAATATCGAAGCTGTGTATGAAGTGGACATTGAAATTTAAAGAGCTGGAAATCGATTTGTACAGTTTACATTAGCAATAATTATCTATATTCTTGTTTGTTATATTCTATCAGGAGATAATTAATGAAATTTCTCATCGATAAATTACCGGAAACTGCAAATGCATTTGCAGACATGCGTGCATCGCTTTTCAAGGACAGCGCTCTGGACACAAAGACAAAAGAATTGATTGCTGTATCCTCATCGGTCCTTATGAGATGTGAAAAATGTGTAGAAATCCATGCATCCCGTGCAAAAGACAATGGTGCAACAGAGGACGAAATAGCAGAAGCAATTGCGGTCTCAATGTTTATTGCCGGAGGTTCACAGTTACACTGGACCCGGAAATATGATCAGATTTTTGAAAATACAAATGAATGAAACCTGAGGTGACAGTTTTATTAAAGTTTAGACTCCGAATCCTTCCTGCAAACATTTTTCTCTGCGGCATCCGGCTGTTAAACGGAGTTCTTCTCTTATTTCAATACAATTTTGCCATAATCCGTGAACATTGCAGTATGCAAGGGCGCAGAACTCTCTGTATTTGCCAAAATATATCAGTCTGAATAATGCATCAGGTGAAGTTCCCGGGGCGAAGTTGACCCTCCGATTTTGATCGTATCCAGCATTTGAGTGCGTGCATACAATTCAATCCATTGAATTTGATGCTGCAGTGAATTTGGATGTTTCACATTTTCCCCGACTACAATATGGATATAATCCTTGCCGCTGTTGTCATAATTTTTGAGCACTTCCATATATGGTATGTGCCTTTCTTCCGACATGGAATCATAATATTTTGTGTCTTCTGCTTTAATGATGTTTTCGAAGTTCATATCTTCAACCGGCTATTCTTATTTATGAAGTAAAGTCTTAAAATGTCGTTTCTACTCTCCTGACGACTCCTTTGAGTAATCTTGCAAGGATATCGGAACCCGTCATTATTCTTTTATCATCATCTGTCCAGTAGATTATGACATCCTGATCAATAATTTCCCCCTTATCATGATCAGGATACATCCTTAGTTTTGGAATTACTTCTTCTAGCCTGGTTTTTGGTGACATTACGATAACAGGCCTGTGACAATAATCTTCAGGATAAATGGTCATGTTACCGTAGGCCAAATCTCTCAACAGGTCATCGCTGTTAAGTGTACGTATGGGATTTCCTTCTGGATCTGTGATGATTACCCATTTTTTCCCGGATTCACTGATTTTTTTGAGGAACGGATCTTCAAGGGTTTGTTTTAATTCCGGGAACACCGGTTTTCTGTTTTTTGTGGGAAGGGAAATGATACTTTTTGGGTCAATCGGGTTACCTTCCTTTGTGATCTTTGTATCATCCAGAGTCAAAAAATTGAGAGCTCCCTGTCCCTCCACACTTCCGATATCCGATCTTGCGGACTGTATATGCCTCTGGAGGACCTTTTTAAGAGATCGTTCCCTGAAAAATACTATTTCCTCTTTCCCAAGCCACCAGTCAAGCATTATTGCCGTGGGCTTTGCGAACGGAAACAGGAGCAACTGATATACCCTGACAAGTGGTACAAGGTATGCGCCAGCTTTCAGGGCTTTTCTGGTAAAATATGCTTGCGGCATAATTTCCCCAAAACAGGTAATAATAATTGTGGAGAAAAGGAAGGCAGCCGTCCCTCCCATTAGAGAATTTGTTAATAGGGTTATAATGACGTTTGCAGCGACATTCCCCCACAGTAAGGTTGTTAAAAGATAGTTCGAATCGTGCCTGACTTCCAGCACTTTTTTTGCAGCAACATTGCCAGATTCAGCTTCAGTTTCCAGCCCCATTCTGCTCAATCCGAAAAGTCCAATGGTAAGGCCGGAAAACATTGCCGATTGACTGACAAAAAATAAAAGTAGAATCCAGGTTATGATTTCCATATTTCGCTTCCACTATAATTGTGTGACAATATATTAAAAGTTACTTGAGCATTTACAGAATCAATTATTGTTCCCACTCTATCACATGAGATAATAAGGTTGCAGTTTATAGTTTTCGTTGTTGTACATGAAATATATAATATGGGCATTTTTGAATTCGATTTTATATTAGAACTTTTATGTTTTCTATGCCCAAAAGTTATAATAGTTTTCGATGTAATATTCATGTGCCTATACAAAATAGGTTTTTGGGTGAGGGTAAATATGACTGAGAAAACAGCATTAGACTGGATAGCAATTGCTCTTGTAGTAATTGGAGGTTTGAATTGGGGATTGTTTGGTATATCACAGGACTATAATCTGGTAGCACTTATCTTTGGATATAGTGCCATAGCACGTGTAGTCTACATTCTTGTAGGACTTGCCGCCCTGTATATGATATACTTTGCAAGCAAAGACCACCAGTAATTTGGTGGTTTTATTTTTTATACTTCTCATTTCTGGCAATAGCAAACCTTTAATTCTTCCCTACAATATTCTCCTCCCCAAACCAACCTAAAAAAATCCTTTTAATTTTTCAGGACACATGTCTCTCAAAAACATAATGATAAAGGGTGCCAAAGAGCACAATTTAAAGAATATTGATGTAGTGTTGCCCAGGGATAAATTGATTGTTATCACGGGTTTAAGTGGCTCGGGCAAGTCATCTCTTGCTTTTGATACTATCTATGCCGAAGGCCAGCGTAGGTATGTTGAATCGCTTTCATCATATGCCCGGCAATTCCTGGGGCAGATGGAAAAACCTGATGTGGAATACATTGAGGGTCTCTCTCCTGCTATTTCCATCGAGCAGAAAACTACCAGTAAGAATCCGCGCTCTACTGTGGGTACAGTTACCGAGATATACGATTACCTGAGATTGCTGTTTGCCCGTATAGGGGCTCGTCACTGTCCGGATTGTGGGCGTGCCATCGAACCCCAGAGTGTTGACCAGATTGTGGACAACATAATGAAATTCCCTGAAAAAAGCAAACTTCATATCCTGGCGCCTGTTGTCCGGGAGCGTAAAGGTGAATACAGGAAACTTCTCGCTGACATCCGTTCTGACGGTTATTCCCGTGCACGTGTGGATGGGGAGATAATCCGTCTCGATGAAGCTGATTCCCTGGAACTGGGGCGCTACAACAAACATAACATCGAGATTGTGGTTGACAGGCTTTCCATCAAAGAAGGAATAGAAGAGCGCCTCTCTGATTCTGTGGAACAGGCCCTTGCCAGAAGTGGCGGGATTGTTATAGCTGATATTGTCGATGGTGATGAATTCGTATTCAGTGAGAAACTTGCATGTCCGCATTGTGGAACTGGATTTGAAGAACTGGAACCTGCCATGTTTTCCTTTAACAGCCCACAGGGAGCATGTGATGTATGTCATGGCCTGGGTACTTCGATGGAATTCGATCCTGACCTGATAATCCCTGACATATCCCTGTCTCTCAATGACGGAGCAGTTGAACCGTGGGGTACGAGAAAAGATGGCTATTACATGCAGTCTCTCCAGTCTCTTGCTGACCATTTCGGATTTTCTATGGATGCTCCTTTTGAAGATCTGGAGCCACAGTACCAGAATATGATTCTCTATGGCACGGCCACCAAAGTTCCGATGGTCCATACTGGTAAAGGTGGAGGGATCTGGAAACGCAATAGTCGTTTTAAAGGTGTTATTGCTGCCATTTCCAAGATATACAATCGTACAGATTCAGAAAATACCAAGGACCGGCTAAAACGGTATATAAGCACCAAACCATGTCCTGCCTGTGAAGGTGAAAGGCTCAAACCAGCCAGTCTGTCTGTTTTCATAGACGGGTTCAATATAATCCAGACAACTCATATGTCTATTGAGGATTGTCTCCACTTCTTTGAAAAACTGGAACTTCATTTGGACCAGCGGGAATTTACCATAGCCCGCCTGATATTGAAGGAAATCAAGTCCAGGTTGGGCTTTTTGGTTGATGTGGGTCTGGATTATCTTACTTTGAGTCGTTCAGCATCCACTCTTTCCGGAGGGGAGGCCCAGCGTATCCGTCTTGCCACCCAGATAGGCTCCAGCCTCATGGGGGTACTGTACATTCTGGATGAACCGAGTATTGGTTTGCATCAGCGGGATAATCTCAGGCTTATCAACACTCTCAAACACTTACGTGATATCGGTAACACCGTTATTGTTGTGGAGCATGACGAAGAAACAATTATGAGTGCCGATCATGTTGTGGATATGGGTCCCGGAGCCGGTATTCATGGAGGTGGTCTGGTAGCGGAGGGAACTCCTTTGGAAATTATGCAAAACCCGGATTCTCTCACAGGGAAATACCTTGAGAGGAAACTAAAGATTCCGGTTCCGTCGGAAAGGCGTACTCCTGAGGGTTTCATAAAATTGATAGGAGCTGGTGAAAACAATCTCAAGGAAATTGATGTGGAATTTCCTCTTTCTGTAATGATATGTGTAACCGGGGTTTCAGGGTCAGGTAAAAGTACACTTATCAATGAAACCCTGAATAAAGTGTTAGCCCGCAAACTCAATCGTGCCAGGGAGAGAACCGGAAAATATTCCGCTATCGAAGGTCTTGAAAATGTTGACAAGGTGATTACAATAGACCAATCTCCCATTGGCAGGACTCCCAGATCCAATCCGGCTACCTATACCAATCTCTTCACACCCATACGTGAATTATTTGCCCAGACAAAACTTTCCAAGTCTCGCGGCTATAAACCGGGTCGTTTCAGTTTCAATGTACGTGGAGGCCGCTGTGAGACCTGTGGTGGCGAAGGAATAATAACTATTGAAATGCATTTTTTGCCAGATGTTTATGTGCCCTGTGAAGTCTGTCATGGCAAAAGGTACAACAGGGAAACCCTTGAGGTAACTTACAAGGACAAAAGCATAGCCGATGTACTGGATATGACAGTTGAAGAGGCTCTTGGTTTTTTTGAGAATGTCCCTAAAATAAAACGTAAACTGCAGACACTTTTTGACGTTGGTCTGGGCTACATCAAACTTGGCCAGTCTTCAACTACGCTTTCCGGGGGAGAAGCCCAGCGTGTCAAACTTGCTACTGAACTGAGTAAACGTTCTACCGGTAAAACGGTCTATATCCTTGATGAACCAACCACAGGGTTGCATTTTGATGATGTCAGGAAGTTACTTGAAGTGCTCCAGCGCCTCGTTGAGGGAGGGAATACAGTAATTGTCATAGAGCACAATCTGGATGTTATCAAGGTTGCGGATTGGATTATTGATCTTGGTCCCGAAGGTGGAGAAGGTGGAGGACTTGTTGTTGCAGAAGGCATCCCTGAAAATGTGGCAAAGGTCGAAGGTTCCTATACCGGTGAATTTTTGAAAAACATTCTCTCCTGAGAATTCGGGCACAAGGTTTATTTTCTTTCAGGAAAAAATTTATATGACCAATAATACTGGTCACCGGGTTTACCGGGGGTGTATGTATGGTAAGAAAAATCCGTTGCAAGAATATCAAGAATGACCTTGAATATCTGGGAGACATCATGTCACATCAGGAAGGCAGGGAGCCTACTCCTGATGTGGCCAGGTTTAAAACTCAGGTAGAATATAAGAAGACATTATGCAAAATACTAAGGAATGAAAAAGAGAAGGAAGAGCTTGATCGCTAATTCCTTCATATATCATATTTTTCAAAACAGGGAAGGCAGTAATAGTTCCCGTTCATAACTCTTGCCCGGCTTTCCATCATTCCTTCGCCGCATTCGCTGCAGATGAGGGTCTGGAAAATAACTGCCTTTTCAGGCGGCTTTATTTCGATTTCCTCAATTTTGAACATCTCTTCAAGAGGCATGTTCAGGACTTCATGGGATTTATCTTCATGTTTTTGCTTGAACCGTTTCTTTTCTTCTTCTGTAGCACTGCCTTCTCTGATCTTTGGGAACAGGTTCTGATGTTCTTCATCATTTTTTATCCCATCAGGTTTTATAACAAGCCTGAGAGCTTTATCATTTCCCCGGTTGAAGAAAGTGTATACATGTTTTCCGAGATCACGGTATACCAGATTACCTTTACCAAAGGTGCATCCATTGACCACCTGTATGGCATCCACAGAGCATGACTTGTTTTCGACTATGCACACGAGCTCTTCGTCTTCTGCCCTTTTGTTTTTGAAATGTTCCTCTGCTGCTTTTGCGACCCTGAATCCCAGGGACAATCCGGGACATAGATGGCCGTGAAATTTTATTGCGTCTTCTATTTCCATTAAATTCCTCAAAGGTATTGTTTTCTTAATTTATCAACTGTAATTTCAACTTGTCTAACAGCGGTACCGGTATATCGGTAAGGATCAACAAGTTTCTCGACATCCTCTTCATTAAGATAGCCGGATACTTCCTTGTTTGCGAGTAATGTTTCACGCAGGTGTTTTCCGCTTTCATGGGCCTGCATAGCAGCTGTACGCACTATCTCATGGGCTTCCTGTCTGCCGACACCTCTTTTTGCAAGTTCTATCATGACCGCTTCGCCCATATTAAGTCCTTTGAGCAATTCGAGGTTACGCTTTATGTTTTCCGGATAGAAGCGCAGATTATCGGTCACACGGATGCCGAGTTTCAGGATGTGGTCGGTTAGCACACATGTTTCAGGGAAAACAATTCTCTCACATGAAGAGTTTGTAAGGTCTCTCTCATCCCATAATGTGTTATTCATAAGTTCAGGTTCAATCATAGAGCGTACAATTCTTGCAAGTCCGCAGATCTGTTCGGATTTGATGGGGTTACGTTTATGGGGCATTGTAGAGGAACCTACCTGTTTTTTGCCGAAACTCTCCTCTACTTCTGCAAGTTCACTTCTCTGCAGTGTTCTCAATTCAACACCAATTTTATCCAGTGTTGTTACGACATTTGCCATCCACATGACAAATTCCGCATGACGGTCCCTCTGGATGATCTGGTTGGAGACATCCACACCTGTGATCCCAAGATATTCCATCGCTTTTTTCTGGATTTCAATACCCTTTTCACCAAAAGCAGCCTGGGTGCCTACAGCCCCGGTCATCTGGCCGACCTCTACCCTGGGTTTGAGCTGTTCAAGTCTCTCGATATGCCTGCCAATCTCGGCTGCCCAGATTGCAAAACGCAGCCCGTAGGTTGTTGGTACACCGATCTGTCCGTGGGTTCTGCCCGCACATACAGTTTCTTTGTGTTGCTCAGCCTGGCGCAGGAGTACTTCCAGTAGTTGCCTGATTTTGGGTTCCATTACTCCAATAGCGTCCTTTATCTGAAGGCCTGTGGCTGTATCCAGCATATCATTTGATGTTGCACCGAAATGGACCCATTTACTGGCATCCTCTTCACATTTTTCGGAGATGGCAAGCACAACTGCCATCATGTCATGATGGATTTCATCTTCGATTTCTTTGACCCTTTTGAGTTCCACATTTTCAATGCTTTGTTCTATTATATTGGCAGCATCTTCAGGGATTAACCCCACATAAGCTTCTGCTTTTGCAAGGGCTGCCTCTGCTTTCATGACGCATTTAAGGCGGTTTTCCTCACTCCAGACATGTTTCATTTCCTCGGTTCCGTATCGGTATTCTATGGGATGGATGGCCATTTATTTTCTCCTTTTGTGAATTGGATCAGTGCATTAATTACAATGGCATACAGATTGTTTTTAATTATAATTATGTTTGGGTTTGTAACATTAATTCTTTGATATTGATCTGAAGTTTAAATGGCTGAATTTATGGTCTGCATTTCTAAGTTTCGATTTTGATACCTGTTATATTTACGGAAACCCTAACTTTTATATAGTTCACAACGTTAATTAGGAGTACCTAAATATTACAGGAGAACAAACATGCTGGAAAGTTTTATGATTACATTCAGGGAAGGCCTGGAAGCTCTTTTGATTGTAGGAGTTATTCTGGGTTATCTGGTACAAACAAACAGAGTTTATTTGAATAAGTATGTATATGCCGGTTTGGGCCTTGGCATTCTTGCCAGTTTGATGGCTGCAGTGGTCTTCAATGTCCTTTCAATTGAATTTGAAGGCAGGAATGAGGCACTTTTCGAAGGAATAGTGATGTTGCTCGCAGCTCTTGTGCTCACTTCAATGATCATATGGATGCTCAAAGAAAGCAGCAATATATCTGCAAATATACGCAAGAATGTAGATTCCAAAACGGAATATGGCTTGATGGGTCTGGCTTTTGTGTCTGTATTCAGAGAGGGTATTGAAACAGTACTCTTTATGGGTGCTGCGGCAATGAACACAGAAACAAGTACCGTTCTGTATGGCGGTTTGCTGGGATTGGCTGCTTCTGCGGTCATAGCGTATCTGGTATTCAAATCCTCATACCACCTGAATCTGGGTATGTTTTTCAATCTTACCAGTGTTTTCCTGATACTCTTTGCTGCAGGACTCACTGCCCATGGTATCCATGAGCTTCAGGAAGCGGCTTTCATTCCGATATTCAATGAACATCTGTGGGATATTAACCACATATTGAGTGAAGATGGAATTGCAGGGTCATTGCTGAAGTCCTTGTTCGGGTATAATGGAAACCCTTCATTGCTGGAGGTAGCTTCATACATAGGTTACTATGTAGCACTTGGTATTGGCATAAAAGGTTTGAATTCAAAGAGAATAACCGATATTGTGCAGACGACATAATGTTGTAAACATATATTCTATCTGGAATATATGTTTTTATTTATCGGGAATATCCTGTTGTGGAATTGTGAAAATAAACGTGCTGCCCTTTCCTTCTTCACTTTCGACCCACACGTTTCCTCCATGCATTTCCACGTAACTTCTTACAAGAGCCAAACCCAGGCCTGTACCCTCATATCTTCTGTTTTTTGCAGAATCAATTTGCTTGAATGGTTCAAAGACCATTTCTTTTTTATCTTCAGCTATGCCGATTCCATTATCTTTTACCGATATACTTGTCTCTTTTTCTCCGGACTTGGCTGTAACAAATACTTTTCCTTTTTCTGCAGTGAATTTGGTTGCATTGTTGAGAATATTGTACATGACCTGTTTGAACATGATTACGTCCGCATAGAGCAAATTATTTGCATTTTCATAATCAACAATGATGTCTATGTTTTTCTTTGAGGCCAGAGGACGTATTAGCATCTCCACATCATAGAGTGCTTTGTGAATGTCAAAAAATTCTGCTTCAACCTCTTTTTTCCCTGCTTCAACTTTCGAAATATCCAATATGTCATTGATGAGGTGTAAGAGACTTTTCCCACTTTTTAGGATGTTAGATACATATTTGTGGTGGGCATTGGTAAGTTCACTGCCGGGAACTTCAAGAAGCATTTGAGAAAAACCGATTATTGAATTCAGGGGTGTTCTGAGTTCATGGCTCATGGTGGTCATGAACTCGGATTTAGTGCGGTCTGCTACTTCTGCTTTCATTTTTGCCTGTATGAGGGCATTTTCGTTTTCTTTCCTTTCAGTAATATCCCTGGCTGAGCCAAGTGATGCATACTCTCCTTCATATGTAATATTGCTTATTGCAATTTCTACATTCCTTTTTCTCCCTTTTTTGGTAACTATACAGGTTTCAAAAGTTGCAGGTGCATCCTTGCAATCAGCCCTTTTTTGCATGATTTGCCTGATTTTTTCCTTTTCCTCAGGGTGCACAAGGTCAAGCACTTTCATACTGTCGATTTCCTCTCTTGTATAACCTGTAACTTCACAGATTCTATCATTTACAAACAGAAACCGTTCTCCGCAATAGATGTAGACCATCTCATGAGTATTGCTTACTATTGCACGATATTTTTCTTCACTTTCACGCAGTATCTCTTCAGTTTTCTTCAGTTCTGATATATTATGTAACAAAATAAGTTTCCCTAAAGGGTTTCCTTGTTCATCAGCCAGTGGAGTAATATGGATATTATAGGTGTTTTTCACTTCATTTCTCCATATCTCCTGCTCTCTGTATACATTCCCGCACAGGTCATTTTTCCCGACTGTACTCTTCAGGTCAGGAAACAGTTGTCCTATGTTTTTACCGAGTAATTTTTCTGGCTTATTGCTGAATATCTCTTTTGCTGCAGGGTTTATGTCCACTATGCGTTCTTTATTGTCAACAACTATAATTCCGTCATTCATCTTTTCCATTAACCGATCGCGAGCCATGGGGACCAGGTCAAGGAATTTGAATTGGTGGAGGTTGAATGAAAGTACAAGCCCTGTCAGGGTGAATCCTACGATTGTAAGGTCCTGTCCGGGGAAAGGTCCCATATCTAGTAGGTATAAGATATTTCCTGTCCACGGAAATACAAGAGCAACAATAATCAATTCTAACTGTTGACGATAGATTTTTCTGGAAGTTTTTCCTGAAAACAATAATATCAGTGTGGCAACTAGCAATATCAGGTAGTTGTATGCTATCATTACCCAGAATCCCGGTCCATGACCGTAAATAATGGTATTGATTGCAGGTTTTGGAGCGGGTGTATAACTTGTCCATATCAGGCTATGCCATTCGTTGGTTAATGTAAGGATGAATATGACAGCTGGTATCATGCAAAGCAAAGCAATGTTTTTTCGGGTAAGCCATTTTTCCATTTTTGTATATTGAATTGCAAAAACAAACAACAACAAAGGTGTAGCCAGTGCTCCTATGTAACAAACCTTCGACCAGAAGATTTTTGCAGGTATCTCTGTAACAATAGATTCCAAAGCTCCGCAAAGTTGCCATTCTATAATTGCAAGCATCAGAAGAAAAAGGGTGGTCCCTCCGGTAGAGGTGCGTCTATACCACACTGTCAATGCTACAAAAACGGATATGATCGTTGATGCCAACAATATTAGAGCGTAGGGAGTCATTTGTAAAGTGATAGCCACACCTCATTGAAGGGATATAAGCAGCCTGTAATGTATTTATGATTAAAAAATAATCATCCATTTTACTTATATATTACTACTATTATATATAGAACTTACATAGTAGATAGGAACAGATGTGAATCTTATTCAACAGGCACGATTACCCTGTAGCCATTGACTTCTCCAATAGTCACTTTGACTCCATACACAGCTTCGATATTTTCAGGTGTAATTACTTCTTCCTTGCCATGTGCAAATACTTCTCCATCCTTAATAAGGACATATCGATCCGAAAACCGAATTGCCATGTTGATATCATGCATGGTGATTACTGCTGAAACGTGTTCTTTTCTGGAAACTTCCACAACAGTATTAAGTATTCCCAATTGATTTTTCAGATCCAGGCTGCTTGTGGGTTCATCAAGCAGGAGTATTCGGGGCTCCTGTACCAGTGCCCTGGCAAGACTTACTTTTTGCAATTCACCACCACTCATCTCATCTATGTAGCGCAATGCAAGTTCTTCCATCCCCATATCCGATATCACCTGGCGGGTAATTTTTATGTCTTTTTTCTTCATGCCCCATTCGATATGAGGTTTCCTTCCCAGTAAAATTGCATCAAATGCTGTCAGGCGACTGGGTTCTGTATTCTGTGGAACATAGCCGAGCCTTTTTGCGATTTCTATGCGGGGAAGTTCCAGAACATTTTCTCCTTCTACAATTATACTTCCGGACTTTGGAGCAAGAATTGTGTTGATACAGCGAAGCAAAGTGGTTTTCCCTACACCATTAGGTCCCAGAATTGTCAGTACTTCCCCTGGCTTGAGGTCAAATTCAATTTCCCTGAGTACTTCTCTTTTTTTATAATCGAAATGAAGTTGCCTTATCTTCAGCATTAGTGACTATACCCCCTGATAAGCAGGTACAGGAACAAAGGTGCTCCCATGAATGCAGTAATTATTCCCACAGGGAGGACATAGGGTGCAATAATCAGGCGTGCTGCAACATCAGAAGCAAGCAGGAGCACTGCCCCTACAATACATGCAGAAGGTATCAAGAAGCGCTGGTCATCTCCTACAAACCGGCGGGCGATATGTGGGCACACCAGTCCAACAAATCCTATTATTCCCAGGAATGATACAGCTGCTGCTGTTGCCAGTGATGCCACAAGCATGCCTATCAGGCGAACCCTGTCAACATTGACCCCTAGCCCCCTGGCAACCTCATCTCCTGCATCAATCGCATTATAGTTCCAGCGATTATACAGGAAATAGGCTGAGGATAGCAGTGTGATAAATCCCATTATGTAGATACTTTCCCAGTAAGCCCTCCCAAGATCTCCGAATGTCCAGAATACTATTTCCGGCAGTTCCGAGTCATCTGCAAAAAACTGTAACAACATAGTGGCAGCAGTAAGCAATGAACTCAATGCAACCCCAACAAGTATAAGAACTTCTGGAGTTGCATTTTTGTATTTTGCAATTGCCAGAATTGTTAAAGTCGATATCAGGGAAAAGGCAAAAGCTGAAAGCGTTGTCATATAAGGTATATCCAGCATCGGCAGCCAGTTGCGTGTACCTGCCAGGATCGAAAGGGTGGCTCCAAAAGCTGCTGCATGGGATATTCCCAGTGTGTAAGGCGACCCGAGGGGATTGCGCAGGATGGATTGCAATACGACCCCTGATATGGAAAGAGCGATACCCGCAATTATTGCAGCAATAGCACGGGGTATTCTCAGGTTCCAGATAACTGATTTGGAATGTGTCAATTCAGTTGGAATTCCAAGTATCGTGCGGATTATGTCAGTAATTGCTAATTCAGCATTCCCTACAGAAAGGGAGTACAGGAATATACCTCCAGTCAAAAATATAGAAATGAGGATAAAAGATATCTTTTTCCCAATGTAACTGCGGTATTCTTCAGGAAGTGTCCCGCTTTCATCCTCATATTTTTGGCTGTAATATTCCATGTTAAGTCCTTTGGATCATTCGAAAGAGATCTGTCCAAACCCATGGCCGAAATTGTCAGTCATAGTTTCGTAGATATCCTCATTTTCAGGCGATTCAGCATAGAGGAATGAATATATTTCATTTGCTTTTTCCTGTGGATTTGTATCCTCGAATTTTGACGGATAAACAACTTTTCCTACATACCATGCATCTGCAAGCACATTTCCATGGTTTGTGCTGTACCAGTTGTATGGTATCACTCCATAAAGTCTGCCGGCCTTTGCTGCATCCAGCTCAGCATAAACGCCACCCGTAGCAAATGATTCGATTCCATATTTTTCATTGGTATGAGTATTACCATTCTCCGAAAAATCATAGGTTCCAAGATCTATGAAAATATAATCGATACCTGGATTGGAATCCCACTGGAAAAGTGCATCATCTCCTATCTGATAACCTTCCCAGTCCCCTGTCTTTGAAACACTGGAACCGACATTGTTTACATTGACATATTCAAAGGGTGGATAATCCGGCTGGGTAGAAAGGATGCCATGTGAGCCGCGGTAACTGACTCCAGCTATATAAGCATTGACAGTCTCCTCGTCCTTAGTTCTTTCATTGAGTTCGGCAATTTCTTCTTCAAAGAAGGTTATTACTTCGCTGGCTCTTTGTTCCCTGTCCATTACCTGACCCATGATCCGGAGGGATTGCTTCATGTTTTCATCGCCGGTGTTTCCATCGTTCAGACCAACTACTGGTATTCCTACATCAGAGGACAGTTTATCTGCATCCTCGGCATTGGAATAACTATAGAATATGACATCCGGAGCAGGGCTGAGGGTCAGGATGGATTCTGCATCATATTTACCCCTGAAAGCACCTATAAAGGGATATTTTTCAGAATCTCCGAATTGGGGATTTGCTATCCTGTATGGCCTCTCCGGGGCCTCAACAGATTCTTCCCATTGTTCTATATCTTCAACTCCAACTATTGTACCCTGTTCACCCAGATAGGATAGATAGCGTAATGTACCAGCTCCTATGCAGATAGTATGTTCAATCTCATAGGGGACTGTCACCTCCCTGCCATAAGAATCGGTTACAGTAATTGTTTTTTCATCGGTAGATGTATCGGCCTTTTCGTTTTGAGTTTCAGAGGAATCCATACATCCACTTGCAGAAAGACATATTCCAATGATTAGTAATAAAAATAATATTTTCATTTCATTCACACAATCACCTTAACCGCATATATATCAGAAATAAATACAACTGAGTTGCATTTAGTGTTACTTTTTTTGCTTTCGTATTATTTAATTCTATAAATATCTATTGAGTATGAAAAGAGGTTATGTTTAAAACACTGTTAACACTCAATAAATAAGTGATTTGTGGGATTGTGTATTATCTATCCACAACCATTAAATAACATTGCCATTTTATATATTATATAAATCCAGCTACAAACGGAGGGTATAGTATGTCACAACAGGTCTTTGAGTTTTCAGAGCAGCAGAAGAAAGAATTAACCGATATCTTTGGCAGTAGGGTCAACTTAAGTCGCAGGGAACGTCATTTCTATAATCATGATGTAGGAGCTTTGCCTTCCATGGCAAAAAAACTCCTTGGAAAAGCGGAACCTGCTGCTATTGTTAAACTCAAGAATGAGGAAGATGTAATAAAACTTATGGATTTTGCTTCTCGTTATTCAGTACCTGTGGTTCCCAGGGCTGGAGCAACATCGGGCTATGGGGGTGTGATTCCTACAAAGGGAGGAATCATTGCTGATGTTGGCCGGTTAAACCATATATATGATATTGACAGGGAGAATCTGACAGCAACAGTCGGGGCGGGAATCGTCTGGGAAAAACTTGAATCCAAACTGAACCATGTTGATCTTTCCGTCTGTGCCCTTCCTTCAAGTGCACCGGCAGCAACAGTTGGGGGTTGGCTCGGGCAGAACGGTCTGGGTTACGGGAGTTATGAGTACGGTTGGTCACAGGACACAATGCTTTCCGCACGACTGATCACTCCCGGTGGTGAGGTTCGTGAGTTTGAAGGAACTGATCTGCAAAAGATTGCAGGCAATCTGGGTGCACTTGGTATAATTACACAGGTCACGCTCAAGATACGACCACACAGGCAAACAAAAGCAGTTTCTGCAAGTTTTGAGACTCCTGCTGCTTTACAAAAGGCTCTGCAATTGATCGCTAAACGCAACATTGCGCTCTGGTCCATATCATTTATTAATCCGGGGTTTGCGGACATGAAAAATCGTGCTCCTCAAAAATTGCACCACGGTGAACCCATAGTACTGGAGGATACCGATTTACCTGAATCCTATATATGTAACTTCTTCTATCCGGATAACAGGGATGTAGATGGTCTTGAAAATGCCATCAAAGAAGCAGGTGGTTCTATCCTTCCTGAGCAAATTTCAAAACATGAAACCGGTGAATGGTTCAGGACGATGAAAGTCAAAAGGCTTGGACCCTCTTTTATTCCCGCAGAGGTAGTAGTGCCACAGGACAAGGTAAGTAAGGTAATCGATGAAATCAATGAAAAAATATCACTGCCTGTATTGATCGAAGGGATGGTTTCCCGGGACGGCGAAGTAGTACTTCTTTGTTTCATTCCTCATTCAGAGAGATCTTTCAAGTTCAATATGGCATTCTCCCTGGGTCTTAGCATCATCAGGATCGCTGAAGATAACGGAGGCAGGATGTATGCTTCTGGTCTCTACTTTGCTGATCAGGCTGAGAAAGTTTACGGTGAAAGGCTCAAGCAATTGATGGGTGTCAAAAAGGAGCTTGACCCTTACGATATCATGAATCCCGAGACATTTACCGGCAGGGGATTATTCACTTCCGCGCTTTCCATGGCAGGTAAAATGGAACCTCTGATGCGCCTTGTGGGTAACATGTCGGGAGTAGATAGGACTGACTTCAAAGACCAGAAAAATATTCCCGGTGACATTATTTCCCATGCATATACATGTGCACAGTGCGGCTATTGTGTAAACGAATGTGATCAGTATTACGGGCGTGGATGGGAATCCCAATCTCCCAGGGGTAAATGGTTCTTTATCAAAGAATACCTGGCTGGAAGGGATGAGATAAATCAGGAACAAACAGATACTTTCCTTGCATGTACCACCTGTGAATTGTGTGATGTGCGGTGTCAGCTTGATCTGCCGATTGAGAATTCATGGCTGCGTCTGAGGGAAAACCTTGTGCAGCAGCGTGGCAAAATGACTTTCCCACCATTTGAGATTATGGCTCAGAGTCTGAACAAGGAACGTAATATCTGGGCGGAATACCGTCAGGGCAGGGACGAGTGGGTTCCTGAGGACCTCAAACCCAAAATCAAGGAAAAGGCCGATTATGCCTATTTTGCAGGTTGTACGGCTTCTTTTGTGGAAAAAGATATCGCAGAAGCATCTGCTCGAATGCTTTCAGATGCCGGAATTAATTTTACGATTCTGGGTAAGGAAGAATCCTGCTGTGGTATTCCTATGCTTACAGCCGGGAAGTGGGATGTTTTCGAAAACATCATGAAAATGAATGTGGGCAACATGAAGAAAAAAGGTGTCAAAACCGTAATTACTTCCTGTCCTGCATGCTGGTTTGTGTGGCACACCTATTACCGTCAGTGGGCCGAAAAACTGGGAATTGATTATGATTTCGAGGTCAAGCACTATTCCGAAGTACTTGCTGAAAGGATGGATATAATTGGACCCAAACTCAAGGTTCCACTTGAAAAGACCGTTACAATCCATGATGCCTGCCATATGGGGCGTGCCGGAGGTATCTATGACCCTCCCAGAAAGCTTGCAAAAGCTATTCCCGGTGTTGAATTCCGTGAGATGGAGCATAACAGGGAAAACGGACACTGTTGTGGTTCAGTATTAACGCTGGTGGCCGAGCCGGATGTTGCCAATGTAATCGGTGGTTTGCGGCTGAAAGAAGCCGAAGCCGTGGGTGCCGATGTTATGCTTGCTGCCTGTCCATGCTGTCAGGTGCAGCTGCGTGTGTCTGCACAGAAGAGCAATATCCCTGTGGATGTGCAGGATCTGGGTGCAACCGTGGCACGTAGTATGGGGTATGATATTGCGGATACTACAAATGATGCTCTGGCGGGCTGGGCTGTCTTTGAGCAGATGATCTATCTTATGAAACCTGAGAACATGACCAATCTGATGATGGAACTGATGCCACAGATGATGGCAGCCATGCCTTCGTATATGAGGGGAATGATGAAAACGGTCAAATATGTACCGGGAATGGATAAACTAATGGCGCCGATGATGCCCAGAATGATGCCGATGCTTCTGCCTTCCCTGATGCCGAAGGTCATGCCGGATATGCTTGAAGCAGTTACCCGTCATGTCCAGATGCCCGACTACATGGAAGAACAGCTCCCGGACCTGATGCCAAAAGCAATGGAGAATCTGATGCCCAACATGCTCCCACAGATTGCACCGCTTTTGACACCCCGGATGATAGAATACATCAAGCAGAACTAAGAGTAGATACACCCCTGTAATGGGGTGTCATTTTCTATTTTCCTGCTTCCATTGTGCTGTTAACTGTGTTTCCTTATATTATTTATAAAATGAACACTTGTCTTTTATAGGGGCTGAAAGTTGTTATCGGAAATTCCTGCAATACTTGAAGAACTAGATCCTGAAAATATCGATAAAGAGGTATTAAGGGCAGCTATAATCGCAGAATTCGATGCTGTTAATATCTATGAACAGATGGCAGGCTTGACAAAAGATGAGAATCTTCGTGCAATCCTTCTGGATATAGCCAGGGAAGAAAAACTTCATATTGCAATGTTTCAATCTGTTTTACTTGAATATGACCAGGAGTATCTGGAAATAATGGCAGATTATTCCCTTGCTCATAGATGATTCTTTTTCGGATAAAATTTATATATTTGACGCTGTTTATTTTGATGTTAGAGGTGGGTAGGGGACCCTGTGATCAATTATGAATCTAAAAAATAATCATATTCTGATAGTTTCAATTGTCGCGTTTGTTATATTTGCGTTATTTCTGGCGTTTGTGGATGCCGGTGTTTCCACTTCAAATACAGGAGTTGATCAAAAGATAAGTGGCTATTCATTCTCTCAACCCAATTCATCCGCTCCGGCTCCAACAGGTGTTGTTTACCTTGATTTAAAAGGTGAGAATGGATTTTCTGTAATTCTTGAAGATGAGGTTGCAGACCTTGTTGAAAAGAAAGGATTTAAAGTGGAAACTGTTTCAATGGAACCGGTAATTTATGACAGTACTGCACTTGCTGTTGTTGTAAATAAATCAGATATTTTCTACAATCCTTTTTACTCAACTGCAACTATGGATGTGGATTTTGTTTATTCCCACACAGGCAACATGGAATATCTGGATATGCTGATCGATGATTTTGATAAGCCGGTTGTCTTTTCTTCTATGGATGGTTATCAGTTATTGCGACATGGACAACTCACCTTAAATGATACTACAAAGGGTCTTGTAACTTATCCCTACTATAGACGCCATCTTGCTGAAAATATAGCAGCCGGTGTAGTCGAAAAAGCATTCAGTGATGATTTGTGATTTGATAATGGAGGGAACTGTATGCAATTGTCCACCAGCAAAAGTGTTGAAATCGTGGATATTACCGATAAGGTGTCCGATGTGGTGAGAAGCAGTAATATCAATGAAGGAATGTGTACGATCAGTACTTCCCACACAACATGCGCGATAATAGTCAATGAAAACGAGTCGGGCTTGGTTTCTGATATTATGGAATTGCTGGAAAAACTGGTTCCTTCAAATGCAGACTACTATCATGATAGGATAGATAACAATGCAGATGCCCACTTAAGAGCTGTTCTTCTGGGAAACAGTGAAACAATGCCTGTGAGAAAGGGCGACCTTGAACTTGGTACATGGCAGAGTATATTCCTTGTGGAACTGGATGGGCCGCGCAAGAGGAGTGTAGATATAATGGTATCCTCATATGGTTTCAGGGGATGAATTAGCATCCCTAATACATTAACCAGTGCTAATTATGTATAGGTGGTCTATTATGGTGGATAAAGAGAATAAGGAAGAGAATGAAACTGAAGGCAAAGATAAGAAAAAGAAAGTGGCACATATAGAGCCGGTGCATCCGGGAGATGAACGGGTAGGAAAAAGCCGACATCTGCTGGATACCTGTGAATGTTTTTTACTTCTTTTTCATCCCGATGTTTCAAATAAGTACAGATTCCTCATGAAAGCACCGTTATTGACCTGTTTTTGCATCCTTATTCTTTCAAGTTCTGCTTTGGAATAACCTCGCAGTTGTGCAATCCTGTACACAACTTCCAAGATATCGATCAGTTCCTCTACATCTTGAGAGTCTATATATTCATCGATTTCTTCATGCAGTTTCTTTTCCAGCTCGGGTAAAAAAGTCTCATCATCCAATGATTTCAATGTGCACTCTCTGCCGCTGCTTCTGATTATTTCAGGAATTTTATCCCTGATTACTTTATTAATTCTAGTCAAAACACCACCCTTCTTATATGTATACTGTAGGGATGTTTCTATGAAGATGATTATTAGACATAGTACAGTTAAACAGAACTATTAATAAAAAATTTCATGATGCGAGGGAAGGGATTCGAACCCTCGAACTCCTACGAGAATAGGCCCTGAACCTATCGCCTTTGGCCTGGCTGGGCAACCCTCGCACACGATTTCTGGCTATAGATAGGGCTTTTGATTCTTAAGGGTTTTGGTTCTGGATAAACAGTAGGTCAGGGATGTTTCACCCTGACATCTAAATATAGGAGTCTTTTTTGGAGGTTGTAAGCCGGAAGTTTTACCCCCGGCGCATGGGTTAGAATTTTTATTCTGCCCTATCAACAGAATGCATGGCCGGTATATAGCCTCTTTTGCCTGTTTTTTCCAATGAGGGGTGATTATGAATATGCCATTAAAAAAGATAAAGGGTCATTAAAATGAAAAAGGAACAAACGGATGAGCTATTTCTCATCCGATAAGTTTCAATATCAGGGCTTTCTGTGCATGCAACCGGTTTTCTGCCTGATCGAAAACCACGGAATGGGTACCGTCCATGACCTCGGCAGATATCTCTTCTCCCCTGTGGGCCGGCAGGCAATGCATAATGATTACATCATTCTTTGCGACATCAAGCAACGTACTGTTAATCTGGTAGTCCGCCAGGTCACTCAGCCTTTTATCCCTTTCCTCTTCATCTCCCATGGATATCCAGACATCTGTATAGAGAACGTCAGCATCAGTAGAAGCCTCTATCGGATCTCTGAGTATCTCAACCTTGCCACCCATTTCACGTGCCATTTTTACGATATCATCGTCCGGTTCGTAGCCATCAGGACAGGCCACGGCAATCTCCATTCCTACTATGACACAACCAAGTATCATTGAATTGCACACATTGTTACCATCGCCCACCCAGGTAAGTTTTTGCCCTTCCAGTGTGCTTTTGTACTCCTTGATGGTTAACAGATCTGCCAGGATCTGGCAGGGGTGTTCCTTGTCGGAGAGTGCATTGATAACAGGCACGGTAGCATGTTCTGCGAGTTCTTCCACAGTTGAGTGGCTGTTCACTCTGGCCGTAATAGCTGATACATACCTGGAAAGGACCTTTGCAGTGTCTGCAACCGTTTCACCTCTTCCTATCTGCATGTCTCTCTGGTTAAGATACAGGGAATGGCCACCCATATCACTCATGGCCACCTCAAAGGAAACGCGGGTTCTGGTAGATGATTTTTCAAAAATCATCGCAAGGCTTTTGTTTTTCAGCAGATCAGTGACCTTGCCTTTTATTCTCTTTTCTTTCAGATCCTCTCCGGTCTCCAATATATCCATTATGTCTTCTTTGGAAAGGTCCGTCATTGACAGAACATGTTTCATTATATCAGCCCTGTTAAAATTCTCTTATCTTATTCATATGTGTGATTTTCTTTCGTACAAGAGCCCGGGTGCCGATATCCCGGCGTGAATGCAGATCGCCGATGATATTCTCAAGTGCATCCTGTGCTATTCTTTCAGCCTTGCTTATGGAATCCGCGATACCGACAACAGCTGCGGATCGAGACGTGCTGGTATAGATTTTACCATCCTTTTCATATACACTGGAATAGAACAAAATTGCATCGCCCATATCCCCGAAAACTATCTCTTTGTCTGAATCAGGGTTATCCGGATATCCTGCAGGAACCACGTACTTACACACAGTTGCCCTTTTGCTAAATACCACATCGAGGTCTTCCAGACGCTCCTCCACGATAGCCTCCATGACATCAAGTATATCGGTCTCAAGCAGAGGCATTACGTTCATAGCTTCGGGATCTCCGAAACGCGCATTGAATTCTATTACCTTTGGTCCTTTCCTAGTAAGGATGAACTGGCCGTAAAGGATGCCCTGGTATGGGATTCCTGTAACCTCACAGAGTTTTTCTACTACCTTTTGCATGATAGCCTTAGCCTTTTCCAGGTCATCTACCATCATGAAAGGCAGGATTACATCGGTGTTAGAATATGCCCCCATTCCGCCGGTGTTGGGTCCCAGGTCATTTTCGAATGCCCTTTTGTGGTCCTGTACGCAGGGAGCAAAAGCAAGAGTGCTTCCGTCAACAAATGCCTGCAGGGTAAATTCCTCTCCTTTCAGGTTCTCTTCAACAACCACACTATCTTTTTCGAGGATGCTCAGTGCATATTCATAGGCATCTGTGGTATCTGGCAGTTGATCGCCCATAACCCTGACGCCTTTGCCTCCGGTAAGCCCGGCGGGTTTTATGGCGACATCCCCGAGTTCTTCGATATATTCTTTCAATCCCCTTTCATCTTTGAATACTTTAAAAGCAGGGCATCCCTCGATATTTTCTTCCTTCATGAAGGTCCTGGCCCACGATTTATCGAATTCAATTTGGGCAACATCCTTTTTCGGACCCACAGAAGGAATTTTGACTTTTTCAAGAGCATCTACAAGACCGGCTGCAAGAGGAGCTTCGGGACCTATGAATGCAATGTCTATATTTCGTGAAGTGGCATATTCAACCACTTTTTTAATATCTGTTTCTTTTTCAAGTAAGAAATCCCTGCAAAGTTTTGCTATACCGGGATTTTTTTTGCTCATTACTGCATACAGTTGCGGCTCTCTCTTACTTCTGGAGATGGCTTCAGCAATGGCATGCTCCCTGCCGCCTCCACCGATAAGCAAAACATTCATGTGTAGACCTCTCTGATTAAAAATCCTATAGAACACGTCGATAAATATTCATTTGTATTATGCAAACTTGTGTTGTAAACAGTTAGTATTAGAATAGAGCATTCAAGATAATTGAATAAATACTTTCCGCTTTTACCGCTTATTCTTCTTTGAGCAGATCGGATGCTTTCACAAGCGGATTCAATGTCACATTTTCATTCCACAAATTCGCTTCTGCTCCTTCTTCCCTGTCAACAACGGTAATCACTTCATCAACAGTGGCACCGAAGTCCCTGAGAAGATTGATCGCTTCAAGAACTGATCCACCACTTGTGGTAACGTCTTCTATCAGTATGACTTTATCTCCTTCTTCCAGATCACCTACAAACCTCCCGCCGGTTCCATATGCCTTTGCATCCTTGCGTATGAGTAAAAGAGGGATCTCTGTTTTCAGGGAGACGGCCGTTGCAAGAGGTACTCCGCCAAGGGCCACTCCACCAATACGGTTTGTTTTAGAAAGGTCAATCCTGGCCGAGGCAATGTCAGAGATTTTTTTGAGGGTTACAGGATCTGAAATTGCCTTTTTTATATCAACGTAATATTTACTGGTTTTTCCCGAGGCAAGGGTAAACTGGCCGAACTTGACGGCTTCACACCTTTTGAGAGCTTCTATAAGTTCATCTTTCTCATTGTTTTCCTGCATGGCATAATCTCCTGAGGTTACCAGGGTTCTTTCTTGATTCCAAGTATATAACCTATTATATTGGTCCCTATGTGTAAAAGAGGTGTTAGTATCACTAACACTATAATGATATTCAGGGTAAAATTTGCAACAAACCATTGTGGGGATACCAGGTAGGTCAATATCCACGCACCTGCTACAAAATCAAGCTGGTCTGCAACTGGCAAAGGAGCTCCTCTTTTCAGATTTATTCTTCTTTTAACAAAACTCATTGCCATATCTCCAAGGAGAGAGCCAAACGAAAGAGCAGCAATCGGAATTATTACATCCGGGATTGTAAACCCAAAAGGTGGTAATCTAATCCCCATAAATTCGATTTTTGTAAAGGCAATCCACGTTTGTAGGATTCCGGCAAGAATTCCAATAGAACTTCCGGCAATAAATCCCCGTATCGTTTTTCCGTCACCAAGTATCCTTCTTCCGTCTCCCATGGTCCTTTTGCCATCAATAGGTCTTCCTCCTCCCAAAAGAGCTGCAAAAGGATTTGGAAGATAGGCAGGCACCATTAGCCACACAGCGAGAATAATTGTATCAAGCGTCTTGATCAGCCCCTTTTGCCTTCAATTAATTTCGTTTTTATATAAGGGTTTGCTGTTTTTCCTGTATTACCGTTGTACTTTGAAAAATTACCTGAACATGATTCCTTTGAGGGAATCATTATCAGTTCAAATAATTAACAGCGTGAACTAAATTAGGCAAATCCCTTTATACCCGAAAAACTTTCCATTTGCTAATATAATTCTTACAGGACAGGTTTGTTTACATGAACCCTAAAAACCTCATTTCCAGAAAAAACCTTATTTTTGCAACTGTGACAGCATTCGGGATACTTGCAGCTTTGATAACGATTGGAATGTTGACACCCCTGGTGGTTCAGTTATTAAGTGGTATGCAAATAGGTATGGATGCAACATATTTCAATAACAGGGCAGGTCCTATTGCCGGTTTACTTGTAATCCTGCTATGTGCCTGCCTGCTTGTCACCTATATCTCCGGCAGGTATATTGGTGTCCTCCTTGGAAGTATAGTTTTATTATCTGCACTTATGGCAGTTTTGTCTCCTGTCGGGAATATGCTTGTAGACATTTCTATAATTCCCATGATTGCGGTTTTTGCGGCATCCCTGTACAGGTTAGTCGATGTTATCAGAAACCGCAGTGGCAAATCTCGTTTCAAGGGAATAGGTGCCCATGTAATCCATATTGGGATCTTGCTGGTGATATTCGGTACCATTTTCAGTTCAGCAATGAAAGTAGAAGATTCAGCTGTAGTTAGCATTGGTGAAGAAACATCATTTGAGGGAATTCCTTATTCTGTAAGTGTGATGGGCATGGCTTCAAATTTTGAAGGTACTCCCTATGACAATTATCCCGGTTCTTCCTATGCAACGAATGTTGGTCTTGTTATTTCTAAAAACGGAAATGAGTTTGACAGGGGCACAGTTCGGTATATAACCGATATAAAATGGAGGCAGACATATACTTCTACATACATCAACAGGGGAATTATGGAGGAAGTTTTTATTGCTCCCAAAGCCCTCGATGAAAATTCCGGAGAAGTTGACCTGTATCTGCGGGTAGTTCCATTTATCGGTTTACTCTGGGCTGGTATTTACATAATGCTTGGGGGTATGTGCATACTGCTTCTTGGAAGTACAGTGCTGAAAGAAGGTGAAAAGGAGGTGGCCGCATGAATTTTGGAATGATTATTATATGGGTGGCATTTCTGCTTGGTTTATGTGCTATGGTCTATTCGTATCTGGGTTTTCGCAGGAAAAATGATAATTACCAGATAATTTCATCAAGACTTGAAATTGCCTGTGCTGTTTTGATCACAGTTGCTTCTGCCATGCTGATGTACTATCTTTATGATGTTGCTGCTTTTTTTGAGTATGTTTATATGCATTCCAGTCTTGATCTTTCCACGTATTATCGTCTTTCAGCTTTCTGGGCAGGCCAGGAAGGTTCTCTTTTGTTGTGGGCCTGGGCCATTTCGGTTATGCTTTTGGTCCTCAGGTATGCCTCCCGCTTTTCTACAGGAAACGTATTCACGGTCACAAGGATACTGTCCCTGGGTATTCTTTCGGTATTTCTAATGCTGCTTGTACTTGACAACCCGTTTGCGGTATATTACTCAAAAGCCGGCTCCGTTCTGGTAAGCAACTGGAATCCGTTTGTCCATCCCTATCACATAACAGATGGACAGGGCATGAATCCGCTGCTTCGCAATCCCTGGATGGCTGTCCATCCTCCCATCCTTTTCTTGGGCTATGCAGCTTTTACTATTCCTTTTGCGTCTGCTATTGCGGGTTTGCTCCTTAGTGACAGTAGCTGGCGTAAAATAGCCAATAACTGGATGCGGGTTTCCTGGTTATTCCTGACCGCAGGGATCGGTCTGGGTGGTTTCTGGGCTTATGAGGTACTTGGTTGGGGTGCGTGGTATTGGAGCTGGGATCCGGTTGAGACCTCTTCGTTGATTCCCTGGATTACAGCGACAGCTTATCTGCATACAATATACGGCAGGCAGGGGCAGTTCAGATTCCTGGCGCCAGCAATGGCCATTTTCTCATTTATACTTGTAATTTTTGCAACTTTTGTTACGAGAAGTGGTATGTGGGCTTCTGTCCATTCCTGGCAGGATTTCAATGCAGAAAGTTTCTTAATAGGTATGTTCTTGGCAGGAATTACGCTTGTGGGCACATCCTTGCTTGCAAAAAGGTATTTTGAAGAACAGGATTGAACTGTTCTTTGCTTTTTATTTTTAATTGGCAACAGCAAGGTTCTCAGTAGTGGTATAGTCATCAGGTTGTGTGCGAATCGGGAGTTGAACTGTGAATTCACTTCCCTTCCCTTTTACGCTTTCCACCAGGATTTTACCTTTGTGGCCTTCCACGATTTTCTTACAAATGTAGAGACCGATGCCAGTTCCTCCATATTTTCTTCTGGTGGAACCATCTACCTGATAAAAGCTTTTGAAAATATTTTCCACCTTGTCTTTGGCTATTCCGATTCCTGAATCCCTTATTTTCATCTCGACGTATTTGCCTGTTCTACTGGTGGAAACTTTTATCTTACCATTTGCGGGAGTAAATTTGATTGCATTGTCGAGTATTTGGAAAATAACATTTTTCAGTTGTGTCTCATCCGCATTTACTTGTGGAATATCTTCCAGATTTATTTCAAGTGTTAGATTATACTTTGCAAAATTAATTTTCAGTTCATCCAGGGTCTTGTTGAGAAGGGAATTTATATCTGTAGCTTCAAAATAGTATATCACATTCTGGCTACAGTCCTCACTGGCATAGAGAAGGACATTGACATGTTTTTGTAGCCTATCACAATTCCTGGTTATTGTAAGCAGGGCGTCCCTTTGTTTGCTGTTTATTTCCCCATACTCGCCTCTAGCGAGCAAATTGCTGAAACCTTTGATGGATGCAAGAGGCATCTGTAATTCCTTGCTTATATTGGCGAGAAATTCATTTCTCATTTTGTCCAGTTCCTGAAGTTCTTTATTTGCCTCTACAAGAGCCATTTCTGCCTGCTTTTTTTCGGTAATATCTTCACCGGAACTGATGGTACCCATGATTCCCCCCTGATCGTCTTTGAGTACAACATCATGCCAGAACACCAATCGTTCCTCGCCTGTACGTGTAAGAATAGGTTTTTCAGAGAATTCGGGAGGTTCAATTTCCCCTTCCAGGACCATATTATAACCGGTCTTTATCATATCCCTTATCCTTTCCGGCAAAAAGACATCGAACCATTTCTGTCCTATTATTTCTTCCTGTGGATATCCCAGAACTTCAGAAGATTTTTTATTGGCAAGTACGACTTTCAGGTCCCTGTCAACTACGCCTATCAGTGTTTGGGCAACATCGATGTAGGTCTGTGCCTGGTCTCTTTCTTTTGCAAGTTTATCATAAAGGGTCTTTATCTGTAGCAGGGAATTGATTCGTGTGAGAATTTCCAGGTCGTCAGATTTGTCGGTTATAAAATCATCTGCATCCTCTTTCAGAGCTGCTCTTATACATTCCCTGTCTGTTTTGGTGAACATAATTATGGGAAGATATCGATCACCTGTATTTTGCTTGATCTCCCTACAAATGCGGTAGTTGACCTCTTCAGTCTCAGTATTGTCAATTATAACTATGCTCGGTGCATTATTTTCGATAAAAGAAATAGTATCTTCTTTGGGTTCTGCTTGTAGCACCCTGTATGATGCAAGATATTCCAGCAAATGTTCATTATTTTTGCTGCTTAAAAGGACAATTGAAGGGATTTTTTCATCAAGCATGTCACCGCATCCATATGTCAGTTAAATATTAAATATTCATACTTATATATTAATTCATCCTTTAAAAATCCCTATATTATCCTTGTTTAAGACATTATCATAATTTTTATATCCCAGGATATCTGCTATCATATTCGTATGTTTTCCCTTTATTTTCTGTAATTCATCTGAGGTATAATCCGTAATTCCTTTCCCGAATACCTGCCCGTTGCACTCGAGTTTTACTATATCTCCACGATCAAAATCACCATTTACACCAATCACACCTGAAGGCAGGAGACTCATCCGGTTTCTTACTGCATCCCTGGCTCCTTCATCTACCATGATTGTTCCCGAGGAATGGGCAAGTAAAATCCATCGAATCCGGTTCTTATGGACTTCTCCTTCAGCTAAAAACAGGGTGCCTATTTCTTCTCCTTCCATTATTTTCAGGATTGCATTTTGGATAGAGCTGTTTGCAATTACCATATGACAGCCTGCTATGTTGCATATCTTGGCAGCATCGATCTTTGTTCTCATGCCCCCGGTACCTTTTGTACTTGAAGGGCTCCCGCCATAACTTTCGATAGTTGGTGTAATCTCAGACACAGTTTTCAGTAATACAGCATCCTTGTGCCTTTTAGGATTTTTATCGTATAAACCATCAATATCCGATAGGAGTATCAGCAGGTCTGCTTCCATTTTGCTGGCAACCATGGCCGAAAGCCTGTCATTATCTCCGAGCGTGGCTTCTATCTCGTGAACACATGTACTGTCATTCTCATTGATAATCGGGATAACCCCATATGCCAGCAAGGTGGATATACTGTTTCTCAGGTTGAGATAGGTTAACCTGCTGGTAAAGGAGTCATAGGTCAAAAGAATCTGGGCTACATTCAGGTCGTAAGTACTAAAAGCCTCCATCCATTTTTGCATCAAAACATTTTGACCAACAGCTGCTGCTGCCTGTCGAACAGGAATTTCCCGCGGCTTACAGCCAAGTTGCATCAGATCAATTCCCACTCCAATAGAACCAGAGCTGACAAGAATGACTTCTTTTTCCAGGCTGTGGAGGTATGCGATCTGTGAGGCCACATGTTTCATGAATTCCTCATTCAATCCTCCACAATCATTACTTATGGAAGTTGTTCCTATTTTGATGACAACTTTTTTAGCGTTGTCAAGGATGACTTTTCTCTTGCTCAAAATCATGATCCCCGGATGTTATTTCAAATGATGTCACTAATCTGTTTATCCAGTTTCCTGTGGGTAAATTGTTTTGCATTATTCCCTGCATAATCAGATACCCTGTCTCCATTACCAAGAAGAATATACTTGTATATCAAAAGGCCTTCCATTCCTACGGGTCCACGTGCATGTATTTTGTTTGTGCTGATGCCAACCTCTGCACCTTTGCCATACCTGAAACCATCGGCAAATCTTGTAGAGGCATTGACCATGACGCTTGAGGAATCCACAAGCTCGGTAAATATGCGGCGCTTTTCCTTGTTTTCAGTAACAATACAATCTGTATGATGGGAACCGTACCTGTTAATATGATACATTGCTTCATTTATTGAATCAACCATTTTCACAGAAAGTATCAAATCATTATATTCGGTGCTCCAGTCTTCCTCGGATGCTTTTTTCAAGCCCTGGATGCCGGTATTTTCTGCAATAGTGTATGTTTTCTCATCCAGTCGGACCTCGACACCTGCTTTGACGAATTTTTCTATCATGCCGGGCAGGAACCTGTTTGCAATATCACTGTTTACAAGCAATGTTTCCATCGCGTTGCATACTGCCGGATACTGTACTTTTGAATCATAGCAGACACCAATCGCTTTTTCTATGTCTGCTTCACTGTCCACATAGACATGGCATATCCCGTCTGCATGACCGAGTACGGGTATCCTGGTATTATCCTGTATGAACTTCACGAAAGCGTTCGAACCACGGGGTATGAGCAGGTCTATATAGGAATCAAGTGCCAGGATATCCATTACCTCTTCCCGGGTTTCCATCAGTTGAAAGGCCTTTGCAGGAATATCCCCGGTTTCTTCCAGGGCGTTTTTAAGTATGTTGAAAATAGTACGATTTGAATTTAAGGCTTCACTTCCGCCCTTAAAGATCGTTGCATTTCCGCTTTTCAGGCAGAGGGACATGATCTGTGGAACAACATCAGGACGTGACTCGAAAATAACCCCTATAAGGCCGATCGGACAACTTACCTGATACAGTTCCAGTCCTTCATCAAGCTCTAAGCAGCTGAGGGTTTTGCCTGTTGGGTCTTCAAGTTCCATGACGTCTCTTATACCTGCAATCATTCCATCGATTTTGTTATCAGTTACTTTCAGCCTGTCCACAAGAGCCTGTGAGATTTTCCCTTGCTCTTTTAACTTCTCAGCAGATTCGAGGTCTTTGCGGTTTGCCTTAATTATTGAATTTTTATTTTTTTCAAGGGCCTGTGCCATTGCTTCAAGCCCTCTATTTTTCAGGAGTGTATTTATGCTGGCAAGTTTGATGGAGGCATCTTTTGCTGGTATGACTTTTTTCTCTGTATTATTGGTCATGGGAACACCTGATTATATGGTTGTAACTATGGCAAGAGCAAATAAGATCATCATATAAAAAAGCTTTAGCTATTTAACTGGGTCTAAAAAAATAGTAGGTGAAGTAGGCAATAAGCCTACTTCGTATTGTGCTTATTTGGCCGGGATGATGAGGGATCTCTCACCAGCAGGCTCGAACTCACGAAGCGCACCGCGTCCGAACTCCTTCCTTGGCTGAGAGAAGTCGAATGGGAGCATTTCGTCGGCGAAACAGACCTTGATCAGTGGGTTGAGTGCGTATGCATCTCCACGACCGGCGTGTGCTCCTGCTGCGATTGCAGCGTAGCCACCCTGGTGACCGACGTTCATTGCGTAGTTCGGGTAGTTTGGACCACGGAGTTCGTGGGGCAGACCTTCGTCGGATTGGTAGGAGAAGGTGTTGGTTGCACCACACTGGTCCTGCAAGTCGAATCCGAAGAATCCCAGACGTCCGTGACCTTCCTTGTGCAGGTACATACAGAGATACCATGCGGAGAGACCAGCGTTTGCGTTACCGGTTGCAAGGGATCCTGCGCTACCAGCAGCTGCAGACAGGACGGTTGCTCTCTGAGATCCACCAAAGTGGTCTTCAAGGGCAACTGGGTATTTCTCGTAGTTCTCGAGACCGTAGAGTGTGGACTCTGTTGCGATGTCCTTGATAACATCCATGCTTGGGGCGACCTTGTTGTCGATACCCTTCTCAGCTGCACCATCGTACTTGTCGTTGATGTATTCAACGTCATAGTACAGGTTGTCATCCAGAATATTGTTGGTGTATGCAGCAGTGGAGTACTGGGTAAAACCGACACCACCGGACATGTAGGATCCGAGCCAGATCTGGTCGTAGAGCATACATCCTGCACCGACTACCTCAAGGGTTACGTTTGCAGGATCATCTGGGTTTACACGGCTGGTCTGGACAATATCTGAGAGGTTACCAAAGGTGACACCACCAGGTTCGTTTGGTGCACGTGCACGTCTTGCAGGGAGCATGTCACCCATGTTGACAACACCTGCGTGCTTTGCTGCATAGGAAAGGTCTGCTACAGCTGCTTCACCGGCACACATTCCGTAGGCTGCAATGTAGGACATACCGATCTGCATTGCAGTCCACCTTGTGGTCTGACCACCGTCTGTTGTTCTGGATACGATGGTTGGGATGTGGGCAGCCTGCCAGGTAGTATTGCCGATTGAGGCTTTGAGCTGTTCTGCCTGTTCTGCAGGGAACTGTTTGTCGATGTCGATGAGGAACTGGTCATCGATCTCGTCTGCAAGTTCATCGTCACCTGTGAATATTTTCACATAACAGTCATCGACGAGTGCAGGGTGGCTCTCTACCATGTGTTCCTGAACAACTGCACCGCCAGGGAGTGCGTGGTTGAGCACTTCGAGGTAGTGGTTGATTGTTTCAGGGGTTACCTCGATACTCAGTCTTTTTTCGAGGGTTTCGTGGGCCATATCCATACCGACAATACATGTTCTGCGTATGTCGTCCCACATCTGCTGCATTGCAGCGTTGTTGACATAGTGAAGGTCATCATTTTCGACCATCATGTCATCATTACCGGATATGAAGGATGGTGTCAGAGCTCTCTGACCGAGAGGGATACCACCGCAGTGCATCATTGGGTTGTATCCTGCAAGACCCCTCTTTTCTGCAATATCCTTACCGACTTTCTTCATTTCCAGTTTCCTGGGGTTCTGGTCGACACCGAGGCGGTAATATGGAATTCTCATATCTGTAATATCGCCGCCTTCCATCTTGTTGGTGCCGTGCTCCTTTGTGAATTTAACTTCTAAATCTTTCTGGAACATTCTCTTTCTGTCGTCTGCCATTTTACTCACTCCTGTACAGCTGGCTTGTATCCATACATAGTTCTCTGTTCAAAGACCCTGTGTACCCATTCGAGGACTTCCTTGTCCTCCCTGTATGGGACATTGTCTACACGGTAGATTGTGGTCCTTTTTGCAGCTTCCTCATCGGACATTGGTTTTCCGAGGTCGACCTTCTTGTCGATTGGTCTTCCTACCTGGTCCTTCTGGACAATGATGGTTCCGTTTTCCAGACGTACCCTTTCGAGCATGTCAAACATTACGCCATCTTCCTGAAGACGGAGGGAGTGACCGTGTACACTGGCACCACGCAGGCATGCAAGTGCAGGGCAGGTCATTTCGGTTTCAAGCTGGAATTTTGCAAGTTCTTCCATGTCCCTCTCACGCGCTTCAACGACCTGACGGCCGGAAAGTGTACCTGGGTCTACGCCTCTGAAGTTAATTGCAGTGTTGTAGGACCTGAAGTATGGGGTGGAAGGTGCATTGTACATTGAGTCTACAAACTGTACGTACCTGATTCTGTCACCTGCTTTTGCACCATCTGTAGGTTCGACCATTTCACGGATGGAACATTCTGGTTCGCCCATTTCCGCCAGTGGTGGGTGGGTGCTTGGGTAATCTGTACCGGGAACACGGTGTCCGAGAATAATGGTTAAGTCATCATCAGAGATTTCCCTGAGTTTTTCGACTTTACCGGACATGTGTTTCCTTCTATTTTCCGCAACACTTGTTGCTCCGGGATAAAACTGTGCTTCATATGTCATATGATTACACTCCTTTGTTATCAATTGATTTCATTGTGAATTTCACTGCTTTGACGAGTTCGTTTAACTTGTCTCTAGAACAAGTTTCTCCTCGCGTCACTCCAGTCACAATCTCCATTACTTTTCCCTTTGTCTGGATATTTTTATCTTGAGGTTTTACCAATCTAGTATGGATACCGGCCTTTGCAAAATCTTCAAAGTCCACGATTGTCTGACAGACAACCACTGCCGGCACTTCTGCATAGACCAATATTTCCCTTACTTTCCTGACAACATGATCACGAATGTTTCCTGTATGAATGACTGCCATCTTGTGTCGATTTATCTGTCTGATCTCCTCCGGGTTTATACCGAAGGAACCGGATTTCATCTGTTCATCGGGAACTCCTGATCCCGAATTGAGCACAAGCACACTCACCTGTATGTCTTCTTTGCGCATTCCGTAAGTAAGTTCACAAACAGGCTTGGTGATATGGCGTCTTCCGGGACTCATAGCGACTGCGACTACGTCGGTCCTGCCGGCTTCGGAAAGCGTGCCTCTCTGGGCCAGTCCGCCTCCTTTGCCAAGGCCCATTCCGTGTCTGCAATCTACAACCTGTGTTTCCCGGTCAAACATCTGGAATCATTCCTTTTCATTTGTTCTCAGGAGGTTTACCTGTGATTCGACCTTGCTTTTCGGGTCATAAAGACCGTATAGTGCAGGATCGGCTGTAGGGCCTCTTTTTGCATAATCTGAAACAGTTTGCCTTGTCTGGATGAAACGCCCTTCCCTAATGTCATAACCGCAGGGAAGTGTGTCTTCACAAATTGCATTTATTTCTTCCATGATTTCCTTTCCGGCAAGTTCCAGTGTAATCCTTCCCACAAGTACTTCCAGACCCATTTCGGTCTTACCAAAATGTACATTTGTCCTTGATGGATGATGTACGGGTGTTCCGACAGCAGGTCCGAAGGGTACTTTTGTAGGCAGGCGCGGCCCCTGTATGAATGCCCTTTGTATACCTTCAAGACTGCAAAGTTTATTGAGCAGCCCCTCTACGGTATCGGGTTTAATCATACGTTTTGGGAATATCTCGATCTGTATGGGCTTTTTTGTGTCTGAAGCAGAAGTTTCCATTATTGGTACCTTCAATCTTTGTGACTCATTTAGAGTGATTCAGCGACTGCTTTTATTGGTTCTCTGAATTCTTTGATTGAACCGAATACATCACCTATGAGGCCGGATGTTTTCTCGATGGAGAACATCTGGGTACCTGCATCAAGTGATACACCAGCGGATACACATGGAATTGCGAATCCTCTTGAGTGTCTGGTTACAATGTGGTTACCGTTGAATACACCGGGACCACCGCCACCATAGATAGAGTGGCTAAAGAATGAGAATCCTACAGCAGTACCCTGTGCCCTACCCATGTCACAGCCAGGCAGGCCAGTTTCTTTCTCAATGATATCGTTGTAATACAGAATTGTGGATGACACATTCTGGGCAGCCCTGCCTGCAGCACAGTTGACCATTGTAGCGGCAAGCTGGCCTGCTGCAGCATAAGCATTCCACATGGATACATCCTGTGCCTTGTAGAAGTTGTAACCTGAAGGAGCTGTCTTGTCAACTTCGATTACATTGTCCTCAATTGCTCTTTCAACAACAGACTGTACTACGGTACCGACAGTTCCGTCTTTACCATTGTCTTTTACGAGATCGTATACTACGTTGTTGGCGTTAAGGCCCTGGCATGCAAATCCAAGAAGCTGATGTCTCTCGAATTCTCCGACTGCATTACCCATTTCGAACATACCTGCCTGTTCGAAGATGGAAGACAGTGCGGCTGCATTCATTGCTTTTTTCTCTGTAATTGCAGCAATGTGGTTGGTCATGATGTTTCTCAGGGAGTAACCCAGACCTTCATTCTTCTGTGGAATGTTCAGGATTGAAGCGATGTTTCCGCCGGCCATATCCATTGTCTGTGGGTAGTTACCCCATACTGCTCCTTTGACCACAGGTGCGTTGAACATGTCAATGTTGAACATATCAACAATGGTCTGGACGGTTGCTGCTGCACTTACTGTGAGTGCGGAAGAGTAGTCAGCACCGGCAGTGAGCCTTGCGGTTGGAAGCTGAACAAGAAGTTGTTTGCCGCCACCAAGAGTCTCGATGTTGGTGTCATCGTCACTGTCTACCTGTACAAATTCTTTTACGGAGTCTGCAATTGCACCAGCGTTTTCCACAATATCGAGTTCCATTTCACGTCCCGGCATGTGACGAGCCTTTCCGCCCATCTTACCGGTTGCGAGAGATTTTTGAATACCTCCCAGGTTGACTGCTACAGTCCTCTTTGTGTCTCCGATGATACGCTGAATTGCCGCGTTCCTTGTAGGAGCGAGCTCTTCAATTGCAACGCCGCTTTCTAAGAGTTTTCCTCTATCGTCGTAGATGTCTATTTTGTCAGACACGTATTTTCCTCCTTTAATTTTTTTGTAATGGAAAGAAAATCCCCATTTGGAAAGCAACCACGCTTGAGCGAGGATATGCTGTAAGCACTTTCAGGGTGAGAATGCCTTCCAGTCGGTTTTCTTTAATTTATTCATGTCAGCAATGGAGTTTTTGCCTTTAAAACTTTTGCATTCGTTTTTTTGGTCTGAACGATATACAATGATTATTCATGATGTATAATTAATTGCATTTGATTTTTTATGTAATTAACCACAAAGATTTAGTAATATCTTTTTCTACCACTTGGTCACATGGAGATAGTCGCTGATATCGGAGGCAGTCCTGGAATTGATTGCCGCGGGTTTTGTTCATATTGTTATTTTAAGAAGGTACAGGAAGTACCACCTTTTGGTTGCAAGAACTGTTTTCCTTTTGCAAAGGGTTGTGATTACTGTACACGTAGTATAAGGGAGTCCTATCCCGGCTTTAAACCTCTGCAGATAGTAATGAGGGATGTATCCCAGAATTTACGTTTTTCATCTTCTGAACCGGATAAATTTACCATCAGTGGGGGTGGCGATATCAGTTGCTATCCCGAGATTAAGGAACTTGTCAGCTCGCTTTCTCGTTTTAAAAAGCCCATCCATCTGGGATACACAAGCGGGAAAGGATTTGATGATGCTTCTGACGCTTCCTTTTATATTGAACACGGTGTCAGTGAGGTTTCGTTTACGGTTTTTGCCACCGACCCTCAACTCAGGGCCAAATACATGAATGATCCTGAGCCGGAAGCTTCAATTGAAATTCTTCGCCGCTTTTGTGATAAATGTGAAGTATATGCCGCTATTGTCCTTATTCCCGGTGTAAATGATGGTAATATCCTGGAAAGAACTCTTTCAGATCTTCAGGAAATGGGTGCAAAGGGAGCAATATTGATGCGTTTTGCCAACAGTCGCGAAGAAGGTTTGATCCTGCGCAATTCCCCTGTTCTGGAAAATATCACTACACATTCGATAGAGGAATTTAAGGCCATAGTAATAAATGCGGCAGATAAATTTGATCTGCGTATCACCGGCACACCTCTTGAAGACCCTCTTATTGGCTGTCCTTTTGCCATAAGAAAGGACAAAGCAGCACTATCCAAACTCCCGGAAGTTACAAAGACTGCGACTATTGTTACCAGTAAAGCTGCCCGGCCGAGATTACAGGAAGTTTTCGAGGCTCTGGATGCACCTGTAAATGTTGTGGCGGCAGACAAAGATATTGGATGTCTGATCACAATTGAGGATTTCCAGGCACTTGACCTTTCGCAGATAAAGGAAACTGTAATGATTCCGGGGCGCACGCTTGCTCATGACCCTGAGATAAAATCAATCCTATCAAATGACGGTGTGGAGAGACTTATCAGACGAGGTCCGGACCAGCTCACCTATGACGGCGAAATGTCCATTGGTCTGGGTAGGGATGAAGTGCTTTCTTTTGAAATCGAGAATCTCAGCGAGCTTATCCAGCACATAAACGTCGTTGGACTTCCTGTGGAATAATTACATATAATCCGCAAGTCCCATCTGTTTTGATTTATCATTCTTGAACAACGATTCGATATCGTATCCGATAAGTTCGATGCGTTGCTGAGTATAACTTGAAACATTATACTTTTTTGCGACCTTCAGTGACACTTCTAGATATTTCTTGACCGCCCCTTCATGAACAGTCAGTATGACTCTCCCACCACAATGTGGGCATGTGCCTGTAAGTGGTGCTCTCCTGAACTTCCCACCACATTTGACACACCGGGTTCCCTGCCTGGAAAATGCCCTGAGATTGCCAAAAAGGTCTGGGAGAAAGTGTGATATGAGGACTCTTTCAGCCACATCTGCCACATCAACTGCACGTATTTTTTCTGCCAGGGATAGTTGGGCATCCATTTTTTCCACCATAGAACCAAGTGTCTTGTATGCACTTTTGACTGGTCCGCCGGCAATATCCGAAGTGTCGTGTGTAAACATGAATCCGTCAAACTGTGCCCGGGTTCCTAACCTGCCGCTGACCAGATCAATAATGTCTTCCAGTTCCTTGGGATTTGTATAATTCAATGTATTTTCATAAAATTCCAGAGGATAAGAGGAACAAACGTCAATGTTGTGTGCTTCCTTATCAACTTCACTGGGATCAATCCTGGTTGTGAGTACAAGGGGTGCATCCATCTTTCCTCCTCTTTTGTCAGGGAGGTATTCATGTGAAAAATTAATCAGGCCATCCATAAGCAACATGACGCAATCCTCATCACCATCGCAATTACGCCTTTTTGCTGCATGGAAGAAAGGATGTGCATATCCCACGGATGCTTTTGTGAATCCTACCAACCTGCCCAGGACTCCTGCGGATGTGTGTGGTGCCAGGCCGATTAGCATCACTCCGATAATGTCCTCTATAGTTTCTGCTTTGTAATAGGGTTCAAGTCCATAATACTTCACCAGCAGGTCATCGATGTATTTTGTAGTTTGAAGTATGTACTCTGCCGCACCCAGGGACACCACCAGGTCCTGTACGTTAAGGGTTACGACCTGATCATTACTCTCCAGTTTATTGCCGTGAATATCTGTCTCATATCCCAGCTCACGAAGTTTTTCAGCCGTGGTTCCAAGTTCATCGGCCCGGATGTGTGTCAGGGGAAGATCCGACATGTCGTACCTTACAGTTCCATCCTTGAATGTGAAAAGGTCATGTTTTGCTCGAAGTATTCCTTTTTCGAGAGGCTCAGGGGTCATGTGCTTTGACATCATCCTTTTTACCCCTTTGAAGGATTCCAGTTTATTTCGTTCTCCCAGCCTCTCAAATGCCCTGTCGTATATCGTTTTAAAATTTATATTGTGGGCGGTTACACAGGATGTGGTGGCCTTACATTTTGGACAGATATCCTTATTGACAGCCCTGCCACAACGGGGGCAGAAAAGTTTTGGGATTGTATGGGTGCCACATTCACATCTGAATTCATGGGTTTCCATTCCACAGGAGGGGCAAATCCGGTTTCCTATCTCTATATTTATTTCACCCACTTTGCTGTTGTTGTTGGCCTTATAGGATGCGGCACTTGAGAGCATGCGGGTATTTCCTCCGCTTTCACCTATCGGAAACAATACATGAGGAGCGGGGGACATCTTACGCCTGTTTGCTTTTTCCGGCCTTCCCATCCTTGCTCCGATGCGCATTGGTGCTTTCTCTCTGACAGTCCACCCTGAGAGTTTGTTGACACATTCAAGGACATCTTCACAGGGCAATTCTTCCCACTGTTTTTTTAGGTTCTCCTCAAATCCCAGGCACTGTATAAAAGGTAAAGGATTCTCTATTGTTATTTTTTCGTCGTAAATCCGGTGTAATACGAGAAGTTTTTCCAGAATCGTTTTTATTCCCTGCTCCTTTGCTTTTTCTTCAGGTAGCAACAGTTTATTTCCCCGCTCTTTTGTTATGCCATTTTGAGCAATGAATTCTGCAAGTTTTACGAATTCATCTCTGTCAATGTCATGCCAGGTACAGATGTAATCAGGGTGGAGGGGCAGATTGTAAGTGTTACAAATATCCATTACTTCATGCTGGTTTGGATTTTCAGGGGCATTCTGGCCAGTTTTATTTGCATATTCCTGCGCCCACCATTCCACACAGTAGGATGCAGGTATAAGTGGATGGTTGTTTTCCAGGAAATCCCCGTAATTGATAAGTATTTCACCAATGTCAATAATGGTTTCTACCTGTGAATGTAGCTCGATTGCAGTTTTTTCATCATCTATTCGAAGCACATCTCCGTTGTAGAGGCGCACGGTCGGTCCTTCGATAGAGTCCACAGGTGCCATTCCAGCAGCTTTTCCGGGTCTTTCTATTTTCAGCTGGGTCCCTGCAACGATGAAATTATCCATTATGACCATGCCTGCGGGATTTATGCCGGATGCCGCAAACGATGTATTGCGTGACCTGCCATAGCGGAGCCTGAATCCACCAGGCCTGGATGGGTGAGAAAATACAGGTCTGCCTGCAATAAGATCCCGCATATATTTATCCTTGGGCTTGACCTTGTTTTTCTCATCTTTGTCTTCCTCATCAGAACTCCCTCCTGAAATGAACGTGTCCAGCCATTCCCATCCGTCGATTTTGAGTTTGTTCACATGTTTTTGTACCTTTGGGGCTTTAAGGGCCAGTCCTTCGGCAAGTACGAGTGCCATTCCCCCGCGAACCCGGTTAGTTTCAATCCTTTCGAGGTTTCTGTAGCCTTCGACCTCTTCCTGTTCAGTGGGCTCTCCGTCTATGCAGATGGGACAATTTTCAACGATCAGGCGTATTTCATCTTCAGAGGGCATGTACTGGAGAGTGGCAATTCGTCTGTATAGCAATATTTCTTCTACATATCTTTCCACTTCCTCCTTACGGGGTTTGTACCTGTCAACACCTATTCCTCTTCTGACATAATCTCCCACAAGTACAGAAAGAGCCTGTGCCGTACCACCGGCACTGCGTATGGGTCCTGCGTAGTATATCTTGATATATTCCGTACCATCATCATTTTTGCCCAGGCCTACACTGTCGATTCCCTCTATTGGGGCGGCAACTACGCCTTCGGTAAGCATTGCAACCGCCACCCGTATGGCGCTCTCAATTGCCTCACGTTTTGTATCAAAGTTTCCCACATTGCCGGCAGCGATGTCTTTTCCAAGGGCCAGGGCTGCTTCTTCCCGCGACAGATCGGTTTCCAGTTCCCGGATTCGCCCGGCTACCCCTTCAACCCCGATAAGATTTTCTACCCGGTCTGCAAGGTCTTTTGCCAGGGGAATTTCTGTTTCGGGTTTTGGATCCTTTCCCTGTGAACGTGCACGGTTTGCTATTTCAATTTCATTATGCAGAACCTCTTCCATCAGGTCGAAGTATTTCTGCATGGTTTCGCTTACTTCAATGTCTCCCATTATGATCTGCCTTTCACAAACAATATGTGGTATAGTAAAAAAAGTCTGTCATAGGATAATTCAGGCATACATCCCTGCCGACTCAGGAGACATGACAAGTGTATTTATCTCCTTTTTGTATTTTTCAATGCTTTTGAGGACCTCGTCGGTTGTCAGGGTTTCGGTTTCTATATCATTTAAGTCCGAGCGGGTTATGACATCAGGCATCTGTTTGCGCAATTTGACGATTTTGTTAAATACGCAGGCATTGACTATCCCTTTAACGTCAGCACCGGTTAGTCCTTTGCTGGCCTTTGCCAGTTTTTCATAATCCATTCCTTCCTCAAGGTTGCGTCCCTTTAAGTGTATATGGTAGATATCCTGCAGGGCTTTTTCATCGGGGAGAGGCACTTCCATTTTCAAATCAAATCTCCCCGGGCGCAGGAATGCCGGATCTATATGGTTTGGCCGGTTTGTAGCACCCATTATAATCACTCCTTTTGTACTTTCGATTCCATCCATTTCCTGCAAAAGAAGGGATACTATCCTTACTGTAACCTCATGTGAAGTGTCTCTCTGGGGCATTAATGCATCAATCTCGTCAATAAAAATCACCGATGGACTGCTAGCCTTTGCTTTTTCGAAAAGGGTATTCAAGTTTTTCTCTGATTCCCCATACCATTTGGAAAGTATGTCTGAACCATTTATGGAATAGAAGTTTGCATCCAGCTCTTTTGCAGCAGCTTTTGAAAGCATGGTCTTCCCGGTACCCGGCGGGCCGTATAACAGAATTCCACGAGGTAACTCTGCCTTGTAAACCTCATATATTTTAGGAAAACGTATTCCCAGATCGATTAGCATGAGTTGCTCTTTTGCTTCATCGCATCCTCCTACATCTTCAAAATCAATATCCAAAAATTCACGGGGTATGACTTCGAATTTTCCCTTTTCTCCTGTTTTATCTCCTTCTTTTTCTTCAAAAGAATGGGGTTTATACTCGGGTTCTCTCAGGGGCATTGGCACAAGGGATAGATCACTTTCTCCCTCGCCGGCTTCATATCCACAGTTTACAAGTATCTCGAGTATTTTCAGGAAAACAGGAATATTTTCTTTTAATTCGGCAGGGTCCAGAATAGAGGTTGAGGACATTTTGAATGTCTTTTTGGTATAACTGAGTATGTAGAGATTTTTGTTTTCCGTGTTGAATATGCGTAAACTTTTTTTAGTGCCTTCTATTGAATATTTATCTCCTGAAAGTTGTCTTTTTAATAATTCGATGGTTTTTTCAGTACTAACTTCGTCGCCGAGAACCATTCTTCCGTATATATCATAAAGTTCATCGTTGAAGGAATGTGGAGACACAAGGACAGCTGAGATTTCATAAATCTCGTCCCTTGTATGCAGGGGTGAAAGTAATGAAACAACATTTTCTTCGTTGATTGAGAAGAATATGTTATTATAATCCTTCATGCTCAGAACATCACTGTTTATCTTAAAAGGCATATTTCAAAGTTTGATTCCCGTCTTTTAAAAAGATTGCGGCATTCAGATAATGGTTTTTCTGATGGTGGTTTATGATTGAGGGCAGGCCCTTGGCCCATTTAGCAGGAATAAATATAACTATCATTAAACTCAAATTTATATTAATTAATGTTTATTGAGAGGTGACTACTATGAAGAAACTTATAACCATTCTAATGGCCCTATTTATCTTTTCCATGTCTGCAGGTGCTACCATTGTTGATGATATGAAAAGTGAGGTGGATGAATACAATGCCAATTCGGATGCCATCCCCTCTTCCCTGAAAGACATGCTGGGCAACGAACGCATCCATGTTATTATAGATATGAATAACGGATCTGCCTTAAATCTCACAGTCGTGACAGTCGATGGTAAGATTGTTGAGTTTGCCGAAATGGAAGAAAGTGAAGAATTTGAACCCACTCTTGTGGTAAGCACTGATGAGGGTACTGCAAGGTCTATAATGGATTCTGCTTCTCCAGCTCAGGTTTTTCTGGATGCTTATGACAGAGGGGATATTGAGATAACTTCTCCAAGTTTTACAAAAAAAGTATCTCTCACAGTAGGTAAATTTGTATTGAAAGTATCCCAGTGGCTGGGGTTCTACTGATATAATTCCCTGTCTATTTTTCTTTTTTATTTTTACTGTCTGGTTTTTCTACCAGAAACTACATAAAAGTTCATGCATAATTAGTTACAATTCTACTTATTGCATGTATGCTATTACTGGCATATTTTTGACCCGTATGGCCAATCAGACTTATCAATAAGAGGACATGAAGAGGTATTCTATGAAAGTTAAAATAACGGAAACAATTCTGAGGGATGCGCATCAGTCGCTTCTTGCAACCAGGATGCGTACGAGGAGTATGTTACCTATTATTGAAGAACTGGATGAGGTTGGGTATTATTCCCTTGAGATGTGGGGAGGAGCAACCTTTGATTCCTGTATCAGGTACCTCAATGAAGACCCCTGGGAAAGGCTGCATGAACTTAAAAAACATATGAACAACACATATGCCCAGATGCTTCTGAGAGGACAGAATCTTGTCGGATACAGGCATTATTCCGATGATGTGGTTGAAAAGTTCGTGACCAAGGCCTATGAAAACGGTATTGATATCTTCCGTATATTCGATGCTGTCAATGATATACGTAACATGGAAAAGTCAATTACCGTTGCAAAAGGATTGGGAGCCCATGTACAGGGTACAATCTGTTACACCACAAGCCCTGTTCACACTGTTGAAAAATATGTGGATTTTGCCAGTGAACTGGCTGCAATGGAATGTGATTCTATTTGTATCAAGGATATGGCAGGGCTTCTGGCACCAAATGAGGCCAAAGAACTGGTAAGTTCTCTAAAAAAGGAAGTTGGTCTGCCTATAGATCTGCACTGTCACTGTACATCAGGCATGGCTCCTATGACATACATGGCTGCCTGTGATGCAGGTGTAGATATATTGGACACTGCCCTGTCTCCCTTTGCCTGGGGTACATCCCAGCCACCCACCGAATCCGTGGTAGCTGCACTTAAAGGAACACCTTATGATACAGGTCTGGATCTTGGAAAACTTGCCGAAGTAAGCCGTTATTTCAAGGATATCAAATCCAAATACAGCGGAGTACTCAATCCGATATCCGAGCAGATTGATACCAATGTGCTTTTGTATCAGATCCCAGGAGGTATGCTTTCCAACCTTGTATCCCAGTTAAAGGAACAGAATGCTCTTGACAGGTATGATGAAGTACTGGAAGAGATGCCAAAAGTCAGGGCTGAACTTGGATATCCGCCTCTTGTAACACCTACAAGTCAGATAGTGGGTTCCCAGGCTGTCCTTAACGTTCTCATGGGTGAGCGGTACAAAGTCATTCCCAAGGAAGTCAAGGACTACGTGCGAGGCCTCTATGGTCGCCCACCATCACCAATCAGTGATGATATCATTGCTAGGATCATTGGTGAAGAAAGTCCAATCGATGTAAGACCGGCTGACCTGCTTGAACCGGAGTACGATAAAAGGAAAAAAGAAGCCGAAGAAATGGGTCTTGTCAAAAAGGAAGAAGACATATTGACCTATATCCTGTATCCGTCCATCGCTCCGAAATTCCTGCTTGGTGAGTCCAAGGAAGAAAAACTTGCACCTGCCAAACAAACCGCATCACCACCCCTGCCTCAGGTTTCCATACCTACCAGGTTCAAAGTGGAAGTGGATAATGAGGTGTTTGATGTACAGGTAGAGCCAATGGATGGTAGTGTTGTTGCAGTCGAGGAAAGCAGTTCAAAGACTCCTTCTGCCTCAGCATCTTCTCCTGGTGCTGTAACCTGTCATATGCAGGGTATGGTTCTCTCCGTTGACGTCAACATTGGAGATAATGTTGAAGAAGGAGATAAGATTGGTGTCATTGAAGCAATGAAAATGGAAAATGCCATTAATTCATCACATGGTGGTGTGGTCAAGGAAATCCTTGTTGCGGAAGGTGATTCCGTGTCAACGGATGATGTGATTATGATCATTGAGTGATTTAGCCGGAGGTTTTTCGATGTTTAAGAAAATACTGATTGCAAACCGAGGTGAGATCGCAATCAGGGTAATGAGGGCCTGCAAAGAGCTTGGTGTGTCCACGGTTGCGGTGTATTCCGAGGCCGACAGCAATGCCCTTTTTGCCAAATATGCGGACGAGGCATACTGTATAGGTCCACCTCCTTCATCCAGAAGTTATCTGAATATAGATTCAATTATCGATGTGGCCAGAAAGACAGGGGCAGAAGCAATTCATCCGGGATATGGTTTCCTTTCGGAGAATGCAAAATTCGCCAGCGCCTGTGAAAAAGCAGGTATTATTTTTATAGGCCCCTCGAGTGAAGTTATTGAAAAGATGGGTAGCAAGATTACTGCCCGCTCGGCAATGATCGAGGCCGGTGTACCGGTGGTTCCGGGTGATGGCAGGGCTATTGAGGACGATGCCACGGCAATTGAAATAGGTGAATCCATCGGATATCCTTTGATGGTGAAAGCTTCTGCCGGTGGTGGTGGTATAGGCATGAAAGTTGTTTATACTCCAGAAGAGCTGACCAGGGCACTTTCATCCATACGTAATGTTGCAGCTTCAACATTTGGTGACTCTACCGTCTTCATCGAAAAATATCTTGAAGAACCACGCCACATAGAGATACAGATATTGGCTGACTCTCAGGGCAATTGTCTCTATCTAGGTGACCGTGAATGTTCCATTCAGAGAAGACACCAGAAATTGATTGAAGAGGCTCCCTCTCCTATAATGACTCCTGAACTTCGCAGGGACATGGGTGAGGCTGCTGTCAAAGCTGCCAAAAAAATAGGATATGTAAATGCCGGTACTGTTGAATTCCTGTATTCAAAGGGTGATTATTATTTCCTTGAAGTAAACACACGTTTGCAGGTAGAACATGGAGTTACCGAACTTGTTACAGGCATCGATATAGTAAAACAGCAGTTGCGTGTTGCCTGTGGTGAAAAATTACCATTTACCCAGGATGATATTGAAATCAGAGGCTCGGCTATCGAATGTCGTATCAATGCCGAAGATCCGCTGAATGATTTCGCCCCGTCACCCGGTAAGATACGCAGGTATCGTTCAGCAGGTGGCCCCGGCGTGAGGGTTGACAGTGGTGTCCATATGGGTTATGTAATTCCTCCTTTTTATGATTCAATGATCTCCAAACTCTGTGTATGGGGGAGTGATCGTGAGGAAGCCATTGCGCGTATGAAAAGAGCCCTCTACGAATATGTGGTTGTAGGTGTTAAAACCAACATTCCTTTCCACAGAACGGTTTTGTCCATTGATGCATTCGCCAAAGGGGATCTGACAACACATTTTATTGATGACCACGATGTGCTTTCAGCTTTAGAGAAGGTCGCTGTATCTGATAGTGAAAGATGTGCAACTCTTTCTTCTGCTCTTGAGGATCGCAACAAGAAGATTGCTGCGATCAGCACTGCAGTTGGCTCATATATGAATGCTGCAAAAAGGCATGATATGAAAGGCTCAGATGAATGACGACAGATAACTTTTTTTATCTGTCCCTCTTTCTTTATTGCGGGGAGTTTTGTGGAGAATAAAAAGATTGAATTGATACGTCTTCTTTCTCAGGCAGATGGCAAGCCTATTTCCGGGGAACAGATTGGCAGGAAACTGGAAATTTCCAGGACCATGGTCTGGAAATACATTCAGTCGCTTCAAAGCCAGGGTTATTCGATTATCTCATCCCCTGGTAAAGGTTATATCTTAAACTCAGTTCCGGATTTTCTTTTGCCAGAACTTGTGCAAGCAGGCCTTGAAACAGATATTTTGGGCAAGGACATCCGGCATTTTATGGAACTTGAGTCCACCAACGATTATGCAAAAACAATTGCAAAAGATACAACCGAAGGCACGGTTGTAGTTGCGGAAGTCCAGAAAAAGGGACGTGGGAGAAGGGGGTTTGATTGGGTATCTCCTCACGGCGGGGTATGGATATCCATTGTCCTTAAGCCATCGATAGTTTCTGCGGATGCTTCAAGATTGACTCTTGTGGGTGGACTTGCTGTAGTTGATTCTCTGAAATCAATTGGTCTTACCCCGTCTCTGAAATGGCCAAACGATGTGCTTGTCAACGGCAAAAAGATTTGTGGGATTCTTACAGAAATGGAAGCTGAAATAGATCGGGTTGAATATATTGTTCTGGGTATGGGAATTAATTTAAACTTTAATACCGAGATGTTGCCGGAGGAAATCCGGGATGGTTCCACAACTATAAGTGATGAGCTTGGTACCTATGTGGATAGGCTTGAATTTGTCCGCTCATTACTTTATAATCTGGAACAGTATTATGTACATTTCAAGACACAACCCTTTGAGGAATTAATGGAAAGATGGATAGATTCTTCGGATACTATTGGTAGAAAAGTACGCATTGTTACTCCTTCTAAAATGGTGGATGGCAGGGCAATCGGGATATCCCCTTCCGGAGGTTTACTTTTGCAGAAAAACAATGGGTCAACCGAAGAAATTTTGTCTGGCCGCTGCATCTACATCTGACGGGGATTGTGATGAAGGATATTTCATCGTTTAAACTTTTTTATTATTTTATACTGCTTAATATTTTTTTATGCATTGTGGTAGCTGCCGAGGATCCGCAAGTAATCCTCAATGGGACTTCAGTTTATGTTAAAGCCGGAGAGACCTTCGATTTTGAGCAGGATTACTCTCTGCATGTCAAGTATGTCAACCCCGAAAGTGAAAGGGTATGGGTATCCCTTTCATTGAATGGTGAAAGTGTGGCGGATTCCATTCTGGGTCGGGGTGAGGTATTTACCTATTCCAGTAATTCATCACCTGTATTCAATATTACAATGGATAGGATATATTATGGTTCCAGTGGTGAGCTGGTAACTTTTGATCCAGTTTATCAATATGTAGATCAAAGGTACCCCTATAATCCGGATGATGAAAAGATGCAGAATAAAGTGCAAAATACATCTGATAATGAATCTCAAAATCAGAGAGTGCCTTTTTTAAATCCGACACTCCTGGTTTTGTTTGCCCTTCTGTTGCCCTATGTCTATGAACACAGGTAACTTTAGAGTTTGATATCTCCTTTATCCATAAGGACTCTCAGTTCATCTAGGCTGAGTTTGCCGGTCTTTTCAAATTTTTCTTTTGCGGCGACGTGCTGATCACTCTTTTTTTGTTCGTCCTTATGGGTCTGTATATCATTCAACCTATCAAGATAGATACTCAGTTCATCTCTCAAATTAGATATTTTTGTTTTGAGAGGATCTATCTTTTCACGGGTAGGAGCAATTACCTGGTAGGTTTCTTTGATCTGTGAATGGAATTTATCCGCTTCTTTACGGATCTCATCGACCTGTTTATATAGCTCTATCATATTCAAATGATGTTGCTGGGATTTTTCTGCAAGTTGCTTTATTTCCTTTGAAACATCTCTTTCCTCGTCACCAATATCCCTGGTATTTTCATAAATATTGATGACCTGGTTGTGGAAATGATTGGCAGCTTTTGCTGCTTCAAGACGCTTTTCCAGTTCGTTGAGTTTTTCAAAAAGGTCCTGCTCGTGTTTCAGGGGAATATCAGCGTTGAGGAATTTATCAAGGTCTTCTGCATAGGCTTTAGAAAGGGTTTCCAGACTCCCTTTTGATTGTTCGTTATACTGATCACGCTTTTTCTTGAGATCATTTATGTCTTTTACGACTTTATTCCTTTCACCAGCAACTTCATTCCTTCTGGATTTCAAATCAGCTATCTTCTTGTTGATATCATCACGTTGCGTTTTCTCTTCCCGTGCCTCTTTTGCAAGTTCCCTGACTTTTGCATTGAGCTCATTCCTTTTCTCTTTGAGTTCATCGATATTAGTTTTATGAAGTTTGAGCTCTTTGAAAACTCCTTTTAAACTCTTTTCATGCTGGGATATCTCTTTCCTGTAATTATTTACAGTATCTTTAAGTTCACGTTCTGTCATTGAAGATACATCTTTCATGCAACATCCCCCGCAATTGCTTCTTTTTGGTTTTTCCAGTACTCAAGTGCTTCTTTGTGGCTTTTGATCCTTCTTTCCAACCAATTATGCCTGGGTTTTTTTTCACCAAGTTCTTTATGGATTTGGTCCAGGTTTTCTTCGTTTTCCATAGATCTTTTCAGGGATTCTATTTCGGAGGAAGCGTTTGAGGCTTCTTGTATGCGAGCTTTTATCTGGCTGGTGTATTCACGGGTGTTATCGTTTTCAAGTTCGTCTATTTTTTCCAGGACATCTTGAATAGTTTTTTCTTCATTTTCCAGCTGCCTTGTCCTTTTTAACTCCTCTATGTCATCATTTGTGGAGTGCATAATCCGATTATCAAGTTTTTCGGGACAGGCCGTGAACATTTCTCCCAGCAGATTATTTGCCTGGTGATACAATTGCTGTTTTTTTTCTTTGAGCACTTCTAAGCGGTTTTTCTCTTCTTCTCTTTTCTTTTTAGAGTTGCTTATTGTATCCTCGAGTTTTTTTACTTCATTCTCAAGTTTACTGTACTCAGCATTGTACTCATTCAGAAACTTCTGGTGTTTTTCAATTACACCTTTCACCAATCCTTCTTTTCCAGGGAAGGGTGAATTTTCTTCAACTGCACTCTCATTCATCTTTAAAACCTTTCGTAGTCTTATATCCTGTATAATTGCGCATGTGGCACGCCATTAATAGTAATTATTGATTCAGGATCAATCATCCTGCATTCAAGGGCACATTCAATTGTTCTCTTGCCAAACAGATTAGCACTGGTTGCCCTTCCAAGTGCAGATTGCAATTGTTTTTCAGATACTATTTCCCCTTTATAGAAACTTTCTGTTATTTCGACAACAACATCCCCCTGATTCAATTTTTGCCCGATTAATTCCTGGTCACAGGCAGCAACGATCAGTCTGTCTCCGGTTCGGTGTTCTTTGAGGTACATATATATTTCCTCATACAAATCTTATATGTTTTTTATCAGGTGCCAGCAAATCACCTGTTCTTTTCATTTTTTGAATAAGTTCCTCTGCATGTTCCCTATCTATATTTTCAGCTGAGGCTTCTTCATAGACTTCATCTAAAGGTGCTTTACTGCCGGCATGTTTCTGACTTACATGCTTTATAATGTCCTGAAGAATGTGTATTCTGTCACGTTGGCTTTTACTCGTACCGGATGCTATAACATCCACATCAAGAGCTCCAGTGTCAGGGTCAACTCCAACCTGTTTCATACAGGCAAGGGCAATTTTTGTGGTCTGTTTTGCATCTTCGAGAGTCACAGTGTTGCTAAGCCTTATTCGGGCGCTGGATTCAGCAAGTCTGACCAGTGCTTCCAGCTGCCTTGCAGTGACAGGTACAGGAGAATCTTTGTTTTCCCCCATCTTACGTAGATCGAGATAGAAATTGACCAGATGTTGCCTAGCATCTTCTTCCATAATGGGGTAGACCATTCTGCGTGCATAGGCAACGTATTTGCGTAATAATTCCGTCTCGATTTCAGGTAGGATAACTTTTTGGTGAGAATTAACCTTTTCCTGCGTTATTGTAGAGGTGGATAATTTGTCCCATTGTTCATAAAGTTCTCCGGCATAATGGGATTTTAGAATATGGTTGGCTATATTTGTATCCATTTTTGTATCAGGTACATCAAGCAGGATGAAAATCAGATCAAATCTGGATATTAGAGCAGGGGGCATATTGATCTGTTCTGCAAGTCCTTCGTATCTGTCAAAACGCCCGTATTTGGGGTTTGCCGCTCCTAACAAGGCACAACGGGATTTCAGTGTTGCTAGGATTCCAGCTTTTGCTACTGAGATTGTCTGTTGTTCCATTGCCTCATGGAGCGCACTTTTGTCTTCCCTGCTCATCTTATCCATTTCGTCCACTGCGGCAATTCCCATATCTGCCATAACCAGGGCACCGGCTTCAAGTGTCCAGCGGCCGTCTCCCAGATCATCCTTAACCGCTGCTGCGGTCAACCCACTTGATGAGGCACTTTTACCCGAGGCAAACACGCCTCTTGGGGATAATTTCACCATGTATCTGAGTAACTGACTTTTCGCAATACCGGGGTCTCCTACAAGCAACAGATGAATATCTCCTCTAACACGTCCACCGTCAGGCAGGGACTTTGGGACTCCTGAGAATAACTGTAAAGTGAGTGCTTCTTTGATATTCTCATAACCATAGATTGAAGGAGCTATGGATTTTATAATTTTATTATATATCTGTGGATCATTGCTAAGTTCTATTATTTCGTCTTCTTCTTCTGGAGATATATCCAGTTCATCATATTCCTGATCCAGATATTCTATTGAATTGCAGTGTAAGACAAGATCGTAAAATGTGGATTTACCTTCACGTGTGGTTCGCTGATGGGATCTGAGGATACCGTTTACTACTACACGATCACCTGGTTTTACAATGCCAGCCAGTTCATCTTCAGCATCGCCATCAATACTCTGGGGCTGGCTCCCTCCTTTGAGACTTTCGGGTGATTCCTGTATCTGGAGCTTCTGGGCATCGATGAAATTGGATTTATCAATGAGAAGTTTGAATGGCCCTCTTTTGCCGCAACTCTCTTCTTCACATTCACCGGGTTCCACGAATTTAGGCCCGCTCTGGGGTACATAATTTACATTTTCACATCGCATACAGTAAAATGCCGCATTGGTGATCTTTGGACGTACTTCGGTTGCCTTGCGGATCATTCCTTCAACTGCAATGAACTTGAGAAGATGATTGCTTCTGAGATCACGTATCGTGACCTTGTTTGGAATACTGGTAAACTGGATGTGTGCATCATGCAGTTGTTTTTCAACAGGGATCTCAATTTGTTTAAGAGCTTCTTCAGCCGAGGGGATAACCTCATCCGGCGTTTGTAATAATTCTTCGGAAAGTTCCCTGTCGAATTGTTCCAGATCTGTAAAATTTACTTCTATACTTCGTAATTCCGGGTACTCGTTGGCAAGTTTAAGTATATCATGCCAGCAATATCGTTTAAGAAAATCCCGGAACTTATTTTCCCATTTCTCTTCCGTCATTAATATCAGTGCATACCAGATTTGAGTTCGGATTATAAAATCTTACAAGCTTTATCTATCTTTCGTATGTATCATTTCTTTGATCGTTGTATATCCCTGAGTACACCTCTTAATGTCTGTACTTCCCGTGGTGTCAATTCTGCGCGTCCGAATATCCTTTTCAACATAAGGGCCGTTTTTTCCATCTTATGTGTTGGGTGTTTTACATCTGCAAGCACCTGTTCAAAATGATCATATAACAATTGAAGATCAAAACCTTCAGCAATTGGTCTCTCGCCGATGGGGAGATTGCTCATCTCATACATTGCAATGGTTGCTGCATGGGAGATGTTCATTACGGGGTATTTTTCCGATGTAGGAATAGTCATTATCATATCGCATCTTTTGAGTTCTTCCCGGGTGAATCCATTATCTTCTCTTCCGAAAAGGAAGGCGATCTTTCCATTTGTTTCCCTGAATTTATCCCGGATCTCGGCGGGAGTGTATGCCGGCATGCGTATGTGCTGGTCGGTTTTTATACCCGCAATTCCCGATGTACCAATTACTATATCTGTATCTTCAATAGCCTCTTCCAATGTGTCTACTTTAGGGGTACTTTCCAGTAAATCACGTGCATGGCATGACATTGCTCTTGCCTGTCCTTCGAGCTTACAAGGATTTACAAGAACCAGGTCATCAAATCCGAAGTTTTCCATTGAGCGTGTAACCGAACCTACATTTCCCTGATATAGAGGTTCTACAAGTACGATTCTGATCTGCGGTGACATATCTTGCTTTTTGAATACGCTCTTTACTATAATATCTTGCGAATGGTTGCCTGTTTATTATCGATATTGATGCAATATTTCGTGTCAAAAAATGTTATATACTATACGAACAATCTACATTCTACTGCTTCAGCAGCATTATCATGGAGTGATTTTATGAGTATTGATAAAATATTGAAAGATACTTTCAAAGGGGAAACGACAGAAGTTGGATGGTACTTTGCCATGTCTAAACTGGCAGAGAGGGAAGGCTATCCGGAAGTTGCAGTTTACTTGCGCCAGATTGCAATGGATGAGGCCTGGCATGCTGCAGAAACTGCTGAGATTCTCGGATTGATCAAAGATTCTACAATTGAGAACATCAGGATGATGCTTGAAGGCGAAACCGCGGCAGAAGGCGAAAAGGGTGATGCTGCTAAAATTGCCAGGGATGAAGGCAATGAACGGGCAGCTCTTTTCTTCGAGAAAGCTTCCTTTGATGAGGCAAGACATAAAGAAGGCCTTAAAGGGCTGCTGAAAAGACTGGAAAAAGAGTGTTAATGGAGGGATTATTAATGTCAAAAGATATTCTTGAAAAGGGTGCCATTCTCCAGAGGGACCGTGAAACATTCGCTATTGCTCCCCAAACACCGGGAGGCATTGTATCGCCTGATATCTTACGTAAGATTGCTGACACTGCAGATAAATATGGTGCAGCTGCCATTAAACTGACATCTGCTCAGCGTGTCTGTATTGTAGGCCTCAAGGAAGAAGATATAGACAATGCCTGGGATGACCTGGGTATGAAACCGGGTGCTGCAATAGGTCTATGTGTGAGAAGTATTAAGATATGTCCGGGTACCACTTTCTGTAAACGTGGTCAGCAGGATGCTGTAACTCTCGGCCTTGAACTGGATGAGATATATCACGGAATGCAACTTCCTTCCAAATTCAAAATTGCGGTTTCCGGCTGCATGAATTCGTGTTCCGAACCGGCTGTCAGGGACATAGGTATCATGGGTACCCCGAAAGGCTATACTGTGATGGTTGGCGGTAATGCAGGAATTCGTCCAAGACTTGGTGATGTGATAGCTGATGAACTTAATGATGACGAAGTCAAAGAACTCGTTGATAAGATTGTCAGCTTTTACAAGACCCACACAAAAAAACATAGAATCGGACGCGTGATCGATGATATGGGTCTTGAAAATTTCAAAAGGGAAATAGGCCTGTAATTAAAAAGATTATATCCTTTCCTTTCCCTTCCTTTTTTCTAATTCTCCTCTCCTGTTTTGTTTTTTGCATAATGAAAATATTTAAATACAATTGTTACCACCAATAAACCATCTTATATTACTACTGCTAATAATTTTTGTAAAATAACTTTTAAAATGGTATCAGGAGATAGAATTTATGGCTATGGAATATTATTCTGGCATATCCGATGCTATGAGGATCACATTCGTGCAGGTCATGATACTGGCCACGATCGCGATTGTGATATTCCTCTATGGAATGTATATAAATTTGAAAAAATGGGGATTAGGTGCTGAAGGTTACGGGCAAAAGCCTTCCAAAGGCAGCATCTTTACTTTCCCGAAAACACTGGCCTATCAGCTGAGTGAGGATGGGCATGGTCATAAGCAGAATATCATTGTAACGCTTGTGCTTGATATTCTATTGCAACGTCGTATAATGCGCCGCAGTCCCCTTCGATGGTTCATGCACATTACCATTTTTGTAGGCTGGATGACCCTGTTCTTATTGTCTCTTCTCATGTTCCTTGTGGAATTACTCCACATGGCACACCTGGGAATCGGGCCTGAACCTGCAGTCTTCAGAGAATTCCTCGGTCCAATTAATGACCTGTTCAGCTACATTCTGCTTACAGGTATAATAATTGCAATCGCAAGAAGGCTCTTTATCCCGAGAATGCGTGAAGCTACCATTGCATATGACTCCATACTGCTTGGTGGACTGACCCTCATTACTGTTACAGGATTTATTGCTGATGGTATCAGGAACGGCACTTTCTGGGGCTTTGGTATCGAATATCCCTATGCTCCACCCGCGGCACTGTTCCATGTGATTATTTCCCTGCTATTCTGTATTGCTTACATCCCGTACAGCAAATATATCCACATGATTGCAACACCTCTTACTATCCTGGCCAACAAGGGAGGCGAATAAAATGGTACGTGATAATCCGTCTATTACAACGGAAAACCTTACAGCTGTCCAGCTTATGGAAATCGATTCCTGTACACGCTGTGGAGAGTGTGTAGAGTGGTGTCCTACCTATGATGCATCAGGTAAGGATCCAGGACTTGCACCAAGGGACAAGATTCTGCGCTGGCAGGAATATATGAAAAAATCCTATGGTCTGCGTGCCAGGCTCTTTGGGCCTAAGCAGGTTCCGGAGGAAGAAATTGACCAGTTCAAGGAAGATGTCTACGGATGTACAACATGTGCAATGTGTGCTACAGTTTGTGAATCCGGTATCAATACCGTTGAACTGTGGGAAGCAATGCGTGCCAATCTCGTAAAACGTGGCAATGGTCCTGTTGGAAAGCAGCCCATGTTTGTCAAACTCATTGGAGAATATGGCAATCCATACATGGCAGATCCCAAGGAACGTCTAAGCTGGGTCCCTGACGATGTAAAAATAGAAGATAAAGCAGACATTCTCTATTTCGGTGGTTGTACTGCAGAATTGAGACAGAAAAAACTTGCTTTTGCAACCGCACGTGTACTGAATCATCTGGATATTCCTTTCACCATGCTCGGTGAGGATGAACAGTGCTGTAATTCCGCTCTTGTAAGGACCGGTCAGTACGAAATAGAAGACATTTCCAGAAAGTCTGCCCGTAAAAATGTAGACGGTATCAAGGCAAAGGGTGCCACCAAAGTACTTTTCGCCTGTGCGGGTTGTTACAGGACTGCTCTTGTGGATTGGCCAAGGTTACTTGGTGAAGAACTTCCATTCGAGGTTATTCACATAACTGAGTACCTTGACAAACTCATCGATGAAGGTAAGATCAACTGGAAACAGCCCTTTGATAACCAAACTGTTACTTACCACGATCCATGCCACCTGGGACGTCACGTTGGGGTCTTCGAACCACCACGTAAGGTATTGCGCAGTATCCCCGGTCTGAACTTTGTTGAAATGGATCGTATAAAGGATAACCAGCGATGTTGTGGAGCAGGCGGTGGTGTCAAAGCAGGTATTCCGGATCTTGCGCTTGGTGTTGCCGAGACAAGAGTTGAAGATGCTCTTGCCAAGAATCCGGATATTCTTTCCAGTGCCTGTCCATTCTGTAAGAGAAACCTTTCTGATGGAAGAGACTCTGTCAAGGCAGAAGATCTGGAAGTCGAAGATGTCATTGTTTTGACCGCTGAGGCTCTTGGTATCGATCTTTCTGATTGTGAAGATCAGGCAAGATAAGCAACTCAAGGGGTTATACCCCTTTTATTTTCTCTTTTTAGAAACCTACATAAATTATCAGTTACGTCTTGTTGCTGCTATGCAAATTCCCTATGAGTTTTTAGGCAGGATATTCATATACCTGATAATTCTGGCTTTGGCAGGGATATTGTTGGCACTTATAGTAGGTGCTTACAGTTTCAGGAAAAGGCACATTATTTTCCCAAAATTTGTCCTTTTCATTCTCTATATGTTCTATGCTCCGGCCAAATGGATATGCAGAATGTTCCATATCAGGGATACTCTGGTTGATGAGATTCTGATCGAAATTCGCAATGCTGTAATGCTTGATGAATTTAGTAACAGTTCCGGTTTACGTGTTGTATTCCTGCCACAATGTCTCAGGAATGCCCGTTGTCCTGCACGTTGTGATCCAATTCATGGTTATGAATGTCGGCGATGTGGCCTTTGTTCCATTGGTTATATCAGTTCAGAAGCTGAAAAACGTGGCTTCCGCGTTTTTGTAATTCCCGGGGGAAGTTTCATTAAGAAGATCATAAAAAACTATCATCCTACTTCATGCATCGGAGTGGCCTGTTATAATGAGCTTACAGAGGCTATGGAAGAAGTTTCATTTATGCCTGTGCAGGGAATCTGCCTCTTAAAAGATGGTTGTTTTGAAACAGAAGTGGACGCCGAGGCTGTAATTGAAAAAATGGAGGCATGTAATGTACGATCTGATAGGTAAAGTGCTGCTAGGAGTCGTGGCAATATCTGTCTTTTTGAGTAGCCTTGCTCTTTTTGTCAGTCGTATCAGCCTTAATAGGCATGTACGTCTTGCAGGTATTTTTGCATGGATACTTGATTTATTCTACCTGCCTATCAAGTATTTCTTTTGCAAATTCTCTGATCCCCGTATCCTGGACAGCTGGATGGTTTCCCTGAAGAACATTGCTCATTATCAGGCTTTCAGTAGGACTCGTAACAGGATTATGCTGTTGCCACATTGCATGCGTTTTCTTGATTGCCCCGCCCATGCTTCACGATATGGTATACAATGCAAGGAATGTGGCAGGTGTATAGTTGGACAGCTAAAAAGGGATGCGCAAAGGTATGGTTATCATTTCTATATTATAACCGGTTCCTCATTTGTGAAGCATGTATTGAAAGAAAAGCCTGCAGATGGCATCCTTGTTGTTGGTTGTAATTATGAGATCAACAAGGGGATGCGTTTTCTACGAGGTAAAAATGTTATTGCTTATGGTGTTCCTCTTGAAAGTGATGGTTGTTATAATACCTCCATAAGTTACGAAAAAATTGCAGGCATTCTTGAAGAATTCGGTCCGGCTGGCAATAGTGTGTGAGTGAGGGGAGTAAGCTCCCTTCTGTTGATGCAAAGATGCATTGGCAGTATTCGGCTAAGCGTCACACCAAACGGGGGTTGTCCGAACAACACCATTGATCCCATTTCGACTTGCACCCGCGAGGATTCGCCGTTCCATCCGTACCCTGCGCGACCTCAATTTTCCATATCATTGCTTTAACGCAGGCCGGTATCGTTTCTGTGCCATCATGCGGTAATACCGCAAGAGCCGGTTTCCCGGCTGCCCGGGCTCTCGCCCGATACCCTTTACAGGTATTCGCGTGTTCGGAAGGTGGGGAGACTTTCCTCAGACCAGAAGGCCCGGAAACTGCCCTCCCTCTCTCACAGGGCCCTTAATTCATCGGATATATAGAAATACTTATCGCAATGATTTTTATTATATTCTTATTCAGGATTGAAATCCAGGGAAATGGAATCTATACAAAAGTGCTCTCCGGTGGGGGCCGGTCCATCATCAAAAACATGGCCTAGATGCCCGCCACAGCGGCTGCATATTACTTCGATACGTTTCATTCCCAGGGAATAGTCCGGTATTCTTTCAATGTTGTCTTCGGATATTGCTTCCCAGAAGCTTGGCCAGCCGGTGCCTGCGTCGTACTTTGAGGAGGAAGAAAACATTTCTTGGCCACACCCGGCACAGGTGTATATACCATTTTCATAAAAATCATTATATTTGCCACTGAAAGGTGCTTCAGTTCCTTTTTTCCTGAGGACACGAAACTGTTCTGCAGACAATCGTTTTTTCCATTCCTCTTCTGAAATTTGTTTCCATTCCTCGGGCATATTAAACCTCATAAAGACATTGCAAACGGCTGGATGAAGAATGTTTGGTAGGGCGATACAGCCGTTCGCAATAATACTAACATTGTGTTTGGGTTATATAACCGTTTGCCTGATGCACTACATGCCTCAGGGTACGACCAAGACTTGTGTTTTGGAATGCCTTACCACATTTTCTGCCACACTGCCAAGTAAAAGATGACTGATACCGGTTCTGCCAAGTGTCCCCATCACAATGAGGTCTATCTCGTTTTCCGTGGCAAATTTGACAATGCCATCTGCTGGACTTCCCTCAATTATTATGGGTTCTACCTCGACATCTGCTTTCTTTCCGGCGTCAACAACGTATTCAGTTGCACTTTTCCCTTCATCTTTAAGGTGATTGCGCAATGAATCGGCCCACCTTTCTCCGCGGGTTGCGATGGATACACTTACAGGCGGTAAAACGTAGACTGCCTTGACCTCTGCACCGGTTGCTTTTGCAAGTTCGATACCCCAATCGACAGCATTCTTTACATTCTCAGACCCATCGGTAGATATCATTATCTTTTCAATTTTCGTACTCATCAAAATACCCCTTTAAAATATTGTGACTATAATGCTATATGTCTTTTGGTTGCATTTTAATATATCACAATCTTAATTTATAGCTACTATCATTTATTCCCTGATGGGCGAAACGATTCTTGTTGCAGAGGATATTTTCCAGGATTATGGCTGCCTACATGCTCTAAATGGAATTAACCTGCGTGTGAAAGAAGGTGAATTTATTGCAATTATCGGTCCCAATGGAGCAGGCAAATCGACCCTTTTGAAAATGTTTGCCTCTCTGCTCTCTCCTACCAAAGGTACACTGCAAATCTTTGGAACAAAAGATCACGACAGAGAAGATGTAAGGGACAGAATGGGAATGCTTTCCCACGAAACTTTCCTGTATGACAACCTGACAGCTCGTGAAAACCTTCTATTTTTTGGAAAACTGTATGGCATGGAACCGGTTGCTCTTGCTCAGAGATGTGACTATCTTATCAGAAAAATTGGTCTGTGGAAAAGGGCCGAAGATCCTGTTAAGAACTTCTCAAGAGGAATGAAACAACGTCTGTCCTTTGCAAGGGCCATTATCCATGATCCTTCCCTTTTATTACTTGATGAACCTTATACTGGTCTTGACATGAATGCAGCTTTACTTATGGAAAACCTCCTTCTGGAAAAATCGGTTATGACGAAGATAATGGTAACTCATGATATGGACAAGGCATTTCATATGTGCAGTCGCCTGTTAATTATGGAGGCCGGGAATATTGTTCATGATGTGGGGGGCAACGACCCAAATGCACGTAAATTTGCCGAAGCCATCTGTTTTTCTGATGGAGGGCAATTTAAATGCTAAAAGGATTGAATATAGCCTTTAAGGATTTGAAAATTGAAACCAGGGCCAGGGAGATATTTATTTCGATGGTTGTTTTTTCGTTATTAATCCTTATTATCTTTAGTATTGCTTTTTCTGACCTGTTGTCTTCTGCCAGCAAAACTGCAACGGTGGCTTCGGGTGTGCTATGGATATGTTTCATATTCGCAGGGACACTGGGTTTAAACCGCACTTTTGCTACAGAGGTCCAGAACGGTTGTATGGACGGACTGAAAATGTGTCCCATTCCCCGCAATTCAATTTACCTCTCCAAGGTCATTTTTGTGTTCCTGCTGATGTTGCTGGTAGAGATAATTACTATCCCAATGTTTTCTGTCCTCTTTAATTACCAGTTTACTGGAATTATCTGGGTGGGGATAGTCATATTACTGGGATCCTTTGGCTTTGTTGTGGTGGGATGCCTGATATCTGCTCTTGTCGTACGTGCCCGTGCCGGGGAAATGCTGCTTCCTGTCCTGCTTTTACCTCTGTCCCTACCGGTGATCATCCCGGCGGTATCGGCTACATCGGGTCTGTTGAGAGGTGAGGACATACTGTCTTTAATATCATCTATCCGACTGCTGGTGGTCTATGACTTTGTCTTCTTTGCAGTTTCAATGCTGGTTTTTGAGTATGTCGTAGAGGATTAATATACAGTGAGTTCCATAGTCATGCAGACATCTGAAATAACCCTTACAAACCGGTGATGCTAGTTGCAGTGGGAAAAATATTCCAAACCATTTTACATGTTCACAGCCCTGATGCTTCTTGTAGCATTTTGGGCCATTTTTTTCTATCTGCCTGTCATGAAAGATCCGGCGGGTAATGTACTGGATACCAGTTTCAATATATTCTATTTCCACTTGCCGATTGCAATTGTTGCCTACCTGGCCTTTTTTGTGGTTTTTGTTTCGAGTATCCTTTACCTGCGTGAAAATGATTCAAAATGGGATATGGTATCTCTTTCTGCTGCAGAAGTAGGTGTCATATTTGCATTCCTTGTGCTCGCCACCGGCTCCATCTGGGCAAAAGCTATATGGGGTTGGTACTGGGTGTGGGAGCCCCGGTTAACTACCTCCCTTGTGCTTTTTCTTGTATATGTAGGCTATCTCATGCTCAGGACAGCCCTGGATGACCCTCTAAAAAGGGCCCGGTTATCTGCTGTTTTCGGGATTGTGGCCTTTGTATCGGTGCCTTTGAGTTTTCTTTCCATTCGTATCTGGAGAAGTGCCCATCCCCTGATGTTTGGAGGTTCTCTTTATGGTCAGGACGGAGGCGGGCTTGAAGGCAATTCTCTGCTCCTTGTGCTGCTTCTCAATATGCTGGCATTTGTGCTGCTGTTTATAAGCCTCACTTCCTTTAAGTTCCAAAATGAAAAGCTTGGAAGAGAACTGGAAATTGTTAAAGGCCGTTGAGTAAAGCATATATGCCCCTGGGAGCATGAATATTGAACTATGCTATTCGATCCGATCAATATTGAAGGTTTATCCATCCCGAACAGATTTGTACGCTCAGCAACCCATGAATGGCTGGCAGAGGAAGACGGTACACCCACAGCATCCATAGGGGATATCTATGAAGAGCTGGCCAAAAACGAGGTTGGACTTATTGTAACGGGATATTCCTACGTAAATCCTGCTGGGAAAAGCGATGATCTGCAGCAGGGTATCTATGATGACCGATTCATAGGACCGTACAGGAAGATTGTTGAGAGGGTCCATTCCTCTGGGAGTAAAATCGTACTCCAGATTGTACATGGAGGACGACAATCAATGGCACAGCACGGTTATCCTCTGCTTGCTCCTTCTGAGGTTGAAGACAGTTCCACAGGTAAACTCCCAAGGGCAATGACTGAAGAAGAGATCTTGGAAACCATTGATGATTTTGTTAATGCTACCCGCAGGGCAAAAGAGGCAGGTTTTGATGGAGTACAACTGCACTGTGCCCATGGTTTTTTGCTGAGCAGTTTTATTTCACCCTATACCAACAGGCGTGAGGATAAATGGGGGGGCTCTGTTAAAAACCGTACACGTATAATCACCGAGATAGTGCGCCGTATCCGGGAGGATGTCTCCGCCGATTATCCTGTAATGGTCAAACTGAATGCAACCGATGGTTTCGATATATATTCTGGTCATATTAGCCTGGATGCACCTGAATGCGTGGAAATTGCTGCCCTTCTTGAAAAAGCAGGGGTATGTGCCATAGAGGTAAGTGGTGGAATTGTTGAGGCTGGTTCTGTAATGTCCCAGCCCGGGGTTGATACAGAGGAAAAGGAAGCCTACTTCAGACGCTATGCCAAAATGATAAAGGACACTGTAAGTATACCTGTAATACTGGTAGGAGGTATCCGCACAAGAGCCGTTATGGATGAAGTCTTAAGGGTTTATGCGGATATGGTCTCCATGAGTCGTCCGTTCATCAGTGAACCAGACCTTGTGAAAAAACTGGAAAAAGGAGCAGATGGGGCACGTTGTGTTTCATGTAACCGTTGTTTTGATAAAGGTGGCATTAGGTGCAATTATGATTTCGACTCTTAAAAACAGCATCATTTTAATAATAAGCAAGAAATACCTGCCGTCATAAACATTCTTAATTTCTCTGCAGGTCAACTTACCCTATATATAGGGCGTTGTACATCTTGTAACTCATGCGACTTGATGTATATCTTATAGAAACCGGCTTTTTCAGTTCCCGGGGAAGGGCCAAGAAGGCAATAAGTGAAGGCCATGTGAAAGTTGATGGGAACGTTATAACGAAATCTTCCCGTGAAGTGTCCGAGTTCAATGAAATAGAAGTGGATGAAGGGCTCGATAAACCCCGGGGATATTTTAAACTTCGTAACATACAGGAAAAATTCGATTTGATCAAAGAAGGTGATAGCGTATTGGATCTGGGTTCCAGTGCCGGAGGTTTCCTGATGTTTGCATGTGAACTCGGTGCAAATGCTGTAGGGATTGAATACAGCCGCCATTTTCGCTCAGAACTTGGAAGATTGGCTTATGAAAATCCAAATATAACCATAATCCTTGATGATGTATTTACGATGCCTACTTCGAAAATACCGGGAAGTCCCTTTGACGTATTGCTTACCGATATGACTCTTGAGCCAGAGGCTTCAATAGAGGCTCTCGGTAAGGTGCTTCCTCTTCTCAAGGAAGGTGGAATGATTTTTCAGGTAATTAAGCTGGGCAGAGGAAGGAATAAAAACCGCCTGGTTGAAAATATAAAATCGCTGGGTATCGAAGTCCTGGAAGTCCTGGATTCTGCCCAGAGGGAATTTTACGTAGTGGCAAAAAAGACATGAGGAAGTTATGCTGCTCAAATTTTATGGCAAGGGCAGGCCTTACAGGCTTTTTGCTGCAGGGATGCATGGTGGGGAGTGGAAAGACACTTCCAGCCTCCTGATGAAGTTGCAGCCTCCACTATCAGGTTCTCTTTTTCTGTTTCCTCTTGTTGATCGGGGCAGGTACCTCTCAACTCTTCAGGAAGGCTATTACAAAGGTCCCGGTTCTAAAATTCCTGTTTTTGTGAACAATTGTGCGCCTGAGATATATATTGAGATTCATTCCTATTCAAAGCAGAATTTCCATAAACTTGCCGGAAGGGATCGTATTTCCAGGACAGGGGTTCCTCCTTACAGTGTGCTGGAAGAAGGCCTGCTGCTTGGTTCGGTGTCTCCTCATATCAGACTACATTTCCCCAAAGAGGCCCTCTGCCTATCTCTGGAGGTCCAAAGGGATAATCCTGCATCATATGAACTTGCACTTCATATGCTTGCCAGGATGAAAGAGTGTAAGGGTCGGGATGATTTTATTGCCTTTTTGAAAAAAAAGTATCCATCTGCGGCTCTTAAGGCAATTGAAGATTACAAAAAGTTTTATGGCCTGTGAATATGTCACAGGCCAGATGGCCATTTAGAACGGCCTGTTGTAGTTATGGATGTTATGTTCGGGGTTGACATCCATCATATCTTTTTTCTGTGCCCTCATCATATCGTCGATCCTGAGAATCATGGTTGCAACTTCTGAAGCAGATCTTATAGTTTGGGTCTTAACCCGAAGGGGATCAACGATTCCTTTCTCAACCATGTCAAGATAGTCGCCGCTGTAGATGTCCAATCCAATATTGGGATTTTCGACATGTGCATTACGCAGTTTCAGGATTACGGATGTCGCGTCCATTCCACCGTTTTCGGCAATAGCCATGGGTATGGATTCTACGGCATCGGCAAATGCAGTGATTGCCAGTTGCTCCCTTCCAC